>JBNMHR010000124.1:0-1955 GCA_050872865.1 Faecousia sp. | reverse complement strand
GCTCGGTCAGGGTCTTGATCTGCTTCTCGGCATTGGCGGTGAAGGTCACGCCGTCGCCATGATAGATCTTCTTGACAATGGCCTCGATCTTCTCCTTGATGGGCAGGTCCACATCGTAAGAGAAGGTGAAGTCGTTGGGCTGGTCGCACAGGCGGATAACTTCCTTAGCCAGCTCGATGCCGCCTTCGCCGCCCTTGCCCCAAACTTCGGACAGAGCAACGTTGACGCCCAGCTCCTTGCACTTCTCTTCAACCAGCTTCAGCTCGGCCTCGGTATCCTGGGGGAACCGGTTGATGGCGACCACGCAGGGCAGCTTGTAAACCTTGGTGATGTTCTCCACGTGCCGCAGCAGGTTGGGCAGGCCCTTTTCCAGAGCTTCCAGGTTCTCCTTGCCGGTCTCGTTCTTGGGAACGCCGCCGTTGTACTTAAGAGCACGGACGGTAGCCACCAGCACCACGCAGCTGGGCTTCAGGCCGGCCATGCGGCACTTGATGTCCAGGAACTTCTCGGCGCCCAGGTCAGCACCGAAGCCGGCCTCGGTGATGGCGTAGTCGCCCAGCTTCAGAGCGATCTTGGTAGCGGTAACGGAGTTACAGCCGTGGGCAATGTTGGCGAAAGGTCCGCCATGTACGAATGCGGGGGTATGCTCCAGAGTCTGCACCAGGTTGGGCTTCAGAGCATCCTTCAGCAGAGCGGCCATAGCGCCCTGGGCATTCAGGTCACCGGCGGTGACGGGCTTGCCGTCCCGGGTGTAGGCGACCACCAGACGGGCC
Source organism: Faecousia sp. (assembly GCA_050872865.1). GTDB lineage: Bacteria > Bacillota > Clostridia > Oscillospirales > Oscillospiraceae > Faecousia. The sequence continues at coordinate 1,182 of JBNMHR010000124.1, read as the reverse complement.
AGGCGGGCCTTCAGGTCGTTAATGTCGGAAGCCAGGCACAGAACAGCCATGACCTCGGAAGCGACGGTAATATCGTAGCCGTCCTCACGGGGCACACCGTTGGTCTTGCCGCCCAGGCCGTCTACGACGTTACGCAGCTGACGGTCGTTCATATCGACGCAGCGGCGCCAGGTGATCTGACGGGGATCGATGTTCAGAGCATTGCCCTGGTAGATGTGGTTATCCAGCATGGCAGCCAGCAGGTTATTGGCAGCGCCGATGGCGTGGAAGTCACCGGTAAAGTGCAGGTTGATGTCCTCCATGGGGACAACCTGTGCGTAGCCGCCGCCGGCCGCGCCGCCCTTGACGCCGAACACAGGGCCCAGAGAGGGCTCCCGGAGAGCGACAATAACGTTCTTGCCCAGCTTCCGCATACCGTCGGCCAGACCAACGGTGGTGGTGGTCTTGCCTTCACCGGCGGGAGTGGGGTTGATGGCGGTAACCAGAACCAGTTTGCCGTTGGGCTCATTGGCCTTGTCCTTCAGGATCTGGTAGTCTACCTTGGCCTTGTACTTGCCGTACTGCTCCAGGTACTTCTCGTCCACACCGGCGGTCTTGGCGACCTCGGTAATGGGCTGCATGACAGTTTCCTGTGCGATCTCGATGTCAGTTTTGAATCCCATAATAAATCATACTCCTTGTATTGTGTAATCGGCACCCTGCCGTTGAAATGGCCCGGGTACATACAGGACTTATGCGGGTCGCCGTTGGAATGGCTATCCGCACGCTTACATTCGGTACTCTCGTACCGATTAGAATCATAGCATTTTTGACGGCGATTGTCAATAGAATTCGCAAATTTTTCATGTATTTGACAAAAGGAATTTTCGAAGAGGTAAATCCCCTGCCCCCTCCTGCGTGGAGGGGGTGGCCCGCAGGCCGGGGTGGAGGGGACCCGCTTCAAAAACAGACTGGTTCGTTGAGAAAAGAAGGGTATATTGGAGAAATGCCATCCATCCAAATGCAGTAAATCACCATACCGGGTCCCCTCCACCCCCGCCCTGAAGTGCACCCTTTGTCAAGGACATTTTAATTTGGAGGGGTAGAAAAATCCAACCCCCCTATGCTAAGATGAAACTGCTTTACCACCCCGGAGGATAGTGCAACGCTGGGGAGCGACATGAGCGCCGGGGTGGGTTTGCG
>JBNMHR010000123.1:0-2302 GCA_050872865.1 Faecousia sp. | reverse complement strand
TCTTGCGAGCATCACGGCAGGCCTTGCAGCGCTGGGGCTCATTCTGGAAGCCGCGCTCTGCGTAGAACTCCTGCTCACCGGCGGTGAACACGAACTCCTTGCCGCAATCTTTGCAAACTAAAGTCTTATCTTCGTACATTGGAAATACCTCTCTTCGGTTTTTTGCCCCGTGAAATTCTACCAGGAATGGTTGTAACGCAGGGTGAATGAAATATGCGGCGCTCAAACACCGCATGTTGAATTATACACGGGCAAAGGGGTTTTGTCAATCCTTTATAATAATTTTTCTCTGAAAATCAAAGATTTATGCAATGTTTCTATAACCGGAGATTGGAATTTGGTAAAAAACACCATGGAAATTACAAAGAGAAGGAGGCTTGGCCCTCGTAGGGGATGTGCAGGTGCTCGTAGGCCAGGGGGGTGACGCAGCGGCCCCGGGGGGTGCGGGTCAGAAAGCCCAGCTGCATCAGGTAGGGCTCGTATACATCTTCCAGAGTCACGGCCTCTTCGCCGATGGTGGCGGCCAGGGTCTCCAGACCCACCGGGCCGCCGCCGTAGTTGCGGATGATGGCGGTGAGCATCCGGCGGTCGATGACGTCCAGGCCCAGCTTGTCCACCTCCAGTCGCTGCAGGGCGATGTCTGCCGCCTGCTTTGTAATGGTGCCGTCGCCCATGACCTGGGCGAAGTCCCTTACCCGGCGCAAAAAACGGTTGGCGATTCTGGGGGTGCCCCGGCTCCGGGAGGCGATCTCCATAGCCCCCTCCGGCTCAATGGGCATCCCTAAGATGGTGGCGGAACGGGTGACGATGGCCGCCAGCTCCTCCGGGGTGTAGAGCTCCAGGCGCAGGGACACGCCGAACCGGTCCCGCAGGGGGGCGGAGAGCTGGCCTGCCCGGGTGGTAGCGCCCACCAGGGTGAATTTCGGCAGGTCCAGCCGGATAGAGTTGGCGCTGGGTCCCTTGCCCACGATGATGTCGATGGCAAAGTCCTCCATGGCCGGGTACAGAATTTCCTCTACTACCCGGTTCAGGCGGTGGATCTCATCGATGAAGAGAATATCCCCGGCGTTCAGGTTGGTTAAGAGGGCCGCCAGGTCTCCGGGCTTTTCGATGGCCGGGCCGGAGGTAATGCGGATGCCGGCCCCCATCTCGTTGGCAATGACTCCCGCCAGGGTGGTTTTGCCAAGACCCGGAGGGCCGTAGAGCAGCACATGGTCCAGGGGCTCATTGCGCCGCTGGGCGGCCTCAATGTAGACGGACAGATTCCCCTTGGCCTTTTCCTGGCCGGTGTAGTCGCTTAAAAGCTTGGGCCGAAGGCCAATTTCGGCGGCGTCCTGGGGAGTATAGGTAGGCAGGACCAGAGTATCCTCCGGCTCCTGGGAAAATTCCAGACTCATCTAATATCATCCTTTCATGACCATGGCCCGCAGGGCGTGGCGGACCATATCCTCGGTGCTGGCCTTGGGGTCCACCCCTTTCAGAGCCGTGGCGATCTCCGCGGGGGAGTAGCCCAGCTCCTGCAGGGCGGCGGTGGCCAAAGACAGATTGCTGCTTGGTGCCTGGGGAGCACCCACGGGCCCGGCGGAGAAGTCCAGCTCCATGCTGCTGCCGCCGATTTTGTCCTTCAGCTCCAGGATGATCCGCTGGGCGATCTTCTTGCCCACGCCCTGGGCGGCGGTGAGCATTTTTTCGTCCCCGGTCATGACGGCCAGGGTAAAGTTTTGGGGCCCGCCGGAGGAGAGGATCGCCATGGCGGCCTTGGGGCCTACTCCGTTGACGGCGGTAAGCAGCTCGTAGCACTTCTGCTCCTCCCGGGAGGCAAAGCCGTACAGGTCGTAGGCATCCTCCCGAATAGACTCCGTAATGTAAAGTTTGGCGGTGGTATTGAGCTTTAATTGGGCGGCGGTATAGGCCGTGACCCGGCAGCCGTAGCCCACGCCGCCGCAATCAATAACGGCCAGCCCCGGCTCCAACAGGGCCACCGTTCCGGAAAGATAATATAGCATAAGGAACTCCTTTTTAGTACTGTCGTTGCGAACCAGTCTGCAGACTGGTGTGGCAACCTCCCGGATGAGTGGGAAAGACCGAAAGTCCAGAACCCCTTCCCAAGCTTGGAGAGGAAAAGGGCGTGCCGCTCTTCGGGCCCGTCCTATTCAACCGGGGGATTGCGAACCAGTGACATCGGTCACTGGTTCGCAATGACATAGGTAATTATTTCTGCGCCATGGCAAGCAACGACGTAGAGGACCGGGCGTGGCACAGGGCGATGGCCACCGCGTCGGCGGCATCGTCGGGCTTGGGA
>JBNMHR010000122.1:0-2316 GCA_050872865.1 Faecousia sp. | reverse complement strand
TGAAAAGCAAGGATTAACTGTTGCCTAGCACCTACTCTTGAATACTTTACCTTTGCAAAATGGTGGTTTTGCAAGGGTGGTTTTGTGCGCCTTGTTAGCGCTGTATTGCTAAGGAGGATTACTTTCACACTATTGTCCTGACAACATCCGGATGCCCGTTGCCTTTTTGGGCAAACTATGGTAGGATATGGAAAGAAAACGATGGAGGGGTAAAGTATGCTGGAATTCATTCGCATTGCCTGTGTGGTACCGAAGCTCACCCTGGGGGATCCAATGGGAAACGCCATGGAAATTGGTGTTTGGCTGCAAAAGGCAGACAAAGCCGGGGCGGACCTGGCGGTGTTTCCGGAGCTGTGCCTGACGGGCTATACCTGCCAGGACCTGTTTTTCCAGGACACGCTGCAAAAGGGGAGCCTGAGGGGGCTGGAAGCGATTTTGGAAACGTCCAAGGCCTGCCCCAGGCTGACGGCGGTGGTGGGCCTGCCTGTGACGGTGGGATGCCGGATGTTCAACTGCGCCGCCGTGCTGCGGGATGGGGAAATCTACGGCCTGGTGCCCAAAACCTATTTGCCCAACTACAATGAGTTCTACGAAAAGCGGTGGTTTGCCTCCGGCTCGGACCTGGACCGGGACTACCTGACCCTGACGCTCTCCGGAAAAGATGTGGAAGTGCCCATTTATCCACAGGGGCTGTTTACAATTGGAGACGGCGCCATTCTGGGTGTTGAAATTTGCGAGGACTTGTGGACCCCGGTGCCCCCTTCTTCTCTGCTGGCTCTGGGTGGGGCGGAGGTCATTGTAAACCTGTCCGCCTCCAACGAGACCATCGGCAAGCGGGCCTACCGCAGGAGCTTGGTTAAGCATCAGTCCGCGGCTTTGACCGGCATCTATGCCTACGCCTCTGCCGGGGCGGGGGAGAGCAGCCAAGATTTAATTTTCTCCGGCCAGTGCCTCATCGCCCAGAACGGGCAGCTTTTGGCCGAAAGCAAGGACCCCATCGTTACCGAGGGCATGGTGATCACGGACTGCGACCTGGGGGCTATCCGGGCGGACCGGCGAAAGAACAAGTGCTTTGGGGACAACGCCGCCCTCCTGGTGCCGGAAGCCCTGCCGGAAACCCGGGTCTCTACGGAGCCCCTGCGCAGCGACGGCAGCCTGTTAAAGCTCAATAAGCTCCCCTTCGTCCCGGAGGGGAAGGAGGACCGGTTTGAGCGCTGCATGGAAATCTTCCGGATGCAGGTGGCGGGCCTGAAGCGCAGATTGGGGGCCATCGGCTCCAAGGCCGTGGTGGGTATTTCCGGCGGCCTGGATTCTACCCTGGCGCTGCTTGTAACGGTGGAGGCTATGCGCCAGCTGGGGCGACCGGCCTCGGATGTTTACGGCGTGACCATGCCCTGCTACGGCACCTCCGACCGGACCTACCGGAACTCCCTGGAGCTCATGGAAAAGCTGGGAGTCTCCTGCAAGGAAGTGAACATCCGCCAGGCGGTGGACATTCACTTCGGGGACATCGGCCACGATAAGACCGTTTTAAACGGCACCTACGAAAATGCCCAAGCCCGGGAGCGGACCCAGATACTCATGGACTATGCCAGTGTGGTTGGTGGTATCGTCATCGGCACCGGGGACCTGAGCGAGCTGGCCCTGGGCTGGTGCACCTACAACGGGGACCATATGAGTATGTACGGCGTCAACGCCTCCATTCCCAAGACCCTGATCCGCTGGATGATCGCGGCCATTGCGGAGGCCCCGGATTTTGCCCCCGCCCGGCTGGTTTTGGAGGATATTCTGGATACCCCCATCTCCCCGGAGCTCCTGCCCCCGGATGCCAGCGGCAAGATCAGCCAGTACACCGAGGACCTGGTGGGGCCTTACGCCCTCCACGATTTCTTCCTCTACTATATGCTGCGGTTCGGCTTCGGCCCCAAGAAGATTTTTACTTTGGCTCTGCGGGCCTTCGAAAAGGACTTCGACCGGGCAACCGTAAAGAAGTGGATGCAGGCCTTCTACAGAAGGTTCTTTACCCAACAGTTCAAGCGCAGCTGCCTGCCGGACGGGGTCAAGGTAGGTTCCGTCTGCCTAAGCCCCCGGGGCGACTGGCGGATGCCCAGCGACGCGGTGGGGAAGCTTTGGCTGCGGGAAGTGGAAGAGCTGGAATAAAAACCGCTTCGCCGGAATGAAATTTCCTGTAGGGGACGATTGAGGCACATCGTCCCGAAAGGTAACGATACAAGTTAGGTTGGTTGAATGGTAGGCACCAAAGGCACGCTCTCCTAGCCTTCCCCTGGGAGGGGAAGGTGGCCCGCAGGCCGGATG
>JBNMHR010000121.1:0-2578 GCA_050872865.1 Faecousia sp. | reverse complement strand
CCCACTGCGGTGGGCACCCCCTCCATTCTTGTAGGGGGGAGGGGCTGCTTTCCTTTGGCAGTCTAAAACCTTGGGGGGTTGCCACGGCAGTGTGCGCACTGCCTCGCAACGACATGCCTAATTGCACAAATCCCCATTCACCGAATAAAATGTGTCGCCACTCTCGGCTCCTGCTCCGGCAGGCCAAAGCTTTCTTTGCCCAATTGGATGCTCTTCATTAAAAATACCATGTTCCGCGCCAGGGCTCGCATGGTCTGCTTGCCTTCTTCGTCCTGGTCCGCCTCTCCGGGCAGGCGGCCGTGGATGCTGTTCCAGTACTGGCTGGAGGCTACGGGCATACCGGAGATGGTAAAGTATTTGTTTAATTCGTCGAAGGTGGCAGAGCAGCCCCCCCGGCGGGCGCAGACTACGCTGGCACCCACCTTCATGGTCATGTCACAGTGCTTGCTGTAGAACAGCCGGTCCAGGAAGGAGATCAGGTTCCCGTTGGCAGAGGCATAGTACACGGGGCTTGCCAGCACCAGGCCGTCGATCTCTTGGAGCTTGGGGGCCACCTCGTTGACCGGGTCGTCAAAAACGCACTTTCCAAGCTGGGCGCACTTGTTGCAGGCAATGCAGCCCCGGATGGCCTTATTGCCCACCTGGACGGTCTCCACCTCCACACCGCTTTCTTTGAAAATGTGCTCCATCTCCTTCAAAGCCAGTGCAGTGTTCCCGTTTGCCCGGGGACTTCCGTTGATCATTAAAACTTTCATGATGATTGCTCCTTTTCATGGTTAGATGGTTTACAGCAGCGGCGCAATGACCTTGGCCACATACCCCGTGATCTTTACCGTCAGCTTTTCCTCCCGGATGGTCTCTTCCGTCACTACCCGGCATTTTTTCAGGGTGGCACGGAAGTCCTTTTCGATGTCCGGCAGGCACCGTACTTCTCTCAGGTAGGCGGCGCATTCGAAGTGGTGGTATAGGCTCCGGTAATCCAGGTTGATGGTGCCGACTACCGCCTCTTTGTCGTCTACACTGAACACCTTGGCGTGGACAAAGCCCGGGGTGTATTCGTAGATCTTTACCCCGGCGGCCAGCAGGGACTTATAGTGAGTCTTTGCCAGGGCGTAGGGGATCTTTTTGTCCGGGATGCCGGGGAGGATGATCTTTACGTCCACCCCCCGCTGGGCGGCGAACTTTAAAGCCGTTTCCATTTCCCCGTCCAGAATCAGGTAGGGGGTCATGATGTGTACGTACCTGGTGGCCCGGTTCAGGAGGTCCATGTACACCAGTTCCCCAATTTTGTTGCCGTCCAGGGGGCAGTCCCCATAGGGGATCACGAAGCCCTGGGTGTGTTCCGGAATGTGGGGCCTGGGCAGGACGTCGGGGAACTTGGGCTCCTTTTGGTCCACGTTCCACATTTGCAGGAACATCAGGGTAAAGCTTTCCACGGCGGCGCCCTTCAGCATGATGGCGGTGTCCTTCCAGTGGCCGAAGCGCTCTACATGGTTGATGTATTCATCCGCCAGGTTCACGCCCCCCGTAAAGGCGGTGTCCCCGTCGATGACCAGAATTTTCCGGTGGTCCCGGTAATTATAGTGGGTGGAGATAATGGGGGAGATGGGGGAGAACATCTTGCACTGGATGCCCAGGGCTTCCAGCCGCTTGGGGTAATCGTAGGGCAGGGTGGTGAGCTCGCAGGTGCCGTCGTACATCATTTTCACATCCACGCCCTGCCGGGCCTTCCGGACCAGAATTTCCAGCACCTTGCCCCACATCAGCCCTTCGTTTACAATAAAATACTCCAGATAGATGAATTTCTGGGCCTGCTCCAGCTCCTCCAGCATCCGGGCCCATTTGTCCTCTCCCTGGGGGAAATAGGTCACGTCGGTATCCGTATACACGGGGAAGGGGCCGCAGGAGGCGATGTAGTGGGCCAGCCTGCCCGCCCCCGGGTCCGTCTGCTCCAACAGGGCCAGGGGCTTTTCTTCCTGGGTAACAAGATGGTCAGACAACCGGCTGTTGCGCTCCACCAGGGCCTTCAGGGTCCGGCGGCCCAATTCACTTTGGGTCCACAGGTAGAAGATGCAGCCGAATACCGGCAGGACCAGAATGATCACCAGCCAGGTGACCTTGGCCGAGGGGTCCATAGAGCTGTTCACCAGGGACAGCAGTATCACAATATTGACGATGGTGCTGCCGCCGATAAAGATAAACAGGTTATCTTCCAGCCAGTAAAGCAGCCCAAACAGGGCCACCGCCTGGAGGACCATACACAATATCAGCAGTCCCACCCGCCCAAACAGGGCATGGACCAGACCCTGCTTGCCTTTTTTCAATAAGGTCAGGCCGTTGTCGGCGATCTCTTTCGAATGCATTCCGGAACTCCTTTCGGGTGTTTTCTTACTATTATAGCCGGGATGGGGAATCATTTCAAGGGGTTCCCAGCCGCCAGGACAATTGCACGAGTTAATAATCTGTGAATTGTGTTTCATTCCATGCTTGTCGGGAATCCGATTTATTCGAAACAAATATCACACTGGCAGGAGTCCGCCTCCGGCGGTGGTTTTCTTGTTCCGGCAAGAAAATCAAT
>JBNMHR010000120.1:0-2584 GCA_050872865.1 Faecousia sp. | reverse complement strand
GGATAAAATTGCAGCATTTTTCAACCTCATCCGGCCTGCGGGCCACCTTCCCCTCCCAGGGGAAGGCTGGGGATTCCCTGCTTTGGGCCGGTTCCATTCATCGCACCATTTTCGTATCGCTACCTTTCGGGCGGCTGGTAGCCGCCCCTACGGTATGGGGGTGAACCCCACAAATTCTTATTTACAAAAAATGCAGTACCTCCCGGTCTTTCCCTGGGAGGTACTGCCGTCGATCTAAGAATTTTACCGCAGCAGGCGGTTTGTGGTTATTGGGCGATGATCTCCTGGGCCATAGAGTAAAGGCTTTCCGCGGACACCTGAGCACCGGAATCCATGATCATATAGCGGATACCGTCCTTGGTCCAGTTCAGGAAGACCACATCTTTTTCCTCTACCTGATCGGAGCCGTAGGAAATATAATTTCCGGGGATCTCCTGCCAAGCCTGCTCCTCTTCGGACAGCTTGTAGTCCGCAGGGACAAACTTGTAGTGGTCAAGATAGTAGCTGACCGTGATTCCCTGGACATCCCAGGTGTTTTGGGCGGGACGGTCGTCCTGGGGGATTTCCTCCATTTCCCTGTGGGCAAAGACCATCACACGCTGACCTGCATCATTTTTGTAGGTCACACTCAGCTCCTGGTACACCAATGCTATTTTACCGCTTTCGTCTTTTCCCACGGTCTCCTCCACGTAGGCATTTGCAAACCGGAACCCATTGCTGAATTCCTCCTTGCAGTCTGCCTGGAAACCCGCCTGGGCCATGGCCTTGTCCATCTCCGCAAAATTAGAATACTGGGTGCTTTTTCCCCCGGATTCCAAAGACCGGATGCCAAACACATCCGTAGCATAAGCCGTTACGGACAGCAGGGCGATCACCGCCGCTGCCACCAAAAGATGCACGATTCTTTTCCGATTTTTCATAGGGATACACTCCTGTTCCGGAGCATCCAATTCCGCAAGATACCGATCGTCCACATAGTTCAGTGCCCGGTTTAAGTCGTTTGCTTTCATAGTGCCACCCCTTCTTTTTGCAGCGCCGTTTTCAGCCCTTCCCGCAGCTTGGTCAGCCTGTACTTTACCTGCCGGGTCGTCAGCCCATGCCGCTTTGCCAGGGTCGGCGCCGTTTGCCCCAGATAGTACCGGCCTAAAAAGAGCTTCCGGTCCTCCGGGGCCAAGGTCCCAAAATAGGCATTCAGGTACTTGGCCGTCTCCCGGGCCTCCAATGTCTCTTCCGGGCCAATGCGGTCGTCCGGGATGCACTCTTCCAGCTCCGACAGCAGCACCTGGGCGTTGCTTTTCCGCTTCCCGGCGTTCCGGTACTCCGCCCGCTTGAAGCTCAGGTTCCGCACGATGCCGCTGAGGTAGTATTTTAAAACCTCCGGCTTCCTCGGCGGGATGGTATTCCAGGCCGCCAGAAGGGCATCGTTGAGAATTTCCTCCGTATCCTCGGGGCTTCCCAGAATGTTCCCGGAAATCTGCTTGAGGTAGGACCCGTATTTTTTCTGGCTCTGGGCAATGGCCTGCTCAGACCGGTCAAAAAACAAGTCGATGATCTGGGTATCTTCCAATGGATTCACTCCCTTGTATTTGTAAGGGCCTTACACCTATACAATACGGAATCGGAGGCCAGGTGGACAAAAATTATTTCTTCTCGATCCCTAACAATATGACCTTCTTCTCCATTCCCCCGGAAAACCCGGTCAGGCTTCCGTCCGCACCGATTACCCGATGGCATGGGATGAAAATAGGGATGGGATTATGCCCCACGGCCCCGCCCACAGCCCGGGCAGAGGCTCTTTTCCCCTGGATGCGTTCCAGTTCCTTTGCTAGATTACCATAGGTGGTGGTTTCTCCGTAGGGAATTTCCAGCAGCAGCCGCCACACCTGCTGCCGGAAGGGGGTACCCACAGGATGCAGCGGCGGCAGGGCCCCCGGGTCTTTGCCGAAAAAGTAATCTTCCAGCCAGGCTTTCGCCCGGGTAAGGATCGGGCTTTCCCGGTCCGGGCCGGGATGGGTTTCCCCGTCAAACAATACCTGGGTCAGGCCTTCTTCGTCGGCCTCCAGGTAAAGAACGCCGATGGGGGAAGAGACATGAATTCCATTTACCATTGCCATTGCCTCCGAACAAAATTTCGATATTTTTATTATAGGGGGAGAGGGAGCGTTCGTCAAGCAGTGTGCGCAAGGTAATGTAAATAAGGATTTGTTGGCTTCTTTGCCCGTAGGGGACGATGCCCACATCGTCCCGAAGGGTAACGATTCGGTGGCTGTACGATGAACGGTAGGCACCGAAGGCACGCTCTCCTAGCCTTCCCCTGGGAGGGGAAGGTGGCCCGCAGGCCGGATGAGGTCGCTAAAGGCTACAATTTTATCCAGGTAACAGTGAAAAAGAAGCCCATTTCACCTTTATTTTCAACTTTTAGTGCATACATCGTCCAACCCTAGCGACCTCATCCGCCGCGACACGCGGCACCTTCCCCTCCCAGGGGAAGGCTAAGATGCGCCCCTACGGGGCGCTAGGGTTGCCTCCACAACTCCCCATTTGTTGATGCATCCACAGAAACGCCCCCCCACAAATGCCAAAT
>JBNMHR010000119.1:0-3049 GCA_050872865.1 Faecousia sp. | reverse complement strand
GCGGAAACCATTGTCATTCAGGGCAACATCCAGGGGGATGCCTACCTGTCGGCAGACAACATTGTAATTGATGCAGGAGTTACCGTGGGCGGTACGCTCCACTATCCCGACAGCGCCAAGGTCTCTGCGGAAGAAAGCCTGCTGTCCGGCGCAATTGTGGAACAGACGGAGCAGAAAGAAGCACCCAGCCGGGGGGAAAGCATTGGCAAAACCGTTGTGAATAAGCTGGTGTCCTTTATCGGGCTGGCGGCGGTTGCCCTGGTGCTGCTGTGGCTGACGCCCCTGTGGGAGACGGTGGATCGCCGCTATACCGGCAAGCCCTTTGGGGCTTACGCCGCCGCCTTTGGCATTGGCGTTGCCGCTCTGATCGGGGTTCCCCTGGCAGCCGTCTTGCTGATGATCACCCTGGTGGGCCTGCGTCTGGCCTTCCTGCTTTTGGCAGTGTATGTCGCTGCCCTGATTGCCTCCGGCATCTTTGCGGCGTTCTTTGTGGGCTCGCTTCTCTGGCGCAAGGCCTTCAAAAAAGCCCCGAAGCTGCGGGCGGAGCTGCTTATCGGCACTGCCGCCTGGACGCTTCTTGGGTGCATCCCCGTTGTTTCCATGGTGGTTGGATTTGTTGGCGTTTCCTTTGGCCTGGGCATGGTGACGGGACTCATTACCTCCGCCAAGGGCCCCCGGCGCCCGGAAGCCCCCAAGCTGCCGGAAGGAACGGAAGAGTAAGGTACAATTTCCGCGCCCGGGATTGCCACACCAGTGTGCGCACTGGCTCGCAATGACATAGAAAAACATCCCCCGAAGAACTCTTCGGGGGATGCAGATGCACGATTCAAGAGGGATATTAGTAGAACTTTCTCTTGTTCTTACGGGCAGCTTCAGACTTCTGCTTACGCTTCAGGCTGGGGCTGACGTAATGCTCGCGCTTCTTAACTTCGGCGATAACGCCCTCCTTGGCACAGCTACGCTTAAACCGACGCAGAGCGCTCTCCAGAGACTCGTTTTCCTTTACGCGAATTTCAGACATTGTTTTCCCTCCCTCCGACGCATCCGGCTCGCTCCTGGATGCTTTCAGGGCCATACGGCTAGATTATTATATGGGATAGCAAGCCATTTGTCAAGAAGAATTTCTTGGTTTTTCGAAATTTTTCATTTTCTTCTGCCCTCCCCTCCGGGAGGGCAGAAACGAAAATTACTTTACGATCAGGTTGACCAGCTTGTTCTTGACCACGATGGTCTTGACCACATTGCCGCCCAGCTTTTCCAGGAAGGCTGCGATCTTCTCGTTGGCCAGGGCGTTCTTTACCACGGTGTCGTTATCCAGGTCCGCGTCCATCAGAACGGTGCCGCGGAGCTTGCCGTTGACCTGGACTGCCATGGTGACCTCATGATCCTTGCACTTGGCCTCGTCGTAGGTGGGCCAGGGCTCAAAGGCAATGGTCTTGTCATGGCCCAGGATCTGCCACATCTCCTCGCCCACATGGGGAGTGATGCAGGAAAGCATCTTGATAAAGCCCTCGGCGTACTGCCTGGGGCAGCTGCCGTTTTTATAGACCTCGTTGACGAAGACCATCATCTGGGCAATGGCGGTATTGAAGCCCAGGGACTCAAAGTCGGAGGTGACCTTCTTTACAGTCTGGTGGTAGATCTTGGTCAGCTTGCCGTCGTCGGTGTCCGTAATGTTCTTGGGCTCGGTAAAGAAGTTCCAAACCCGGTTGATGAACTTCTTGGCGCCCGCCACACCCTGGGTAGACCAGGGCTTGGAGACCTCCAGGGGGCCCATGAACATCTCATACAGCCGCAGGGTATCCGCGCCGTACTCCCGGACCACATCGCTGGGGTTCACCACAAACTCGGGGTAGCGCTTGCCCATCTTGATGCCGTTCTCGCCCAGGATCATACCCTGGTGGACCAGCTTCTGGAAGGGCTCCTTCACGGGAGACAGGCCCTGATCGTACAGGAACCGGTTCCAGATCCGGGAATACATCAGGTGGCCCACGGCGTGCTCCGGGCCGCCTACATACAGGTCCACAGGCATCCAGTGCTTCAGCAGCTCCTGGTTGCAGAACTCCTTGTCGTTCTTGGGGTCGATATAGCGCATGTAGTACCAGGAAGAACCGGCGGAACCGGGCATGGTAGAGGTCTCCCGGGTGCCCTTGATGCCGTTGTGGTCGTACTGCTTCCACTCGGTGGCGTTCTCCAGGGGGGCCTGGCCGTTCTTGCCCTTGTAGTCCTCCAGCTCCGGCAGGATCACAGGCAGCTCCTCATCGGGAACAAAGTAGATCTTGCCGTCCTGGGTATATACGCAGGGCACAGGCTCGCCCCAGTAGCGCTGGCGGGCAAAGATCCACTCCCGGAAATGGTAGTTGACCTTTCTCCGGGCCACGCCCATCTTTTCCAGCTTCTGGGTGATGGCTTCCTTGGCCTCCTCCACCGTCAGACCGGTGAACTCCTCGGAATTCATCAGCTTACAGCCCTTGCCCAGGTAATCCTGCTTTTCAAAGGCACACTCGGAAACATCCCGGCCCTCGATGACCTGGATCATGGGGATCTTGTGGGCAATGGCGTACTCAAAGTCACGCTGGTCGTGGCTGGGCACGGCCATGACGGCACCGGTGCCATAGTTGGCCAGCACGAAGTCGCCGATGAATACGGGGACCTGCTTGCCGTTGACCGGGTTCACGGCATATACGCCCTGCAGGCGGCAGCCGGTCTTGCCCTTGTTCAGCTCGGTGCGGTCCATATCGCTCTTCTTGACGGTCTCGTCGATGTAGGCCTGGACCTCTTCCTTATTTTCGATCCGGTCCATCAGGTCCTGAACGATCTTGCCGTCGGGAGCCAGGACCATAAAGGTGATGCCGTAGATGGTTTCGATACAGGTGGTGTAGATGGAGAAGTCCCCGCCGCCCACCAGCTTGAAGTCCACTTCCACACCGGTGGACTTGCCGATCCAGTTGCGCTGGATTTCCTTGGTGGATTCGGGCCAGTCGATTTCGTTCAGGCCCTCCAGCAGCTTCTCGGCGAAGGCGGGCTGGTCGATGACCCACTGCATCAT
>JBNMHR010000118.1:0-3124 GCA_050872865.1 Faecousia sp. | reverse complement strand
CTTGGAGAGGGTACCCACCGCAGTGGGGGGGTGTGGTTGGAAAGGTACGATTTTTTGAGCGGTTGGATGAACGAAATTTGCTATATTTAGCTGTATTTTCTCAACAAAACGATTTGTCATCGCAGCGGGCATCAACCACACCCGGCCTGCGGGCCACAAAATTATGGTATGATTGCCACTGGCAATCATTTGTTTTTTGATTCGCTGCGCGGAGCACCACCCTCTTCCAGACTTGGAGAGGGGAAGGGATTTTTCTCGCCGGTGGGCTGGTACCATTCAACCGGGGGGTTGCCACGCCAGTGTGCGCACTGGCTCGCAACGACATCCGTTATTTTGGTACGCCCGTTCTCGATGACAGTTCGTCAACTCCCTATTCACCGAGCCTGCCAAAAACAGGAACTTTTTCTATTTTACAGGTTGACAAAAGTGTACTTATCTGGTACAATAATCACGAACAAAAATTCGGATAAACCGATACGGGAGGGTAAGAAAATGGCAGGACGGAGAATGTTTGCGCGGACGGTGGTAACGACCGGGCGGTTTACGCGGCTTTCAGCTGGGGCACAGGCGCTGTATTATGCGCTGGGCATGGAGGCGGATGACGACGGATTTGCGGAGGGAATCATGGTGCTGCGGATGTTCGGCCGTGAGGAAGCGGACCTGCGGGACCTGGAGAAGATGGGGTACGTAAAAGTGTACGGAGAAGACCTGATCACCTACATCGTGGACTGGGATACCAACAACCAGATCCGGAAGGACCGGTACCGGGAGAGCCGGTACGCCTACCTTCTGAAGGAGGAGCCGGAAGAAACGCCCCGAAAGGCGGTTTCTTCTAAGGCGGAATCCCAGAAAAAGGCCCCTGATGCGCGGGAAGCTCAGGCAGAGACACGGGATATGGGCCCCGGAGAGGAAGACGCCCGGGGAGCGGCTTCCCGGGAAGGCGGTACGATGGAAACCGCCGCTGCTCCTCAGAAGGACAGCGGCCGGGGGGCGGACGGGGCCATGGAAACGACTGCTGCACCCCAGAAGGACGGCACTATGGAACCGGCTTCCGTGGCAGGCAGCGGTGATCTCCCGGCCCGGTCTTTGGGGATGACGGATGGGAAAGGAGCGGGGCAGGCATCCTGGGAGGAGCTGGACCCGGAGCTTTTGGCGATGATCCAGCGGGTAAAAAGGCGGAAGGCCGAAATGCGGGAACAGGAACAGCGGGAAAAAGAGGCTCTGCGGGCGGAACGAGAGAAAAAGGGACTTTACTACATTGACCCGGACAAGCTGGTAGAGGGGCTGGATCTCAGCCGGTACGGATAGGAGGGGTGCGCTTGACCCAGGAGGAAATGGCCGCCCGGGGCTACAGCCGGGTATTCCGGCAGACCTTTTTGCTATTGGGCCGGTTTGCCGACGCAGAAAACCGGGAGGATACCTGGGAAACCATGGCCCGGGAGGCTGTCCGGCTCTACGAAAGCACCCCGGAAAATTTGCAGCCTCTGGCCAAGGGAATTTTAAAAGGGATCTATGAGACTCTGGAAGAGGCTTTGGCATCACCCAGGGAGGAAAAGGATCCCGGGGAATATTATCATTTTACACTGTAAGGAGGGAGAAAGATGGACATTTGCCTGGGCCTGGAGGCGGAGGAAGCACTGTGCGGCTCGCTTTTGGTGGAAGAAAAGGGCCTGCCCCAGGTGCTGAAAATGGGGCTCCGTCCGGAGGAACTGCAGGGGGAGAAGACCCGGGCCATCTACCGGGCCATGCTGGCGCTGGAAGAAGGGGGGCAGCCCCTGAATCCGGTAACCGTAAGGGACCGGGTGGAAATGGATCTACCCAACCAGTATTTCGGGGATCTGATGACCCGACCGGAGAGCTGCGCGGACCCGACGGTTTACGTGCGGATCCTTCAGAAGAATAACCTGTCCCGGCAGGCCCAGATGCTGGCGCTGGAGCTGTCGGAGCCCGGCGCGGACCCTATGGAGGGCTTTTGCCGCCTGCAGGAGCTGGCGGAGCAGCAGGCAGCCATAGAGGCTCCCACTGCTTCCGGAGTGGACCGGTTCCGGGCCTTTGTAAGCGACATCCAGAAGGGGGGCCATCGCCCGGTGCCCACGGGGATGGCGGCATTGGATGATCTGTTGGAAGGCGGCCTGCGGCCCCAGGAATTGGTGGTTTTGGGCGGGGCCCCGGGCATCGGAAAAACCGCCTTTGCCCAGCAGCTATTTGAGCAGATCGCCCAGAGGAGCCGCCGCCAGGTGCTGTACTTCAACCTGGAAATGAGCCAGGACCAGCTGTACGCCCGGTCCATCTGCCGGTGGGTAGCCGGGGAGGGGGAGGCGGTTTCCGTAAAGGAGATCCTGAGCGGGGATACCTGGCAAAGCCGCCCGGGTAAGGCCATCGAAAAGGCCTGCCGGAGGTACCTGGAGGAGGTGGCCCCCTATATTACCTACAATCCCCAAAAGGGGGCGGAGCTGGATGGACTTTTGGCCTCCATGACCAGGGCGGGGCTGGAAGCCAAACGAAAGAAAAAGCCCGCCCCCATGGTGGTCATCGACTACCTGCAGCTCATCGAGGGAAATAGCCGGGAGGACCAGGCGGATACCGTCAAGCGGGCGGTAAAGGCCCTGAAAAGCTACGCCATCCGGTTTGACACCACGGTATTTGTGATCATCGCCAACAACCGGGAATCCAACCGGTCCGGCCTCGCCACCGTGGACAGCGGCCGGGACACCAGCGCCATCGAATATTCCGCAGACACCATGCTCCAGCTGGTATACACCGCCTGCCTGGATAAGTCCTTGAAAATGACCCCGGAGGACATCCTGTCCCTGCCGGACCCCGTAGAGCGGCGGAAAAGAAAATCAGACGTTACTTTGCGCCTGGTCAAACACCGGGGCGGCGAAGCCGGGGGGACGATCAGAATGCGGTTCGAGGGGAAGAAGAGCCTGTTTTCGGCCTGGGAATAAAAAAGCTCCCGCATTTTTGCGGAAGCCTGAACGAGAATAAGAAATTCGACAAATGGGGAGCTGTGGGGTTCAGGATGTCGCTGCGAACCAGTGCACACACTGGTGTGGCAGCCCCCCGGATGAACGTACCGGCCCACCGCCTCTGAGTATCCATTCCCCCTCCTGCATGGAGGGGG
>JBNMHR010000117.1:0-3315 GCA_050872865.1 Faecousia sp. | reverse complement strand
GAGGAGGGCCGTACCGACGATATGTCGTTGCGAGCCAGTGCGCACACTGGCGTGGCAACCCCCCGGTTGAATGGTACCAGCTCAACCGGCGGTGTAAATCCCTTCCCCCTCCTGCATGGAGGGGGTGCCCACCGCAGTGGGCGGGGGTGGAGGGGACCAGGTACGTAATATTTTCTTGCCAAGATGGATGGGATCTCTTTGATTTACCTTTGTTTTCTAAACAAACCAATCTGTTTTCGAAGCGGGTCCCCTCCACCCCCGGCCTGCGGGCCACCCCCTCCACGCAGGAGGGGGCAAGGGGATTTCAGCCCGTCAGCCTGGACCATTCAACCGGGGGGTTGCCACGGCAGTGTGCGCACTGCCTCGCAACGACATCCGTTTTTTAGCCCGTCAACTCCCCATTTGTCGCCCCGTGCCCAATATTGGCCAAATAGATACAAATCAAAAATGTCCGCAAAAAGTTGTAAATGCCATTGCGATTTTTGGGTATATGTGCTATAATGTCCCTGAAAAAGAGAACTAAAACGGTTAAAATGTTTAAAAATCGGACTTCTTCGCAATTTATGAATAATACTTGCATAACACCGAAGAAGCCATAGAAGGGGCGGATGGTGAAGGATGGAATCATCAGCGGCATACTATATTGACGCGGACTTTAAGGTTTTGGGTTTTAACGATTTTTGTAAGGAACGCTTTCCCCAGATGCAGGTAGGGGAGCACTGCTATACCTGCCTGCAGAAGAAGGACGAGCCTTGCTCCGTTTGCCCCATCAAGAACAACATCCGGGAGCCCAAAAGCTATGTGGACCCCATCCGCCGGTATTTTGAGACGGTAGAGGCCATTGATATGCCCTTGCCCGACGGCACCATGGGCCACTGCGTGGTGATCAAATTCCCCAAAGAGGAAGGGGCCGTGACCCTGCCCACCGGGGAAAAGGAGCTGCGGTGGATGAACGTGATCCAGGTATTGGGGGACAGCTACAGCCTGCTTTTCGACCTGGACTGCGTCACGGGGATCTGTACCCCCTACCGGGTGAAGGAAGGTCTGCCGGTAGAGATCCAGTCCCAGATCCAGGGGGCCTTCAGCTACCGGGACGTATTGGATCTGATCCTGGAAAAGCTGGTGCTGCCGGAGGACCGGTGCAAGCTGACCCTGTTTTCCGACCCGGAGGCGGTGCGGGAGGACCTGCGGGCCCGGCCCGGGTTTACGGTCCATTGCCGGGTGATGGGGGAAAAGTACGTCCATTTCTACGCCATCCGCTTTGCCCGGGTAGGGAACGCGGACAGCTTCCGGAATGTGCTCATCGCCGTGTCCTGCGAGGACGACGAGCGGAAGATCCCCAAGGCCCCCATGGTGCCTGCCGAGAACCCCAACCTGCGCCGAAAGATATTGGTGGTGGAAGACAATTTCCTGAACCGGGAAATGCTGGTGCAGATGCTCTCCCCGGATTATGACCTATTGTGCGCGGAGGACGGGGAAGAGGGGATACGCCTCTTGACGGAAAACTACCGCCAGCTGTCTTTGGTGATTTTGGACGTATACATGCCCAAGTGCGACGGGTTCCAGTTCCTCACCAGGACCCGGTCCGACCCGCTTCTGGCGGCGGTGCCGGTGATCGTGGCCACCGGCAGCAACCGGCCGGAGGACGAGGCCCGGTGCCTGGAGCTGGGGGCCATGGACTTTATCACCAAGCCCTACAACCTGCGGGGGGTCCAAGGTCGTATCCGGAACCTCATCAAAATGCGGGAGTCCACCGCCCTGCTGACGGAGATCGAATTCGACAGCCAGACCGGGCTCTATACCCGCCAGGCCTTTTCTCACCACGCCAGCCTTCGCCTGAACACGGATCCCCCGGGGACCTATCAGATCGTCCTGGTGGACATCGACAATTTCCGGCAGGTCAACAGCATCTACGGCGAAAACGTAGGGGACGACGTGATCCGCTACCTGGCCGGGGAGCTGAAGCGGCTGGTGCCCACCGGATTGGTTGCTCATTATGAAGGGGACACCTTCGCCTTTATGGAGCCTGTGGGCAGGTCTGTGGAGGACCTGACGGCGCTGATGCAGTCCGTTGCCAAGCGGTCCCCCGTCCGCCGGATCCGGTTCCGCTGCGGCGTGTGCCTCTGCGACGACCGGTCCTTGCCGGTATCCGTTATCTGCAACCGGGCATTTCTGGCCCTGAACAGCATCAAAGACGATGTAAACAAGCTGGCCGCCAGCTTTGATGACCCCATCAACCAGAAGCTCCGCCGGGAGCGGGATATGGAGGGCAGCTTTGAGGATGCCATCCAGAACGAGGAATTTGTGGTCTGGTATCAGCCCAAGTTCGATGCCCATTCCGAGCGGCTGGTAGGGGCCGAGGCCCTGGTCCGCTGGCGGAAGAAGGACGGCGGCATTGTGTCCCCTGGGGAGTTTATCCCCCTGTTCGAGCGGGACGGGCTCATCGTAAGGCTGGACGAATACGTATTCCGGAAGGTCTGCCAGATGCAGCGCTACCTTCTGGATAAGATCGGCCGGGTGCTGCCCATTTCCGTAAACCTGTCCCGGAGCAGCCTCCACTATCCCGGCATGATCGAGCGGTATGCCCGGATCGTGCGGGAATACCGGCTGGATGCCCAGATGGTGCCCATTGAGCTGACGGAGTCCTCCGGCGCCAACATGAACCAGATCAAGGATCTGGCCCAGAAAATGGTAGAGCTGGGCTTCCCCCTGCACATGGACGATTTCGGGGCGGGCTACTCCTCCCTGGGGAACCTGAACTCTCTGCCCTTCCATATGCTGAAGCTGGACAAGAGCCTTATCGATTACATCGGCAACCCCAGAGGGGACCAGGTCCTGCGGCACATCATCGCCCTGGCCCACGGCCTGAGCATGGAGGTCCTGGCCGAAGGCGTGGAGACCGCGGATCAGCTGCGGTTTTTAAGAGATGTCGGCTGCGACGTGATCCAGGGCTACTACTTCTCCAAGCCCCTGCCGGAGAAGGACTTTCTGGAACGGATCCACCAGTGGGACAAGACGGATACCTCCCCCGGCCTGCAGGTGCGGCATACGCTGGTGCTTTGAGAACATAATAATATCCCCCATCTCGGTTTTTGAGAACCGGGGTGGGGGATATTTTGCGTGAGGCATGTTGACAAATGGAGATTTGTAAAACTCTGCTCCCCTTGGGGGGAGCTGGCGCCGCAGCGCCTGAGGAGGGCTGTACCGACGCTATGTCGGTGCGAACCAGTCCGCAGACTGGTGTGGCAATCCCCCGGTTGAATGGTACCAGCCTACCGGCGGGAAAATCCCTGCCCCCTCCTGCATGGAGGGGGT
>JBNMHR010000116.1:0-3468 GCA_050872865.1 Faecousia sp. | reverse complement strand
ACCCTAGCATTCGGCGGAAATGCTGCTATAGCTCAGCCGGTAGAGCGCATCCTTGGTAAGGATGAGGTCGCCAGTTCAAATCTGGCTAGCAGCTCCACCAGAACGTCCGGCCAATCGGCTGGGCGTTTTTTTCTATGCTTTTTTCTCTAAAATTGTTGACAGACCGTGAACACAGTGCTATTATGTGCACAACCTATCTGTTTACTAGGTTACAATTGAAAATAGGGAGGAAAAAGACATGGAGAAAAAGAAAACATCCTATAGAGAACCGTTGATACTGATTGCCTTTGTTGTCGTCGGTGCCATACTGGGTCTGGTTTTGGGAGAGAAGGCCTCTGTGCTGTATCCCATTGGGCAGATCTGGCTGAATATGCTGTTTGTACTGCTGGTGCCTTTGATTTTCTTTTCTATCTCCAGTTCCATTGCCAATGTGGCCGATACCAAGCGGGTTGGGAAGCTCCTGGTGCTGACCATTGCCATCTTTGTGGTGACGGCGGCCATTGCGGGCATCTATATGTTCGTTGTTACCGGCATCTTCGGCGTGGATACCTCTATCCAGATAGAGACGGCAGAGGAGGCGGCCCAGGCAGAGGCCATGAGCATCGGGGACCAGATCGTGAATACCTTCACCGTCAGTGATTTCTCTCTGGTCATTTCCCGGAGCCACATTCTGGCCCTCATTGTCTTTACAGTATTCTTTGGCGTTACCGTTTCTATGCTGGGGGATGAGGGCAAGGGCGTGGCTTTGTGGCTGAACAATATGTCCAAGGTTTTTTATAAGATGGTGTCCCTGCTGATGAAGCTGGCGCCCATCGGCCTGATGGCTTACTTTGCCAACCTGACCGGTACTTACGGACCGGAGCTGTTGAAGAGCTACGCCCGGGGCCTTCTGATCTACTACCCGGCGACGATTGTGTATTTCTTCGTTTTCCTGGCCCTATATGCCTTCCTGGCGGCGGGAACCTGGGGTGTCAAGAACTTCTTCAAGGTGATCCTGACCCCGGCCCTGACGGCCCTGGGGACCCGGTCCTCCGCAGCCGCTCTGCCTTTGCAGATGGATGCCTGCGACAAGCTGGGGGTCCCCCGGGAGATCAGCTCTGTAGTGGTTCCAGTAGGTGCTACCTGCCATATGGACGGGGCCTGCATCGCCACCATCTATGAGATCGTCCTGTGCTGTGCCCTCTTTGGCCGCCCTCTGAACAGCCTCGGTGACTTTGCCTTCGCCCTGGTCATCGCCGTGGCAGGCTCCGTGGCCGTGTCCTCGGTGCCCGGCGGCGGTGCGGCTATGGAGACCATGGTCATCTCGGCCTTCGGCTTCCCATCGGTGGCTCTGCCTGTGCTGCTGATGATGACCCAGCTCTTTGACGCTGGGTGCACCCTCATTAATTCCTGCGGAGACACCGTGGCCTCTATGCTGGTGACACGGATGTTCTACGGCAAAAATTGGTACAAAAAGAGCCAGCAGAAAGAGGAAACGCCGGTATGACAGAAGAACGCCACTACGGAGATATTCCCTTCCGCCCGGATATGGACAGCATTCTGATCCCGGGAAAGCGGGGCAGGCTGACCTCCGTCCTATACACGGCGGCAGGGGAGGGGAACCATCCCACCGTGATCCTGCTCCATGGCATCCCGGGCTGTGAGCAGAACCAGGACCTGGCCCAGGAGCTGCGCCGGGCAGGCTTCCATGTGCTGATCCCCCACTACAGCGGCAGCTGGGGCAGTGACGGGGCGTATAGCCTGTCCAACGATTTGGAGGACGCCGAGGCGGCCCTGGACTTTCTCCTGCAGGATGAGACCCATGGTATCGATAAAACGAATCTCTTCGCTGTGGGCCACAGCATGGGCGGCTTTGTCTGCGGCCAGCTTTGCGCGAGACGGAAGGAGATCAAGGCCGGGGCCTTGCTCATGCCCTGTGACATTGGCCGGATCGGTATCATCAAGCAGGAGAACGAACAGGCCTACGAGGCCGTGTTCCGCGTCCTGGAGGAAAGCGGACATTGGCTCACCGGTACCAGTGGGGAAGCCCTGCTGGAGGAGGCCTTGGAAAAAGCCGATGAATTCCGCCTGGAAAACCGGGCGGCAGACCTGGCCCCAAAGCCCATGCTCTGCGTGAGCGGCACCCTGGATGTCTGCATCCCTGCCGCACTGCACTGCAACCCCTTGGCCAAAGCTGTCCGGGAAGCGGGGGGTACTGACTTCCACCGGGTAGACTGGGAGACGGACCATATGTTTTCCGACTACCGTGTCACTGCGGCGGAAACGGTGACGGGGTTTTTGAAGGGACAGATAAAATAGCGACAACGCCTTCCTTTTAAGATCGGAGTGAGATCACAATGCTGTACTCGGAAAAATTGAAATTATTTGCCGCGGCACATCCGTGCCATAACATCGTGGTTGACGGTGCGCAGTACCGCTATATTCTGGAAGGGAAAGAGGATGGCAAAACGCTTGTATTCCTGAACGGCGGTATGAATACACTCGAAATGTGGATGGACTATGTCGACGGTTTGTCAGACGGCTGCCGTGTGATCCTGTTCGATTATCCGCAGGAGCTTCGCACGAATCAGGAGCTCGTCACCGGAATGCACGCCTTCTTTCAGGTGCTCGGCATTGAAAAGCCGATTTTCATAGGTGCGAGTGACGGCGGCATGGTCGCACAGATCTATGTGCAGAAATACCCCGGAGAAACCGGGGGACTGATCCTCATTTCCACCGGCGGCATGGATGCGAATACGCTGAAAAGTCTGAAAAAGAAATATTTCCTTGCGCCGCTGATGCTGTGGTATATGAAGCACTGCAACTATGAGAAGCTGAAGCCGAAGCTTATAAAGGCAAGCTTGAGCCATATCCGCAATGAAAGTGCAGAGGAAATCGCCTACGCAAAAGATATGTTCGAAACGATCTTTCAGGATTATAAGCAGGAGAAGGATGTGCATATCTCGGGGCTTTTAGCAGATCTTATGAAGCAAAAGCCTGTGACCGAGACGGATTTTGCGGTGCTTGAGGGAAAAATTCTTCTCATTCTGCCGGATAAGGACTTCTTCTCCGGCAAAATGCAGGGAGATCTCATCAAATTGATGCATGATCCGCAGATCTCTTATGTTTCCGGAGGACACCTGTCAACGGTATTGAAAACGGACGGCTATATTCGCACCATCCGCAGTTTTCTGGCCTCACTGGAAGTATAGAAAAAAAGCCCGGAATCTGTACGATTCTGGGCTTTTCAAATGGTGCATCGGAAGGAGCAAACGCCGCACTGCGGCGTTTGACGTCACCCCGCCGGGGGGCCGCATGGAAGTGGGTTCGTGTCCCACCAAATGGATACAAAAACGGGTTGCCCCTTGTGGGACAACCCGTTTTTGGTACGCCGGAAGGGACTCGAACCCCCGACCTACTGATACGTAGTCAGTCACTCTATCCAACTGAGCTACCGGCGCATACGTTTGCTCAACGCCTGAATATATT
>JBNMHR010000115.1:0-3585 GCA_050872865.1 Faecousia sp. | reverse complement strand
TTGTAACACCTACAGGATCTGGCCCTTGCCCACGACAATTGTATGCGTTACAAATGTATGAATACTTTGACAGATGGGGCTTGACGGTGTGGAATGTCCAGCCTGTTTTCGTTTGAAGGAAGGCTGGCAGCACACTGAGACGGGCTCCCTGCGGGAGATTCTTTCTTGTCCCGGCAAGAAAGAATGAAGGAATCCGGCTTAGGGGAGAGCGCTGAAGTTTCGCTCCCACTCAAAGCCGCCTCTCCCCTAAGGACCCCTCTCCGGCGTACCATTCAACGTACCAGTCTAAACCCTATTTACTGCGTCTCGAAAAATAGAAATGTTCGTAACAATTTCTAACGCAATCGTTCTACAAACGGAAGAATTGATTGTTTGTTTCGGCGGGCTTTCCAGCGTTTCACTGTTGTATCACTACATGATAGGGCTTAGATATGTTGGTTGAATGGTACGCCGGGGGGGATTCTCAAGGGGGGATGGCTCTAAACGGGAGTGCAGCTTCAATGCCCCCCTTGAGCCGGCTTCTTATTGATTTTCTTGCCGGAACAAGAAAACCACCGCCGGAGGCGGCCACCTGTCAGAGATGGTATCTGTTTATAATATTATAATAAACGGAATCCCCGACAAGCACAGAATAAAACGCAATTCATAAATTCTTTACTCACGCATTTGC
Source organism: Faecousia sp. (assembly GCA_050872865.1). Lineage (GTDB taxonomy): Bacteria > Bacillota > Clostridia > Oscillospirales > Oscillospiraceae > Faecousia. The sequence continues at coordinate 2,915 of JBNMHR010000115.1, read as the reverse complement.
TGTGACCCCTACCTTCCGCACAGCCCGGCGATGGTGGAGATCACGGCCTCCATTTGCAGGGGTTTGGACAGGTGGGCGTTCATGCCCGCTTCCAGGCAGCGCTGGGCGTCTTCTACGAAGGCGTTGGCGGTCATGGCGATGATGGGGATGGCGGCGGCATCCTTGCGGGGCAGGGCCCGGATGGCCTTGGTGGCCTCCAGGCCGTCCATGTGGGGCATCATGATGTCCATGAGGATGGCGTCGTAGGTGCCCGGGGCGCTGTTCCGGAAGGCGCTTACCGCCGCGGCACCGTCCCGGGCCAGGGTGACGGCGGCCCCTTCGTCGGAGAGCAGGGTCTGGGCGATCTCCGCGTTCAGGTCGTTGTCCTCCGCCAGCAGGAGCCTGAGGCCCCGGATGCTGGCGTTCCGGGAGAATTGGGGGGCCTCCTTCTGGGGCTCCGGGGCCAGCTCGAAGGGGATGGTGATCAAAAAGGTGGAGCCAACGCCCTCCCGGCTGGAAACGGAAATGGTACCGCCCATTTTTTCCACCAGGCTCTTTACAATGGACATGCCCAGCCCCGTCCCGGCCAGGACGCTGCGGGCATCTACCTTTTCCTGGGCGAAGGGCTCAAAGATATGCCGGATAAAATCTTCGCTCATGCCGATGCCGGTATCCGTAATGGTCCACTGGCAGGTGACGGTGGTGTCGGTCTGCTCTGTGCAGGCAAAGCTTGTATGGACGCTGCCCCCGGGGCGGTTGTACTTGATGCAGTTGCTGTAAACGTTCAAAAAGATCTGGCGCAGGTGCAGGGGAGAACTGTATACGTAAGGATGGCGGACCACCTCCATGGGCTGGTCGTAGGTCATGGTGACCCCGGCCTCCACCGCCCGCTGGCCTACGATGGTGGCAACGTCCGCGGCCAGGGCCCGGATATCCATGCTTTCGTGGGAGAGGACGATGTCCCCATCCTCCAGCTTGCTCATTTCCAGCATGTCGTTGATGAGGCTGAGTAAGTGGTTGGCGGACACCAGCATTTTCTGCCGGTTGGCCCGCACCAGCTCCCATTCCTCCTGGTGGGCATCGTTGATCTTTAATAGGCCGATGATGCCGTTGAGGGGGGTGCGGATGTCATGGGTCATCCGGGACAGGAAACTGGTCTTGGCGGCGTTGGCCCGCTGGGCCTCCTCCATGGCATCGGAAAGGCGCTGCTGATATTCCATCTCCCGGCGCTTCTCCTCGTCCACATCCCGGACGGTGGCGATAAAGTCCGTCACGTGGCCCCCGGTCCGGCGCTGCTCGGTCAGCAGCAGCTGGCACCAGCGGCCCCGGAAATCCAGAAAGTACAGGCTCTGGCTGCCTTCCTCCTCCAGGCGGCGGCCAACAGTCGTCAGGTCAATAAACTGCCGGTAGCTTTCCTGATGCTCTTTGGCAATAAACATGGTCCGGATCAGGTCCGCACAGGCGGAAGCCCGGCTGGAAATGGCCATGCCCCGCTCCATGTAGTCCGGCACCTGCAGTACCTGGAAGCTGTCGCTGGGAAGATCGACCTGGACCACCAGGATGCTGATTTTGGAGGCCGCCCGGTACATATCCAGATACCGGCTCTGGGCCATAAAATTATAGGTGTTCCGTCGGCCCAGATAGATGCCGATGGCCCCGGCCAGCAGACAGTTGAAGGCATCGATGGCCCGCACGTTTCCCGGGCAATACTTCCATTCCAGAAGGACAAGGGCCAGAAAGCTGAGAAGGGTCATGCCGATGTTCTCCACCGGCCGGATGTAAAAGAGCAGGGGCAGCACCACAAAGGCGATGCAGCTCAGGGCCGCGGTACGCTGGGGGTTCACCATGGTGTCGTAATAGATCACCGCCGTATACCAGGCAAGCAAAAACAGGGTGATGCACACCACCCCCACATGGGGGGCCTGGGCCGGGGAAAAGTCCCGCCGGAGGAACAGATGCATCCCCAGCATGGCCAGAATCGCCAGCAGCCCCGGCAAAATTTGTGCCAGGCCGTTGCCCCGCAGCAGGACCTGCATGGAGGTAGTAACGGCAATGCCGATGGCACTGGCCACCGTATACACCCGCAGATTTTTCAGGTTCTCACTGCTGAGGACCGCCAGGCTCTCCTGCAAAGGTACCCGGGGCCCGACCTGCCCCTGCCGGGCTTCCAGAAACAGCCAGCGGTAGATTTTTTGTTGGAGCTCCGATAAAAATTGGATCATAGGCGTTGTTTCCTTATGTGTGGTCACAATAAACGGTTTTCTGCCTCCATTATAGCGTTCAGAGGCGAATTGTGCAAGAAAATTATTTCTGATTTGTGAATAAAGGGGGAGGAATTTGCAATTAGCAATTTGCAATTAGCAATGTGCAATTGGGGGGATCGTTGCGGCGGGTTCCTATTTTTAAAAGATGGACCAGGTCATTCGTATTTTGGGATCGACGGAAAATCAGGGGAATTGCACATTGCGAATTGTAAATTGAATCCATTTCCTCTGGTTTCCCTTTGGTTGCCAACTTGGCAACCATGTGACAACCAAGTGGCAACCAGGTGGAAACCATCTGACAACCAACTGGAAACCAACTGGAAACCAGCCGGTACCCGGTCCGAAACCGGGCTTTCCCCCGCCGGAAACCCAGGTTAGGATAGGGTAGGTTAGGTGAGGATAGGTTAGGTGAGAAGAGGATAGTTTAGGTTAGCCTCCCCCATGGGACCGCCCCCAAAGGCGGGTCCCATGGGGGAGGTTTTTTATAAGGAGAAGACGCTTCCCCCGCCTCCCCCTTTTGAGAGGGGGCGGCGGGGGAAGGGGGAATATCCGCGTCATTGCTGTGCAAACACCCCGAAAAAGCATGTCGTTGCGAACCAGTGCGCACACTGGTGTGGCAACCCCCAAAGGTTTTAGACCGGTGGAGTATTTGCATTTATCGAGGTGCTTTTC
>JBNMHR010000114.1:0-3663 GCA_050872865.1 Faecousia sp. | reverse complement strand
GTCATGGGGTCCTCCAGGAGAGAGTACAGGGTGACATTTTCCACAGCGCCGTGGGTAGCGTTGGAAATGGCCTTGTTGACGGACTCATACCGGCCGGTACGCTCGTCCAGGCAGCCCTCCTTGAAGATGGGCTGGCAGGGGCCGTTGGGGTTCAGCTCGTTGGTCGCCTTGGCATCCAGCCAGGACACGGCGCCGCAGAGGCCCAGACGCTCGGGGGTGACCACGCAGCAGTGGGCGGGGGCAAAAGACTGGCAGAGGATGCAGGTGTAGTAGCGGTCCACGGCCTCGTCGGTCATGGAAGCCAGACGGTCGTCACGGGCATTGTAGCGTGGGATGGCTACCTCGTCACGGAACTTGGCGGCGGCCTCGGGATCAGTGATCAGGGTGACCTGGCATTTGTCCACAACGGCGTCGAACTCGTCCATAATCATAACGTACAGCACCTCGGCGAAGTCCTTCAGCCGCAGGCCGGCATCAAAGGCGGCGTTGCTGACACGGACACGGACCTGATTCCGCTGGCCGGTGTGCATGACACCTTCCATGTAGTTGTACCAGGCGTGGAACTTCCGCTCGATAACGGACTCGAAGTCCGGCTGCATCTTCTTACCGGCAACCTCCACGTAGGTGACCAGAGCCAGGTCCTTCTCCTGGTCCAGGTCCTTGCCGATGATATTGATCTTGTGGTCCTCCACCTCGGATGCGTCCTTCATGAGGACCAGTTCGGCGGTGGGGTTCTTGTTGGACCACATCTCGTTGTGCATGTCGGCTCTGCGGATGATCTCGCCCTCGAAGGCGGCAGCGAAGGCCACGGGGATGGGCAGCTCCTTCACCTTGATCTTGATGTTCCGCAGCTCCAGGGACTTCTTCACGGTCTCGCTGTGGTCCAGCACGGACTCCAGCGCGCCGGGAACCTGATTCTCGCCCAGATCCACATCCACCACCACGGGGAAGCCCAGGGCGATGGCGCCGGCACCGGCGGAGACCACCACGGAATCGATGGGGCCGAAGGTATTCACGAAAGCGGGCACACGCTCCTTGGTGTACTTCAGCAGCTCGGGAAGGGCACCGGGCTGGACGTTGCCGAAGATCAGCGCGGCACGGATGGCCACGGTGACCACGTGGATGACGGAGGTCACGTCATGGCCCAGAGGGATGACACGGAGCTCCAGGCCCATCTTCACGCCGCCTTCGGCGCACTGCTCGATGCAGTCGCCCACCATAAAGGTCATAATGCCCTTGGACTGGTAGTCCTTGACGACCTTCACCACATCGGCAGGGTTCTCGGCCTTGCCCAGAACAACGGCCACGCCGGGGATATCGCCGGTGACCAGAGGCACACCCAGGGAACGGATGATGGGATCGGAGACGAAGCCGATGCCGGACTCATTCTCATAGGGCTTGGCCCCGTCTACATATTTCAGGCCTTCGATGATCTCGGCGCCTACGGCAGTGGCAAGGCCGGCGTTCAGGGCCTGTCCCAGGTCCTCCTGGTTGGTGATCAGGCTCTTCAGCACGCCAACGCAGGCGGGCAGGTCGCCCAGGGTCTTCACCTTTACGCCGGTAGCGGCATAAATGGTGGGGAAGAAATAGGCGGTGTCGGGGAATGCGATCTCCTTATCCGCGCCGTACTTGGCGATGGCATCGTTCACCGCGCCCTCGGTCAGGCCCGCGACCGCGTTAGAACCACCGTAGATCAGATCGGTTAATACACTCATGTGAATTCCCTCCTAATGTAGCTTTGGCCGTTTCCGGCCAATTTTATATAGAGCCCGTGAGGCTGAATATACTTAATTCGTCTCCCCCAGCATAGAGTTGACCCCATAGAACTTCGCCATGTCCGCATTGGGCCATGTGGTGGGGTCCTGGGTGTCCAAATAGCGCAAGCAGAAAATACCGCTGTATTTGGTCGTTCCTTCCACCAATGGGAGCACCAGATCCTGCTCTCCCGCCTCTTTTGCCTGGGCAATCAGGGCATCGTTGCGGCGGAACTGGGTATAGGTATTGTAAATATCCTTGGCTCCGCCGGGGACTTTTGCCAGGCCGGACAGCAAAAACAGCAGGCTCAGGCTGAAAATCAGGGGCTGCCTGCGGATATCCAGCAGAGGCCGCAGAAGCACGGCCACGGCGCTGATCAGAAATACACAGGCGCCGCAGGCAGAGCGAGAAGGATAGTAGCTGGCGAAGGTCATCATAAAATTGGCAAGCAGAGAGCCCGCCAGAAGGGTACCGGCCAGAAGCAGCCGCTTCTTGTCTGTCCCTGCAGAAATATTATAAACCATCAAAACCAAAAATGCTACCAGTAAATCACGATATTCGGAGTACATCCGCAGGGCGGCTTTGAAGGAATCCACCATGCCGCCGGAACCAACGCTCTTGTTGGCCCACTGGGCCGGGGCGAGGTAAATGGTCACATAGCCCGCAAAGGCGGTAATCATCAGAAAAATCCACTTTTTGTCCGGCAGTTTCTTTTCCAGCACCGCATTCAGCAGCACCAGCAGGAAGTTCATAAAGATGACTCCCGCGGAAACCGTCTCGGAGTAAGCGCCCATGGCAAAGGCCAGAAGATAGATGGCCCAGCCCTTGGGGGCAGGGGCGTCCTCGGCAAGGAACGCCTTAACAACATAGGCAAGGAAGCTCAGGCCCAGCAGCAGGCTCCAGAGGTAGTTGATGGCCCCATCCTGCCACAGGTTGACCTGGCCGAACATCTGCTCAAAGGTCCAGACAGCGGCAAATACCAGCAGGGCCAGCAACGCCTCTCCCCTGCCCTTGGCCTCCGCCAGGCGGCAGACCAGCCGAATGACCAGCACGAACACCAAGGCGTTGAGAATATCGAAAAACCAGGTTGGGGTCAGGGTCAGAAGCTGCACAAAAAAGTGGGTGATGAGCCGCCCATTCATCAGTTTGGTATGGGCCCAGAGAGACGGGAAAATATCCAAAATGCTTCGGATCCGCTCCCCGGTCTGGAAGCTGTAGAGATACTGGAAGTCATCGGCTAGGTAAGGCGTCAGCAGATTGCAGACGAGCATAAACAGAAAAAGGAAGCCGTAGGACAGAGTGCTCACGTTCCTCAGCTTCTCCAGGAAGTTGGTGCGTAAAGTATCTTTGCGCATGGATCTGCTCCTTAAAAGAACCGGCGGAGAGGGAGACCCCCTCCCCGCCGGGAAAGTTTATTGCGGAACGTCCGTCCGTATCTTACAGCTCCAGGTAGGAGTCGGAGTACAGAACGTGGTTCTTGAAGATATCGCAGGACTTGATGGTTTCCATCAGCCGCAGGTCGCAGGGGTTGACGATAGCGGAGGTCAGGCCCTGCATCATGGCCATGGCCACGAGAGCGGAGTCCATGATGGGCCGCAGGGTCTTGGGTGCGCCGTTGGAGTTGTTGGACAGACCACCGGTGGACTTCAGGCCCTCATCAGCGAACATCTTGATGGCGTTCAGCACATCCATCTGCTTGTCCTGCATGCCCTTGACAACCAGGAACAGGGGGTCGAACCACAGGTCGGTGGCTTCCATGCCCAGGGACAGGCCGCGCTCCAGCATGTTGTGGCAGTGCTTCATGCGCTCTTCGTTGTCCTTGGCAATGCCGTCGGCAGAGCACAGGGCGATACAGATGGCATCGTTGGCGGCAGCCAGGTCGATGTTGGAGATACGGGAGCCGGCATC
>JBNMHR010000113.1:0-3712 GCA_050872865.1 Faecousia sp. | reverse complement strand
CTGCGGTGGGCACCCCCTCCACGCAGGAGGGGGAAGGGATTTTTTCCGTTCATCGTGGCATCAGGAAAATCCAGCCTGGTCCCCTCCACCACCCTGGCTTTCAAAGCGACGGAGCGTTTGAAAGCCGTCCCTCCTCCAGCAGGAGGAGGACAGGACGTGTCTCATTTCAGAAAGGAGCATTCGATTGAAAACCATATCTGCAAAGCTGCGGTCCAACCGGGGCTCCTCTATGGTCATGGCCCTGCTATTAATGCTGGTGGCTATTATGGTCAGCCATACCATTCTGGCCGCCGCGGCTACCGCCGGTAGGAACGTCCAGCTGGGGGACGACGGCCAGCAGGCTTACCTGACCGTCAGCTCCGCTGCCGAGACCTTCCGGGATGCGGCGCTCTCTTTCAGCGGCAAGTACCGCAGGACCACGACCCAAAGGTTTGCGAGTTTGGTGGACTTTCAGAATAACAAGCCCAAATCCACCGAGGTCACCTATACCAACCTGGAAAGCCACACGGCCTTTTCCGGGGAGATCGAGGCGGCCATCCGGTACGCCATCGGGTTTCCGGATACCACCTATACCCATAGCTATCAGATCCAGGCCCAGGACTACGCTCCGGTGGACATGGAGCTGACTCTGGGGAAAAATCCCAAGGTGCCAGGTCAATATGTTCTGACGGCGGTCTTTTCCAACGTGATCCCCGGAAAGGCTTTGCCGGATAACCCCTGCAAGATCACGGTGACCATGGCTGCCGTTCCCCGGACTGTGGAAAACGAAACCACTTCGAATCCGTCGGAATTGTGGAAAAGGACAAATGTCACCTGGGATTTTTCGAACCCCCAGCTGACCCGGACCAAGGAGGCAGGCAATGGATAAGCTGAAAAGCGATCGGGGCGAAACACTGGTAGAATCCCTGTGCGCCATTTTGGTCATTGCCATTGTATTCGTCTTTCTCTGCGGCGCCATCGTCTCCGCCGCCCGGTCCAATAAGCAGGTACGGGACTCCGACCAGTCCTTTTCCTACGATATGAAGGAAGCGGACCTGACCATCCAGGTCTACGACGGCCCCAACGTAAGACCCTACGACGTAACGGGCTATGTCGCCAAGGACGCCAAGGAGGGCAGCCAATATGGCGCGTATCCCTACCGCCGGTACGAATTTAAGGAATACAAGGGGGAACAGCCTTGAAACGGAACAACATGGGCTTTACCCTGGTAGAAATGCTTTGTACCATTGTGGTCATGCTGCTGGTTTCCGCCACGGTGACCGTAGGCATCCGGCTGGCGGTGGAGAGCTACACCCGCTCCATTACCGCTTCCGAGTCCCAGGTCCTGTGCAGCACCATTCTGGATACGGTCACCGACGAGCTCCGCTTCGGCACCGTTACCGACTGGGGCAACCCGGTCCACTTCCATTCCGACCGCTATCGGGGCATCCGTTCCTTCAATGCAGAGGGCGGAAAGATCGTGGTAGAGCCGGACAGCACCGAGGACGGCATGGAGACGGAAAAGCTCCTGCCGGATAAATCCTATCCCAACGGCATGCGGGCCACGGTACAAACCTCCGGCGACCAGTCCAAGAACATTGTGACCGTCGTGGTCCAGATCACCGATTCCAAAGGCAACAAGCTCATCGAGCGCAGCCGGGAAGTGGAGATTTTGAACGTGCCGGAAGACAAAACAAACGGATAAAAAAGCGGCTGCGAAAGCGCTTGTCATTCCGAGCCAGTGCGCACACTGGCGTGGGAATCCCCCGGTTGAGTGGTTATGGCTTAAAAAATAGCCAAGACCACCGAAGATTCGGGGGATTGCCACACCAGTGACGTCGGTCACTGGTTCACAATGACAGAGGCTTTCGCAGCCGCTCTGTTTTTTTATTATTTTTCGCCGTTCTTTTTATGGGGCACAAACTGAATTTCCGGCATGGCCAGGTTGTCGTAGAGGATGGATACGGGCTTTTCCTCCGTATCGTCGGTGTTCTCTACCTCCCCGGTATGGACCTCCGGCACGGCCAGGTTTTCGTTGCAGAAGGTCAGATGCAGCTTGAGCTTGTTTTTCAGCTTCTTCTTGATCTTTTTCAGCATGTTTTGTACCTCTTACAATAGATTGATGAACAGGGTAATGCAGAGACTGTTGATAAAGTCGGCAAACATAGAGCCGATGATGGGCACCAGGATGTAGGCCTTGACGGAGGGGGCGTATTTCTCGGTGAGCACCTGCATATTGGCCATGGCGTTGGGGGTAGCGCCCATGCCGAAGCCGCAGATACCGGCGGAGAGGATGGCCGCGTCATAGTCCCGGCCCATGACGTTGTACACTACAAAATAGGCAAAGAGGGCCATAAACAGGACCTGTCCTACCAGAAGGATAATGAGGGGCAGGGCCAGCTGCGCCAGCTCCCAGAGTTTCAGGGTGATCATGGCGATGCCTAAGAACAGGGACAGGCAGATGCCGCCGATGTCGTTGATCTCGCCGATGTGGACGTAAAACCGGCCGGTGAACTCGCCCCAGTTCCGCATGATGGCGGCGACGATCATGGCCCCGATGTAAATGGGGAAGGTCATGCCGGTAAGGGACAGCAGCCAGGAGACCAGAGTGCCCAGGCCCATGGCAATGGCGATCTGGTAAGCAGCAGGTGCGTACATGCTGACGGACCGGTGCTTTTTTACTTCTTCTTCGATCAGCGGCGTTTCGTCTTCGGGGACCACCGTATCCAGGAGCTTATGCTTACGAATGAGCCGCTGACCCAGGGGGCCGCCCATCAAGGACCCGGCGATCAGGCCAAAGGTAGCGGCGGCGGTACACAGGGTGGTGGCCCCTTCAATGCCCATATTTTCCAGAATGGGCCCAAAGGCGCCGGAGGTACCGTGGCCGCCCACCATGGGAATGGAGCCGGTGCACAGCCCGATCAGCGGGTCCAGGCGCAGCCCCTTGGCGATGAGCACGCCTACCGTATTCTGCCCCAGAATCAGGGTGATGACACAGACCAAAAACAGGACCAGCCCTTTTCCGCCGCTTTTTAAGATCTTTACATTGGCCTGGAAGCCTACGGAGGTGAAGAAGATCACCATGCAAACGGTTTTCAGGGTCTCGTCGAAGCTCAGCTCTACCAGCCCCAAACTATACAGCAGCAGGGACACCGCGGCAAACACCACGCCGCCCACCACGGGAGCCGGGATGCAGAAATGCTCCAACAGATGAATTTTGCACTTTAACAGTGCGCCTAAGTACAATACCCCCACCGCCATGGCCAGGGTCTGGTACATATCCAGGGTAAGATGCAGCATATATCCTCCATATCAAATGAATTTTCTTATATCATAGCGGAATCGGGGGGAAATTGCAATGGGGAAATATATGTTTGTACAGCTCCTTAAATAGGGTTTTATAGGGTGAATGGTAGGCACTGAAGGCACGCTCTCCTAGCCTTCCCCTGGGAGGGGAAGGTGGCCCGCAGGCCGGATGAGGTTGAAAGGCCGAAGCGATAGATAGCTAAAAGTAAAACGGAATTATGTGTTTTACGTTCTATTATGTTGGTTTAAATGCGCATATCGTCCAACCCTCGACCTCATCCGCCGCCTGCGGGCGGCACCTTCCCCTCCCAGGGGAAGGCTGGGGATTTCCGCCCGTTGGCCCGTCCCATTCAACCGGGGGATTGCCACGCCAGCGTGCGCGCTGGCTCGCAATGACAGATGAAAACAAACTGTTAAAAAATGATGT
>JBNMHR010000112.1:0-3944 GCA_050872865.1 Faecousia sp. | reverse complement strand
CCGGCTCAAGGGGGGCATTGAAGTCTCGCTCCCACTCCAAGCCAAATAGTAGAGGAGCGATTGCCACTGGCAATCGATTCATTAGATTCGCTGCGCGACGCACCGCCCCCTTGAGAATCCCCCCCGGCGTACCTTTCAACCTACCAATCTAAAACCTTTTTCGAGTAATTCAACAGTGTTATGCCGGAAAGCCCGACGATGCGAAAATCAGATCTTCCGTTTTCAAAGTGATACATTGGTAAATTATTACGAACGTTTTTCTTTTCGAGACGCAGTAAATAGATTATAGAGTTGTATGTTGAATGGTACGCCGGAGAGGGGTCCTTAGGGGAGAGGCGGCTTTGAGTGGGAGCGAAACTTCAGCGCTCCCCCCTAAGCCGGATTCTTTCATTCTTTCTTGCCGGGACAAGAAAGAATCTCCCGCAGGGAGAACGCTTCAGTGTACTGCCGCCTTTCTTTAAACAAATAGCAGGCTGAGTATTTCACACCGTCAAGCCATATCTGTCAAAGTATTCATATATTTGTAACTCATGCGATCGTCGTAGGAAAAATAAAAAATGTATTGTGAAATCCGAAGGTTTCTGCTATAATAGCCGTATCTATATAAAAATTTCTAGGATCCATATTGGAGGAACCCGAATGAACGAACGAAGAAATCGTCCCCAGCGCCCCCAGCGGACTGTGAGGCCTGCGCCCCAGGAGCCTGTGGAAGAGAATGAAGGCCAGCTGGAGGGCCGCAACGCCATCCAGGAGGCCTTAAAGAGCGGACGGACCATCGATAAGCTGTTTGTGGCCTCCGGCGATACGGACAAGGGCCTGCAGCGCCTGGCCGCCCAGGCCAAGGAAGCCGGTGCCGTGGTGGTGCCGGTGGACCGCCGGAAGCTGGATACCATGTCCTTTACCCGGTCCCACCAGGGCGTCATCGCTCTGTGCGCCGCCCACGACTACTACACCATCGACGACATTTTAGAGGAAGCCGCCTCCCGGGGCCAGGCGCCTCTCATCGTCATCTGCGATGAGCTGTCCGATCCCCACAACCTGGGGGCCATTCTCCGGTCCGCCGAGTGTGCCGGTGCCCACGGGGTCATTATCCCCAAGCGCCGCAGCGTGGGCCTGACGGCCACCGTGGCCAAGGCCTCCGCCGGTGCCATGGAATATATGAAGGTAGCCCGGGTAACCAATATCAACAACGCCATCCAGGAATTAAAGGACAAGGGCGTTTGGATCTTCGGCACCGCCGCCGAGGGCTCCATCCCCATGTACCAGGCCGACCTGAAAGGCCCCACCGCCATTGTCATTGGCAACGAGGGCGACGGCATGAGCCCCCTGGTGCGGAAAAACTGCGACGTGACCGTGTCCATTCCCATGAACGGCCGGATCAGCTCCCTCAATGCCTCCGCCGCGGCATCCATTTTGCTGTATGAAGCGGTGCGGCAGCGTCTATAACCTACGGAGGACCTTATGGATAATCAGGATAACATGGACGAAGAACTGGACTTCGACCTGGACTCCATATTAAATGAATTCGGAAGCGGCGCCCAGGCAGAGGACGAAGCCGACGGGGCCCAGGCCCTGCCGGAGCTTTCTCTGGACGAGCAGCCTGCCTCCGTCACTTCAGACACCATAGACCTTTCCGGTCTTTCCCTGGATGCGGTGACCGCCCCGGAGCCCCAGGCTGAGGTGCCTGCCGCCCCGGAAGCTCCCGCTTCCCCGGAAGAAACGGAAAGCGACGACGAGGCCTTTGCCCGAGAGCTGGATGCCCTTTTGGGGGACCTTTCCGCCGAAGAAGAGAACGAAGAAGCGCCTGAGAAGCCCGCCATCGGCGATACCCAGGTGTTTGAACCGGTGGCCCCCCAGTCCCAGGCGGAAACGGAGGACAATACCGCCCAGACCCGTCGGCTGGACGTGGTGACCCAGATCCCCACCCCGGAGGAACCTGCCGCCCCCAAGGAGCCCATCCCCATCCGGGCCGGCATCCAGGAATTAAAGCGGAAGCTGGTAGCCGGGCCGGAGAAGCGGTACTACGACCTATCGGATGAGGGCGTTCTGAAGCTTCAGATCGGTATTTTCCTCAACCTTCTGGTGGTAGCCGTCTGCGCCGCCACCGCCGTCATGCTGAATATGAACCTGGTGCCGGAAAACCGGATGCGTCTGGTGATCTTCAGCCAGGTATTGGGCATGCTGGTCTCCGCCCTTCTGGGCTGCTACCAGATGATCGATGGCATTACCGACGTGTTCCACGGCCGGTTCACCATCAACACCATGCTTTTCTTTACCTTCCTGGCCTGCGGGGCGGATGCCTTCTTCTGCTTCCAGGAGCTGCGGGTGCCCTGCTGCGCCGGGTTCGCCCTGGAAATGACCTTTGCCTTATTGGCCCGGTACCATCGCAGAGCCACGGAAATGTCCCAAATGGATACCCTGCGTCGGGCCACCCACCTGCAGAGCATCGTCAAGGAAGACGGCTACCTGGACGGCGGCAAGGTGCTGCTGCGGGGCAACGGCGACGTGGATGACTTTCTGGATACCTACAACAAGCCCTCTACCCCGGAAAAGGTCCAGGGCGTCTATTGTGTCTTTGCCCTGCTGGCCTGCATCGCCCTGGCCGTGCTGGCCTTCCTGCGCAAAGGCCCCAGCTTTGCCTGCCAGGTACTGTCCGGTGCCCTTTTGGCAGCGGTTCCCGCCAGCTTCTTCATAGCGGTCACCAGACCTGCACACCTTTTGCAGCATCGGCTCCACATGGTAGGTTCCGTACTCTGCGGCTGGCAGGGCGTGGTGAAGCTCCGGGGCAAGGCCTACTTCCCCATGAAGGACTCCGACCTGTTCCCCCAGGGCTCTACCAAGCTCAACGGCGTCAAGTTCTACGGCGACCGGGAGCCGGAGCAGATCCTGTCCTATACCTCCTCCCTGATCAGCGCCGCCGGCGGCGGCCTGGTGCCCCTGTTCCGGAACATGCTGAAAAACCGGGGCGGCAGCGAATACCCCGTCACCGAATTCCGGGACTACGGCCTGGGCGGCATTGGCGGAAAGATCTGCGGGGACGCGGTCTTAATGGGCGATCTGCACTTTTTGCAGAGCATGGATGTGGAGATCCCCATGGGCACCACCGTTTCTCAGGCGGTGTATATATCCATCAACAGTGAGCTGTGCGCGGTCATCGCTATTTCCTACGCCAAAATGCGTTCCGCTTCCGCCGGCCTGACCTCTTTGAACGGCTGCCGGAAGATCCGCCCGGTACTCCTGTGCGACGACTTCCTGCTGACCAATGAATTCATCCATTCCAAGTTCGGCGTCAACACCCGCCGGATGGTCTTCCCGGACCGCCAGACCCGGGAGCAGCTCTCCCGCCGCCAGGCGGACCCGGAGGCCGCCGTTCTGGCCATGTCCACCCGGGACGAGCTGGTCAGCTGCGTCTACCCCATCACCGGCGCCAGCGCCCTGTACACCTCCACCCGCTTAGGAATGCTCATCCACCTGCTGGGCGGCATTGTGGGCCTGCTCATCATGTTCGTCCTGGCCTTCCAGGGCAGCGCCGATATCCTCACGCCCCTGAATGTGCTCCTGTATCAGCTCATCTGGATGATCCCCGGCTGGCTGGTCACCGAGTGGGCAAGAACCGTATAGTTTTGCCATTTTTTCGAGACCCCTTCGGGGGTCTCTTTTTGTTGCCAATAGGAACGCATCGGCAAATAGGGATTTGTAGAACTCCGCTCCCCTTGGGGTGGTGCTCCGCGCAGCGAATTAAAATTACAATGATTGCCGGTGGCAATCACACATTAAAAAGTGGAGCTGGCGCCGCAGCGCCTGAGGAGGGCCGTACCGACGATATGTCGTTGCGAGCCAGTTCGCTTTCCTGGCGTGGCAACCCCCCGGTTGAATGGTACAGACTGACGGGCGGAAATCCCCTGCCCCCTCCTGCGTGGAGGGGGTGGCCCGCAGGCCGGGGG
>JBNMHR010000111.1:0-3948 GCA_050872865.1 Faecousia sp. | reverse complement strand
GGAGGGGGCAGGGGGTTCCACCCGTCAGCTGGTCCCATTCAACCGGGGGATTGCCACGGCAGTGTGCGCACTGCCTCGCAATGACAAATCGTCTCTGCAAATCCCCATTTATTTCCCTCATTATAATTCCCAGCAGACCCAAAGTCAAGAAATCGAAAATGTCTACAGATAAGGATTGATTTTCATACGGAAATTTGGTATTATATGACAGAGAGAAAAATAGCCGTTCTCTATTATATTGAAACCAACAAAGGAGCGAATTGTTATGGGCCTTATCAAAGCTGCGTTATCCTCTGCCGGCGGGGTGCTGGCCGATCAGTGGAAGGAATATTTTTACTGCGATGCTCTGCCGGAGACGGTCCTGGCGGTCAGGGGGCGGAAGCGGGTATCCTCCCGGTCTTCCAATAAGGGAAACGACAATGTGATCTCCAACGGGTCTGTCATTGCGGTGGCGGACGGCCAGTGTATGCTGATCGTGGACCAGGGAAAGATCGCGGAGGTCTGCGCGGAGCCCGGAGAATTTGTATACGATGCTTCCTCCGAGCCCAGCATCTTCTCCGGAGCTCTGGGGGAGAGCATCAAGGCAAGCTTTGCTTCCTTCGGCCGCCGGTTCTCCTTTGGGGGAGATACGGGCAAGGACCAGCGGGTGTACTACATCAATACCAAGGAGCTCTTCGGCAACAAGTACGGCACCCCCACCCCGGTGCCCTTCCGGGTGGTGGACCAGGATATCGGCTTCCGCACCCAGGTATCCATCCGCTGCTTTGGCGAATACTCCTACCATGTCTGCGACCCCATCCTCTTCTATAAGAATGTGTGCAGCAACATTACCGACGAATTCAAGCGGGACCGGCTGGACTCCATGCTGAAGTCCGAGCTGATGACCGCCCTGCAGCCGGCCTTCGGCAAGATGTCCGCCATGGGCATCAGCTATACGGAGCTGCCCCTGCATACCGTAGATATCGCTGCGGCCCTGAATGAGGTCCTGTCCACCCAGTGGCGGAAGACCCGGGGCATCGAGGTGGTGTCCTTCGGTGTTTCCTCCGTCAGCGCTACGGAGGAGGACGAGAAGCGGCTGAAGGCCATGCAGCAGTCTGCCTTCTTGGGGGGCGGCAACGCGGCGGCGGGCCGGATGGTGGATGCCACGGCCAACGCCATGGAGGCGGCGGCCAAGAATACGGCTACCGGCCCCATGATGGCCTTTGCGGGCATGAATATGGCCGGGGCTGCCGGTGGGGTCAACACTCAGAACCTGTTCCAGATGGGCGCCCAGCAGTCTGCCTACCAGACCCCTGCCGCCGCCCCCAAGGCCGACACCTGGACCTGTCCCAGCTGCGGTACCGCCGCCACCGGCAAGTTCTGCCCGGAGTGCGGGGCCAAGAAGCCGGATGGCAGCTGGAAGTGTAGCTGCGGCGCGGTCAACACCGGAAAATTCTGCTCGGAGTGCGGGGCCAAGCGTCCCGGCGGGGAGCCCAGCTACCGGTGCTCCAAGTGCGGCTTCCAGCCGGAGGACCCCAAGCATCCGCCGAAATTCTGCCCGGAGTGCGGCAACCGGTTTTCGGAAGCGGATATTGTAAGGTAAATAAAAGAAGGCAGTTTCTCAAAAAGCCTCGCAGAGTTTGTCGGCGTAAGCCGACAAATAAAATCAAATCATTTTCTGTCGGGGCGTGTACCTGACAGAAAATACATCTCAGGCTGCAAGTGTGCGAGTTGTTTGCCGTAGGCAAACAAGGAGTGCGCGCAGCAGACTGCAAAAATTTGTCGGAAAAGCCCGTAAGGGATTTTTCGACAGTATAAAAAGGGGGACAGACCAATGCCCAACGAGACCGTTCAATATAAGTGCCCGGCCTGTACCGGCCCCCTGCATTTTGTAGGGAGCTCCGGCAAGCTGGAATGTGACTACTGCGGCAGCAGCTACACCCTGGAAGAGATGGAGGCCATGCAGAAGACCTCCACCGCCGAGGCCATCGAGGCCTTTGAAAAGGAAGGGGAGAAGGTATCCCAGGAGGGAAACTGGAGCGTGCAGGATGCCGGAAGCGACTGGGGAACGGATGCCCAGAAGCTGAAGGCCTATTCCTGCCCCAACTGCGGCGCCGAGCTCATCTGCGACGAGACCACCGCCGCCACCGCCTGCCCCTACTGCGGCAATCCCACGGTGATCCCCGGAAACCTCTCCGGGTCGAAAAAACCGGACTACGTGATCCCCTTCTTAAAGACGAAAGAGGATGCCGTGGAGGCCCTGAAAAAGCACTACAGCCACCGGCCCATCCTGCCACCGGCCTTTTTGACGGAGAACCACATAGAGGAGATCAAGGGGGTATACGTGCCCTTCTGGCTGTACGATGCCACGGTGGACGCGGACATGACCTTTACCGCCACCCGGTCCCATACCCACAGCACCCCGGACGAGTACATCACGGAGACGGACCACTTCCTGGTCCATCGCCAGGGCAGCCTGTCCTTCCAGAAGGTGCCGGTAGACGGGGCCACCAAAATGCCGGACGAGTGCATGGATGCCATCGAGCCCTTTGATTACAATGGGCTTAAGCCCTTTGCCATGTCTTACTTACCCGGCTTCCTGGCGGAAAAGTACGACGTGTCCAAGGACGAAAGCAGCCGCCGGGCGAGAGCCAGGTGCGAAAACAGCACGGAAAACGCCGTGCGCAATACGGTTTTGGGCTACGAGACCTGCGTCACCACCCGGAAGAACCTGACGGTAAAGCCCGGGGACGTAAAATATGCCCTGATGCCCGTATGGCTCCTTTCTACCCAGTGGCAGGGGAAGAACTTCCTCTTTGCCATGAACGGCCAGACGGGAAAGCTCATCGGGGACCTGCCCATCGACAAAAAGCGGCTCTGGGCCCATTTGGGCGCGGCCTTCGCCATCGGCACGGCCCTGCTGGGCTGGCTGTTCCTGTAAGGAGGTGGGGATATGAAGAGAAGATGCGTTTCCGTCTGGCTGCTGGCTTTCTTACTGCTGCTGTCCCTGGCTGTCCCTGCTTTTGCCGAGTCCGGCGACAGCCAGGCAAAGCTGGGATATGTGAACGATACGGCGGGACTACTGACGGCGGACCAGAAAAATGCCCTACTAAACCGGGCTACGGAGCTGAGTAAGCAGTACGAGATCAGCATTTACATCATTGCCGTGCAGGATTACACCAAGTATTCCAAGGCTTCCAAAATCAGCGATGCCTATATCGATATCTTTGTTGACTACGATCTGGGCTGGGGGGAGGACCGAAACGCTGCTGCCTTTATGCTGAGCATGGATACCCGGGAATACAACCTGGACTTTAACGGCGACTGGGCCCAGTACGCGTTTACGGAGGAGGCCCGGGACCGGATGGAAGAGCGGGTCCTGCCCTACCTGAGCGAAAACGAATATTATAACGGCTTTAACGAATACCTGAACGTCTGCCAGGAGGCCCTGGAGGCGGCCGCGGCAGGGACCCCCATCGGCGGGGAAGGGGAGAGCCAGGGCAAGAGCTTCTCCCTGCTGTTCTTCCTACCCGGCCTGTTTGCGGCGGGGGTATATGCGGTGATTTTGATCGCCCCCATGCGCACCGCCAACGTGAAGACCCAGGCGGACGACTACATCGTCCCCGGCAGTATGCGCCTGACCCGGCAGTCGGACCATTTCCTGAGAAGGACCGTCTCCCGGACCCCCAGACAGAAGGACACGGACCACCACTCCGGTTCCTCCGGCGGCAGCAGGAGCTACTCCTCCGGCAGCCACTCCGGACGAAGCGGACACTTCTAAATAAAGAGAGCGCCTTCGGGCGCTCTTTTTTGTGGGGGAAACCTGTCATTGCGAGCCAGTCCGCTTTCCTGGCGTGGCAATCCCCCGGTTGAACGTACAGGCCCACCATCTATGAGCCCCTTTCCCCCTCCTGCATGGAGGGGGTGCCCACCGCAGTGGGCGGGGGTGGAGGGGACCCGGTTAGAAAT
>JBNMHR010000110.1:0-4099 GCA_050872865.1 Faecousia sp. | reverse complement strand
CCACCCCCGGCCTGCGGGCCACCCCCTCCACGCAGGAGGGGGAAGGGGATTTTCCGGTGGCTCGCAATGACATTCTAATCTATGTACCCCAGAATTTCCTTGGCGCAGCGCTGGGCGTCGTCGTTGACCACCACGTGGTCATACCAGACCCGCTGTTCCATTTCCCATTTGGCCCGGTCCATGCGGATGGCGATCTGGTCTTCCGGGGTGTCGTTCCGGCCGCGGAGGCGGCTTTCCAGCTCCTCCCAGCTGGGGGGCATGATGAAGATCAGCTCCGCCTGGGGGTAGTTGTTCTTGACGTTCCTGGCACCTACCGGCTCAATGTCCAATAGCACATGGCCCAATTTCTGTTTCTCTTCGACCTGGCGCTTGGGGGTGCCGTAGAAATTCATATTGTGCTCGTCGTATTCCAGCATCTCCCCCTTCTCGATCATCTTTAAGAAGGTGTCTCTGCTTACGAAGTAGTAGTCCTTTCCGTCTATCTCGCCGGGTCTGGGGGGCCGGGTGGTGGCGGAGACGGAGAAGAAGAAATCCTGTCTTCCCGCCATCATTTCCTTGACCACGGTGCCCTTGCCCACGCCGGAGGGGCCGGAGATCACGATCAGTTTACCCATTTACTCTCTCTCCTCGCTGTCCGGCGCCTCCCGGCCCATCCAGCGTTCTGTCAGGGTCTCCGGGGAAACAGCGGACAAAATCACATGATCTGTATCCATTAAAAGCACAGACTTGGTCTTGCGGCCGTAGGAGGCATCGATGAGCATGCCTCTGTCCTTGGCTTCCTGGATGATGCGTTTGATGGGGGCGGAATCCGGGGCCAGGATGGTGAGTACCCGGCCCGCCGCCACCATACTGCCAAAACCGATGTTCACGAGCTTCATTGGCAGCGCTCCTTATTCGATGTTCTGGGTCTGCTCCCGGATCTTTTCCAGCTCGGCCTTGATGTCTACCACCACCCGGGCCAAACGGACATCGGAGCACTTGGAGCCAATGGTGTTGGCCTCCCGGTTCATTTCCTGGAGCAGGAAGTCCAGCTTCCGGCCTACGGCGCCGCCGGAAGTCAGCATGGAATCCATCTGGCTTAAATGGCTGCGCAGGCGGACGGTCTCCTCGTCCACGGCGATCTTATCGGCAAAGATGGCAGCTTCCGTCAGGATACGGCTTTCGTCAATGGAGGTGCTTTCCAGAACCTCTTTGATCTTCTCCTCCAGCCGGGCCCGGTAATCCGCCACGGTCTGGGGGCTGCCCTCTTCCACCTTGGAAACCAGGGACAAAATGGTCTCCCCACGGCTGCGCAGGTCCTTTTCCAGGGCCTGGCCCTCGGTGCAGCGCATGGCGTCGAAGGCGGCCAGGGCCTTATTAACTACCGTCATCAGGTCCTTTTGCAGCTGCTCCTCGTCTACCTGGGGCTTGTCCAGGCAGAAGACATCGGGAAGGGCCGTCAGGGTCGCCGCGGTCACGTCGTTTACTAGGCCATAGGCATCGCACATCTGCTTGACGGCTGCCAGGTACCCCTCTACCATGGGGGTATTCAGGCTGACGGTCACATCCCCGGCCCCTTCGGACCGGAGGGAGACGAATACATCCACCTTGCCTCTGGAAATGGTGGCCTTTACCGCCTGCTTGACTGCGTCCTCCCCAAAGGACACCGCCCGGGGGAGCTTTACTGTGCAATCCAGATACCGGTTGTTCACACTGCGGACCTCAACGGTGAATTCTCTGCCGTTTACCGTTTCCACAGCCCGGCCGTAGCCGGTCATGCTTTTCACCATGGACATTATCCCCTTTTTCTATCAGTTCTTTTCGATCTTTGCGGATACGCTTTCGGTTTTCAGGGTGCCGACACCTTCAAAGCCATTGCCGTAAGTTACGCTTGCCTTGAAGGTAGAGGTGCCTACCTCCGCCCCGGTGAAATCCACCGTGACATAGATGTCATCCGGGGTGATGTTGGCTACCTGGGCGGAAGGTCCTCTCAAGGTCACCACCAGCTTTTCGGTAATGAGCTCCACGCCCAGTCCCTCGGGGATGTTGATGGGGTGGATGTCCTCCACCGTCAGCTCCCGGGTGGCCAGGCCTACAAACTTCACCTCCGCCGTGACTTCGGTGATGCCGGACAGATTGTTGACCCCCTCCGGCAGGGCGATGGCAAAGGTCAGGATGGAATTCCGGGTGATCTCTCCCAGGTTGATGGTGCCGATGGACAGGGTGTCCCCCAGCAGGTCCAGAGCCGCTTCGCTGCCGGAAACACGGATGGTCTCGTTGCTCAGGGTGACGGTGGTGTTCTGGGCGTTGGCGCCGCCGCCTTCCGTCAGGGTGTAGGTCAGACGCAGGTCCTTCACTCTCCGGATGGGCACATCCAGACGGATCCCATCCACATCCGTGGTGATGAGCTTGGCGTCCACCGGCTCTCCCTGGTCGTCACACAGGGTGTACCGGAAGGTATCGCTGATGGACTCCCGGCGACCCTCCAGGTCCACGCTGATGGTGGCCTTGGCAATGGTCTCCACCACGGACTCGGGGCCCGTCACCGTGACCTCCGCCACGTCCAGAGTCCGGTTCTCCCGGTCTACCATAAAGCCGTCGGCGGGGGTGCCGGTCCAGTTTACTTCCACGGGCACGGTCTTGGACACCCGGCGGACCACCGTCACATAGATGCTGTCCGGCTCCTTGGATTCAATGACAAAGGCATTGCTGGCCACATCCCCGGGGAAAATGGGGGTGGCGTAGTTGATGCGAATCTGACTTCCCGGCTCCTGAATGCCGGACAGGTCCGCCTTGATGGTGATGTTGCTGGAATTCACCCGGCTCAGGTCCGACCGGTTGCCGGAGAGCTTCAGGTTCACCGTATTGGAGGACACCGCCGTGACCATCAGGCCGTTGCTGTTCAGGGTGCTCTCCCCTTCCCAAACGATGGGGATATTGTAATAGGTATCCGTAGACCCGGGGCTGACCACGGTAATGACGTACAGCCATAGGCAGAAGGCGCAGCAAAGGGACAATACGAGGCTCCCCAACTTATTCTTCATGGCTTCTGCCTCCCTTTCCGCCGTCCCGGAGTTTTCCCTTCAGGTAGGTGCTCAGATTCTTCTGGTCTGCGGCATCGTCCTTGCACAGGGCGTTCCGCAGGAGCTTGTCCAGGGTCCCCGGGGCCAGGTGCCGCTTGAGCATACCGCCCTCGGCCACGCTGATGGTGCCGGTCTCTTCGGAGACGATGACCACAATGGCATCGCTGCTTTCGCTCATGCCCACACCGGCCCGGTGCCGGGTGCCCAGGTCCGCCGCCAGTCGGTCACTGGTGGACAGGGGCAGCACGCAGCCTGCCGCGGTGATCTTCCCCTCCCGGATGATCATGGCCCCGTCGTGCAAGGAGGCCTTGGGGAAGAAGATGTTCCGGATCAGCTGCTCGGAAACCTGGCCGTCGATGGTGGTACCGGTCTTCACATAATCGTCCAGCCTGGCTTCCCGGGTAAAGACGATGAGGGCTCCCACCTTCTCCCGGCTCATACACTCGCAGGCCGCCACGGTCTGGGTAATGACCATATCCATTTCCGTAGCCGGTTTGGCGGCGCTGGTCAAAAGGGCCCCAATGCGGACGCTGCCCAAATGGTCCAGCATTCTGCGCAACTCCGGCTGGAAGAGGACCACCAGAGCCAAAAGCCCGATGGACATAAACTGATTGAGAATAAAGCTGACGGTATACAGGTGCAGCAGCTCCGTCAGGCCGGCGATGATCACCACCGCCACAATGGCCTTGGCCACCCGCATGGTACTGGGCGTACGGATCAGGGGCAGGACCCGGTAGATCAGGTATGCAACCAGCAGAATATCCAGGTAGTCAGACCATTGCATTCTGGCCACCGGCTGCAATAAATTTATCAAGCTTTCCATGGATTACCCCTCTTTTATGTCAACTGTTCCACATCGCACACAAGGCTATGGTATACTTATCTATTATCCTGCCTATTATACCGGATTCCTTCCAAAATGGCAATAGGAAATCTATCTAAAATCAAAAGGATGGGGGGATGAATATTTTCTGAACGGAAAAATCCCTTTCCCCCTCCTGCATGGAGGGGGTGGCCGCCGCAGCGGGCGGGGGTGG
>JBNMHR010000109.1:0-4127 GCA_050872865.1 Faecousia sp. | reverse complement strand
GCAGGCAACGACTACATCGTCCAGAGGAGCGAAGGCGTTGACGAAGGCGGGTACACGCTCCATGGTGTACTTCATGAGGCCCGCAGCGTCGCCGGGGGTGACGTTACCGAAGATCAGAGCGGCACGGACAGCTACGGAGACGACGTGGATAACGGAGGTCACGTCCTTGCCCAGGGGGATCACACGGACGTTGTCGCCGGTCTTGTATTCCTTCTCCTGGAGCTGATCGATGATGCCGCCCACCAGAGTGACCAGCATACCCTGGCTCTGGTAGCTCTTGACCAGGGCCACGGCCTCGTCAGCGGTAGGAGCGGTGCCCAGGATAACGGGCACGCCGGGGATATCGCCGGTAACCAGGGGCACACCCAGGGAACGGACCACGGCATCGGGCAGATGACCGTAGCAGGGAGCCTCGTAGGGGGCGTCGTTGCCGATGTACTTCAGGACTTCAATGAACTCCGCGCACAGGGCAGTGGCAACGCCGGACATGAAGGCGTCGTTCAGGCGGTTGTTACGGGTCATCAGGGTCTTGACCACGCCCAGGGCTTCCTTCAGCTGGCCCAGGGTCTCGACTTTGACACCGGTGACGCCGTAGTAGCAGGGCAGGGAATAAGCGGTGCCGGGGAAGGACACGGCCTGGCCCTCACCGTACTGCGCAATGGCGTTGTTGATGGCTGCTTCGGTCAGGCCGTAAACAGCATCGTTGCCGCCGAAAACTCTTTCAAATAAAGTCACGGTATTTCCTCCTAATTTTCTTCACGATCCAGAATCGCTTTGATTTGGCGGATCTCTTCAATGGCGGCGGGGCTGAAATCGTAGGGAGATTTCCCCTGCCGATCCGCGTCGATGATATCCGGGTTATAGTGAATGCAGCCCAGCAGATCTTCCGCGGGGATGGCACTGCGGACAAAGGCCTCGTCACTTTCGTTGCGGACCTTGTTGGCCACCACCCGGACCTGCTTTACGCCCAGGTCTTTGGCAAGACGCTTGACGTTCCGGTAGGTCTGGACACTGCGGGCCCCGGGCTCGATGACCACGATGAACTGATCCATATTGGAAGCGGTGCCCCGGCCCAGGTGCTCCAGACCGGCCTCCATATCCATAATGACCACATCGTCCTTCCGATAGGTCATGGCAGCCAAAATGGACTTGAGCATCACGTGCTCCGGGCAGACGCAGCCGGAGCCGCCTACATCCACGGTACCCATGACCAACAGCTTGACGCCGTTGATGTCCTTGGAGTACTTTTCGGGGATGTCTGCTACGTAGGGGTTGAGCTTATAGAACCGGTTGGCGTCTGTCGCCCCGGTCCGCTCTTCCACCAGAGTCCGCATTTTGCTGATGGGAACGATGGAATCCACTTCCTCCTGGCTCAGACCAAGGGCCAGACCCAGGTTGGCATCCGGGTCTACATCCGCCGCCAGGACGGTGCGTCCTTCGTCGGCGTAGAGCCGGGCCAGGGTAGAGGCAAGGGTGGTTTTTCCCACGCCACCCTTGCCGGTAATGGCTAATTTCATATATTAGATGCCCAGAGCGGCGCGCTTCTCTTCGATGCGGGCAATCATCAGGTCACCCAGTTTGTCGATGTCCTTCTCCACGGTGTACTTGGCCTCGACCCAGTCGTTGACGCCATGCTCACCGGTGAGCAGCTCGCAGATCTCGGAGGAACCGGAGACGTAGGGATCCACGCCCAGGTAAGTATCGATACCGGTGGCCACCACGTAGTTGCCGATGGAAACGGCCTTCTCAGACATCCATTCGGGAGCGCAGCCCACCAGAGGCAGCTGGGAGATCTTCAGGCCGGAATCCTTGGCCAGATCGGAAGCCAGCAGCATCATACGGGAAATATCCACGCAGGAGCCCATGTGCAGCACGGGAGGAATGTCAGCCAGCTCGCAGACACGCTTCAGACCGGCGCCGCAGTACTCCTTGGCCTTCTCGGGATCCATCAGGCCTGCCTTGGCAGCAGCCTGGGCGGAGCAGCCGGAAACCACCACGATGATATCGTTCTCCAGCAGCTTCTTCATCAGCTCGATGTGGGCGGTGTCGGGACGGACCTTGGGGTTGTTGCAGCCGACCATGGCCACGGCGCCGCGGAGAACACCGGAGGTGATGCACTCGATCAAAGGCTTGGTGGTGCCGAACTCGTCGACCTGAGAGTTGGCAACGCCGTCCAGGACCTTCTTGATGGCTTCCAGAGAGTAGCCCACACGGGTCTTCTGGACCTGGTTGGGGATGTTCACCAGCTCGGGCTTCCGGTTCTTGAAGTTCTCGATGGCCATCTTCACGATCGCCTTGGCGTTGTCACCGGCGTTCTCGGCGGAGAACTGGATGAACTCGGAGTCGGGCATCCGGCAGATGGGGGAGGTGGTGATGAACTTGGTGTGGAAGCACTTGGACAGGGGTCCCAGAGCGGGGAAGATACACTGAACGTCAACGACGATGGCTTCACAGGCGCCGGTGAGGACCACGTTCTCCTGGCTCAGGAAGTTACCGGCCATGGGGATACCGTGACGCATGGCCACTTCGTTGGCGGTGCAGCAGACACCGGAAACGGTGATGCCCTTGGCGCCCATGCTCTTGGCGTAGGCGATCATTTCGGGATCGTTGGCGTAGTAAACCACCATCTCAGACAGGCTGGGATCGTGGCCGTGAACAACGATGTTCACGTTATCCTTCTCCATAACGCCCAGGTTGGCGGTGGAGTCGATGGGCTTGGGGGTGCCGAACATAACGTCGGAGAACTCGGTGCCCATCATGGAGCCGCCCCAGCCGTCGGACAGGCCGCAGCGCAGAGCCTGGCGGACCAGAGCTTCCGGCAGGGAGGTATTGCCCATGTGGGTCATATGCAGAGCGGTGGAAACCTCCCGGTCGATGGCCCGGGGCTCGATGCCGGCCTCATGCCATAGCTCCTGGGTATGCTCGGGAGCACGCTTCAGGAAGCGCTGTACGCCGAAGGGCTTGCCGTATTCCAGCAGACCCAGCTCAGCCATTTCGTGGGCCAGATCGTAGATATCCTTGCCCTCGGTCTCTACGCCCCATTCCTTGGCGATGGAGATCAGCTTCTCAGGATCCTTTACCTGATAGTTGCCGCCCTCCTTGGCCTGGTACAGGGTGTGCATGATCTCACGGCCATGATCGGAGTGCGTCGCGGAGCCGCCGGCGGTGAAGCGCAGGAAGTTCCGGCCTACGATGCCGTGAACGTCGCAGCCGCAGATACCGCGGGGAGCCTTGGGAGTGATGCGGCAGGGGCCCATAGCGCAGATACGGCAGCAGGTACCCTTTTCGCCGAAGCCGCAGTGGGGGGTCTGGTTTTTGACACGCTGCTGCCAGGAGTCAGCGCCAACCTTCTTGCCGTTTTCCAGCAAGGAATTGGTGGCTTCTTCCATCTCTTCGACAGTGGTCAGATATGCCCAATCCTTCAATGTGATTTCCTCCTAATTAAAGTAATTCTTTCCTGATGATACGTTGGTATTGCCGAACCGTACTGTATCGATAATATTCTACCAATTCGTTTTGGGATTGTCAATCGGCTTTTTTGCTACATTTCGCTTAACCGGCCCTATCCCCCCCAGGGGGTTTTTGTGGAAATCGAACATTCCCCTTGCCTCACATCCCCTTTTCCCGACGCAACCCCATTTTTTGGGAAGTTTTTGGGGTACCAAAGAAATTTTTCTTATTTTTCGGCCGGGAGAAAGAAAAAAGTTGGATTTTCTACCTAGTTTTCAGGTGGGGAGAAAGAAAGACGGCCCGCCCCTTGACGCTTGGGGCGGGCCGTGGTATAATAAAGCCAAGGAAAAGGCGCTGCCGGTAGACGGCCCGCCTCCTTAGCGATGAAAAAGTAACCGCTTTAAGTTGGCTGGACTTGTGGGGCGGTTACTTTTTCTTGTTTATCTGGATGATGTGTATGATCAGATCAGCAAGGCTGATGAGAACAAGGCAAAACTCATAGAGCTCCGACTGCCATCGTAGGGGCGGCTACCAGCCGCCAGAAAGGTAGCGATATAAAGCCGGTAGGTTGAAAGGTAGGCACCGAAGGCACGCTCTCCTAGCCTTCCCCTGGGAGGGGAAGGTGGCCCGCAGGCCGGATGAGGTCGCTAAAGGCTGCGATTTTATCCAGGTAACAG
>JBNMHR010000108.1:0-4202 GCA_050872865.1 Faecousia sp. | reverse complement strand
CTCCACCCCCGCCCACTGCGGTGGGCACCCCCTCCATGCAGGAGGGGGAAGGGATTTTTCCCGCCGGTAGGCTGGTCCCATCCATCCGGGGGATTGCCACGGCAGTGTGCGCACTGCCTCACAATGACATATGGATCACCTCCCCCGCCTGTTTACCAGATACGCCGGGGCCGCGAACAAAGAAAGCACTGCCAAAAGGAGCAATACGTTCTCCCCCCGCAGGCCGCTTTGTACCGTGGCGCTGTCGTAGAGCTTTTTAAGCTCCTTGGGGATGGCTCGGCCGTGCTGGCGCAGGTAGGCCCGTAAAACGGTCCGCTCTTCGCCGGGGTCCGTATTGAAGCGGTTCAATGGTACGCCCTCTATTTCGTAGGGCTCTAAACAATAATTGTGGGGATTCTCCCCGGAGCCGTCCAGATAGTCCTTCGCCCACCGGAACCATTCCCGCCGGGATGCCGACCGCAGGTGCGCTTCCGCCTCGTCGATCAGGGCGAAAATATGCTCTTCGCTTAATGTAGACCGCCGCAAGGAAGCATACCGCCGGGTCAGCCGGTCCAGGAAATCTTTGTCCTGCAGCATCTGGGCAAAAAAGGGCTTTTCCGTCATGGCCAGGGTGTCCGGGTCCTGCTCCTCCGAAAACACATTGTTCATGGCCTGGTCAAAGTCCCACACCGGGCCCACATGGAGCCTGCCGCCGGTATTTTTCCACAGGATGGTGGAATGCTCCCCGGAATCGTAGTTGCCGAAGAATTCATTCAAAAGAAAATAGTCCACAAAGCTGTCCACATCGATGTATCGGCCGTAGGTTTTGAACACCGCCTCCTCCTTGGAATACAGCACCTTCTCGATTTTGGAAAAATCCTGGGTGATGTACTGGAGGGTCGCCTCCGTCTGCTTGCTCTTCCCCGGGTACTTGACGCCGATCCACTGGTCCTCCGGGCACATCCCGTTTTTCCGGCCCCAGGTATCCAGCATGGTGTCGTATTCGTTGTACCGGTCCCGACGGAGGATGTAGCTGGTATATACGTTTTTCCGCTTGCTGGCATCGATATCGATCCTGGTCTCTCCCCGGGCAATGCGCTCCATCAGAAGATACACCCCCTGATAGGTATAGGCCCCGTTTGCCTCCGATACAAACACCTCGCAGAACCGGCAGTCCGGGGTCTCTGGCTGAACTTCGGAAGCCACCCGGTAGGCCAGATAATTTCGCAGCATACTCTTATCCGCCATGCTGCCGTTTAAGATCCAGCCGTCCCCGGCGCCCATACCCAATAGGTCCACCGGCACCTCTTCCCCGGCCTCATTCAGAGTCTTGATGGAATACTGGGGCTTATCGTAGTTCATGGAGGAGTGGCCCCGGCGGCGGATGCGGATGGCCGTTTCCGTAGCCGTGGGAGAAGACAGGGTGTTGGTGCCCCCGGTGTCAATGAGCCGCAGAGTGCCGTTTCCCCACCGTTTTTCCAGGGAAGACGTTCTGGGAATGTCGCTTTCCCAGTCCTCCTCCCGGTCTGCGTCGTACCTGGGCAGCACCCGGTCTACGGTTAAAACCGCAATGGGAAGATTTGTGGAAAAGCCGGATTTCGGGGTGAAATCCTGATTGAGAAATAATAGCGGGTCCCCGGTAGAATCGTCGGGCTGCAACGCTTTATAGACGGACCGCCCTTCCTTTTTCCCGGCCGTCCATTGCACCACCGCCGTCTGGAGGACCAGCAGCAGCAAGAAACAGCCTGCGCACAGCGCAAGTGTACGTCTTTTCATCAGACGGTCATCTCGTCTTCCTGCCGGACCCGGCCCACGGAGCGTACCCCCGGTGTCCCCTGCAGATACTCCGAAAGCCTGCCGCAGACCTTCTCCCGCTTCCGCAGCCGCTTTTCGGTGATCTCGTAGATGTATTCGCTTTCCCCAGCCATCACGCAGGTATGGGCCCGCAGGGTGCCCTTTCCGGAAAAGAAGGTATCCAGGGCCTTTCCCATGGCTTTATCCGCTTCGCCCTCTCCCCGGACCAAGATCAGCAGCCGCTCCCGGTCCTGGGCAAAGCCGAAGAGGATCAGATAGAGGAAAATCACGATAGACCCTATTCCTGCAATGAGGTAGTCCGATACCCCGCAGCAGATGCCCACGGCGATGGTCCAGAAGATATAGGCCGCGTCCCGGGCATCCTTCACCGCTGTCCGGAACCGGACAATGGACAATGCCCCCACCATGCCCAGAGACAATGCCACATTATTTCCAATGACGCTCATGATCATGGTGGTAACAAAAGTAAGCATCACCAGGGTCACATTGAACCGGGCGGAATAAACGGGCCCGGAGTGGGTCACCCGGTAGATGACAAAAATCAGGCTGCCCAAGATCCCCGCCGCCAGAAAGTTCAGCAGCATGGTTTCCAGGCTCAAGGCCCCGGCCCCATCCTGGGCCATCAGTAAATTGTATAGAGTCTGCTTCATTGCGTTTTCTCCTTACATTCCCAGCGTCTGCCGGGACAGGCTGTATTTTCCGATGGAATCCTGCTGAGAAATCCCCTTTCCCAAGGCCAGCTTCAGGTTGGACAGCAGAAAGTCCCGGTACTTTACCTCCAGCGTCAGCCAGCCTCCGGAACATACCGGCACTGTGGCTTCCCAGAAGGGGACGATTTTTTCCACAAGGCCTGTGGAAAGTTCCCCGTCGAAGGTGATGCGGGTCTCGTTTTCCGGAAGAAAGTAGGCCCTGCGCCGATAGGCCACCAAGGCTTTGGGCCGGTAGCACCGGGTCCGGAGCAGAAGATACAGCTCCCGGGCAAAATCGCCTTCCAGGTCCTTCAAAAAGAAATAGTCTCCCCCAAGGGCCGCTTCTGCCTGGGCTTCGTTCAGGGGTAAGGACCGTTTCCGCTGATAGGCCCCCAGCTTTTCCTTTAATTCCAGCTTGGCCTGACTCTCTTCCCCATACACCCGCAATCGGACCTTCCGGCGGCGGTTTTCCCCGTTTCGTTTGTCCCGATAGTCCTGATTTCCCGGGGTATCAAAGTAGACGGACTTTACCCAGTAGCCATTTTCCCCATTGTGGGGATCCTCCTGCATAAACAGCGCCAGCCGCTGCCGGAGGTGCTCCGCCTGGGCCAGGGTGACGGGATACTTCTGCTCGATGCGGCTAATGTCCGTCACGCCCGTCCCCTCCCATCCGGTACAGGTCGTCGTATGTACGGGCCGTCATCCGCTTTTCCCGATGGGAGATCTGCCACAAAAGCCCCAGCAGGGCCAGGCCCGCAAACAGTCCCATGGCAACAAACTCGTCCCGGTAAATGCGCTCCCACACCGTAGCCGCCGTGACGCCTGCTCCCAAAAAGGCCGTCAGCCAGAAGAAATGGTTCTCAAACCATCCCAAGGCCCCCAGCCCCCGGGTCACCGATTTCCACAGGCTGTCCAAAAAGAAAGCAAAACACAGCCCAAAGAAGCAGAACATGGAGAAAAACACCAGCTTTAATACCAGACTTTCCGGAAAGCGCTTGGATAAAAGCACCCCGCCCCAGCCAGCGAACAGCCCCACCGCCGTTACAAAGCAGGCGTTCAGGCTCTTGGCGCCCCCAAAGCAGATATACAGCCCCAGCAGCACACACCCCAGCTCCAGCAGGAACCGCACCGTCCCTTCGTCGAACCGCAGCCCCCCGGACACCTCCGGCAATACCCAGATCCAGTTTTCCACAAGCACCCCTCCTGACTTTTTTCAAGTGGTATGGTACTTTGGTTTTACCGGAAAATCAATATTTTTCGTTCGGTATAATTCATCAATTACCGCATTATATTATGTATTTGCGAATTATTTCCATATAATTATTCTTTTTGCGTTAAGAAAAGGAATCGAATACGGGGAGAAAAAACAGAGTATAAAAGCTTTCCCGCAGGGGTTGGATGCGGAAATAAGGATTGGTAGGGGTGACAGAAACGGATGTCGTTGCGAGGCAGTGCGCACACTGCCGTGGCAACCCCCCGGTTGAATGGTATAGGCTGCAAGTTTCTGAGTTCCTTTCCCTCTCCAAGCCTGGAGAGGGTGCCCACCGCAGTGGGCGGGTGTGGTTGGAAAGGTACGATATTTTGAGTAGTTGGATGAATGGTATTCGCTATATTTACCATTAATTTTCAACAAACCCGTCTATTCTCGTACCGTGTCATCAACCACACCCGGCCTGCGGGCCACCCTCTCCAGGCTTGGCAATGTCATCAACTTAAGGT
>JBNMHR010000107.1:0-4203 GCA_050872865.1 Faecousia sp. | reverse complement strand
GCATATTGGCTCCCCTGAAAGGGGAGCTGGCCCGGCGTAAGCCGGGTCTGAGGGGTCCGGCTTTTCGTCAGAAAAGCCTCCGCCGTAGGCGGAATACAGGCCCGGTTATTCCAAAAGCCCGGTATTTGCGCCTATGGCGCAAGGCTTGGCCTTTGGCCAAGCCAAACCCCTCAGTCAGCTTCGCTGCCAGCTCCCCTTTCAGGGGAGCCAATGGCTTGTACGTATTCGCCCAAGCTTTCTCCGCACCGGTTCTGCGCGCTGCCCCTTGTATGATAAAGGCATGTCCACAAAGTGAATAAAGGTGTATAATACATGCAAGCACTGTGGACTGGTACACGTCCCTTCTGGCTGAGTGATCAGACCTGTATGATGAGGCTACGGCCACAGCTGTTTGCAATGATGGTTAATAAGTTAGTTAATGCTCGGCTTCGGCCCTGACGTTTTATTCCATACAAGGTTACCTTGCAGACCGTCTGTGGTTTCGCCCAGTGCTACTTCATCCAAAGGAGACATACACCATGATCTATGTTGGCATTGATATTGCTGCCGCCAAGCACGCCTGCTGCATCCTGTCAGAGGACAAAAAAGTCATCAAGCAATTTGCCTTCGCAAACAGCGCTTCCGGCTACGAAAAACTCCGCAGCGCGCTGCTTTCTCCGGCTGAAACAAAGATCGGACTGGAAAGCACCGGCGTATACGGAAACAATCTGGTAGAATTTCTCAGGCGTAATGGGTACACGACCCACATTTTCAACCCTCTGCTCGTTAAAAAGAGCATTCAAGCAACCACTCTGAGAAAGACGAAAACTGATAAATCAGATGCCAAACAAATTGCACGATACACGATGGAGCATTCCCAGCCCGACCAGGTTCCATCTTACCACATTTCTGAGCTAAAGTCACTAAGCAGAGGAAGATTTTCTCTGGTTCGGGAGCGATCCAAGGCAAAGACTCAGGCGAAGACGCTGCTGCTCCAGCTCTTTCCGGAGTTCTCCGAGGCTTTTTCGGATATGTTTGGAGTAACTGCCAGTGCTGTTCTGAGAAGCTTTCCCTCCGCACGGGCGCTTTCCCTGTGCCCGGTCAATGTCCTGACAGAGATCCTCTCCCAGACCTCCAGAGGCCGTTTTGGCAAGGCAAGGGCGGAATATCTGATCGGGCTGGCCAAGGATTCCATTGGTACTCAATCCATTGCGTTGGAGTTGGAACTGCAAATGCTTTTGCAGCAGATCGACCTGTTTACAGCCCAAATCGCCGGTTATGAGGCTGCAATTAAGTCTGTAATGGAGGAAATCGATTCTCCTATCACCACTATTCCGGGAATCGGTTATGTCCTGGGGGCCGTCATCCTGTCCGAAATCGGGGACATCAACCGCTTCTCCACCCCGGCGAAGCTCCAAGCCTATGCCGGTGTAGACCCCAGTATCAGCGACTCAGGCTCCTCCGTCTCCGCACCGGGACGAATGGTAAAGCACGGCTCCTGCTATCTCCGCTGGGCACTCTGCCAGGCTGCCCGCTGCGTTTCCCTTTACGACCCGGTTTTTGCCGCCTATATGCAGTCCAAACGAAACGAAGGAAAACACTACTGCGTGGCTTGCTCCCACGTCGCAAAGAAACTCACCCGAGTCATCTACTCACTCTTGAAAAATAATTCTGTTTATTCACCCACTTATTCACTACTTTCTGCTTGACTTTTCATAGTTAGTCTCATCAGTCAGGGCTTCGCCGAGCCAGCTTCCCCAAGGGGAAGCCTTTTTTATACACCCAGTTTTTCCAGCGCCTCTTTCACGCCCCGGACGATGTTGGCGTTTTCGGGCAGGTAGAAGACGTTTTCGCCGCGGATGTCGAAGGAGGCCAGGGCCTCGTCGTTTTCGATGTAGCTCAGGACCGGGATGCCCCCTGTGTCCAGCAATGGGATAATGTCCCGGGAGGGCAGGCGGTTGACGATGGCACCGACCTTTTCGTACATCACCAGCTCGTCTGCCACCTTCTTTACCGTCTGAATCACCTGAGTGCCCTTCCTGCTGGCATCCGTGATGAGCAGCAGGTGGGTGACCTTTTCCATGACCCGGCGGTTGATCTGCTCGATGCCGGCCTCGCCGTCGATGACCACATAGTCAAAGTTCTGGGCCAGCAGACTGATGACCTCTTTCAGGTAGCCGTTAATCTTGCAGTAGCACCCGGCACTCTCCGGGCGGCCGATGGCGAGAAAGGCAAAGCCGGGCTTCTCCGTCACCGCGTCGAAAATCCGGCATCGGGCCTCGCCCAGCAGCTCCACGGCGGCCTGGGTGCTGCCGTCCTGGGCCTGCCGGACCACGGCTTTTCGGATATCGTCTACGGTCAGCCCCGTCTCCACCCCCAGGGCGGTGGAAAGGCCTACGGCGGGGTCCGCGTCGATGGCCAGAATTTTCTTGTCCGGGTGGGCCTGACACAGAAGCCGCACCAGGGTGGCGGCTACGGAGGTTTTGCCCACGCCGCCCTTCCCGGCCACGGCCAGAATGGTTGTTTTTCGTTCTTCCATAGCGTCCTCCTTCTCCTTGTTTTTTATTCTACCATAGGGAGGGGAAGGGTGCTATTCGTTTTTATTCACAAAATATTCAAAATGAGCTGCCCCTTTTTATCGATATATTTGTTGCTATTGCGCATAATTGAGGAGTTGCCCGGAAAAAGCCCTGTTTTTAATACTTTTCACAGTGATTAGCTATTGCTAACCACTGATTTTCGTCAATTTACCGGAAATTTTGGGCAAAGGCGGCCCGGATGTGCAATTGACATTTGAGAATGGGTCGTGTATAGTTAAGTGTGAAAAGAAGGGCTTTCTCTGATTTTTGGATGGGAAAGCGATGCAAAGGAGAATCCTATGGACCCATATCGCGTGATTGAAGTAAAGCGCAGTGTCTTCGCCGACAACAATCTGGACGCGGACGCGCTGCGCCGGGAATTAAAGGAGCAGGGCACCTTTCTGGTGAATTTGATGTCCTCCCCCGGTTCCGGAAAGACAACGACCTTAACCAAGCTTTTGAAGGCCCTGCCCCAGGATCTGCGGGTGGGCATTATGGAGGCGGACATTGACTCCGACGTGGATGCCGGAACCATCGCCGCCACCGGCACCAAGGTCATTCAGCTCCACACCGGCGGCATGTGCCACCTGGACGCGGACATGACCAGGCAGGGTGTCCGCCAATTGGGCACCGAGGGTCTGGACCTGGTGATTCTGGAAAACGTGGGGAACCTGGTGTGCCCCGCGGAGTTCGACACCGGCGCTGCCATGAACATGATGATTCTCTCCGTCCCGGAGGGCCACGACAAGCCCCTGAAATACCCCCTGGTATTCCAGGTATGCGATGCCATGATTGTCAATAAGATTGACGTGCTGCCCTATTTCGACTTCGACATGGACAAGGTCACGGAGTACGCCAAACGGCGCAACCCCAACATCCGCATTTTCCCCATCAGCGCCAAGACCGGCGAGGGCGTAGAGGCCCTGGCCCAGTGGATGACAGAGCAGGTTTACAACTGGAAACAGAAATAAAAATATATAAAGGAAGAGGAAGAGGCCAATGATTGACAAGGAACTGCAGAAGCGCGCCCTGAACCCCGTACACAAGGGAGAAGCCGCCCCTCGGGAGAAAATCCTGAAGCTGGGCCAGAAGATTACCGATGTGATTCCCCACAAGCTCAAGGGCATCACCGCCGATGACCCCGAATACTGGGGCCTGGCTTCCATCGTCACAGACGAGATGGCGGACATCGCCCTGTCTATGAAGCTTCGGGAGCACTATACCGTAGAGCAGCTGTGGAAGATGAACAAGGTCAAGGAAGAGGACAAGCCCCACTTCCAGGAGCTGCTGGACCAGATGAGCTACATCGGTCTGCTGGAATACGACTACGGCTACCACTATGACCACAACGGACGCACCGCGCCGCCCTCTGAGCGCCGGTACATCCTGCCCATGTTCGTCCCCGGCTCCGCCGAGCTGTTCAACATGGAGGAGGGCCCCGAGGGCAACAAGCGTCTGCGGGAGCATCCCGAGGTGGGCTATTTCTTTGAGCGGATGACCTACATCCCCCTGGCGGGTGTCACCCATCTGCTGCCTCCCGGAGGCGGCGGTGTCGGCATGCACGTCATCCCCGTGGAAAAGGCCATCTCCATGGAAAACCAGACCATGGACATTGAGCATCTTTCCTACTGGCTCAAAAAGTACG
>JBNMHR010000106.1:0-4269 GCA_050872865.1 Faecousia sp. | reverse complement strand
CATGGAGGGGGCGGGCGACGCAGGAGACCGGGGGTGGTTGAAAGGGTTCGATATTTTGAGCGGTCGGATGAATGGAATATGTTCCATTTGGCCGAACTTTCTCAACAAAGCACTCTGTTATCGTACCGGGTCCCCTCCACCTCTGTCACTGCGTGACATCTCCTCCAGCAGGAGGCGAACAAGACGTTCCGCCCGTTGGCTGTCCCATTCATCCGGGGGGTTGCCACAGCAGTGTGCGCACTGCCTCGCAACGACAGCCTTAATCTTACAACTCTCCATTTGTGGAGAGTTTCCTCCGCCGCCCCCTCTCAAAAGGGGGAGGCGGAGGAAGCGTCTTCTCCTTATAAAAACCTCCCCCATGGGACCCGCCTTTGGGGGCGGTCCCATGGGGGAGAACTAACCTATACTATCCTACACTAACCTACCCTATCCTAACCTATCCTTACCTGGGTTTCCGTTTCTCCGCGGACTGGTTTTCCCCGGGGAAATGCCTGGTTTCCACCTGGTTCCCGTCTGGTTTCCGCTTGGTTGCAAACCGGAAACCACCTGGTTGCCAAATGGTTGTCACTTGGTTGCCAGACTGGCAACCAGAGGGAAACCGTGGGGTACACCCAAAGTTTGTTCCGTAAATAGAGATCTGTGGGGGCAAAGAAAACGGATGTCGCTGCGAACCACTACGCCCGCAGGCATGTACATAGCGCAACCGCCGTGGGCGGCTCTTAGCGCGGAGTAGTTCGCTTTCCCGGTGTGTTGAAATGCCCGTAGGGTGCAGCCCCCCGGATGAAGGGAATATGTTTCATTTGGCCATATTTTCTCAACAAAACAGTCTGTTATCGTACCCGGTTCCCTCCACCTCTGTCACTGCGTGACATCTCCTCCAGCAGAAGGCGAACAAGAAAACCGCCCGGCCCTCCATCGGGAGGTGCCGGGCGTCATTCAGGCTTTCTTGGGTAAATAGGCGCTGAGCTTGCGTTTCAGGGCCGTCAGCTCTATGGGCTTTGTAAGCACGGCGTCGATGCCGCACTGGGCCCATTTTTCGCTTTTTTTGCTGAGCACGTCCGCCGTCAGGGCCAGGATGGGGATCCGTTTTCCGTCCGGGTGGTGGGAGGCACGGATCTTCTGGGCGGCGCCGTAGCCGTCCAGCTCCGGCATCATCAGGTCGGTGAGGATCAGGTCGAAGGTATAGGGGGCAGCCCCTTCAAAGGCCTCTACCAAAAGCCTGCCGTTGCCTACCATGGTGACCTCCGCCCCCAGCTGGCTAAGCTGGAGCTGCAGAATTTCGGCGTTCAGCTCGTTGTCCTCCGCGGCCAGGATGTGCCTGCCGGTGAGGAAGGCCCCCAGGTCCCCGGTGCTTTCCTCGGCAGCCTCTTCCTTGGCCTTGGGGAAGGAAAGGATCACCTCTACACTGGTGCCCTGGTTCTTCTTGCTGTCGATGCGGATGGTGCCGCCCATTTTATCCACGATGGACTTGACGATGGAAAGCCCTAACCCGGTGCCCCGGAACTCTCCCCGGGAGTCCTCCCGCTCCTGCATAAAGGGCTGGAAGAGGCTGCTTTGGAAGTCCTCCCCCATGCCGATGCCCGTATCGGTGACGGTAAAGCGGCAGGTGATGTTTTCCTTCGTCTCCTCCGTCACCTGGGCGCCCAGATACACCCGGCCATACTCCCGGTTGTACTTGAGGGCGTTGCTGATGAGGTTCATAAATACCCTGCGCAGGTACTGGGGGCTGGTAAGTACCCTGGGCGGCCGGAAGTCCCGCAGGTCGTCGGTGACCAAAAGCACGTGCTGGGTCCCCGCCTGGTAGGACAGCATGTCCACGCAGCTGCTTAGGATCTCCGGCAGGTCGGCAGGCTCCGTCTTCCAGTTCCCGCCGCCGGCTTCCAGCTTCCGCATATCCAATACATCATTGAGGATGGATAACAGATAGGAAGAAGCCGTCCGGATCTTTTGCAGGTACCCGGCCACGGCCTGGGGATCCTGGGTAGACCGGGAGGCGATCTCCGCCATGCCCACGATGCCGTTGATGGGGGTCCGGATATCGTGGGACATCCGGGAAAGGAAATCGCTTTTGACCTCGTTGGCCTTGGCCAGCTCCCGGTTTTTCCGGCTCATGGCGGCATAGTACACCGCCATAAAGATACCGGCGGCCAGGGCCAGCACCACCAGGCTGACGACGAGCACCGCCTGCATGGGATTGTGCTTGACCATCCGGGACAGGGTCATTTTGTCGGAATGGACGCTGCCCGCATCCAGGTACATGGTCTTGTCGTAGTCCGACAGGCCGCTGATAAAGCTGTTCAGGGCCTCCAGCAGGGTCAGCCGGGACCTTGACACCGCCAGGCACACGTCGTGGGTCTTTCCGGAAATGGGCCGGGTGGACAGGGTGCTGCCGGAGTCATAAATATAGTAGCTCATAACGGACCGGTCCCCTGCCGCGGCGCTGACCTCCCCGGCGGCTACGGCCTCCAGGCACTCCGGCGCGCTGTCGTATACCACCACCTGGCCGAATACGGAAAGGTCCCCGGTCTCCTCCAGGCCCCGGACCACCGCCACGGTGTCAAAATCCGTCCGGCCGTCTCCCCTGGCCAGGGCCATACCGGCGGAGAAAATGGGTTCGCTGCGGATCAGCCCCTTTTTCGCGCAGAAGGCAGAGGTAAAGGGAATGCCTACCAATACCGTATACATGCCGCTGTCCAAAAGTGTCTCCGCTTCCGCCCGGTTGTTGCAGAAGGTATAGTGGAACTCGATGCCCACCTGCCGGGCAAACTCATCCATCGCCAAAATCAGCGCCCCCTTGGGCTCCCCCTCCTGGCTGTAGGCATAGGGGGCATCCTGGTCGATGCACAGCACATTGACGCTGGGGGTGGCCAGCAGCTTTTCCGTCTGCTCCTGGGTCAGGTGGACGGTGCTGTCCTTGTCTACAAAATAGGTATCAAACAGCTGGTCCTGGAGCCCCGGCTGGATCCGGGCCATCTGGGACATGGCCTCGTCCAGCTGCCGGATGAGCTCCGTATTCCCCTTGGTGGATACAAAGTAATAGGGCCGGGCCGCGAACTTGGCCACGATCCGGGTGCCGTCGATGGGAGACAAAGACAGGCCGGAGATCATATCCACTTCCCCGTTCCACAAAGCCTGCTTTTGGGCCTCGGAAGAATCGTAATACCGGATCTCATTGGGGATATTTTCCGATTGGAGATAATTCAGCACCTCGTTGTTCCGGGTCTGGGCCTTCTCCCAAAGGCCGATGCGGAACACCGTGCCGGAATGCAGGTCGCTGTCCCGCATGTTCCGGCTGAGGGGGGCGCAGAGGGTGGTGTACACGGTGCCGTAGCTGGTTTCCGGGTACTCGAACATCTGCTCCGTGGCCTCGGACCGCAGCATGGGGCCCAACAGGTCCACATTGCCATCCGTCAGATCCTGGATGGCGTTGCCCACGGCCTCGTTGCCGTCCTCCGCCGGGTAGGCGATGTACTCCATCTCCCAGCCCGTGTACTCGGAGATCTTTTCCAGATAGTCGTAGTTGTAGCCCGTCAGCTTACCGGTCTGGCCGATGTAGCTCATGCCCGCCTGCTCCGGAAAAGCCACCCGGACCCGCCTGCGCAATGTCCCTTCCGCCCGGACCGCCGGGGCCATGGCAAACAGCATCGCCCCCAGAAGCAGCCAGCAAAGCGCCCGCCGGAAGCTTTTTATTTTGCGCATATCCCTCTCCCCCTTCTTGGGTTTCTTTGTACATTATACATCTTTGAGCTAGGTGTTGCAATAGGAAATGTATATTTTATACAAAAAGTTCTTTTGTGAAATGGTAATTTCGGACAATTCCCTGTATAAATCTCATAAATTTACGAGGAAACGGATGTCGTTGCGAGGCCAATATCATTAAGTTAAGTGCAACCCTCAATTTTCACGTAGGGGCCGATGCCTACATCGGCCCGAAAGGTTGGATTTTGGGGGCA
This sequence comes from Faecousia sp., assembly GCA_050872865.1. Taxonomy (GTDB): domain Bacteria; phylum Bacillota; class Clostridia; order Oscillospirales; family Oscillospiraceae; genus Faecousia. The sequence continues at coordinate 316 of JBNMHR010000106.1, read as the reverse complement.
TCTTCGTTTTAATGAAGCATTCCCGCATTCCTGACCCATCCGATCCTATTTATAATTCTGCACGATGATCGTATGAGTTACAAATGTATGACCACCTTGGCCGGCGGGGCTTGACGGTGTGAAATGTTCAGCCTGGTTTTCGTTTGAAGTAAGGCTGGTGGCACACTGAAATGGGCTCCCTACGGGAGATTCTTTCTTGTCCCGGCAAGAAAGAATGAAAGAATCCGGCTTAGGGGGGAGCGCTGAAGTTTCGCTCCCACTCAAAGCCGCCTCCCCCCTAAGGACCCCCTACCGGCATACCATTCAACGCACCAAT
>JBNMHR010000105.1:0-4308 GCA_050872865.1 Faecousia sp. | reverse complement strand
GGGGGGGCTGGCTTGGAGTGGGAGCGAGACTTCAATGCCCCCCTTGAGCCGGCTTCTTATTGATTTTCTTGCCGGAACAAGAAAGAATCTCCCGCAGGGAGAACGCTTCAGTGTGCTGCCAGCCTTACTTCAAACGAAAACCAGGCTGAACCATTCCACACCGTCAAGCCGTATCTGTCAAAGTGTTCATACATTTGTAACTCATGCAATCGTCCTGTTCCTTTCCGGTTTGACATTTCTACCATATACCTGTATAATAGACTCAGAAAAATGTCAAAAACTCACCTTTTGGAGGATACCCCCTATGAGAATGCGCAAAATGAAAAACCTGGAACCCCGGACGGAGAAGTGTGCCGCTTACCGGATCCTGGAGCCGGAAACCAAGAAGGGCCACTGGCGGGACCTGATGCCGGGCTGCACCGCCCTTTGGGTAGAGGTCGGCTGCGGCAAGGGCAAGTTCACCGCCGAGACCGCCCAGGCAAACCCCGATGTACTGCTCATCGCCGTGGAGCGGTGCCGGGAGGCCATGGTGGTGGCCATGGAAAAGGCCAAGGAGTTAGGGTTAACCAACGTTTTTTACATCGACATGGATGTGGCCGAAATCGAAAACATCTTCGCCCCCGGGGAAATTGACCGTTTGTTTATCAACTTCCCGGACCCCTGGCCCCGGAAGAAAAACGCCAAGCGCCGCCTGACCCACCGGGGTTTTCTGGATAAGTACTGCCGAGTAGTCAAGGAAGGCGGCGAGTTCCACTTTAAGACCGACAACGCACCGCTGTTTGCCTTCTCCCTGGAGGAGTTTGCCGCCTGCGGCCTGGAGACCAAGAACGTTACCGACGACCTGCATAAAGACGGCGTGGTAGGCATTATGACGGGCTACGAGGAGAAGTTCCACGCCCTGGGCACCCCCATCCACCGGTGCGAAGTGGTGTGCAAGCCCTTCGTACTCCCCAAGGAAGAGAAGGCCGCCCCCGAGGAGGCATAAGGATGCCTTATTTCGTAGAAAACTGTGACGTAGCCGTCATCGGTGCGGGCCACGCGGGCATTGAAGCCGCTCTGGCCGCCGCAAGACTGGGGCTAAAAACCATTCTCTTTACCATCAACCTGGACGCCGTAGGCAATATGCCCTGCAACCCCGCCATCGGCGGCACCGGCAAAGGGCACCTGGTACGGGAGCTGGATGCCCTGGGGGGCGAAATGGGCGTAGCGGCGGATGCCAGCTGCATCCAGTACCGGATGCTGAACCGGGGCAAGGGTCCTGCCGTCCACTCTCTGCGGGCCCAGGCAGACCGGCGGCGGTACCAGGAATACATGAAGCACACCCTGGAGAAAACACCCGGCCTGGAACTGAAGCAGGCCCAGATCGTAAAGGTGCTGACGGAGAACGGGGCGGTATCCGGCGTGGAGACCAACCTGGGTGCCCAGTATGGGGCCCGGGCCCTGGTGGTGGCCACCGGCACGTATCTCGATTCCACCGCCATCATCGGCCCTTCTGTCCTCTCCTCCGGCCCGGACGGAATGCACCCCAGCATCGGCCTGGCCGACAGTTTGAGAGGGCTTGGGCTGTCTCTTCGCCGGTTTAAGACGGGTACGCCCCCCAGAGTCAACCGCCGGAGCATCGATTTTTCCAAAATGGAGCTGCAGCCCGGGGACGACACCGTGGAGCCCTTCTCCTTCCGCACCACGGGCAAGGTGAATAACTCCGCCGTGTGCTACCTGACCTACACCAATGAGGAAACCCATAAAATCATCCGGGAGAACCTGCACCGGAGCCCCATTTACGACGGCACCATTTCCGGGGTGGGCCCCCGGTACTGCCCCAGCATCGAAACCAAGATCGTCCGCTTCCCGGAGAAGACCCGGCACCAGCTTTTTATTGAGCCCTGCGGCCTGAACACCGAAGAGATGTACATCCAGGGCTTCTCCTCCAGCCTGCCGGAGGACGTGCAGATCCAAATGCTGCGGACCGTGGCAGGGCTGGAGCACGCCGAAATGATGCGCCCCGCCTATGCCATCGAATACGAATGCGTAGACCCCACAGAGCTGAAGCCCACCCTGGAAAGCAAAAAGGTATCCGGGCTCTATGGCGCCGGACAGTTTAACGGTACCTCCGGCTACGAGGAGGCCGCCGCCCAGGGGCTCGTCGCCGGCATCAACGCCGCCCTGAAGCTCTTAGGCAGGCCCCCCATGATCCTGACCCGGGACACCAGCTATATTGGCACCCTCATTGACGATCTGGTCACCAAGGGCACCCAGGAGCCCTACCGGATCATGACCAGCCGGTCCGAATACCGGCTGCTGCACCGGCAGGACAACGCAGACCAGCGGCTGACGGCCATCGGCGCCCGGGTGGGCCTGGTGCCCCAGGAGCGCTTAAAAGCCGTGGAAGAAAAGTATGAAGCCGTCAAGCGGGAAATTGCCCGGCTGGAGGGCAGCGGCATTCCCAGCTCCCCTGCCCTGAACGAAATGCTGACCGCCCGGGATACGGCCCCCGTGGAGAATTCTGCCAGACTGGCAGACCTCCTGCGCCGCCCCCAGGTCAGCTATCAGGACCTGGCCCCCTTCGACAGGGAGCGTCCGGAGCTGCCCCTGGCTGTGACGGAAGAGGTAGAAATTCAGCTGAAATACGCCGGGTACCTGGCCCGGCAGGAAAAGCAGGTGGCGGAGTTCAAAAAGGAAGAGGCCCGGCTCCTGCCGGAGGACCTGGACTACAACGCCATCACCGGCCTGCGCTTGGAAGCAAGACAGAAGCTCTCCGAAATCCGCCCCGTCTCCTTGGGCCAGGCCGGCCGCATCTCCGGCGTCAGCCCGGCGGATATTGCGGTGCTGATGATTTATCTAGAGCAGAAAAAATAATCGTTATGTCATTGCTGTGCAAACACCCCGAAAAAGCATGTCGTTGCGAACCAGTGCGCACTGCTCCGCGCTAAGAGCCGACTTCGTCGGTTGCGCTATGCACAGCACTGCGGTGCTAGACTGGCGTTGGAATCCCCCGGGTTTTCTGCCATCGAGGTAATAAGTCAAGCTATTCCCATTCAACCGGGGGGCTGCCACACCAGTGTCGCACTGGTTCGCAGCGACATATCTTTTCTTCACCTTTTCCCATCCCCGCGCATATCCTGTTAGGACCCTACTTTTCAGGAGGTGCGCTATGCCCATTGTGAAAACGGATGTGCCCATGACCTATGCCCTGTGTCAGGAAACCATAGAGGAGATCGTCAGCGCCTATCCCGTCTGCGGGAGGCGGACCATCGGCACCACCGCCTTTGGCCGGGACATCGATGCCCTCAGCATCGGCTCCGGAGGCCGGACGGTGCTGTTTGCCGCCGCCTTCCATGCCAACGAATGGATCACCGCCACGGTGCTTTTGAAGTTTGCCGAAGAGCTATCCAAAGCCATCATGGAGGGCGGCAGCATCTACGGCATCCCGGGCAGGCTCTTTGAATACAACTGCCAGATTTTCCTGGTGCCCATGGTGGACCCGGACGGGGTGGACCTGGTGACGGGAGCCATTCCTGTGGGTTCGCTGCAATGGGAAAAGGCCGCATCTCTTTCTGACAATTACCCCAACATCCCCTTCCCCGAGGGCTGGAAGGCCAATCTCTTAGGCGTGGACCTAAATTTGCAATACCCCGCCGGTTGGCTCCGGGCCAGGGAAATTAAATTTTCTCAGGGCTACACAAAACCCGGCCCAAGGGACTATGTAGGAAGGGCTCCCCTGAGCCAGCGGGAAAGCCGGGCCATGGCGGCGTTCACAGAATACCTGGACCCGGCCCTTATTCTGGCTTTCCACACCCAGGGAGAGACCATTTACTGGAAGTATGACGACATTGATGTTCCCGGTGCTCGAGCTCTGGGAGAGGAATTTGCCCGGCTCTCCGGGTATACCTTGGCCGATACCCCCTATCAATCCGGCTTTGCGGGGTACAAGGATTGGTTCATTAAGAATTGGGTCCGGCCCGGGTTTACCATCGAGGCGGGCCTGGGAGAGAACCCGCTGCCGATCGAGCAGTTTGATAAGATTTATAACGACTGCCTGGGCATCCTGACCACCGCCGCCTTGGGGCTGCCGGAATAATCCCCTCCCCCCTCCTGCGTGGAGGGGGTGCCGCCGCAGCGGCGGGGGTGGAGGGGACCCGGTAGGAATTTTCAAGTCATTTCGATGAAGGGCGACTGTTGGCATTTCCTGTTTGCTGAAGGCTGTCTAAAACGGGCAAGGGGGTCCCCTCCACCATCCGTCACGGCCTTGCGGGGGACGGCCGTGCCACCTTCCTCCAGCAGGAGGAAGACAAATACCGCCCTTTAGCG
>JBNMHR010000104.1:0-4349 GCA_050872865.1 Faecousia sp. | reverse complement strand
GGATCGCAGTTGGTGTCCACGATGGCCACGATGGGGATGTTCAGCTTGCGGGCCTCGGCAATGGCGTTGCGCTCCTTGCGGGGGTCAACAATGAACAGAGCGGCGGGCAGCTTCTTCATTTCCTCCACGCCGCCCAGGTACTTCTCCAGCTTCTCGATCTCGGCCTGGTGCTTGATGACTTCCTTCTTGGGCAGCATGGCGAAGGTGCCGTCCTCTTCCATCTTTCTCAGCTGAGCCAGACGGTCGATCCGGGTACGCATGGTGCGGAAGTTGGTCAGCATACCGCCCAGCCAACGGGCGTTGACGTAGTAACCGCCGCAGCGGGCAGCCTCTTCCTTGATGGCGTCCTGGGCCTGTTTCTTGGTGCCCACGAACAGGATGTTGCCGCCGTTGGCGGAAGTGTCGCGGACGAAGTTGTAAGCCTCTTCCAGCTTCTTAACGGTCTTCTGCAGGTCAATGATATAAATACCATTGCGCTCGGTGTAGATGTAGGGGGCCATTTTAGGGTTCCAACGACGGGTCTGGTGACCGAAGTGAACGCCTGCCTCCAGCAGTTGCTTCATAGATACGACAGCCATTTTTACAGTTCTCCTTTTGTTTTTCCTCCACCCCGATCATCCCGTTCTGCCCGCCTGCAAGCAGGCACCTGGGCAGCCGGTCCCCGGGTGTGTGGTTTTTTATAAGCTATGGGCGCAAACCCACGCCGGAATATTATACCCAAAGTAAGGCCATATTGCAAGAATTTTTTTCGGTTTTTCAAAGAAATTTTTGGGCACTTTCGGGGGTTTGGTTGTGGAAAGGGCACAAAGAAAAGAAATTCTTGCTGACGCAAGAAAGAAATCCTTGCAGCGCAAGGGTGAAATCTGCTTCGCAGAAGAAATCCGCCAAGGCGGGTGAACTATGATCCATCTTCTCCGGGCCTGGAGGGAAGGAAAAGAATTTTTAGGGAGTCTGGGTGGTTAGTCTGTGGAAAGGGTACAAAAAGGGGGCCGCATTTCGGCGGTCCCCTACGAAGAGCGGCATCTTGGCAGGCGTGGCATTCTCCTGCATCTCTCGGGATAAACCCTGTCAGTACCATCGGCGTGTGGCTGCCACGAAATTGACCACCTCAAAATGCCGCTCTTATACCATATTTGTATCCATTATATCATATGCGTTGACGATTGCAAGCATCAAAAGGGCCGCATACAGGCTGTAACAGCGATGTTTTGAGAATTACATAGTTGCTATTTTGGTTCCGGTATGTCAGAATGGAACAAAGGAGGTGGATACAATGGATATGATTTTGTATTCTGATGAGGAAGTTTTTGAGTGCCTAAAGGAAGCGGAGCAGGAGGCGGCGATGTCTGGCAAGCGGTACTCCTCTGAAGAGGCGCTGTATGCGCTGCGCAGCGCTATAGAAGAAGCGAGCGGATCGGCGCAGAGCGGTGGGCCAGGGAAATAAGGATTTGTGGGGTGAAGAAAACAGATGTCATTGCGAGCCAGTTCGCAAACTGGCGTGGCAATCCCCATAGGTTTTAAATTGCCAAAGGAAAGCAGCCCTTCCCCTCTCCAAGCCTGGAGAGGGTGGCCCGCAGGCCGGGTGTGGTTGGGAATACGGCACAATAATAGACCGGTTTGTTAAGAAAATAGGGGTATATTTAGGAAGTATCACTCATCCAGCCACTCAAAATGTTGCAACGTTTTCAACCACCCCCGCCCGCTGCGGCGGGCACCCCCTCCATGCTTGTAGGGGGGAAGAGCTGCTCGCTGTAGCGGCTACCATTCAACCGGGGGATTGCCACACCAGTCTGCGGACTGGTTCGCAATGACAGGAATCCTCAACCCGGAAACTTGGGCTTGGGTCTTGGTACCCTACAGTCCTTTGGGTGCACATCCACCAGCACGATGTCCGGGCCTACCTTTTTGACGCAGCTCCAGGGGATCACGTAGTCGTCTTTTCGTCCGGCCACGCCCAATAGCTTGCAGGGGCCGGGGACCACGATGGCGGCGATGACGCCCTCCGGGACCTCGGCCACGATGTCGGAGATAAAGCCCAGCCGTTGACCGTCGCAGACGCAGATGACCTCTTTACATTGTAATTGGGTAAATTTGACGCCCATGCACATCCCCCCAGTGGGACCAGTCTATGCCCGCTGGGGGGTATTTATGACGGCAGAACGCTGAGTGCCCGGCGCAGGGAAGAAATCGCCCCCTTTTCCAGCCGGGATACCTGGGCCTGGCTGATGCCTAAGCGTTTGGCCACCTCCATCTGGGTCTTGCCGCTGTAAAACCGCAGGGACAGGATCTCTTTTTCCCGGTCGCTCAAACGGGAGTAGGCCGTCCGCAGGGTGATGTGCTCCATCCAGCTGGCTTCCGTGTTCTTCCGGTCCGGTACCTGGTCCATGACGGTCAGGGGGTCCCCGCCGTCGGTGTAAACGCTGTCGTACAGGCTCACCGGGGCGCAGACCGCGTCCAGGGCCTGGGCTACCTCGCTTCTCGGCAGGTCCAGCTCTTTGGCGGTTTCCTCCAGGGTCGGCTCCCGGCCCAGGCGCACCGTCAGGGCCTCTTTGCATTGCAGCACCCGGTAGGCCACATCCCTGATACTGCGGGAGACCCGAATGGCACTGTTGTCCCGCAGGTACCGGCGGACCTCCCCGGCGATCATAGGCACCCCGTAGGTGGAAAACTTCACTTCCTTGTCGGTATCAAAGTTGGCGATGGCCTTCATGAGGCCGATGCACCCCACCTGGAACAGGTCGTCGGGGCTTTCTCCCTTTTTGTCGAACCGCTGGATCACGGAAAGCACCAGCCGCAGATTGCCCTCGATGAGCTTTTCCCGGGCCTGTGCATTTCCTTCTCGGGAGGCCCGGAGAAGGGACTGGGTCTCTTCGGGGGATAAGACTTGGAGCTTTGCTGTGGAAATGCCGCAGATATCCACTTTTCCCTGCATTGCGCATCCTCCTGCTGTTTTCTCAGCACCAGTATTTCCCGGCATTGGGAAAATGATACGAAGAATTATTTGGAGGATGTTACAAAAAAAATTCCCCGGCTGCCCCTTCCCGACAAATCGCCTTGTGTAGTTTGCCGGGAAAAGCCGGATTTTTTCATGGATTCTCCCACCGGTTGCGTTTTGAAGGCCCCGGGAAAAAACGTACACATTCGGTAGAACCCTGGCCACCTGCCGCGGATTTTTTACACAGGGGCAGAAAAAGCGGGGGCAAAAAAATCGCTGTGGAAAAATCAAAGTTTTCCACATTCTCCACAGGTTTTTCCACAGAGGTTTTCCACAGTTCCACAGCCTTGTGGAAAATCCCAACAGGATGACATAACGCATTTTTCCAGGATGGGCCCATTCCCAAAGTTTCTCCCAAAACCGGCATTTTGCCGAGGGGTGAAAAATTTGTGTAAAATGTGGGGGTTGACAGACTGCTGTCATTGCGAACCAGCGCGCACGCTGGTGTGGCAATCCCCCGGATCACAGATGTCGTTGCGAAGAGTAGCGCACACTGGTGTGGCACCCCCCAGTTGAATGGTACCAGCTGACGTGAGGGAAAAACCTTCCCCATCCAGAATTGGAAAGAGAAGGAGTTGCCCTCCTTTGGCGGTCTAAAGCCTTGGGGGATTGCCACACCAGTCTGCGGACTGGTTCGCAATGACAAAAATAACTTTTTTTCAAAAAAGGGTTGATTTTATCTTTGCTTTCCGTTATAATACTGGACTGTATGAAATATTGGTGTGAGGAGGTGTAATCCATGCCCAACATTAAGTCCTCTAAGAAGGATGTCATTTCTTCTAAGATTGCTTACGAGAAGAATAAGGCTGACAAGTCCGAGCTGAAGACCAACCTGAAGAAGTTCGAGGCTGCTGTCGAGGGCGGCGATAAGGCTGCTGCTCAGAGCGCCTACGCTGTTGCCGTCAAGGCTGTGGACAAGGCTGCCGGTAAGGGTCTTCTGCACAAGAACAACGCTGCCCGGAAGAAGAGCAGCATGACCCTGAAGCTGAACAAGCTGGCCTGAGTTCTCTGAAAATATCTCCTTCCGAGCGAAGCTTGGAGGGAGTTTTTTCATTTTTTGAGGATGTCCGTCCGTCCGCTTGCCTTGACAATTTTGCCCGGTTGGGCTATAATAAAAACACGGGGGATACCTGCTCCAACAAGTATCCCCCGCAGTGGAACCCCAGACGGTTGCCGAGACATAAAACTTACGAAGACGAGGACCTAGTCCTCAAAGATCATGAGTCGTCTGTGCCAGCAGACGGCTCACTTCTTTTTATCGTACAGATACAGTACGAGAGACACAATGCTGGCGATGGAGCCTAAGGCACCAAGGATCGCCAAAATGGTCGAAGTAATATGTATCGCCTCCTTC
>JBNMHR010000103.1:0-4352 GCA_050872865.1 Faecousia sp. | reverse complement strand
GGGCACCCCCTCCATGCAGGAGGGGGCAGGGATTTTCCCGCCGGTAGGCTGGTACCATTCAACCGGGGGATTGCCACACCAGTGTGCGCTACTCTTCGCAATGACAACGGCCCTCCTCAGGCGCTGCGGCGCCAGCTCCCCCCAAGGGGAGCAGAGTTTTACAACCCCCCATTTGTCAGTTTGAAATCGGATCGGTAACACCCCATGGGTCTGCCAGACAGGCGGAAACCGTGGGGTGTTTTTTGGGTTGGTCAGCAATGGGCAAATGTACTAAATGATTCCCTGAAATCCAGCCTGATTCCGTAAAATATGGACTGGATTTGTTTTTGATTTCTGAAAAAACATGAAAATAGCAGGGAAATACAGAAGAAAAAGTTTCCAAACGGATTTACACACCGGCGGGGTAGGGGAAAGGGAAAAATTCCATATGTATCGATAAAAACCCATCCAAACTTCTGGACATTTGCCCACCACCTGTGATATAATCAGGGTATATTCGAGTCCTTGCGGTCGAATAATAAAAACGATGAGAAGGTGGTATTTGGTGGATTATACCAAGTATGTGTTAAAGAGCAACGAAGAACTGGAAAGCATGCTGGCGGGGAAGGACAACTTCTTCGTAGTAGCCTGCAACAAGTGCTTCAAAGAGTTCAACACGACCGAAGAGCCGGAAATGGGCGCGTTTACGGCCATCGCGGAAGCACAGGGTAAGCACATCACCGGAACAGCCAAGGTGGATTTCCTCTGCAACAAGGTGCAGACGGAAAAGAAGCTGGCAAATATTCTGCCGGAGGGCACGGAGAACGTTGTGGTCATCTCCTGCGGCCTGGGCGTGCAGACGGCGGCAGACCTGGAAGAGAAGCCTGTGTACACCGCAACCAATTCCCTGAATTACGTTGGACACCATGGCATGGCACTGACCCAGAAGACCTGTGGCGCCTGCGCCCAGTGCTATCTGAACGTCACCGGCGGCATCTGCCCCATTGTGGACTGCTCCAAGGGCCTTGTAAACGGCCAGTGCGGCGGCGCCAAGAACGGCAAGTGCGAAATTGACCCCAAGAAGGACTGCGCCTGGGAGAAGATCTATCAGCGCCTGGAAAAGCAGGGCAGAACCAAAGAGTTCCTGGCCCAGCCCGTACAGCTGCGGGATTACTCCAAGGTCAATGTAGATGCCATTAAGCAGTATGTAGCCGAAGCCCGGGCCAAGCGGTACGAGGGCTTCTACGGCGGCGTCCATCCCACCGAACATAAGGAATACACCGAGCATCTGGCCCTGCAGAGATTCCCGGAGCCGGATACCGTCATCATCCCCCTGGCCATGCACATCGGCGCTCCTGCCAACCCTGTGGTCCAGGCCGGCGATACCGTCAAGGTAGGCCAGCTGATCGGCGAGCAGGCGGGCTTTATCAGCGCGCCGGTACATAGCAGTGTCAGCGGTACCGTGGTGGCCGTAGAGCCCCACACCCATCCCAACAAGGGCCCCGGCATCATGAGCGTGGTCATCAAGAACGATGGCAAGAACACCCTCCATGAGTCTGTGGTGCCCAATAAGCCCCTGGAAGAGCTGACTCCCGACGAGATCGTGGAGATCGTCAAGGAGAAGGGCATCGTCGGTATGGGCGGCGCTACCTTCCCCACCTACGTAAAATTGAAGCCCGGCAAGCCCATCGATGCCGTGCTGATCAACGGCTCCGAGTGTGAGCCCTACCTGACCGCCGACCATCGGGTGCTGCTGGAGTTCGCCGATGACATCGTTTACGGTCTGCGGGCTATGATGAAGGCCGTTTCCGCTCCCGAGGGCGTGATCCTCATTGAGGATAACAAGCCTGACGCCGTGGCCCTGATGCAGGAGAAGATTGCTCCCTACGACAACATTCGTGTGGTGGCCGCCAAGACCCAGTATCCCGAGGGCGCTGAAAAGATGCTCATCAAGAAGGTCATGGGCCGTGCCGTGCCCAGCGGCAAGCTGCCTGCCGACGTGGGCTGCGTGGTGTCCAACACCTCTACCGCCAAGGCCATTTCCGACGCCATCCAGAAGGGGCTGCCCCTCATTGAGCGTGTGGTGTCCGTCACCGGCGAATATATTAAGAACCCCGGCAACTATATCGTCAAGCTGGGTACCAACGTCCAGGAGATCATCGATCACTGCGGCGGCGTCACCGGTACCGATGTAGTGCTCAAGATGGGCGGCCCCATGATGGGCGCTCCCATTAAGGATACCAATGTGCCCATTATCAAGGGCTCCAACGGCATCATCGCCATTGCCGCGGACCACACCGAGGAGAAGGAATGCATCAAGTGCGGCCGCTGTATGGACGTATGTCCCATGGAGCTGGCGCCTCTGGAAATCTACAAGCTGGGTCAGCTGGGCGATGCGGAAGGCCTGCTGAAGCTGAACGTGATGGACTGCTTCTCCTGCAAGTGCTGCGAGTACATCTGCTCCTCTAAGATCCCTCTGGTTTCCAAGATCAACGCTGCCAAGGGCCTGGTAATGCCCTTGCTGAAGAAGAAATAAGGGGGGGATTGAACCATGTTAATGACAAAACTGAAATCCGAAGAGACCATCGGGTCTCTGGCTTCCGGCAAGGTGTTCATCATCAATTGCCACGGCTGCAAGGAAGTGGGCTTCCCCGAGGAAGAGGCCACGGCCCTGCAGAAAAAGCTCCAGGCCGAAGGCAAGGTGGTTGGCATCCTGACCACCGACTATGTGTGCAACCCTGATGAGCTGGCTTTGCGGCTCCGGGGCCCCATGGCCCAGATCGAAGAGGCGGACGCCGTGCTGGTGTTCTCCTGCGGCGTAGGCGTACAGACCATTTCTTCCGTACTGGAGGATAAGCCCGTATATGCCTGCTGCGATACTATCGAATTGCCCGGCTTCCAGGGCGTGACTCCGCTGGAATACGACTGCGGCCAGTGCGGCCAGTGTTTCCTGAACCTGACCGGCGGCATCTGCCCCATTACCGCCTGCTCCAAGAGCCTGGTAAACGGCCCCTGCGGCGGAACCAAGGACGGCAAATGCGAGGTCTGCCCGGAGATGGACTGCGGCTGGGAGCGCATCATTCAGCGCCTGAAGGCTCAGGGCCGGCTGGATGTTCTCAAGTGCCCCACCCAGCTGCATGATTTTAATACAGATGAGGCTACCAAGGCCGCCAAAGAATCTGAATAATGAGGAGCTAGTATAATTATGAGAATTACTGAACTGTTTGATAACGGCGAGTTTGTTGTTACTGCCGAGGTCGGCCCTCCCAAAGGAATTCACATTGACGGCATGGTAGAAGATGCCAAGAAGTACCTGTCCGGCGTCCACTTTGTCAACGTCACCGATAACCAGTCCTCCGTCATGCGTCTGGGCTCCCTGGCCACCTGTAAGGTATTGAAGGATGCGGGCCTGAACCCCATCTTCCAGCTGACCTGCCGGGACCGGAACCGCATCGCTCTGGAGTCTGATCTGCTGAGCGCCGCTATGCTGGGCATCGACAACATCCTGTGCCTCACCGGCGACCACACCAAGCTGGGCGACCATCCCCAGGCCAAGCCCGTGTTCGACCTGGATTCCGTGTCCCTGCTGCACACCGCCAGCCTTTTGGAAACCGGCAAGGACCTGGGCGGCAACGACCTGGTAGGCGAGCCCCCCAAGTTTGCCAAGGGCGCCGTGGTTTCCCCCTGCTCCGACTCCGTAGACGCACAGCTCGTCAAGATGGAGCGGAAGGTCCAGGCCGGTGCCGAGTATTTCCAGACCCAGGCCGTGTTTGAGCCCGAGAAGTTCATCAAGTTCATGGAGCAGGCCAAGCAGTTTGGCAAGCCCGTACAGGTGGGCATCATCATCCCCAAGTCCGCCGGTATGTGCAAGTTCATGAACAAGAACGTGGCCGGTGTCCATATCCCCGATGCCCTCATCGAGGAGCTGCAGGCCGACAAGGAGAAGACCAAGGCCGGTATCACCGGTGTGGAGATCGCCGCCCGGATCATCCGGGAGTGCAAGCCCTACTGCCAGGGCGTCCACATCATGAGCCTGGGCTGGGAAGACAAGATCCCCGCTCTGCTGGAGCAGGCCGGGCTGAAGTAAGCTGTATAGAAATGACCCTCCGGTCCCAACGGACCGGAGGGTTTCTGGGTTTAAATGGAAAAGCAGTGCGGGAACGGTAAATAGGGATTTGTATTTGTCATTGCGAGGCAGTGCGCACACTGCCGTGGCAATCCCCTGGTTGAATGGTAGCCGTTGCGGCGAGCAGCCCTTTCCCCCCTACAAGCATGGAGGGGGTGCCCACCGCAGTGGGCGGGGGTGTTTGAAACGCTACGATATTTTGAGCCGTTGGATGAATGGAATATTCTCTATTTAGCTGTATTTTCTC
>JBNMHR010000102.1:0-4446 GCA_050872865.1 Faecousia sp. | reverse complement strand
TTTGAAGACTATGTGAAGCAGCTCGCCGTCCGAGAGAGACAGTATAACAACTTCCCCATGAGACCACTCAACTGGAAGTCGCCAAAAGAAATCCTATTTGCTTTCCCTGGGGTGTAACACATCATTGACAAACCTACAGTTGAAAGGGTTTTCGGAAAAAACAGGGTCTTATTCAGCCTTCAGCGTATAAATATTCCCCTCCACCACAGGGGTGGCGTCGATGCCGGAATCCACGGGCTCCTCGTTGACATAGAGGGCCCAGTATTTTTGGTCCCGGTCATAGTCCAGGGTGATCCCGTTGACGGTTTTTACGTATAGGCCAAAGTCGCTTTTCTCCCCGTCCACGATGCCCAGTTGCAGAAGGGCATCCCCCAGGGTGTCTTTGTCCGTTTTTACGGTGACCTGGGTGTCTACCCCGTCGGGGTCCGTCACGATCAGATCGAAGGTGTATTTCCCGGTGCCATAGGTCTGGCCGGAAACCAAAGAAATTGTGTGCTCTTCGGAAGCTCTTTGGCTGCAGGCGGAAAAGCTGAGCAGCAGAAGAAGGGCCAGAAGGGCGGAAATGGTTTTTCTCATAACAAAGCTCCTTACTTTAAGAAGTGAACAAAAGACGAGCCGCCTTTGCTGTGGCTATTCTACCATAAATCCTCTAGGAAATCAATGACATTTCACCTGCCTATTGCTTTTCGGCCCAGCGTTTTGTATAATAGCAAAGATAAGAAATTTGTCTGGCTTTTTGGTGCCTTATTTTGGAAGAAGATTGTGGAGGGATCTCTATGACATTGGAAACTTTGCTTGCGTCCGTATCCCCCTTGGATGCGCCCGCTATGAACCTTGCCCGCCGGCGCCAGAGTGACCTGGCCAAGCCCCCTCAGAGCCTGGGGCGGCTGGAAGACCTGTCCATCCAGCTGGCGGGGATCACGGGAAAGGTCCATAACCGTATGGACCATACTCATCTGCTGGTATTCGCTGCCGACAATGGGGTGGTGGAGGAAGGGGTTTCCAGTGCGCCGCAATCCGTGACCTTGATGCAGACCATCAACCTGACCCGGGCAAAAACCGGCGCCTCTGTACTGTGCAGGCACGTGGGGGCGGGGATCACAGTGTGCGACGTGGGCGTCAATGCGGTGATCCGGGAGCCCAGGGTGCTGGATAAGAAGATCGCCTTCGGCACGGCCAACATTGCCAAGGGTCCGGCTATGACCCGGGAGCAGGCGGAGAAGGCCATCCTCATCGGCGCCCAGTTGGCCATGGATACCCAGGCGGATGCTCTGGGCGTGGGCGAAATGGGCATCGGCAATACGACGACTTCTGCCGCAGTGCTGGCGGTGCTGCTGGGGGTACCGGTGGAGACCGTTACCGGCCGGGGCGGCGGCATTACGGACGACTCCTTCCGGAAAAAGAAGCAGGTCATCGCCCGGGCCATTGAAGTCAATCATCCGGATGCCGCGGACCCTGTGGACGTGCTGCAGAAGGTAGGCGGCTTCGACCTGGCGGCCATGTGCGGCGCCTTTTTGGGAGCCGCCGCCAGCCACCGGCCGGTGGTCATTGATGGGTTTATTTCCGTAGTGGCGGCCCTGTGTGCAGCCCGGCTGTGCCCCACCGCCCGGGAATATTTTGTGCCCAGCCACAGGTCCTATGAGATCGGTTACAATCTGGCCATGAAGGAATTGGGCTTGGAACCCATCTTCCATTTGGGCATGCGACTGGGAGAGGGCAGCGGCTGCCCTCTGGCCTTCCAGGTTTTGGACGCCGCCTGCGCGGTCATCAACGATATGGCCACCTTCGACCAGGCGGGGATTGATGACGGCTACCTGGAGGAAATCCGGGAAGGGGACAAGTTCACCGTGGAGGAAAAGGCATGATCGTCTTTATTACGGGGGGCGCCAAAAACGGAAAATCCTCTCTGGCCCAGAAGATCGCCCTGAAGCTGGCCCAAGGGGGAACGCACTACTACATCGCCACCATGATCCCCTGCGACGAGGAGGACCGGGAGCGGATCCGGCTCCATTTGCTGGACCGGGCGGGCCTGGGCTTTGAGACTCTGGAATGCGGCCGGGACATTGCCCGATGCCTGGAAATGGGGGACCCCAAGGGCACCTTCCTGCTGGACAGCGTAACGGCCCTGCTCCTGAACGAATTGTTCCCGGACCCCACCGCCTGCGAAATGGACATGCAGGCTGCCGACCGGTGCCAGAAGGGGCTGGAAAAGCTTTGCGACGGGGCGGCCAACATCGTTTTCGTCAGCGACTATATCTATTCGGATGCGGCCAGGTACGACGACGTAACAGAAAACTACCGGAAGGGCCTGGCCCAGCTGGACCGCTTCCTGGCAAAGCGGGCGGACACCGTCATCGAGGTCAGCGCCGCCAGCCTGATTGTTCATAAGGGGGAGCTGCCGGAATGAAAAGCTTTTTCCATGCTTTTGTCATGTGCCAGTCCATGTTCTGCGCCATTCCCTGCCCCTGCAAAATATGGGACGAGGACGCCCGGGATAAGCTCCTGTGGTGCCTGCCTCTGGTGGGATTGGAGATCGGTATTGTCTGGTATCTGGCGTTCTGGCTGTGCGGCTTCTTTGGCTTATCCGGGCTGCTGCAGGGCGCCGTTCTGTGCGTTGCCCCACTGGTTTTAACGGGATGCATCCATCTGGACGGCTTTATGGATGTGACCGACGCGGTGAGGTCCTGCCGGGATCTGGAGCGCCGCCGGGAGATTTTGAAGGATTCCCACGTGGGCTCCTTTGCAGTCATCGGCTGTATCATGTTGATGCTTCTGCAGTTTGCCGCCTGCGCTGGGGCGGGCACCTGGGCGGATGCCGGAATGCTGATGCTCATTCCAGTGGTCAGCCGCAGCTGCAGCGCCCTGGCGGTGGCGGTGCTGCCCAAAATGTCCACCAGCCAATATGTGAAAAAGACGGCAAGGCCTGCGGATATCGGCATCCCGGTGGTTTGTGTCCTGCTGTGCCTCATTGGGGCGGCATGCCTTTGGCCCATGTATGTGTGGGCGATTCTGGCGGAGCTTATTGTCTACGGTCTGGCCCTGCGGAAGGCCTACAAGAGCCTGGGGGGCATGAACGGAGATATTTCCGGCTACGCCCTGACCCTGTCGGAGTTGGGGGCCCTGGTGGCTTTGAGTATTCTATAAAAGGAGAAAAGAAGATGGATCTTATTATTGGCGGCGCGTACCAGGGAAAGCGGGACTTTGCCATCCACACCCTGGGAATCCCGGAAGAGGATATTTTTACCTGCACGGATGCCCACATCGATTTTACAAAACCCTGCATCGACCGGCTGGAGGAGTTTACATTGGCCTGTGTCCGGGAAAAGAAGGACCCGCTGGAACTTCTGAAGGCCCAGGACCTGAGCAAAAAGACCATCATCTGCATGGACGTGTTCTGCGGCGTGGTGCCCATTGATGCCGAGCTGCGGCTGTGGCGGCATACCACGGGGCTGGTGTGCCAGTACCTGGCCAAGAACGCGGAGAAGGTCTATCGGATTTTCTGCGGCCTGGAGCAGAGACTGAAATGAGTGCACTATACCTGATCCGTCACGGAAAGACCCAGGCCAATCTGGAGCACCGCTACTGCGGAAGCACGGACCTGCCCCTGTCCCAGGAGGGCATCCGGGAATTGGAAGCCTTCCACTATGCGGTGCCAAAGGCCCAATTTATCACCAGCGGGATGAAGCGGACGGAGGAGACATTAAAGATCCTTTTTGGCTCCGTGCCCCACACCCAGGACCCGGCCTTCCGGGAGGTGGACTTCGGTGTTTTTGAGATGCACACCTACGAGGAATTAAAGGACCGGGCCGACTACCAGGCCTGGCTCACCGGGGATAATATGGCGAACATTCCGCCGGAAGGGGAGAGCGGCCTGCAGATGACCCAACGGATCTTAACGGCCCTGCCCCGGCTTTTGGAAAAGGACACGGTACTCATCACCCACGGCGGGGTCATTGCGGCCATTATGGAGCATCTCTTCCCGGAGGAAGCCAAAAACCGCTACCAGTGGCAGCCCGCTCCCGGAAGAGGCTACCTCGTGACCGGGAAAAATTACGGCCCAATTCCAGAAAAAGGGTTGACAAACCGGGGAATATAGGATATAATACCCAAGCACTTGCGAGAGTGTTGGAATGGTAGACAAGCACGTTTGAGGTGCGTGTGGTAATCCCGTGGGGGTTCGAGTCCCCTCTCTCGCACCAAGACGGAAAACACTTTTTGGGTGTTTTCCGTCTTTTTCGTAGAATGGCTTCCTTTGGGCGGGTGTGTAGATGCATTGGCAAATGGGGATTTGTAAATCTCCGCTCCCCTTGGGGGAGCTGGCGCCGCAGCGCCTGAGGAGGGGTGCCCCGACATTTTGTCATTGCGAACCAGTCCGCAGACTGGTGTGGCAATCCCCCGGATGAATGGTACCAGCTCAACCGGCGGGAAAAATCCCTTGCCCCCTCC
>JBNMHR010000101.1:0-4515 GCA_050872865.1 Faecousia sp. | reverse complement strand
CCTCCGGCAAGGTTGGCTACGGCTACAATGCCTACACCGAGGAGTATGTGGACATGATCCCCGCCGGTATCGTGGATCCCACCAAGGTGACCCGTTCCAGCCTGGAGAATGCCGCCTCCATCGCCTCCTGCGTGCTGACCACCGAGAGCCTGGTCGTGGATAAGCCCGACCCCGCTGCCGATGCTGCAGCAGCCGCCGCTGCCGGTCAGGCCGGTGGCATGTACTAAGCCGAAAAATAAAGTTTGCACCGCCTCTGGGAATTGCCCGGAGGCGGTATTTTTGTCTATTGTATTTCCAGAAAAAGTCTCGAATCGCCTTAGGCCCTTCGGTGAAAACTAGCCCTGGCCCTAAAAAACGGAAATATTTCTTAATTTGACAGATTTCTCTTTGCAAAACCGAAGGAATATGCTATAATACCGTGAGGTAACCATGTATTTATCATTTCAAGGTAATAAAGAGGCGTTTGTATGACAGACTTAACCCGTATTTCTGTGGTTTTGCCATCTCTGGATCCGGACGAAAAGCTGGATGCGGTGATCGACGGGCTCCTGGAGTATGGCTTTCAGGACATTATTTTGGTGAACGACGGCTCCAAGCCGGAAAATCTTCCCAGGTTCCAGCGGGCGGCGGATACCCATAAGGAAGTCCACCTGCTGCATCACGAGGTCAACCGGGGCAAGGGGGCGGCCCTGAAAACCGCTTTTGCCTGGTTCCTGGAAAACCGGCCGGAGGGACTGGGCGTTGTCACCGTGGACGGCGACAACCAGCACCACCCGGAGGATACCCGCACCTGCTGTGAGCGGATGCTGGAAACCGGTCATGTAGTTTTGGGCTGCCGGAATTTTAATTTGCCCCATGTGCCCCCCCGGAGCCGGTTCGGCAACCACACCACCAGCTTCGTATTTAAGGTATTCGTGGGCATGAAGGTATCCGATACCCAAACCGGCCTGCGGGCCATCCCCAGAAGCGCCGTGGAGAAATTCATGCATGTTTCCGGCGAGCGGTTCGAGTACGAGACCAATATGCTGCTGGCAATGAAGACCATGGGCATCCCTTACGAGGAAGTAGAGATCCGCACGGTGTATATCGAGGAGAACAAAAGCTCCCATTTCCACGCCATCAAGGATTCCTGGCGGATCTACAAGCTGATTTTAAAGCACTTCTTCCGGTATACTCTGTCCTCCCTGGTGTGCGCCGGGGTGGATACCGGGATGTTTGCGCTTCTCGACCATCTGCTGGTGGGGGCCTCTGCCGCGGTGCAGAGTACGGTGCCCTACGCCGGGGCAAGAATTGTTTCCTCCCTTCTGAATTTCTTCTTGAATCAGAAGCTGGTATTCGAGTCCCAGGTAAAAACCGGCAAGGCCATGCTCCGGTACTACGCCTTGGCCATCCCGCAGCTCCTTTGCCAGATGCTCCTGACCAACGGGGTGTATTCCCTGTTCCATGTGGAAAACACGGCGGGCGGGCTTCGGACACTGTGGTATGTTATCGTGATGGTCTGCCTGTACATCATCAGCTATACGATCCAGCAGCGCTGGGTCTTCGCAAAATCCAAAAACGACCAGTGAGGTATTGTCATGCAGAATAAAGATCCCCGACAGTATGCCGGGCAGCGGCCCGGATATCCCAACGGCACCAACGTGTCGGTGAAGCCGCCCAAAAAGAAAAGCGGGCTTCTGGGCCGCATCATCCGCCGGTTTTTCCTGCTCCTGTTTACCATTATTTTCCTGGTGGTAGGTGCCCTGACCCTGGTGATGCAGCACATTTTCAACGGCCCCTCCGAGGCGGCAAAAAGCGTGCTGACCATGTCCCTCCTAGAGCCCAGCGCCACCAAGTGGATCCCGGCCCTGTTCATCGGCGAAGAGGCGGTGGACGAGATCCGGAACGCCGGTAAGGGTGAAATGACCGAAACCGAGACCGACACCAGCCAGGTGGTCATCAACCGTGGCGGCGCCGTAGCCGGTTCCGACAGCCACGAATGGGACAATTACCCCGATGGCATCCGCATTGAGGAGTACAAGGGCAAGACCTTCAATGCCCACATTATGGTCGTCAAGGACCCCTCCCGGGTGAGCCTGGGCCTGTCCTTCAACTACAATGGCTCCAATGCGTCCAGCTTTTCCACCAGCAATCCCGGTGTCCGGCTGAACCAGGTCATGAACAACTACACCGAGGTCAAGGCCGTGGTCAACGCCGGTGCCTTTAACGACGACGGCACCGCCAACTCTACCGTCGGCTCCGTTCCCGCGGGCCTGGTGGTTTCCGGCGGCGCGGTGGTATCCGATGTTTATAAGGATATGGTCCCGGAAAAAGGCTTCTGCGGCTTTAACAAGGACGATATTATGGTGGTGGCCAAGTCCATGACCTCCACTCAGGCCATGGAGCAGAACATCCGGGACGGCTGCGAATTTGGCCCTGTGCTGATCATCAACGGCGAAGTCAACCAGGAGGTCTACTCCGGCAACTCCGGCTACAACCCCCGTACCGCCATGGGCCAGCGGGCCGATGGCGCGGTGATCTTCGTATGTGCCGACGGCCGTCAGGCCGGTTCCATCGGTGCCACTTATAAAGACATCATCGATATTTTGCAGGAGTACGGTGCCGTCAATGCCTGCAACATGGACGGCGGCTCCTCTTCCATCATGTATTACCGCAACACGGCAGGGGAGGTCAATATGATCAACTCTTATTCCGTATTGCAGTCCGAACCCAGAAGAATGCCTGACTTCTGGATGGTCAAGTAAGGGGGGACGTAGGAATGTATCAAGGAAAGTTTGAATCCAAGAACCGGGGAAATAAGGCCCCCGCTCCCCAGGAGGAGCAGACCGAGCAGCCCCGCCAGGTATATAAGCCCCACGAGAGCGCGTCCCAGGCAGCCCGGCAGCAGATCCCCCAGGCCCGGCCCCAGCAGTCCCGGCAGAACCCTTACGGACAGCAAAATCCCTACGGCCAGCGGCAGAACCCCTACGGTCAGCAGAACCCCAATGGACAGCGTCCGAATCCCCAGGGCCGCCCCCAGCAGCCCTATGGGCAGCAGACAAGGGCGTACCCCCAGGGTGCCCGGCCCCAGCAGGCCCCGTACCCCAATATGCAGCGGCCTGCTGCCCCTGCCAAGCCCCAGAAGCGGGGACCCCGCCTGGGCGGCATCATCTTCTATACCCTTTACTTTATGTTCGTAGCCATCTTCGCGGTGGGCACCCTTTTGGGCCTCAACTACCTGGATAAATGGCTGGTAGACTACGAAGCGGCCCAGCCCACCGTCAAGTGCCAGGAGGTCTTTGACCAGCTCTTCAGCCATCCCGACTGGGGCTACCTCTATGACCTGGCCGGGATCCAGGATACCGCCTATGAGGGCAAGGATGCCTTTGTCTCCTACATGACCGAAAAGGTTGGCGATACACCCCTTACCTATGTGGAGACCTCCGCGGGCCTTTCCGGCGACAAGAAATACTATGTCAAGCTGGACGATGAACGCATCGCCTCCTTCACCCTGGAGGGTCAGCAGGAGAAGGTCACCGACATTCCCGACTGGCAGCTGGGCAAGGTGGAGCTGTTCTTCGACCGTGCCGACGGCTACCTCATCCAGATCGTGGACGGCCATACCGCCTACGTGAACGGCGTGGCCCTGGACGACAGCTTTACCATCCAGATGACATCTACCTCCGCGGCAGAATTCCTGCCTGTGGGCACCACCGGCGCCAAGACCGACATCCAGCGGATCGACGGCCTGATGATGCGGCCCACCGTCACGGTGAAGGACCAGAACGGCACGGAAATGCCCGTATCCTACGATGAGTCCACCGGCATGTTCGTAGAGCAGACCGAGTCCAATACCATTACCGAGGACGAGCAGGCTGTGGTCACCGGTGCCTTGAAGGCCTACGGCGAATTTATGATCAATGCCTCCGGCGCCAGAGCTTCTTTGGCCAAGTACTACGATACCTCCTCCGATGCCTATAAGGACATTCTGGCCATCGGCAGCGAGCTGTGGATGAACAAGGACAACGGCCACCGCTTTATGTCCGAGTCCGTGACCGACTACTGCAAGTACTCTGACGACCTGTTCTCCGCCCGGGGCCACGTGACCATGAACGTGACCTTGAAGGACGGCAACACCAGAGACTACGAGCTGGACCAGGCCCTGTTCTTCCGGAAGAGCAACGGCTCATGGAAGTGCTACGGCATGACCAACGAGGACGTGACCAAGCCCGTGGGCAAGGTGCGGCTGACCTTTATCGACAACAACGGCACCACTCTGGTAGACGACTTCTTCGACACCAACCCCACCACCCTGACCACCCCCGTTCTCTCCGCCCCGGAGGGCAAGGTCTTCTCCGGCTGGTACAAGGAGAGCACCGTGGACGGCCACAAGGAGCTGACCATCGTGTTTGAGCCAGACGAAAACGGCAAGGTGACCATCCCCAGCGGCACCACCCTGGAGCCCATGACCCTGTATCCGCTGTTTGAGGATGCGTCCACAGCCACTGTGGAAAACTAAAGTAAAGCGTGTTGCGG
>JBNMHR010000100.1:0-4905 GCA_050872865.1 Faecousia sp. | reverse complement strand
GACTTGTCGTGCCGTGCGTTGTAGTGTGCACTCTCCTCAATTTGATTCTAGCAGAAACATGGTGGTTTGTCAGCTCCCTTTCATCCCTATTTGTGCGGACGCACCGCGGCCGAATGGGTGATTTGTATGAGCTACGAATGTATGAACAGTTCGACAAATGGGGATTTGTGTGTCATTGCGAGCCAGTTCGCAAACTGGCGTGGCAATCCCCCGGTTGAAAGGGACAGGCTGACGGCGGCACGTCTTGTCCTCCTCCTGCTGGAGGAGGGACGGCTTTCAAACGCTCCGTCGTTTGAAAGCCAGGGTGGTGGAGGGGACCCGGTAGGAATTCCAATGCACTTCGATGAATGGGAGTTTAGGCACCCACTGTTTATCAAAAGCTGTATAAGGTGGCAAGGGGTCCCCTCCACCATCCGTCACGGCCTTGCGTGAGACGGCCGTGCCACCTTCCTCCAGCAGGAGGAAGACAGGTACCGTTCTTTGGGCCTATACGTTCATCCGGGGGGTTGCCACGGCAGTGTGCGCACTGCCTCGCAACGACATAGCGTCGGTACGGCCCTCCTCAGGCGCTGCGGCGCCAGCTTCGATTTTTGATGTGTGATTGCCACCGGCAATCATTGTAATTTTGATTCACTGCGCGGAGCACCACCCCAAGGGGAGCAGAGTCTCACAACTCCCCATTTGTTGGACTGTTCCTATATTGGCATTTCATGCAATCGTCTTGAAGAGCAAGGTACGCAAAAAAACACCGCCGCAAAATCTTGCAGCGGTGTATATTTACCGGAAATTTACCTGGTCCTCTTTTCTAAGGGCGGCTTTGATCCGGGCCTTGTCGGCGTACATGTGGGTGTCGGCGACCTTCAGTAGGTCTGCCATGGTGCTGTTGGGTACCTGGGCGGAGTGGGCATAGCCTGCGGCGTAGCTCAGGGGGATCACGGGCAAGAACTGGGTGCCGGACCGGTTGTAGTCGGCGGTCATCCTGCCAAGCTTTTCCAGGAAGGCATCACAGCCGCCGGGGGTGATCTCCTTTAAAATCACAATAAACTCGTCTCCGCCGTACCGGCCTACAAAGTCGCTGGGCGGGGTGGCCTTTCGCAGCAGCTGGGCGAAGCCCTTGATCATATCGTCTCCGGCCTGATGGCCCATGGCGTCGTTGATCTTTTTCAGGTTGTTCAGGTCGAACATGACGCAGGCGGTGGAAAGGTCCAGCTCCTCCGGGGCGTTCAGGAGCTCTTCGCATTTGCTTTTGTTGGGAAGCCCTGTGTGCTTATCCAGGTAGGCGGTATAGGAGAGGACGGAGTTGGCATTGGACAGCTTCCGGTTCTGGATGGAGCTGAACAGCATCAGCCCCACCATGAGGATGCTGCACAGCACCATGGCATAGTTGATGTTCTGCAGGTCCCGGGTGATCTGGTCGGAGTAGGCCACCGCCTTGGTGACGGACTGGTCTGCCAGAGTATAGAAGTGCTCGCTGACGTACAGGATATCGGTCCCCTCGGCGCCGCCGGTGCGGATGGCCATGATCTCGTCCTTCAGGGTAAACCAGTACCGATTCAGTACCGCCAGGCTGCTCTGGTATTCTACATTCTGCAAAGGGGTGGCAACATAAGTGGAGCCGCCATTGCGCAGCTCCGTAATGAGCTGTTCGATGGAGGCGATTTGACTGTCGTTGGGCAGCCCCAGGATCTCCTGCTTGACAAGCTGCTGGCTCATGCCCCGGACGCCGCCGGTCAGGTCGATGATTTTGGCGGTGCCCCGGAGAAAATGGACATCCATAGAAGAAAGAAATATCAAAACCACCAGCAGAAGGGACAGTATTTTTGGCATCGTCTGCAGAAGAAAATGCTTGACCTTTTCCACGACGGCTGCTCCTCCTTACAGTATCCTTTTTGGTATAGCGGAAAGAAGCCCTGGCTGCTGCGCCAAGGTATAATCATATTATATAGAATTCTCCCAAAAAATCAATAGGGTTTTGTTTATAATTTTAAAAGCCTTTCTGGTAGAAGGCAATCCGGGGAGAGGGCTGCGGGGCGGGAAGGGGGATAAACGCCCCGAAAGAAAAATGTCGAAAACGATTGAATTTTACTTGCTATTTATAAGGCAGATGTGTATAATATTAGAGTACATCTAGGGCTTGTACAGAACTATGCGAAAATTAATAATTTCATTGTGCAGAAAATGCGCATTTATAAAGAATTAAATTTGGAGGCTTTGAAATGACCTTACAGGAATGCTACCACCGGATGGACGGGAGCTACGAGGATGCAAAAAACCGGCTGATGATGGACTCTATGATCGAGCGGTTCATGCTGAAGTTTTTGGATGACAAGACCATGGAGGGCCTGCGCCAGGCCGTGGCGGCAGGGGATATTGCCGTGTCCTTCCGGGAAGCCCACACCTTAAAGGGTGTGGCGGCCAATCTGGCCTTCACCGGGCTGCAGAAGGCCGCTTCCGACCTGACGGAGCAGCTTCGCCCCCAGACCGCGGTGGCCGACCAGGTACTGTATACCAAGGTAGAAGAGGCCTACCAAAAGACGGTAAACGCCATCCGGAGCTATCAGGCGGAAAAATAAGAGATCCCAATGCAGTAAATAAAGAGGGGACGTATCGATGCAAAAATCAAATGTTCTCATAGTGGATGACGCCCAGATCAACCGGGAACTGCTGGAATTTATCCTGCAGGACCGGTATCAGGTCTACCAGGCGGAAAACGGCGCCCAGGCCATCCAGATGATCGAATCCCAGGAGCGGGTATACCGGCTGATGCTGCTGGATATCCAGATGCCTGTGATGGACGGCTTTAAGGTGCTGGACTATATGGCAAAGAAGCAGCTTTTAAAGGACCTGCCGGTGATCGTCATTTCCGGCGACTCTTCCGATGCCGCGGTGCTCCATGCCTATAAGCTGGGGGCTGTGGACTATTTCTCCAAGCCCTTCAGCCCGGAGATCGTCCTGAATCGGGTCCATAATATCCTGTCCCTCTATGAGCATGACTACCTGGATGCCCTGACCGGCGGCTACAACCGGGGCGGCTTTATCCGGATGTCCGAAAACATTCTGCACAACGCGGCCAAGCGTTCAGACTATGCCCTGATGTTCTTCGACATTAAGAACTTCAAGGCTACCAACGAGCTTTTCGGTGTGGAGGGCGGCGACAGCATTCTAAAGGAATTCTACCGCCGGATCAACGAATCCTTCTGCCCCGCCGTGGCCGGAAGACTGGATACAGACCATTTTGTCTGCCTGACCAAGCGGGAGAATGTGGACCTGGAGTCCCTGCCCGCCAAGCTGAAGCTGAACGCCCAGCTGAAGGGCCGGAGCATGAAGCTCTACGGCTACTGCGGCATCTACTACCTGGACGAAAACGACGACAACGTCAGCGCCATGATCGACCGGGCCAAGCTGGCGGAGGAGAGCATCCTCAGCGACCATGTGCAGCCCTATGTGGTCTTCGACGACTCTATGCGCCGGTTTTACATGGACCAGGTGGAGCTCATGAGCGAATACGAGACGGCCATCCAGGGCGGGGAGTTTAAGGTATACTACCAGCCCGTGGTAGAGGCGGCTACCGGCAACCTGGTATCTGCCGAGGCCCTGGTCCGGTGGGTCCACCCCCAGCGGGGCATGGTGTCTCCCGCGGCCTTTATCCCGGCTCTCGAGAGCAGCGGCCAGATCTCCAAACTGGACTGGTACGTGGCGGACCATGTATGCCAGACCTTCCTGAAGTCCTACGAGGACGGCACCCCCATGGTGCCCGTGTCCGTGAACCTGAGCTGGATGGACTTCTACGACGACGGCATGATGGACAGGCTCCTGGATATCTTCAAGAACGACCGGCTCCACAAGGGCGATATGCGCCTGGAGATCACCGAGACCTCCTACGCCGCCCTGGAAAGCGACCGGGCGGGGATTTTGGAGCAGCTCCGGTCCTCCGGCGCCAAGATCCTGCTGGATGACTTCGGTTCCGGCTATTCTTCCTTCGGGATGCTGAAGCGGTACGACTTCGACATTCTCAAGCTGGATATGACCTTTACCCGTCAGATCGAGTCCAGCCCCAAGGTGCGGACCATCATTTCCGGCATTCTGGAAATGGTGCACCACCTGGGCATCAAGGTCATTGCCGAAGGCGCCGAGACCCGGGAGCAGGTGGGATTCCTGCAGAATAACGACTGCGACTACATCCAGGGCTACTACTACTCCAAGCCCCTGCCGGAGCAGGAGTTTATGGCCTACGTCAAGCGCTGCAAGGAAGAAGGACGGCTGGGTGCCGCCATCGACCCGGTGCGCAGAATGACCAGCCTCTTCCGCCGTTCCGACAGCCTGATGCCGGACAAGCACCTGACCCGCCGGGAGATCCAGAATATGCTCCGGGGCTACCAGATGGTCTTCGACGCGGTGCATCTTCTGGATGCCAAGCTGCTGGAGGTCAATCCCCTGGAAGACCCGGACGGCGAGCTGAGCCGCCTTTGCGACACCCGCACCAACCCCATGGGCGTGTCCCGCTCCCTGGCCCAAAGAGTATTGCAGACCCGCCAGGAGGAGACCGCCGTCCAGTACCGGGACGGGGTGCCCTGCGAGGTAGTGGGCAAATACCTGGAGATCGACGGCGAGCCCCATGTGCTGGAGCTGGTCCATCGGCTGCCCAATTTCTGAAGCGTATTAAGAAAGCCCCCTGCGGTTTGTCCGCAGAGGGCTTTTGCTTGCAGTGGGAGCTAACAAATGGGGAGTTGTAAAACTCTGCTCCCCTTGGGGGGAGCTGTCGCCGCAGCGACTGAGGAGGGCCGTACCGACGCCATGTCATTGCGAGCCAGTGCGCACACTGGCGTGGCAATCCCCCGGTTGAATGGTATCCGTTGCGGCGTACAGCCCCATCCCCTCTCCAAGCCTGGAGAGGGTGGCCCGCAG
>JBNMHR010000099.1:0-4952 GCA_050872865.1 Faecousia sp. | reverse complement strand
GGGGACCCCTCAAACAGAAAACCGGGGTTGGATGAATGGGAAAGGTTTCTTTCTCTCATCCGTCTCGGCTGCGCCGAGCCACCTTCCCCGTGGGTGAAGGCTGCCTCCGGCGGGGGCTTCACTCATCCGGGCCCGTTTTTTACTTTCAGGGGTCCCCTCCACACCCGGCCCGGCTACGCCGGTCCACCCTCTCCAGGCAGGAGAGGGCTTTTCAGGCTGCCGCCCATGATTTCCATAGTTTTTCCCAATTTGGTAAACCTTCCCGGCTCGCAGCAGGTGATGAAGACCTGGCCGGAGGAGATCTGGTTCAGCACGAAATCCTGCCGTTTTTCGTCCAGCTCGGAAAGGACATCATCGAGAAGGAGCAATGGCTCCTCTCCGAATTCCCGGCGCATCAGCTCCCTTTGGGCTAATTTCAGGCTGATGGCGGCAGTACGGGTCTGGCCCTGGGAGCCGTAGCTTTTCAGGTCCACCCCGGAAAGGGTGATGGTGAAGTCGTCCTTATGGGGCCCCGTGAGACATTGGCAGGACTGGAGCTCTGCCCGGCCGTGGGTTTTGAGATGGGCCCGCAGGTCTTCCTGGAGCTGGGAAACCGCTGCGAAGGGGTCCGAAACCGTGGAAACGGTCTTGTATTCCAGGCGGAATTCCTCTGCCCCGCCGGAAAACCGTCTGTGAAACTTAGCAGCCTCTTTCCCCAAGGATTCGTAAAACCGGGCCCGATAAGAAATCAGCAGGGCCCCCACCTGACAAAGCCGCTCGTCGTAGTCGGGGAGCAATGACAAAAGGCGGATATCCTCATGGCCGTCTTTCAGGATCCGGCTTTTCTGCTCCAGGATCCGGTTGTATTCCGCCAGAGCCGCTTCGTAATTGGGCCGCAGGGCGCAGAGCACCGTGTCGCCTAACCGGCGGCGCTGGGATGCCCCGCTTTTGAGGATCATCAGGTCCTCCGGACAGAAGAGCACCGCGGGCAGGACCCCGCCTAGCTCCCCGGCGCTTTTCTTCCGGGCCCCGTTACGCCACAGCTGCCTGGGGCGGCCGTTGGGAAAGAGGACCCACCGGAGGGTCTGATCCCGGCCTTGGGAGACGCATTTTCCGGTGATTTCTGCAAAATCCCGGGAAAAACCCACCATTTCCGCCGTTTTCTGGGCCCGGAAGCTCTTGCCGGAGCCAAGGTAGCTGATGGCCTCTAAGAGGTTGGTCTTTCCTTGGGCGTTGCTGCCCACGATCAGGTTCACACCGGGGTCAAATTGGAAAACCTGATCTTCATAGTTCCGGAAGAACCGCAGCTCCAGTTCACTGAGGTTCATTGCCGGAAATCACATAGGTTTCGCCGTTGAAGGTGAAGCTGTCCCCATTGCGGAGCTTCTTCCCCCGCATGGTGCACGGCTCTCCGTTGACGGTGACCAGCCCCTGGAGGATCACTTCCTTGGCCTCCCCGCCGGTGGCGGTGAGGGCGGCGTACTTCAGGGCCGCCTCCAGCTTGATGAAGTCTGTCTGGATGGTCAGGACCTTGGGGGCGTCCTTCTTTTTTACGGATACTTTCATAAATTGTTCCTTTCTTTTCCTCCCTGCCCTCTCCAAGCAGGAGAGGGCTTTTTATCCGTTCTTGATCCGGACCGGCAGGACCATATAGGCAAAATCGTATTTTTCGTCCACGGGGGTCAGCACAATGGGGCTTAACCCGTTGGTCAGTTCCAATGTGACTTCCTCGCTGGGGACGGCCCGGAGGGCGTCGATGAGGTAGCGGACATTGAAGCCGATCTCCGTCTCCTTGCCGTCGCCGGCGTAGGCGCACTTATCCTCGGCGGCGCCGATGGTGTTGGAGGTCCGCATCAGTACCTCCTGGTCAGAGAACACACAGCGCACGGGGCTCTTGTTCTTTTCGGATACGATCAGACCCACACGCTCTACGCTGGAGCTCAAATCCGACACGTTGGCCACCAGCTTGATGGGGCTGCCCGTGGGCACCACCCGGCGCCAATCCAGGAAGTCGCCCTCCAGCAGCCGGCAGACCAGGGTGGCAGAGCCCACCTGGAAGAGAATGTGCTTGGCGCCCAGGAGGAAGGAGGCGTCTTCCTCGGAATCCGTGAGAATTTTTTCCACTTCCTTCAGGCCCTGGGAGGGGACTACAAAATTCATCTCCCGGCCCAGGGGGGTCTCGGGATGGTAGGTGCGTCTTGCCAGCCGGAAGCCGTCCACGGCCACAGCGGTCACGGCGGTATCGGAGACCTCGAACTTGACGCCGTTATGGATGGGTCTCGCCTGGTTGTCGGCTACGGCAAAAATGGTGCCGGAGATCAGCTCCTTCAGCTTGTTCTGGGGGATCCGGATGGGCCGGCCGTCGTTGACATCGGGAAGCTCCGGGTAATCCTCTGCGTTTTCCGCGGAAATATTAAAGGAGGCAAAACCGGAACGAATGGATACCTTGTAAGTGCTCTCGTCCACCACCACGGTGACCGGGCCCTCCGGCAGCCGCCGGACAATGTCCCCAAAGAGCTTGGCAGGAAGGATACAGGAGCCGGGCTCCACCACATCGGCGTCAATGTCATAGGTGATGCCGGTTTCCATATTATAGCCGGTCAGAGAAATGCCCTGTCCGGCTCTGCAGAGAATGCCCTCAATGAGACTTAAGCTGCTTTTGACAGCTACCGTTCTGGAGGATATATTCAGGCCTTGCAGCAGTGAACTTTTTTCACAGGTAAAGCGCATGGATGTTCGTCCTTTCTGAATTATAAAAGTAAAATATAAAAGAATAGCTTCTTATTTGTAGTAACAGAGGTAGTAGAGGAAATTTATGTGGAAAACCGGAAAAGCGTTTAGGCAATCGGCATTCTTTTATCCACAACCCGGTGTGCACAACATTTGCTCCATCCACAGGGGGTGTGAAGAAAAAATGGAGGGACAAAAATTCCACAGAAATTCCTTCCACATTTCACAGGGGCTGTGGATAAATAAAAGGGCAGAAAAAGACCGCCGCCGGTTACATATGCACGCATATTCATTCGCCCGAAACGGGCTGTCCCCGGCCTGCGCACAGGGAGCAAAAACCCTTACAGACAGGCGTTGATATTGGCGGTGATGGTCTGAATATTTTCCTGCACGGTCTTGTCCCCGTTTTTCAGAGCGTTCTCCACCTTCCGGATGGCATAGAGCACCGTGGAATGGTCCTTGGCGAACTCCTTGCCGATGTCGGGAAGACTCAGATTCGTCAGCTTCCGGATGAGATACATGGCTACCTGCCTTGCCTCGGCCACGCCCTTGTTTTTGAGGGTCCCCCGGAGGACCGTTTCGTCCACGGAGTAGAATTTGCAGACCTGGCTGATGATCAGGCTGGGGGTGGGCAGGGCGTTGCCCTCGGACTTGAACATGTCGTCAATGGCCCGGGATACATTTGGCAGGTCCAGAGGCATATTGTTCAGGTCCCGGTAGGCGAGGATCTTCTTCACTGTGCCTTCCAGCTGCCGGACGTTGTTGGTGACGTTGACGGCAATGTAGTTGAGCACGTCGTCCGTCAGGGTCAGCCCTAAGCTCTTGGCCTTGTTTTTGAGGATGGCCATTCTGGTTTCGTAGTCCGGGGGCTGGATGTCCGCCAGCAAGCCCCACTCGAAACGGGTCCGCAGCCGGTCTTCCAGAGTCAGCATATCGCTGGGCTTCCGGTCGGAGGTCATGACGATCTGCTTGTGCTCCTCGTAGAGCTTGTTGAAGGTGTGGAAGAACTCCTCCTGGGTGGATTCCTTACCGGCGATAAACTGAATATCATCGATGAGGAACAGGTCGCTTTCCCGGTATTTGCTACGGAATTCGATATTTTTGCCGTTGGCAATGGCGGCAATCAGCTCATTGGTGAATTCGTCGCCCTTGATATAGACGATGTTGGCGTTGGGATTCTGCTTGCGGATGCCGTTGGCAATGGCGTAGAGCAAATGGGTCTTGCCCACGCCGGCGGGGCCGTAGATAAACAGGGGGTTATACACCTGCCCCGGGGTCTTGGAGACGGCAATGGCGGCGGAATGGGCGAACCGGTTGGAGGGGCCCACCACGAAATTGTCAAAGGTGAACTGGGGGTTGAAGTCCATGGAGGTGGAGGCGGCTTTCCCCTTGTTCAGATAGTTCTCCTTGGCTTTGTCGTCGAAAACCAGGAGCTTGGCGTCGGAGTTGAAGATCTCCTTCAGGGCATCCTGAATATAGTCGGTGCACCGGCGGCTGATGATGTCCCGGCGGAAGTCCGAAGGGGAGTAGAGGATCAGGTTGTTCTCATTCAGCTCCACCACTTCCGCGTCGTCGAACCAGGCGGAAACCGTCACGGCACCCAGCCGCTCCTCAATATAATTCAGGATCTTTGCCCAAACATAGGCGGATGAATACATAATGGGCTCCTCTCTGTCTTGCCCAATTCTCCCAGGAGGGGACCGAAAATTTGGGCACAATATTTCATCCTGCATTATAGCATAGTTATCTACAGATTACAAGAGGTTTTCCACAGACTTTTTCACAGGCTGTGGAAAAGTCTTGCAAAAGATTTTCCCCTCGCGTAGGGGCCGATGCCCTCATCGGCCCGGAAGGTTCGATGCCTGGATTGCGGGATGATTCGTATTGACCCACCGTATCCGTCCGTAAGGTATCGGGGCGATGTGGGCATCGCCCCCTACGCGCGTTGAGGCAGGGAGAAATCCACAAATTTCCCGGAAATTTCCGCCAGTTTCTCTGTCTGCGAAGGCGGGAAAAGGGCTTGACCCTGGAACGGTGCTATGCTATAGTTATTAATCAAGAAAAATGATCCTTCCCATCTGGGGAAAGGAAATTCCGTAACCGAAAAAGGACAGGAAAATGCGTACTTTTAGAAGAGTATGGACCTATTTTGTCATTGCTCTGGTGGCCCTTTTGGCGGCGCTGAACTATGAGCTCTTTGTCTTCCCCAATTCCTTCGCCCCCTCGGGGCTCAACGGCATCTG
>JBNMHR010000098.1:0-5070 GCA_050872865.1 Faecousia sp. | reverse complement strand
CCCGGCCTGCGGGCCACCCCCTCCACGCAGGAGGGGGCAGGGGATTTCCGCCCATCGGACTGTACCCTTCAACCGGGGGGTTGCCACGCCAGTGTGCGCACTGGCTCGCAACGACATGCGTTTCTTTTAGCCCGTCAAAATCCCCATTTATAGAGCGCATCATTTATTTACAACAGAACCAAAATTATGTAGTCAAGGATCTTGAAACATCCTGAAATAGAGAAATGGAGAGGTAAAAATGAAGAAAAAGCGGTTATTATCCGGGCTTCTGGCGCTTGTCACTGTGGGCAGCCTGCTCTTTGGCTGCGGGAAAGCGGACAAGGGAGGCACGACCCATGAAGCGCTTACGATCTGCAATCCTTTTCGGGATGTGAATGCGTTTATCGAGGTGGTACACAAGTACTATCCGGAGATCAATTTTGAGGTGCTGCCCTATTCCGGGTCCAACGGTACGGCCTATATGCAGGGGCAGCTACGGTCCGGGGAGTTGCCGGATATTTATATGACCTCTGTTTATGTGCCCGGGCAATTTGACTCCGCGGACAAGCTGATCGACCTGTCCGGTTACGATTTTACGGATAACTATGTGCAGGCCCGCCTGCGGGAATCCGCGACGGATGACGGGGCGGTGTATATGCTGCCCAACTTCTTCAACGCCATTGGCATTACCTACAATAAGAAGCTCCTGCAGGAAAACGGCTGGGAGCTGCCGACCTCTTTGAAGGAGATGGAGGAACTGGCCCCCAAGGTCCGGGAGGCGGGGTATACCTTCTGCCTGAACCAGCTGCAGTATCCGGGCTATGGCTTCCAGTATCTTTGCAACATTCTGGATACCGGTTTCCTGAATACCATGGAGGGCCGGCAGTGGCAGGAGGCGTTTGTGAACGGGGAAGCGACCTTCGCCGGAACGCCGGAAATGGTAGAAAATCTGCAGATGCTCCAGCGCTGGCGGGACCTGGGCCTTTTGAACAACGACCAGACATTTGAAAATGACGCGGCGGTGGCCTTTGAGATGGCAAAGGGCAACACCCTGTTCATGCTGGGCAGCACCAACGACTTTTCGAACTATGACGCGGACCCCAATGACTTCGGCCTGATGCCCTATCTTTCGGAGAACGGGGAACAGAATATTTTCATGCTGAGCATCGGCCGCTATGTGGGCCTGAGCAAAAAGCTGGAGGCGCCGGGCAACGAGCAGAAGCTGGAGGATGCGCTCCATGTGATGGAGATCCTTTCTACCTCGGAAGGCATGGATGCCATGAATAAGCCCCTGCCAATGACCTCCCTGTCTCCCCTGAAGGATGCGCCGGTGGTAGAAGGCACTTATTACTCCGAGCAGGTCCTGGATCAGATCAACGCAGGCTATACCGCCCCGTTTATCTATGCCGGGTGGGAAAACATGATCGTGGAAGACGGCAATGCGGCGATCTCCTTTATTTGCGGCGAGATCGACCTGGAGGAGCTGACGGCCATACTGGACGAAAACCAGAAGCTGCAGACCGACAATTCCAGCCAGATCTTTACCACCGTGACGGAAACCATTTCTACGGAAGACTGCGCCAAGCTGGTAGGCACCGTGTTTGGGAAGGCCGCCAATGCGGACCTGGCTTTGATCTCCATGGATAAGTGGTTCCCGGAGAACCACCACGACGGCAACAAGGGCGGCGTCAGCGGGCAGCTGTTTGCCCTGCCTGTAACGGACCTGGAGATCACCTCCATTCTGCCTACCGGCTGGCGCGGCAACATTGAAACCTACACCCTGACCGGGGCAAAAATCCAGGAGCTGCTGGAAACGGGCTTCGATTACGGCAGCCACGGATTCTATTTCCCCTATCTTTTGGTGACCAAGGAGGGCTTTGCCCTCGACAAGGATGCCACCTACACCGTGACCATCTGCGGCGCTTCCGATGCGCTGCGGGAAGAGGGGAACGTACAGGACACCGGCATCCTGGGCCTGACGGCAATGGAAGAATATTTGAGTCAATTTGAAACCTTCTCCGCAAAAGATATCCGCTGGGAGTAAATATAATGGCAAAAGAGAACCATCAAAAGAATACATGGCTCAATACCAGGAAACAAATGCTTCTGTCCATTGGGGCAATGGTGCTTTTGATCGGCGTGGGTGTGTTCAGTTTTCTGAAGTTCTACAATCGATACGATGATGAACTGCTGTACGCGGAGCGCCTGAGCCAGATGCGCGAAGTGACGGGTCAGCTTTTTTCCGGGCTGGAGGATATTGTAAACGTACAGTGGGAAAAGGCGCAGATCCAGTGCAGCTATCTGAAGGACACGAACCCCAAAACGGTAGAGGAAATGGTCACGCTGATGCGCAGGCAGATGAGCCTGAATCACATCGGGGACGGCAGCGACGTGGTGGCCTTTGATACCCAGGGGCACTATTATTCCCAGAATGGCAAGCAGGGACTCATCGCCGGTATGCAGTACCTGGAAGGCGACCCGGAACAGGTCAGCTATGTTTTCAACGAAATGACCACGACCATGACCCAGATGCTGTTTCTGTACCGGCTGGAGGAACCCCTTGTCCTGCAGGACGGAGCGGGGACGGTGGAGATCAACTACTACGGTCTGGCGCTGAATATGGATATCCTGAACCCCTATTTCGCCTGCGACGCCTACGGCGGCAACAACAGCACCTATGTGGTGGACGATCAGGGCCTGAAGCTGTTCAGCGGCAGCGGCAACGGGAGCCTGCTGAAAGGCTTTAATGTGTATTCCGCCCTGCGGGATATGCAGTATTTGCACAATTCCTCCTTTGACAGCACCCTGCAAACCATGCGGGAAATGGGGCTAGCTTACTCCAACGCCATTCTGAACGGGCAGGAATACTATTACGCGCTGTACAGAATGGAGAATTCCCAGTGGACATTGCTGTTTTTGGTGCCGTCTGCCTATGTGGCGACGAATACGGTGCAGCTGGTGAACACCACCACAAGGCTGCTGATGATCTTTGCGGTGTTCATGGCGATCATTTGCGCCGGGCTGATTTTTATTATCCTTCGGATGCAGCAGCACAGAGCTCTGCGCCTGGCGGAGGAGACCAACGCGGTGCTGGAGGCCAACAATCAGAAGCTGGAATTGGCCCAGGCCGAAACGGCCAAGGCGCTGAAAATAGCAGAAGCGGCCAGCAAGGCCAAAACGGATTTCCTATCCAATATGTCCCACGACATCCGGACGCCTATGAATGCCATTGTGGGCATTACGAACCTGATCGATCACGACAAAACGGACCCGGTAAAGGTGGATGCCTATATCGGCAAGGTGCGGCAGTCCAGCCAGCACCTGCTGAGCCTCATCAATGACGTATTGGATATGAGCAAGATCGAGTCCGGGGAAGTGACCCTGAACAGCGGCCCCATCGGCATTGCCGACCAGATCGGGCAGGTGGAAAGCATTGTCCGGCCCCAGATCGAGGAGCGGCAGCAAACCTTTACCGTTCGCACCCATAACATCACCCATGAGCGCCTCATTGGCGATGCGGTACGGCTGCGGCAGGTGTTTATCAATCTATTGTCCAACGCCATCAAGTACACGCCCAATGGCGGCCACATCCGCCTGGATCTGGAGGAGCTGCCCAGCGGGAGCCCGGACTGCGCCAGGCTCCGGATCACTGTGACGGATAACGGCTACGGTATGGAGCCGGAATTTGTAAAGCACATTTTCGAGCCCTTTACCCGGGCGGAAAATTCTACCACCAACCGGGTCCAGGGTACCGGACTGGGTATGGCCATTACCAAGAACATCGTGGACCTGGCCGGGGGCACCATCTCCGTACAAAGCGAAGTGGGCAAAGGCTCCTGCTTTACTGTAGAGCTGCCCCTGGGGATCGACCGGAATGCGCATGTAGAGCTGCCTGTCCGCAGTGTGCTGCTCATCGGGGAGGAACAGACCCTCATCGACAATGCGCAGGCAGCCTTCCGGGAGACCGGCGCCAAGCTGCTGGTGGCAAGGTCGAAGGCAGAGGCAGACGCGATTTTGGGGTAGGAGAAGGTGGACGCGGTCCTGCTGGGAAGTCGGCTGAATGGGGACACTCTGGCAGAGAACGTGCAGCGGCTGCGGAAAAAAACGGGCGACGCCCTGCTGTTCTACTGCTGCGAATATGAGGACCGGGACCAGCTGGCGCGGATCGCGGAAAAGGGCGGCGTGGACGGCGTACTGGCCCGACCGATCTTCCTGTCCAATTTGGTACATGCCATTGAGCAGGCCCACAGCCAGCTTCCTGCGGATGTGCCGGAAAGCGTATCCATTCTGAAGGGAATGCGGTTCCTGTGTGCCGAGGACAACGCCCTGAACGCGGAGATCCTCAGCGCCATTATGGATATGAACGGGGCAGAATGCGTGATCTACCCGGACGGAGAAAAAATCGTGGAGGCCTTTGCTGCGGTTGCCCCCGGGGACTTTGACGCGATCCTGATGGATGTGCAGATGCCCATCATGAACGGCCTGGATGCCACCAGAGCCATCCGTCACAGCAAAAATCCCCTGGGCGCCACCATCCCCATCATTGCCATGACGGCCAACGCCTTTTCCGACGATGTGCAGAACTGCCTGAACGCAGGCATGGATGCCCACGTGGCCAAGCCCCTGGATATGGATACCTTGGAGCGGACCCTGAGAAGAGTTTTAAGCGGAAAATTCTCGGGGGGGGGGACACCTGTACGCAAGGAGAAGACAGTATAACCGGTAACGGGTGAATGGATGCTGCAAACGGGGGATTTGACGATTTGTCATTGCGAGACAGTGCGCACACTGTCGTGGCAATCCCCCGGTTGGATGGTACAGGCTGACGGGCGGAAATCCCCTTGCCCCCTCCTGCATGGAGGGGGTGCCCACCGCAGTGGGCGGGGGTGGAGGGGACCAGGGGCGTAATATTTCCCTCCCCAGATGGATGGGATTTCTTTGACTTACCCCTGTATTCTCAACGAACCAGTCTGTTTTCAAAGCGGGTCCCCTCCACCCCCGGCCTGCGGGCCACCCCCTCCATGCAGGAGGGGGCAGGGATTTTCCCGCCGGTAGGCTGGTACCATTCAACCGGGGGATTGCCACACCAGT
>JBNMHR010000097.1:0-5285 GCA_050872865.1 Faecousia sp. | reverse complement strand
CGCCGCGATAAGCGCCGTGGCTCTAACTGGAAGCTGTCCGCTCCCAGCGTTGCGGTTTGCCCCAAGTGCGGTGAGCCCGTAATGCCCCACAGAGCTTGCAAGGCTTGCGGCACCTACAATGGCCGTCAGGTCCTGGCTGTCGAGGCTGAGTAAGGCAAAAGCGGAAAAACCAGAGGAAGGCAGCTGCCTTCCTCTTTTTCCGTATTTAGGCCTTTGTAGGGGCGGCTACCAGCCGCCAGAAAGGTAACGATGCGAAACAGGCAGGATGAATGGTAGGCACCGAAGGCACGCTCTCCTAGCCTTCCCCTGGGAGGGGAAGGTGGCCCGCAGGCCGGATGAGGTTGCAAAAGGCTGCGATTATACCCAGGTAACAGTGAAAAAGCAGTCCATTTCACATTTATTTGGAGCTTTAAGTGCATACATCGTCCAACCTTAGCAACCTCATCCGCCGCGACACGCGGCACCTTCCCCTCCCAGGGGAAGGCTAAGATGCGCCCCTGCGGGGCGCTGAGGATAGCCCTACAAATCCTTACTCGTAGAATTTTATATCTTCATTCACAAGCTATTTACTCATACGACCATCCTGATATAGCCCTCTTCCCTTTGCAATTTATGGCACAACCCGCCATAATAGATAGATATTTATTTCAACCCAACCAAGAAAGGACGTGTAGCTTATGGCAAAACCTTTGGTCGCCATTGTGGGACGGCCCAATGTGGGCAAGTCCATGCTCTTTAACAAGCTGACCGGCCACCGGGTGTCCATTGTAGAGGATACCCCCGGTGTGACCCGGG
Source organism: Faecousia sp. (assembly GCA_050872865.1). Classification (GTDB taxonomy): domain Bacteria; phylum Bacillota; class Clostridia; order Oscillospirales; family Oscillospiraceae; genus Faecousia. The sequence continues at coordinate 4,490 of JBNMHR010000097.1, read as the reverse complement.
ACCGGATCTACGGGGACTGCGAGTGGTGCGGACGCACCTTCTCCCTGGTGGATACCGGCGGCATCGAGCCCAGCAACGACAGTGATATGCTCCGGTTCATGCGCCGCCAGGCGGAGATCGGCATTGAGCTGGCCGACGCCATCATCATGGTCACCGACGTTCGCAGCGGCGTTACCGCGGCGGATGAGGACGTGGCCACCCTGCTTCGCAAATCCGGCAAGCCCGTGGCTCTGGCCGTCAACAAGTGCGATTCCATCGGCCCCGTGAACCCGGACGTGTACGAATTCTACTCCCTGGGCATCGGGGACCTGTTCGAGACCTCCGCCGTCCATGGCCACGGCACCGGCGACCTTCTGGACTGGGTGCTGGAAAACATCCCCGAAGACGACGGGGAGGAAGAGGACGAGGGCATTATTAAAGTCGCCATCGTGGGCAAGCCCAATGTGGGCAAGTCCAGCCTCTTGAACCGCATTCTGGGGGAGGAACGGGTCATCGTGTCCAACGTGGCCGGTACCACCCGGGACGCCATCGACTCCTACTTTGAAAACGAGACGGGCAAGTATTGCTTTATCGATACCGCCGGTATGCGCCGGAAGAGCAAGGTAGACGATGTGATCGAAAAATACTCCAACATGCGCTCCGTCAGCGCCATCGACCGGGCGGACGTGTGCCTGATCCTCATCGACGCCAACGAAGGCGTTACCGAGCAGGATACCAAGATCGCAGGCCTGGTCCACGAAGCCGGAAAAGCCGCCATCATCGTGGTGAACAAGTGGGACGCCGTGGAGAACAAGGAGACCAACACCATGCGGGACATGGAGGCCAAGGTCCGCCAGGGCCTGAGCTACATGCTCTATGCCCCCGTCATCTTCCTGTCCGCCCTCACCGGTGCCCGGGTGTCGGGCCTCTTCGACATGATCCAGCAGGTTTACAAGCAGAACACCAGCCGCATCACCACCGGCAACCTGAACGCCGTCCTGGCCGATGCCACCGCCCGGGTCCAGCCCCCTACGGACAAGGGCCGCCGCCTGAAGATCTACTACATGACCCAGGCCGGTACCAAGCCCCCCCACTTCGTTATTTTCTGCAATGACGCCAGGCTCTTCCACTTCTCCTATCAGCGGTATCTGGAAAACCAGATCCGGGAGGTCTTCGGCCTGCAGGGTACCCCCATCCGCATTACCATCCGGCAGAAGGGCGACAAGGAGGAGTAAACCATGGTGCTATCCATTGTGCTGACCGCAGTTCTCAGCTATCTTCTGGGCAACCTGAACGGGGCGATTTTGCTGTCCCGGCTGGTGGAAAAGGACGACGTTCGGAACCACGGCAGCGGCAACGCAGGCTTTACCAACTTCTTCCGGAACTACGGCAAGGCCACCTCCCTGCTTGTGATCCTCATCGACGGGGTGAAGACCGCCCTTAGCTGCCTCTTAGGCGGCTGGCTTCTGGGCAGATACGGCCTGCGCACCGAGGGCATGCTTTTGGGCGGCCTGTGCGCCACCCTGGGCCACGACTTCCCTGCCTTTCTGGGCTTCCGGGGCGGCAAGGGCATTGTATGCGGCTTTGTGGCAGCCCTCACCACCGACTGGCGCATTGGGCTCATTCTCTTTGTGCTCTTTGCCGTCACCTATCTGCTGACCAAGTATGTATCCCTGGCCTCCCTGCTGTGCGCCGTGGGCTTTGGCATTCTGTTCCCGGTGTTCTATCCCGGGAAGCCCTTTGTGGTGATCCCCGCCCTTGTGATGGCATTGCTTGCTATTTTCCTCCACCGGGAGAATGTAAAGCGGCTTCTGAAGGGCCAGGAGCGGAAGACCGACTTCTTTAAAAAGAGAGGCGAGGAGAAATGAAAGCTGCCATTGTTGGCGCCGGTGCCTGGGGCACCGCCCTGGCCACGGTCCTGTGCAGCAACGGCCACGACACCACCCTGTGGTGCCGCAGTGAGGACCGGGCCCGGGAGATCCGGGAAACCGGCATGAACCCCCGGCTGAAGGGAGTCCCCCTTCCCAAGGAGCTGCACATTACATCTGACCCCGCCTGCGTCCGGGGCTGCCAGATGGTAGTCATCGCCTCCCCCTCCTACCCCATCCGGTCCGTGTGTCAGAAGGTGGCCCCCTATCTGGACCGGGATACCGTGATGGTATCCATCACCAAGGGCATTGAGGAAGGCAGCCTACTGCGCATGAGCCAGATCGTGGCCCAGGAGACCGGCCGCAAGGTGGTGGCCCTCTCCGGCCCCTGCCACGCGGAAGAGGTGGCCCGAAAGGTGCCCACCGGCTGCCTGGCCGCCTGTGAGGAGAAGCGATTGGCGGAATTTGTTCAGGATGCCTTCATGTCCGAGACCTTCCGGGTGTATACCAGCCCCGATACCGTTGGGGCCGAGCTGGGGGGTGCCCTGAAAAACGTCATCGCCCTCTGCGCCGGGGTGGCCACGGGCCTGGGCTACGGGGACAACACCAAGGCCATGCTCATGACCCGAGGCCTGACGGAGATTGCCCGGCTGGGGGTCTCCATGGGGGCCCGGCGGGAGACCCTGGCAGGCCTTTCCGGTGTGGGGGACCTGATCGTCACCTGCACCTCCGTCCACTCCCGGAACCGCCAGGCCGGGATCCTCATCGGCCAGGGAAAAACCGTCCAGCAGGCCATGGATGAGGTGGGAGCCGTGGTAGAAGGCTATTACGCCACCAAGTCCGCCTGGGAGCTGTGCCAGAAGCAGGGCGTAGAAATGCCCATCGTCCACGCCGCCTACCACGTGCTCTACGAAAACGGCGACGCCAAGGAAACCGTCCGTGCCCTTCTGACCAGAAGCCGCAAAGCCGAATCCGAAGACCTGGGCTGGTAAACAAAAATAGACCGCCTTTCCGGGAACCCCGGAAGGCGGTTTTTTCATCGACACATTCGACGTTTTCCACAGGAATTCGACAAATTGTCGATGGAATTGTCGATTGGAAGGCTCCTGCCGAACCGGCCGTGACAATCGTGTGAATAAAAATTTGCAAATGAAAGTGAGGGAATCAAGAAATAAGGATTTGTGGGGGTAAAGAAAAAGGATGTCATTGCGAGCCAGTGCGAACACTGGCGTGGCAATCCCCATAGGTTTTAGAACGCCAAAGGAAAGCGGCCCCTTCCCCTCTCCAAGCCTGGAGAGGGTGGCCCGCAGGCCGGGTGTGGTTGGGAAACGCTACAACAATAGATTGATTGGTTGAAAAAGTGTGGCTAAATAGAGCATATTCCACTTATCCAACCGTTCAAAAATCGCAACGTTTCCAACCACCCCCGCCCACTGCGGTGGGCACCCCCTCCATGCTTGTAGGGGGAAGGGGCTGCACGCCGCAACGGATCCCATTCAACCGGGGGATTGCCACACCAGTCTGCGGACTGGCTCGCAATGACAGATGCAAAAAGCTCCCAGCCAAAACGGTTGGGAGCTTTTGTTGTATCGAAAAGCTTACTTCTTCAGAGCCTCTTCCACAGCCACAGCCACGGAAACGGTGGCGCCGACCATGGGGTTGTTGCCCATGCCCAGGAAACCCATCATTTCCACGTGAGCGGGGACGGAGGAGGAACCGGCGAACTGGGCGTCACTGTGCATACGGCCCATGGTGTCGGTCATGCCGTAGGAAGCGGGGCCAGCGGCCATGTTGTCGGGGTGCAGAGTACGGCCCGTGCCGCCGCCGGAGGCCACGGAGAAGTACTTCTTGCCCTGCTCGATGCACTCCTTCTTGTAGGTACCGGCAACGGGGTGCTGGAACCGGGTGGGGTTGGTGGAGTTACCGGTGATGGAAACGTCCACGCCCTCGTGGTGCATGATGGCAACGCCCTCACGGACATCGTCGGCACCGAAGCAGCGAACGGCAGCCCGCTCGCCATCGGAGTACTTGTACTCCTTGACGATCTTCAGCTCGCCGGTGTAGTAGTCGAACTGGGTCTGCACATAGGTGAAGCCGTTGATCCGGGAGATGATCTGAGCAGCGTCCTTGCCCAGGCCGTTCAGGATGACCCGCAGGGGCTCCTTACGGGCCTTGTTGGCGGAACGGGCGATGCCGATGGCGCCTTCGGCAGCGGCGAAGGACTCGTGGCCGGCCAGGAAGGCAAAGCACTTGGTCTCATCCCGCAGCAGCATAGCGCCCAGGTTGCCATGGCCCAGGCCGACCTTCCGGTCCTCGGCCACGGAGCCGTCGATGCAGAAGGCCTGCAGGCCGATGCCGATGGCCTCGGCGGCCTCAGCGGCGGTCTTCACGCCCTTCTTCAGAGCGATGGCAGCGCCCACGGTGTAAGCCCAGCAGGCGTTCTCGAAGCAGATGGGCTGAATGCCCTTGACGATCTCGTAGGGATCGAAGCCCTTAGCCTGGCAGATCTCACGGCACTCTTCCACGGAGGAGATGCCGTACTGGGCGAGGACGCCGTTGATCTTGTCGATTCTTCTCTCGTAACTTTCAAACAAAGCCATTGTTTCGTCCTCCTCTTATTCCTGACGGGGGTCGATGTACTTG
>JBNMHR010000096.1:0-5331 GCA_050872865.1 Faecousia sp. | reverse complement strand
ATGTCGCTCCCCAGCGTTGCACTATCCTCCGGGGTGGTAAAGCAGTTTCATCTTAGCATAGGGGGGTTGGATTTTTCTACCCCTCCAAATTAAAATGTCCTGGACAAAGGGTGCACTTCAGGCGGTAGACTTTGTACCATACATCCAGGGGATTGCCACGGCAGTGTGCGCACGGCCTCGCAATGACAAATACTTCTGACCCATCCCCAAAAATCATCCCACCGGAAACATTTTTGTTTGACTTTTCTCCAAAATACGTGTATAATAGATTGTCGACTGAGCTGGACAGCCGCGGATGGGAACCGAAAGGACCCAGATGAGGAAAGTCCGGGCTCCATAGGGCAAGGATAACGGGTAACGCCCGCCGGGGGTGACCCCAGGACAAGTGCAACAGAGAGATACCGCCTGATTTCAGGTAAGGGTGAAAAGGTGCGGTAAGAGCGCACCCAGCCCATGGTAACATGGGTTTTATGATGTAAACTCTATCCGGAGCAACACCGTGTGTGGGACAATAGGCTTGCCCGGCCGTCCCCAAGAGGTGGCTTGATCCCGTGAGCAATTGCGGGGCTAGATAGATGGCTGTTAAAACAGAACCCGGCTTATAGGCTCAGTCGCTTTTTGAAAAGAAAGACTGTTAAAACGCCCTGTCATTGCGAACCAGTCCGCAGACTGGTGTGGCAATCCCCCAGATCCTCAGACAATTTCGTTCAAGATCTGGTGTCTACGGTTTGACCGTGAGATTGCCGAACCACCGACATCGGTCACCGGCTCGCAATGACATCGCTTTTTAACAGTCTATTTTCTTGCATTTTTTCCCCGGCTGTGCTATAGTTTTTTATTATCTCGATATGGAGGCCCAAAATGGGTTTGCGCAAAATTCTTGTTGTTTCTACCGTAACTCTTTCCCTGCTGGCCCTGCCCGGCTGCGGCACGGCCAAGGCCACCGTGGAGCAGACCACCGCCCCCACCCAGGTGACGGAGGACCCGGCCCTGCAGGTGGAAAACCTGACCATGGTGGTGACCTACGAAACCGTGGGCCAGCTGGAAAACTATAAAAACCTCAAAACCCTGGATGCCACCGGCAGCACCTGCTACCCGGCATTGGAGGTCTACGCCCGGAACCATCCGGAGGTGCTGGTATCCTATACCGTATCCCTGGGCAATGTGGAGGTGCCCCACGGCATCGAAGAGATCAGCCTGAATGCCCAGGATACGGACTTTGACACCCTGTCTACCAACCTGCAGTATTTAAAGGACACCAAGCGGCTTGTCCTTCCCAAAACCAATCTCACCGCCGAGGAGCTGGACACCCTGGCCCAGAAATATCCGGACCTGGAAATTTCCTACACCTTGGGCCTGGCCGGGAAGGAATACACCGCCGACACCACGGAGGTAGATCTGTCCGCCCTGGCCTCTTCCGATGTGCTTGCCGCGGCGGAGACCCTGGGCCGGATGCCGGAGCTTACCAAGGTGGAATTTATGTCCGCCGACGGAAAGAGCAACCTGAGCCTGGAAGACGTACAGGTATTGGCAAATGCCGCCCCCCAGGCCAGCTTCCACTATACCTTTACCCTGTTTGGCTCCACCATTTCCACAGACGATGAACAGGTCAGCTTTAAGAACCTGAGCCTGACGGAGGAGGACATCCCCGCCCTCCGGGCCGCTCTGGGGGCCATGACGGACTGCAAGGCCTTCATCCTGGAAAACTGCGGCCTTACAAATGAGCAGATGGCCGAAATTCGGGCGGAATTCCCAAGGACCGAACTGGTATGGCGGATCCAGTTCGGCAAATACAGCGCCATGACCAACGCGGAGACCATCCGGGCCGTGTACAACGTCTTCGACGATACCTCCGAGGCCCTGAAATACTGCTGGCGGACCAAATACATGGACATTGGCCACAATGAGACCCTGACGGACCTGTCCTTCGTAGGCTATATGCCGGATCTGGAAATTCTCATCGCCTCCGGCTGTGCGGTGAAGGAGCTGACGGGCTTTGAAAACTGCAAGAAGCTGGAATTTCTGGAACTGGCCTACTGCTACAAGCTGGAAAACATCGACGCCTTGGCCGGCTGCGAGAACCTGAAAAACCTGAACATCTGCTACTCCAAAATTTCCAGCCTCACCGCCCTGGACGGCCTGCCCCTGGAGCAGTTCATGTGCAAGCAGACCCGGGTAGGCGCCGCGGAGCAGAAGGTCTTCAAAGAAATTCACCCCAACTGCGTCACCAATTTCTACGGCAAGGAGCCCTACGCCGGCGCCGGCTGGCGGTACGTGGACAACGGCAAGACCTACACCGAGATCTACAAAAAGGTCCGTGAGGTCTTCGGCTACGACGACATGCCCCAGCCCACCGTGGCGAAGAAATAAAAATGACGGCCTGTACCCTGTTGAACGGGGTGCAGGCCGTTGTTTTCCTCCAGCAAAATTGTATCCTGCTGCTATTACGGGAAATTGCAGCTATATACAAAAATCCGGAACAAGCAAGCCGGTACCGGATTGACTTTTGCGCAAACACCGGGTATACTATCATTACGGAAAAATGCAATTGTATACAAAAGCTCGGAATAAGGAGGGCGTCATGGAGCCAATTAAACGTGATCTATATTTGAATCGGTTGATCGAGCGCCGGGAAAATGGCCTGATCAAGGTAATAACCGGCATCCGTCGGTGCGGGAAGTCCTATTTATTGTTCAATCTATATTATCGCTATCTCTTGGCATCCGGGGTAGATGCGTCTAACATCATCCGCATTCCGCTGGATGACGAGGATTACGAAGAACTGCACGACAGTAAAAAGTTGAGCGCCTATATTAAGGAACGTATCAGCGATGATGGAATATGGTATGTCTTTCTGGACGAGGTACAGCTCTGCAACGGCTTCGAGGCGGTACTCAACGGTCTGAACCGCCGGGAGAATGTGGATATTTACGTCACCGGAAGCAATTCAAAATTTCTATCCTCCGACGTACTGACCGAATTTCGTGGACGCGGGGACGAGGTACGGGTCTATCCCCTGTCTTTTTCGGAATACGTTTCCGCATACCCAGGGAATCAATACGAAGCATGGAACGATTACTTCACTTACGGTGGCCTGCCCCTGATCCTGAACCGCAAAACCGATGAACTAAAATCCAGATATCTGATCGATCTGTGTCGGGAACTGTATCTGAAAGATATTGAGGACAGGAACAATCTGCGTGGAGATAATGTCATGTCCACGCTTTTGAACATTCTCGCCTCCGCAGTTGGTTCCCTGACCAATCCTACCAAGCTGGCAAATACCTTTGCAACCAATGGAATTCCGACGACTGACAAAACCATCAGCACCTATATTGGATACCTGCAGGACGCTTTCTTTATCAGCAAAGCAGAACGGTACGATATCAAAGGGAAAAAATATATCGCTTCCCCCTTCAAGTATTATTTCACGGATGTCGGACTTCGGAACGCGCAGCTGAATTTCCGTCAGCAAGAAGAGAATCACATCATGGAAAATATCATTTACAACGAGCTGCTTGTCCGGGGTTTTAATGTAGATGTGGGCGTGGTAGAAGTTCCTGAAAAAGATGCAAGTGGTAAGTCGGTACGGAAGCGTCTGGAAGTGGACTTTGTCTGTAATCAGGGAAACAAACGGTACTATATCCAGTCTGCGTTTGCCATTCCGGATCGTGAAAAAATGCAGCAGGAGCAAAATTCTCTGGTCCATATTCCAGACTCCTTCAAGAAAATCATCGTGGTGAAGGATAACATCAAACTTTGGCGCAACGAGGAAGGCATTGTTGTCATGGGAATTATGGATTTCCTGTTAAAAGCGGACAGTCTGGACCTTTGACCCTGAAAAGTTGAGTGCTGACCAACGCAAAAAATTAAATCTTTATCTTGTAAAAGCAGCCGATTTCTATCGAAACCGGCTGCTTTTTATACATTCATCCCGGATACCAACTGCATTTCCTTCCCGGTAATGGGATGCACAAAATCCAAGCTCTTGGCGCACAGCAGCTGGGTCTCGATCCCCTTTTCCAGGGAATAGGCCATACTCTCTTCGCTCCCATACTGTGGGTCTCCCAGGATGGGGTAGCCCATGTAGGCGCAGTGGAGCCGCAACTGGTGGGTGCGGCCGGTGACGGGCTCCAGGGAAAGTAAGGCTGTTTCACCTGCCCGCTCCAAAACCCGGAACCGGGTGACGCTGGGCTTTCCTTCGGGGCTGATCTCCCGCAAAAGGCTGGGCAGGGGCTTTCTGGCAATGGGGGCGTCGATGATGCCCTCATTTTCCGTTGGTCCGCCAAAGGTCCGGGCATGGTAGCATTTTTGGACCTTGCCTTGCTGCAAAAGGGCGTGGATGTGGGAGTTCTTGGCCACCAGGACGATGCCAAAGGTATCCCGGTCCAGGCGGGTCAGGGGATGGAAGGCTGCCACGGTGTTTGACTTTTGATAGTGGCCCTGGACGAGGTTTGCCAGGGTCCCGGTGATCCGGTTCCGGGAGGGGTGGATGAGCATCCCGGCGGGCTTATCCACTGCCAGAAGGTAATCGTCCTCGTAAAGGATGTTTAAGTTCCCCTCCTCTGCCGGGTATTCCGGCACCTCTTCCTGCAAAATCACGGTAATGGTATCCCCGGGGCAGACCGGGAAGTTGGTATGAACGCTCTGCCCATTGACCCGGAGGCCGTCCGCCCACTTTACCCGATTCACAAGGCCTGTGGACATTTTTAATTCATGCTTTAAAAAGGTAGATAGCTTTCCTTCCCGGGAGGCGGTCAGGGTCAGGTCCATGGGGGTGCTCCTTTCGATACAAAAAACGCCCTGCCGTGAAAAACACACAGCAGGGCAAGAAAAAACAACTTAGTTCAGAGCAGCCTTAGCCTTCTCCACCAGGGCGGCGAAAGCAGCGGAGTCCTGGATAGCCATCTCGGACAGGCTCTTGCGGTTCATCTCGATACCGGCCTTCTTCACACCGTTCATGAAGGTGGAGTAGTTCAGGCCGTAGGGAGCGACAGCAGCGCTCAGACGGGCGATCCACATGGTGCGGTAAGCACGCTTCTTCTGCTTACGGCCTTCGAAAGCGTAGTTGCCGGACTTCATAACGGCCTGCTTGGCCATCTTGAAGTGCTTGGACTTGGAACCCCAGTAGCCCTTTGCCAGCTTCAGGGTTGCGTTTCTTCTCTTGCGCGTCATCATTGCGCCTTTAACTCTAGCCATATACTATAATCCTCCTGTCTAGCCCTTATTTGTACGGAATCATCTTCTTGATCGCATCCACATTGGTCACGTCGGCGTAAGTGGTGCTGCGCAGATGACGGGTACGCTTGGTGGTCTTCTTGGTGAGGATGT
>JBNMHR010000095.1:0-5539 GCA_050872865.1 Faecousia sp. | reverse complement strand
TTCCAACGCAGTCGTTTTACGTGCGGAAAGTGTTTTTACGCTTCGTCGAGCTTTCCGGCATAACACTGTTGTATTGTCCTCCAAAGGCTTTAGATATGTCGGTTGAAAGGTACGCCGGGGGGGATTCTCAAGGGGGGATGGCTCTAAACGGGAGTGCAGCTTCAATGCCCCCCTTGAGCCGGCTTCTTATTGATTTTCTTGCCGGAACAAGAAAACCACCGCCGGAGGCGGACACCTGTCAGAGATGATACCTGTTTGTAATAAATTGGATTCCCGACAAGCATGGAATGAAACACGATTCACAAATTATTAACTCATGCAGTTGTCCTGCATTTTTGAAATTCCCCCTTGCAAACGGGGCTGCTTTCCGCTATCATAAAATGAGAAAGGGTGATCTCATTGCTGCGCGTTGTAAAGGTTTTGAACAATTCTGTGGTCCTGGCTGTGGAAGAGCCGGGGGGTGAAGTCATCCTCATGGGAAAGGGCATCGGCTTTGGCAAGTCCATCGGGCAGGAGATCACCCCAAAGGAAGGGGCACAGATGTTTGTCCTCCGGGACCGGCAGCTGAACCGGAATATTTTGCAGCTGGCTGCCGAGACCGACGAGCGGATCTTTGAGCTGACCCAAAGGATCGTCCAGTATGCCACGGAAAAATACGGGATGCAGCTGCGGGATCACATTTATCTTTCCTTAACGGACCACCTGGCCTTTGCCGTCAGGCGGCAGGAAGAGAATCTGGCGGTGCCCGGGTACTACAGCGTCAACGTCCGGCGGTTCAATCCCAAGGAATACGACGTGGGCCGGTATGCCTGGGAGCTTGTGAAGAAGGACCTGGGGGTGGAGCTGCCGGAGGAGGAGATCACGAACATCGCCTTCCATATCATCGGCGCTCAGCAGAACCCCCAGACAGAGGACGCCAACCGGCAGATGGCCCAGATCGTCAAAAACGTTTTGGAGATCGTCAAGTACACCTTTGGCCTGGAATACAACGAGGAGTCCGTTTCCTACAGCCGGTTTCTGACCCACGTCCAGGCCATGGCCCACCGGCTGGTAAAAAACATCGCCCTGTCCGAGGGCCTGACGGAATTCCTCTTCGACCAGATCGTGCCCCAATGCCCGGAGGAGTACCAGTGTACCTGCAAGGTGGCGGATTTCATTCTGCGCACCTACGGCATCCGGCTGTCCAAACAGGAGCAGATGTACCTGACCCTCCACATCAACCGGGTGATCGAGGAATGGAAGCGGAATAAAGCTTGATTTTTGAAAGTGTCGCTGTAATTTGCAGCGGCACTTTTTGCATGCTTGCAAAGTAAAGAAATTCAGAGTATACTGTACCCAAAACAATGGAATGGGAGTGTGGTATCCATGGATGCCTTTGAAACTTATTTTACTTCCTTAAAAGGAAAAAGAATTGCTGTTTTGGGCCTGGGGGTCAGCAATCGGCCCCTAGTGCGGCTGCTGCTGGAATTTGGCTGCAGCGTGGTGGGCTGCGACAAAACCCCACGGGAAAAGTTGGACGAAGAGGTGCTGGACCTGGAGCGCCGGGGCTGCGTTCTACATGTGGGGGACAATTACTTATACGGGGTAGAGGCGGATATTCTGTTCCGTACCCCCGGAATGCACCCGGGGAACCCGGCGATCCAAGCTCTGCGGCAGCGGGGGGCCAAGGTGACCTCCGAGATGGAGGTATTCTTTGAGGTCTGCCCCTGCCACCTCATCGCCGTCACCGGGTCCGACGGAAAGACCACCACCACCACCTTGGTATCGGAAATGCTGAAGGCCTCCGGAAAAACCGTCTTCCTGGGGGGCAACATCGGGACGCCCTTGCTCCCCCTGTGCCGCCAAATGAAAAAAGAGGACTTTGCCGTGGTGGAGCTCAGCTCCTTCCAGCTCATGGATATGGAGCGCAGCCCCCAGCGGGCCCTGATCACCAACCTGGCCCCCAATCACCTGGATATCCACAAGGATATGGAGGAATATGTGGAGGCCAAGAAGAATATCTACAGATTCCAGGATGAAAACGGCCTTCTGGTCCTCAACGCCGACAATGCCATTACGGCGGGCCTCCGGGGCAACGGCAAAACCCTGTTCTTCTCCCGGAAACAGCCTACAAACGGCGTGTGGGAGGAAAACGGCATTATCTACCGCCACGGGGAAAAGCTGCTGGAAAGCAAGGAGATCCTCATCCCCGGCACCCACAACATCGAAAATTACATGGCGGCCATCGCCCTGACGGAGGGCCTGGTGACGGACGAGGCCATTCGTCAGGTGGCCCGGACCTTTGGCGGCGTGGAGCACCGCATTGAATTGGTGCGGGTAAAGGACGGGGTCCGGTACTACAACGATTCCATCGCCTCTTCTCCCAGCCGGACCATTGCGGGCCTGCGGAGCTTCCCGGAACAGGTGATTTTAATTGCTGGCGGCTACGATAAGCACATCCCCTATGATGTTCTGGGGCCGGAAATCTGCAAGCACGTGAAGAAGCTCTTCCTGGGCGGCGCCACCGGGCCCAAGATTCGGCAGGCAGTGGAGCAGGCCCCGGAGTATAAGTTAGGCTGCCCGGAGATCGTGGACTGCCCGGACTTTACTTCCGCCACCCTTTCCGCTGCTAAAGCGGCAGAAAGCGGGGACGTGGTGCTTATGAGCCCGGCCAGCGCGGCCTTTGACCAGTTTAAGAATTTTATGGTCCGGGGCGAATACTACAAAAAACTCATTAAGGAGCTGTGAGCATGACCTTCAAGGAAATGGCAAAGACCGCCCGTCAGGTGCTGCCCGCCAAAAGCTGCGGGGCGGTACTGGTGGCGGCCGGGTCCGCCTCCCGGATGGGGGGCATCGACAAGGTGATGGCCCCGTTAAAAGGGGAGCCCATGATTTTGCGGACGGCAAGGGCCTTTCAGAACTGCGAGCTAGTGAAGGAGATCGTTATTGTCACCCGGGAGGACCTGATCACGCCCATTATGGGGCTATGTAAGGACCTGTCCAAGGTAACGGCGGTGATCAAGGGCGGCAGCAGCCGACAGGAGTCGGTGAAGCTGGGCTTGGGGATCCTTTCGGAGGAGATGGTATTGGCGGCGGTCCACGACGGGGCCCGGCCGCTTGTATCCGAAGCGCTGATCGACAAAACCATCCGGGCGGCCCATACCTATGGAGCGGCGGCTCCGGCCATCCCGGTAAAGGACACCATCAAGGTGATGGCGGCGGGCTTTGTGGCCTCTACCCCGGACCGGGAGACCCTGCGGGCGATCCAGACTCCCCAGGTCATCGACCGGGACCTGCTGCTGGGTGCCCTGGAACAGGCGGAAAAGGACGGGGCCACCGTGACGGATGACTGCTCCGCCGTAGAGCGGCTGGGGATGCAGATCCGCCTGGTAGAAGGGGAGGAGCGGAACCTGAAGGTCACCACCCCAATGGATCTGAAAATTGCGGAACTGCTATTGGAGGGAGAAGCATGAGAATTGGACACGGATATGATGTACACGCCCTGGTTCCCGGCCGGAAGCTGATTTTGGGCGGGGTAGAGGTGCCCTATGACCTGGGGCTGGACGGCCACAGTGACGCAGACGTTTTGCTCCACGCCGTCATGGATGCCCTGTTGGGGGCCGCCGGGCTGGGGGACATTGGCCTCCATTTCCCGGATACGGATATGCAGTATAAGGGAGCCGATTCCCGGAAACTGCTGGAATGCGTGGGCCGGAAGCTGGAAGCGGCGGGGTTCACCGTTGGCAACATCGATGTGACCATGATCGCCCAAAGGCCCAAGCTGCGCCCCTACATTCCCCAGATGCAGGAGAACATTGCCGCTACCCTGGGCATCGATCCCGGCAGAGTGAACGTCAAGGCCACCACCGAAGAGCACCTGGGCTTTACCGGCGAGGGCAGGGGCATGTCCTGCCACGCGGTCTGTCTGCTTGACGAAAAATAAGAAAAAAAGCCAAATGGCCCTCCCGTGCATAGAATGTGCCGGGAGGGTTTTGCTATGGAACAATATCTGATCACCTTCCGCTCGGTGACCTATGCCCAAAGGGGAGAGCGGAGTTTAAAAAAGCGGGGCATCGGCTGCACCCTGATGCGCACCCCCAAATGGATGGAGGAGCAGGGCTGCGGCTACGGCCTGCGGGTGCGGGGCACCGGCATTTATCGGGCGCTGGATGCTTTGCGGGCAGACGACATTTCCTGGCGGAAGGTCTACCGGTACAGCCGGGACGAGAAAGCGGAGGAAGCGGCCCTATGATCTATCTGGACAACGGGGCTACTTCCTTCCCCAAGCCCCGGGAGGTGGTAGAGGCTGTTCATTCCGCTTTGGAGCAGGGGGCCAACCCCGGCCGGGGCGGCTATGGGGCAGCCATGAAGGCTTCCGGACTGGTACTGGACCTGCGGGAGGCGGCGGGGGAACTCTTTGACTGCCGCCCGGAGCAGGTGGTGCTGACGGGAAGCTGCACCCACGGGCTGAACATTGCCATCGGGAGCCTGGTGCAGGAAGGGGCCCGGGTGCTGGTATCCGGCTTTGAACACAATGCGGTGATGCGGCCTTTGTACGCCCGGAAGGCGGATCTCCGCATTGCCGGCCGGCGGCTCTTCGACTGGGAGGAGCTGCTGCGTACCTTCCACCGGGAGCTGGACCGGGGGGTGGATGCGGCGGTGTTTACCTATGTATCCAACGTCTTTGGCTACATTCTGCCGGTGGAGGAAATGGCAGGGTTGTGCCGGGAAAAGGGGGTACCCTTTATCCTGGATGCAGCCCAGGCAGCGGGGAGCCTGCCGGTAAGTCTCAAAAAGCTGGGGGCGGACTTTATCGCCATGCCGGGGCACAAGGGGTTACTGGGCCCCCAGGGGACAGGGTTACTACTGTGCGGCCAGCCCGGGAAGCCCCTGCTCTTCGGCGGCACCGGCAGCCAGTCAAGGCTCAAGGAAATGCCCCAGGACCTGCCGGAGCGGCTGGAGCCCGGAACTCTGAACGTCCCCGGCGCGGCAGGGCTTTGCGCCGGGATCCGGGTGGTGCAAAAGCAGGGGATCGGGAATATTTTCCAAAGGGAGCATACCCAGGCAAGGCTTCTGTGCCGGGATCTACGACAAATGGGCTTCCGGGTCTACTGCGGGGACCACCAGGCGGGCACCGTCTCCTTCCAGGGAAGGCGGGATTGTGAGGAAATTGCGGAGTTTTTAGGCAAACATGGCATCGCCGTCCGGGCAGGCCTCCACTGTGCCCCCCTGGCCCACGAAAGCGCCGGTACCCTGCATACCGGCACCGTCCGGGTCAGCTTTGGGCATGAGGCAAACGACGGGCAGAGAAGGGCACTGGTGGAGGCGCTGGGGAGAATGTGAGTAATGTGCAATGCGCAATGTGCAATTCGCAATTGAAACTGCAATCGGGGCCGGTTTGGGGGTATGCAAATAGGGATTTGTGGGGTTCAGAATGTCGCTGCGAACCAGTTCGCAAACTGGTGTGGCAGCCCCCCGGTTGAATGGTACCAGCCCAACCGGAGGGAAAAATCCCTTCCCCCTCCTGCATGGAGGGGGTGCCCACCGCAGTGGGCGGGGG
>JBNMHR010000094.1:0-5831 GCA_050872865.1 Faecousia sp. | reverse complement strand
CGGCCAAATGGAACATATTCCATTCATCCAACCGCTCAAAATATCGAACCCTTTCAACCACCCCCGGTCTCCTGCGTCGCCCGCCCCCTCCATGCTTGGCGGGGGACAAGACGTGCCGCCCATCAGCCTGCACCATTCAACCGGGGGGCTGCCACACCAGTTTGCAAACTGGTGTGCAGCGACATCTTTAATCGTACAAATCCCCATTTCTCTTTTTCCACCAGCCCTCCACGCCCCTACACGCAATGCTTATGCGCAAATTCGCAAAAAAAACTTGAATAAATTACAAATTGTAATTGCATAGTCCATGAATTTCTGTATAATGGAACTTGGAAGAATTTAACAGAAAGGAAGCTGGATATGAAGAGATTTTTGGCATTGCTGCTGGCTCTTTCCCTGTGCTTTGGGATGCTCCCCATGCCGGGACTTGCGGAAACGGCGGAAGAGACCCAGGAAGCGGTTTTGGAAGAGGACATCCCCGATGAAACCGTAGAAGCTGCGGAGCCTACGGAACCCTCGGAAGAGGTTCTGGAGGAGACCTTTGCGGCAGAAGAGGCACTGCCGGAAAGCGGGCCTGCCCTGGTCATCACCGAGCAGCCGGAGGATACGCTGACCGTCGAAGGTGTGGCCTATTTTGCGGTTTCTGCCCAGGTAGAGCAGGACGGCCAGGTGCTGGAAGAGGCAGAAGTAAGCTTCCAGTGGCAGCACCTGGATGGGGATACCTGGGTCACCCTGGAAGGGGAGACCGGGGAGATCTTTGCGGTAGAGGCCCCGGAAGTGGGTGATATCTACCGGTGCCTGGTGACCTGGGAGGACCTGGAAGCGGTGTCGGAAGCGGCGGCAGTGGTTGGGGAGGAAGCGCCCCTGGACTATACTTCCGAAGTCTGGATCAATCCTGCGTACCGGGACCTGTATTCCGAAGAGGACTTTTCCGACGCCTTCGAAATTTCCACAAATGCCTCGGCCATTTCCTGCAGCAGCAGAGAAGCGGCCTTGGCGGCGATCCGGGCGGCCATGGTCAAGCGGGAACCGGTGATCACGCTGGAGCTGAATTACAGCTATGGGAGCCTGGATGACGAAGTAGAAGCGCTTACAGCGCACATGTACGACCACAACGGCGACCCAAAGCAGGGCGACTACCTGGGATATGCCGTAGGCAGGTATGGCTATAGCTGGGGCGGCAGGCAGTTTTTCCTGCATGATATCAAATACTACACCACCGCTGCCCAGGAGCTCCAGGCGGATGCGGCGGTGGAGCAGATCCTGGTATCCCTGAATCTGGATAGCAAAACCGACCTGCAAAAAATAAACGCCATTTATAATTGGCTGGTCCGCAATGTAAAGTATGTCAGCGATGCCGAGCTGGCAGATCAGACCAATCTGGCCAAGTATGCCGGTTATGCGGCATTGGTGCAAAAGAAGGCCGTGTGCCAGGGCTATGCCGGGGCCTTCTACCGCCTGTGCATGGAAGCAGGGGTGGACAGCCGGATCATATCCTGCCAGGCCATGAATCATGCCTGGAACATTGTACGGGTGGGGGATCGGTATTACCATCTGGATGCCACCTGGGATGCCTATACGCCGGACAGCTGGAAATATTATCTGAAGGGCACCGTCAACTGGCTGAAGGATCACCAAAGCAGTACCACCAACTACATTAGTGAATTGGGCGACCAGTTCCAGGACAGCGGCTTTGCGTCCGACTACCCGGTGCCGGAAGAGGATTATAACAGTCTGGCCCTGTCCCCCGACGGCACCCTGACCCTGCATGCCGACGACCCGGCCTGGCGGCAGAGCTACAGCACCCAGGTTTTGAACGGGAAGACCGTCACCACCGCCCCCTGGGGAAAGAAAGCGGAGGAAGTCCGGAAGGTGGTCATCGAAGAGGGCGTTACCGGTATTTCCGCCAATGCCTTCTATGGCTGCTCGAACCTGGAAAGCGTAGAGTTCCCCGCCTCCCTGCGTACCGTCGGCCGGAACGCCTTTGACGGCTGTGGGCTGACATCCGTGACCCTTGGGGCCAATGTGGAGCTGGTGGAAAGCTATGCCTTCCAGAATAACCCCGGATTGACAAGCGTGACCTTTGAGGGCACTTCTACCCAGGTCCAAAATTTCAGCTTTGAGAAGAGCCCTGTAGAAAACCTGACCCTGCCCGCTGGCCTGAAGTTGACCTTCGGCGCTTTGGGCAGCCAGAGCTCGGTACAGAGCCTGAAGCATTTGACCCTGACCGGTTCCGGCCCCATGGCGGATTATACAAGCAGCCAAAGCGCCACCTGGGGCTACTCCGGCCTGGAGACCGTGACCTTTGCCCCCGGGATCACTACGGTGGGCGCTTACGCCTTCGTAAACTGCGTACAGCTGAAATCCAATATTCAGCTCCCCGCTGCACTGACAAAAATTGGGGAAGGGGCATTTTATACCTCCTATTATATCCCCGGATTCACCTTTACCGGCAGCCAGGTTCCGGAGATCGGGGATACGGCCTTTGCTTCCATCCAGAGTCTGACCTGCGCCTACCCCTGCGCCTGGGCGGCGGCTCCCAATAGCAACTTTGGCGCAAGAGCCATCACCTGGCAGCAGGCCGCCCACAGCCTGACCCACCACGAGGCCCAGGCCCCTGCAGCTGGGAAAGACGGCTGGCTGGAATACTGGCAGTGTGACGTTTGCGGCCGGTACTATCTGACGGAGTCTGCCGAGGCTCCTGTCGCCTGGGAGAATATCCGTCAGGTAGCGTTGCCTGCGGAAAAGGGCTGCCAGATCGCCTTTGACGGCAACACCACCGAAGAGCTGTTGGGGTCCATGACGCCCATCCAGGCCCCCCGGGATGCGGATGTGACCCTGCCAGAATGCAATTTTACTGTTTTCGGCTACACCTTTACCGGCTGGAACACCCAGGCAGACGGCAAGGGCAAAACCTATCAGCCCGGGGACACGGTCCGGAACCTGGCGGAAGAGGGCACGGTCACTCTGTATGCCCAGTGGAAGCTCAGTACTTACCGGCTGGTGTTCCGGCCCGGTACCGAGGAGGGCACCTATACCGGCTCCACCAATGCCATGGAAGGCCTGGTAAACGGAGAGACCTACCAAATGCCCCAAAACGGCTACAGCCGCCTGGGATATACCTTTGTGGGCTGGTACCGGGAAGGATGGCCGGATGACCTCCTGCAGCCCGGGGAGGACTTCCGCTTTACCAAGGTGGAGCAGGGGGCAGAGATCGCCTTTATCGCCCAGTGGAAGATCAATACCTATCGGGCGGTGTTCCTGCCCGGTGCGGAAGAGGATGCGTTTACGGGCAGCGTAGCGCCTATGGAGGACCTGGAAAACGGGAAGCAATATACTCTGCCGAAAAACAGGTATACCCGTCCCGGCTACATCTTCGCGGGCTGGATCTTTGACGGAACTACATACGCAGAAGGCGAACGATTCACAGTCCATGGGGAAGAGGCGGAAACGCTGGAATTTGCGGCCTGCTGGGCCCCCATTACTTATACCGTCCGCTTCAATGCCAACAAGGGCACCGGTAAAATGGCGGACCAGAAGGACATTGCCTTTGATACGCCTACGGAGCTGGCGAAAAACACCTTCACCCGGAAGGGCTACCACTTTGTCGGCTGGAACACCAAGGCCAACGGCACCGGCGAGGAGGTTGCGGAAGCCGATAACCTGACGACCAAGAAGAGCGCCGTTGTCACCCTGTACGCCATGTGGGAGGCCAATGAATACACGGTGGTATTCCATGGCCCCGACGGGGCGGAAGAGACCCAAACCATGACCTACGACCGGAACGAAGTTTTGGACACCAACCCCTTCGAGAAGGCTGGATACACCTTTGCAAAGTGGAACACCCAGGAAAACGGAAAAGGGAAGGCCTATACGAACAATGCCAAGGTGAAAAACCTGAGCACCGGTGAGGATCGGGTGGACCTGTTCGCCCAGTGGACCCCCAACAAGTACACCGTGGAGTTCCACTCCAACCTGGCCAAGGACACCGTGAAAAAGCAGACCCTGACCTATGACGGCAAACAGACCGCTCTGACTGCCAACAGCTTTACCTGGAAGGGCCATAGCTTCCAGGGCTGGATGGACGAAAACGGTGTAAAATACGAAAACAAGGAACTTGTTCAGAACCTGACCACCGAGAAGACCGTCGCCCTGTACGCCCAGTGGAAGGTCAACGAATACACCGTTGTCTTCGACGGCAACGGAGCCGAGGGAGAAGATGTTAAGCAGCTCATGACCTACGATGTGGCGGCGGACCTGAAAGAAAACACCTTCACCCGCCCGGGCTACGACTTCTCCGGCTGGGCCACCACCGCCAAGGGGAAGGCTGTCCACGTGGACCAAAAGACCGTCAAGAATCTGACGGATAAGGATGGCGTGGAAATCAGGTTGTATGCCGTCTGGACACCCCACGCCTATACCGTGGTGTTTGAGAAGGGCGATGATGCCGCTACCGGCACCATGAAGCCCCAGAAGATGACCTATGGCAAGGCGACAGCTCTAACGAACGTTGGCTTCAAGCGGGCCGGTTACGCCTTCAGAGGCTGGAAATTAGGCGAGAAACGCCTGCCCAACAAGGCCAAGGTAAAGGACCTGACTACGGAGAACACCGTGACCCTGACAGCCCAGTGGATCCCCACCTACGGGTACACCGTAACGTTTGCCCCCGGCGCTTCCGATGCCACCGGCAATATGGATAAGGCCGCCATCTCCGCCGTCAACGGCAAGGAGTACGCACCCAAGGCCTGCGCCTTCAAGCGGACCGGCTATGTATTTGACTGCTGGTGCCTGCCGAACGGAACGGTGATCACCACCAAGGAGAAGTTCTCCAACCTGGGCCAGAAAGAGAACGATGAGGTGACCCTGACCGCCGTCTGGAAGCCAATCACCTATAAGATCCGCTTCAACGCCAACAAGGGCACCGGCAAGATGGCGGATCAGACGGGGCTTGTGTACGATGAGGTTGCGGCCCTGAATGCCAACGCCTTCACCCGCAGCGGCTATACTTTCGCGGGCTGGAACACCAAGGCAAACGGAAGCGGTGTTCCTTATGCGGATAGGGCGGAAGTCGAAAAGCTTACCGCTACGAATAACGGCACCGTGACATTGTACGCCCAGTGGACCAAGAATCCGTAGCCTAACAAAACGAGGCAGTTAAAACCACCCAAACCGGCGGTTTTAACTGCCTCTGTTTTCTTTTTATCTTACAGGTCCCCGTGGTAAACCTCGCAGGCCTTGACCAGGGCCAGGATCCGCTTTACATCCGAAAAAGGAATGTCTACCGTTTTTCCGTCCACCGTGCATACGCCTGCGCCTGTATCCACCAGGGCATGGCAGTCCCGGATGTCCAGGCCGTTGATGCGGACAACGGGGTCACGGTCAATGGACATCAGGCCGCGGTACAGGCTGAACCGTGCGGCGTCCTTTCGGGCCTCCGCTTCCGGGTCCTGAACGATGGCTTTCTTAGGCGCTACCGTTACCCGAGCGCCGCCAGCTCCCAGCACCCCTGCCATTGCTGCATTTTTGATCATCATATTTGGTTCCTCCTTGTTTTTTTCTTTCTGAGGATTCTGTAGCACAGGAAGAGACATTTGTAAAATTCATAGATCTCACAAAAAAGAAGTCGTAAATGGAATGATAGAATAGAATTCGGTAAATAAGGATTTGACGATTTGTCATTGCGAGACAGTGCGCACACTGTCGTGGCAATCCCCCGGATGAACGTACAGGCTCACGGCCTCTGAGTATCCTTGCCCCCTCCTGCATGGAGGGGGTGCCCACCGCAGTGGGCGGGGGTGGAGGGGACCAGGTATGATATTTTCTTGCAGTTG
>JBNMHR010000093.1:0-5853 GCA_050872865.1 Faecousia sp. | reverse complement strand
GGTCTGTACATTCAACCGGGGGGCTGCCACACCAGCGTGCGCGCTGGTTCGCAGCGACATTTATTTTATAAAGCGCCTGCTGGATAGGGCTTATTTTGTAGATTCTGTTGTTTGACATTTGAAATCCCCGGATGTATAATATCCCGGTTTATGAAAAATCTGGAGGCGTACAAACAAAAATGAAGAAGAAAGAGATCAATATGCTGGAAGGCCCCTTGGCATGGCCTATTTTCACCTATGCCATTCCCATTATGCTGACCAGCGTCCTGCAGCTGTTGTTCAATGCGGCGGACCTGGTGGTGGTGGGCCGGTATTGCGGCAGCTTGTCGGTGGCGGCGGTGGGGTCTACGGGGTCCATTGTCAGTTTGATGGTGAATATGTTTATCGGTCTGTCCGTCGGTGCCGGTGTGGCGGTGGCCCACGGCATTGGCAGCCGGGAGCATCAAACGGTCCAGGATACGGTGCACACTGCGCTCCCCCTGGCCCTGGTCAGCGGCATTTTTCTGACGGTGTTTGGCGTGCTGCTGTCCCGAAAGATTTTGGAGGCCATGGGTACCCCGGAGGACGTACTGCCTCTGGCAAGCCAGTATATGGAGATCTACTTTCTGGGCATGACCTTCAACCTGGTGTATAACTTCTGCGCCTCTATGGTCCGGGCGGCGGGGGATACCCAGAGCCCGCTTTTGATCCTGACGGCGGCAGGCGTGCTGAACGTGATCCTGAATATCGTGTTCGTGCACTTCTTTGGTATGAATGTGGATGGCGTTGCATGGGCAACGACTATTTCCGAGGGGCTGTCCGCTGTGCTCATTGTCTACGTTATGGCCAAGCGGAAGGATGCCTGCAAGCTGGACCTGCGGAAGATGCATTTCCACAAGGCACCTCTTTCCAAGATGCTGCGCATCGGTGTCCCAGCGGGGGTCCAGAGCTGCACCTTCTCCCTGTCCAACGTGGTGCTCCAGTCTGCCGTCAATTCCTTCGGCTCCGTGGCCGTGTCCGGCAATGCGGCGGTGGCCAATCTGGAAAACTTTATGTACGTCATTGAAAACAGCTTCCACCAGACCGCGGTGAACTTCGGCGGCCAGAACTGCGGCGCCATGCGGTACGACCGGGTGAAGAAGATCACCGTTCTGTGTACGGTCTACGCCATCGGCGCCGGGATGCTCTTTGGCGGGCTCATGTGCGCCTTTGCCACCCAGCTTCTGGGGATCTACATCACCGATTCCCCGGAGGCCATTTCCATCGGCATCGGCCGGATGTATGTATCCGTGCTGCCTTACTTCCTGTTCGGTATGCAGGACGTGATCACCGGCGCGCTGCGGGGCATCGGGGCCTCCTTTATTTCCATGATCCTGTCCATTCTGGGCATCTGCGGCATCCGGATTTTGTGGATCGCCACGGTGTTCCAGATCCCGGAGTTCCACACATTGCCTTCCCTGTACCTTTCCTACCCCCTGTCCTGGATCGTGACCTTCGTGGTGCAGATCATCGCCTTTGTGGTGATCTTCCGGAGGATGGAAAGAAGCCACGCTACGGAAGAAATTGTATGATTTGCGGGGCTGGTTGAATGGTGTCCGCTGCCGGTAAAAATCCCCCTTCCCCCTCCATGCAGGAGGGGGAAGGGGATTTTCCCGCCCTTTGGTTGGAACCGTTCATCGCACCATTTCTGTATCGATAGGTTTCGGGCGGCTGGTAGCCGCCCCTACAGAATATAAAAAACACGCCCTTCGTTCCAATTTTGGGGTTGGAACGGAGGGCGGTTTGTTTTAGTGGATGGAAGTAAAGAAATCCCGGATGGCAGCGTCTTTGGAGTCGTATGCGCCGGAAACGTAGCCGGTGACGGTGGAGTACCAGGCGGTTTCCATGTCGGCGGTGATGGCGCCGGTGTTGGTGCAGCGGCGGCTGTCCAGGTCGTGGGAGAGGACGGCCTGGTAGACGGCGGGGGCGGTGCTTTCCTTGGC
This sequence comes from Faecousia sp., assembly GCA_050872865.1. GTDB lineage: Bacteria > Bacillota > Clostridia > Oscillospirales > Oscillospiraceae > Faecousia. Next base: position 3,892 of record JBNMHR010000093.1, on the reverse strand, counting down.
AACGGAGGGGACACCCTTGATATCCGCGATCTTGTTGATCTCCTCGGTGGTGGCCAGGAACCGGAGGAACTCAATGGCGTAGTCTTTGTTGTCTCCGTCTTTGTTGGCGGCGAAGGCATACCAGGGCTCCTGGAAGAGCTTGGCGTCTGCCGAGCCGATGGGGGAGAAGCAGAAGCTGTAGGTAAAGGGGGAAGCCTGGAAGGCCTCGGATTTGCTTTCCCGCTTCTTCATGCCGCTGACCTTTTCCGTATCGCATACCCAGAAGGGCACGTCCCCTTCAAAGAACTTCAGGATGGCCCCGTCGTAGTTGTCGTCGGGGTAGGTATCGTTGAGGGCGGGGTCCGTGTAGCCCTGCTGGAGGACGGTGTCCAAAAAGTCGAAGGCGGGCATCAGGGCGTCCACCGCCTGCTGCTTCCCTGCCTTGGCGGCGGCGAGGACGGCGTCGTCGGAGCTGAGCGCGGCGAAGGCATAGCCCCGGATCAGCTCGGCATAGACCTTACTGGTGGGCCCCTGGATGGGGGTATAGCCCTTTTCCTTCAGGGCCGTCAGCACGGACAAAAACTCCTCTGTGGTGGTGGGGACGGCCAGGCCTTCTTTCTGGAGCAGCGTTACATTGGCAACGACTCCCGTCAGGTGCTGGCCCATGGGGATGGACAGCTGCCTGCCGTTCAGCTCGTAAAGCTTCAGCATGTCCCCGTCTATGGCACCGGTGTCTACCCCGGCTTCCTTCAGGTCCACGCACCGGTCCGGCAGGGTGCCGCCGGGAATGGCCAGGTTCTGGGGGGAGGTCATAAAGATGTCCACGCCGTCGTTGGCGTCCAGGTAGGCTTCGGTTTTGGCGCCGCCGACCTGCTGGTAGTTGAAGGTCACGTTGGGGTAGTAGCCGTTAAAATCGTTGGTCACCTGGTCCAGGGCTTCGAAGTTGCCGAAGAAGCCCAGAACGTTCAGTTCCACATTGGCCTTGGTGTCCAGCTTGGGCTGGAAGGCGGTGTTCTCTTTCTTGGTGCCGCAGCCGGCGGTCAGCAGCAGAAGGGATGCCAATACCCCTGCCGCACCCCGGCGCCATAGGTCTTTTTCCATAATATGTGCTCCTTTTTCTCTTATAAGGTTTTGTTTTTGATGGCTCCTAAGTAGAGCCGCAGCTTTTGGATGTCTACGGGCTTGGCGATGTGGCCGTTCATGCCGCAGTCCAGGCAGGCCTGCACGTCCTCGGCAAAGGCGTCCGCCGTCATGGCCACGATGGGGATGTTCCCGTTGCGCGCTTCCGGCAGCTGCCGGATCCGGAGGGAGGCCTCCAGGCCGGTCATTTCCGGCATCTGGATGTCCATGAGGATGGCGTCAAAGGTGCCTGCGGGCACGGAGGAGATCATGTCCACGCAACGCTTTCCGTTTTCGGCCCGCTCGCAGGTATCGCCGCACTGGGTCAGCAAAACTTCGATGATCTCCCAGTTCATTTCGTTGTCTTCGGCTACCAACAGATGCAGGCCGCTGACGTCGGTGTCGGGATCGGTCTGCCGGACCGTCTGCTTTTTGGAAGCGGGGGCCTCAACGATGGGCAGCTGAAGGGTCACGTAGAAGCTGGTGCCCTTGCCGGGGGCGCTGTCGCAATGAATGGTGCCGCCCATCAGGTCTACCATCTGCTTGACGATGGAAAGCCCCAAGCCGGAGCCCTGGGTCTGGTTCAGCTGGGTCCGCACCGCCCGGGAGAAGGAATCGTACATGGTCTTCTGGAACTCCGGGGTCATGCCGATGCCGTTATCGGTGACCCGGAACCGCAGGTACACCTCTTCCGAATTCCCAGGGACCTCGGTCTGCCACAGCTCCATGGTGATGTGGCCGCCGGAGGGGGTATACTTGATGGCGTTGGACAGCAGGTTCATGTAAACCTGGTTCAATCGGATGGCGTCTGCCAGCACGGTGGGGTGGGGGAGCGCCTTGACCTGCCAGCTTAGGTGCTGCTTTTTCTCCTGGGTCTGGGGCACCAGGACGGCCTTCAGCTCCTCCATCAGCTCCGGCAAAGAAACCATCGTGGGGCTGAGGACGTATTTGCCGCTTTCGATTTTGGAAATATCCAGAATGTCGTTGATGAGGGTCAGCAGCTGCCGTCCGGCCCGGGCGGATTTATCCAGGCACTGGGATACATACTGGGGATCCTGCAGGTTCTGCTGGGCGATGGACAGCATGCCCAGAACCGCGTTCATAGGGGTCCGGATGTCGTGGGACATGGCGGAAAGGAACTGGGTCTTGGCCTCGCTGGCCTCCTGGGCCTGCTGGGCCGTTTCCCGCAGCTGGCGGTTGATCCGGATCAGGTGGATGCCGTCGATGAGCAAAAGAAGGGCCAGGGCACCGCAGATGATGATGACGATGATCCAGGCGCTGCTGTCCGGCTGAAGCTCGGCTTCCCGGATCATGCCCAGAATGTCCAGGTCGGACCCGTCGCCGAAGGAGGAATAGTACCAGAAGCAGTCGTTGCCCCGGAAGTCCTTGTAGTGGAGCGTTCCTTCGCTGGTGGTCATCAGCATTTGCCGGAAGTCGTCTACCCGGTTATAGTCGTCCTGGAAGTTGTAGGTTCTTATATACTCCGGGAAATTCAGGGACTTCATGGAAGCGGACTGGACCACATAGTCCCCGTCCCGGGTGAGGATGCCTACCTCGGCGCTGCTGTACTCCACCGGGAAGACCCAGCTGCTTTTCAGGGCATCCGTGGGGATGGCCCGGAGCAGAAGATAGTCTTTGTGTCCCGTGGCGGTTTTCAGGGTCACCCGGGCGCCGACGCTGACGGCGGTAGACAGATTCTCCTGGATCAGGTATTTGCCCATAACGCTGAAGCCTGCCTGGGTACCGTTGAAGATGTCCCACATGGCGGCCACCATCCGCTCTTCGTAGTCCGCCCGTTCGCCTTTAAAGTTCTGGTAGGTATCGATGTACTCCCGGCCCTCCGGGTAGAAGGCGGACCAGGCGCCGAAGGTATCCATATCCACAATGTGGCAGAATCGGGAAGAGCTGGTATTGATCTTCCGCAAAAAGGCCAGGGCCTGCCTTAGATCCATGTCCTCCCCGGAAATGTATGCCGCCCAGTTGTCTACGTAGCCCCGCTCACTGTCCAGATAATTCTGGGAGACGGCCTTCATGGATTCGATGGTGGTGATAAAATCCGCCTGCCGGGAGGCAAGCAGGCTTTTTCGCTGGTAGTTGGCGTAAAGAAAGGAAGAACCAATGGCAGCGGCCATCACCAGAATGTTGCATAGCAAGAGAAGCAGCTTGTATCGTTTTTGAAATAATTTAGAAAACAACCCATCATCTCCAACAAAAGTAACTGTTTTTATATTATAGCAACCTTTGGGGGCTTTGTCTACCGATGGAACAAAATTATCAGGACGATCACATGAGTTGATCATTTGTGAATCGCGTTTTACTCCATGCATGTCGGGGATGCGTTTTATTATGAACGGATACCACCTCTGATAGGAGTCCGCCTCCGGCGGTGGTTTTCTTGTTCCGGCAAGAAAATCAATAAGAAGCCGGCTCAAGGGGGGCATTGAAGCTGCACTCCCGTTTAGAGCCATCCCCCCTTGAGAATCCCCCCCGGCGTACCGTTTCAACCTACATATCTAAAGCCTTTGGAGAACAATACAACAGTGTTATACTGGAAAGCACGACGATACGCAAAATGTATTCTTTGCACGAAAAACTTTGCGTTGGATATTGTTACGAACGTTTTTCCTTTTGAGACGCAGTAAATAGGGTTTAGATTGGTGCGTTGAATGGTATGCCGGTAGGGGGTCCTTAGGGGGGAGGCGGCTTTGAGTGGGAGCGAAACTTCAGCGCTCCCCCCTAAGCCGGATTCTTTCATTCTTTCTTGCCGGGACAAGAAAGAATCTCCCGTAGGGAG
>JBNMHR010000092.1:0-5941 GCA_050872865.1 Faecousia sp. | reverse complement strand
CCCCTAAGGACCCCTCTCCGGCGTACCATTCAACGTACCAATCTAAACCCTATTTACTGCGTCTCAGAATGAAAAACGTTCGTAACAATTTACCAACGTATCACTTTGAAAAACAGAAGCAGTGATTTTCGTATCGTCTGGCTTTCCGGCAGTCCACTGTTGTATCACTCGAAAAGGCTTTAGATTGGCAGGTTGAATGGTACGCCGGGGGGGATTCTCAAGGGGGGATGGCTTGGAGTGGGAGCGAGACTTCAATGCCCCCCCTTGAGCCGGCTTCTTATTGATTTTCTTGCCGGAACAAGAAAACCACCGCCGGAGGCGGACTCCTGTCAGAGATGGTACCTGTTTGTAATAAATCGGATTCCCGACAAGCATGGAATGAAACGCAATTCACAGATTATTAACTCGTGCAATCGTCGTGCTGGAGTAAGTCCAAAGGTTGACAGTTTCCGTTTTCCGGCTTATAATGGTTCCTGCGTGAAAAAAAGCGAAGTAATTCGCGGTTTAAGGAGAGAATCAAATGAGTTCCTGTAGCGGAAATTGTTCCAGCTGCGGTTCCGACTGCGGCGAGCGCAAGGCCGAAAGCCTGCTGGCCCAGCTGAACCCCAATTCTAAGGTGAAAAAGGTCATTGCCGTGGTTTCCGGTAAGGGTGGTGTTGGCAAGTCCACCGTTACCTCCATGCTGGCGGTGGCTATGGCCCGGAAGGGCAAGCGGGTAGGCGTGCTGGATGCCGATATTACCGGCCCCTCTGCCCCCACGGCCTTTGGCGTTACCGAGTGCCAGGGCGCCAACGACGATGGGCTGTATCCGGCTCTGACCCGGACCGGCATCCAGGTCATGTCCATTAATCTGCTTTTGGACAACCCCGGGGATCCCGTGGTGTGGCGGGGCCCGGTGATCGCCGGTGCCGTCAAGCAGTTCTGGACCGATGTGATCTGGGAGGACGTGGACTATCTGTTCGTGGATATGCCTCCCGGAACCGGTGACGTGCCCCTGACCGTTTTCCAGAGCCTGCCGGTAGACGGAATCGTTATCGTCACCAGCCCCCAGGACCTGGTGTCCATGATCGTTACCAAGGCTGTCCGGATGGCGGAGATGATGCACATTCCCGTGCTGGGCTTCGTGGAGAACTATTCCTACCTCCGATGCCCGGACTGCGGCAAGAAGATCAACGTCTTTGGGCAGAGCCATCTGGACGAGGTAGCCGCCAACCTGGGGCTGCCGGTCCTGGCCAGACTCCCCATCGACCCGGCCGTTGCCCAGGCCTACGACAACGGTATGATGGAGACCGTAGACACCGATGCCCTGAACGGCGTGGTGGAAGCCATCGAAAAAGCGGAATAAAGAATTTGCCCAGCGCCGGAAAGCGCTGGGCATTTTGCGTATTTGTTTCAAAAGGGAATCAACCTTGGTTGTTCCGGTTTTCGGTGCTTTGGGCCAGGACGGCGGAGGTGATCTGGATAAAGTCCCTGACGTACTTTTTGACGTTCTCTCCGTTCCGGTAGCAGGCGTAGAAGTGCCGATGGTTTTCGTAGTCGGCCAGGGGATAGAAGGCGCCGCCGGACTGGAAGACGGTGCTGTCGGCGTACACATCCGGCAGGATCATGCAGGCGCCGCTTTTCAGGGCTACACGCCTGCCTACCTCCAAAGAGCTGGTCTCCAAAAGGATCCGGGGCCGGAAGCTGTACCGCCGGAACAGCCGGTCCTGAATGATCCGGGCGGAATGGGAAGCGTCCAGGGAGACAAAGCTTTCTCCCTCCAGGTCCTTCAGGGTAATGGGGGTCCCGGAGGGAATGCGGGACTTGACGGCACTGTCTTTCCCGGCCAGGATGCCGATGGACTCCTTTTCAATGAGCTCGTAGGTGATGTTCATTTCGCTGGGTTCCGTTGCCGCCAGGGCCAGGTCCACTTCGCCCTTTTGCAGCAGCCCTTCCAGGTTGGCAGAGGGGGTCTCCGTTAATTCCAGCATTACGTTGGGGTATTCCTTGGAGAAGATGGGAATCACATCCGGCAATACCTGCATGGCCCGGGTGACGCTGATGCCAAGGCGCAGGCGGCCACCGTCCTCGTGGCGGATGCTTTCAATTTCCGCCTTCAGCCGGGCGTCGATCTCCAGCATGGCCTCTACGGCTTTCAGGTACCGCTCTCCGGCGTAGGTCAGATGGAAGGGGGAGGTGCTCCGGTCGAACAGGGGGGTGCCCACCTCGTCTTCAATCTGGCGCAGGGTCTGGCTCAAAGAAGGCTGACTGATATAGAGCTGTTTTGCCGCGGCCGTGATGGTACCGTACTTGGCAATGGTCTTAAAATAGAGAGCCTGCTTCATATTCATATAATTTTCACCACATTTTTACAGCATATTCACGAAATCTATCGTTTCGAACCGATATTTATTATAAAAGGTTTTTTATGGATGTCAAGATGTCCCGGGCATTCATTGGAGAAAAATTATAATAAGATAAAAAATTATGTATTTGTAATTATAGGATTCCTGTGCTATCTTATTGTTATCGATAAAAAAGTAGAAATAAACAGGAGGAACATTCATGGAAATTCTGAAATCTGCCGCTGCCGGCACTTTGGAATCCAGCGACGCCATGGTCACCGTAGAACCCGGTGAGGGTGGCATCGAGCTGGAGCTGTCCAGCAGCGTCATGAACCAGTATGGCCGCCAGATCAAGGCCACCATCCTGGAAACCCTGGACCGTCTCCAGGTCACCAATGCCCATGTTACCGTTGTTGACAAGGGCGCTCTGGACTGCACCATCAAGGCCAGAGTCGAGTGTGCCGTATTCCGCAGCTGTGATGCTTCCAGCGCCAACATTCCCTGGGGAGGTGCCGTCAGATGATTAAAAGACCCAAGCCCGAACGGTTCCGCCTGCGCAGAACCATGATGTTCATGAACGCCCAGAAGCCCGGCCTGATCAAGGACGCTTACATCTACGGATGCGACTCCATCATGCTGGACCTGGAAGACGCCGTGGCCGAGAATCAGAAGGATTCCGCCCGGTTCAGCCTGTACCATGCCCTGACCACCATTGACTATGGCTCTACCGAGGTCATTGTCCGGATCAACGGCCTGGATACCCCCCACTGGCAGGAAGACATCCGCGTCTGCGTGGCCGGCGGTGCCGACGGTATCCGGATCGCCAAGTGCGAAAGCGCCAAGGACGTGCACATTGTAGAAGAGGCCGTGGAGAAGGCCGAGAAGGAATTCGGCGTAGAAGTGGGCCGGACCCTGCTGATGGCCGCTCTGGAAAGCCCCAAGGGCATCCTGAACGCCTATGAGATCTGCTCCGCCTCCGACCGGATGTTCGGTGTGGCCATTTCCGGCGGCGACTTCCGGAAGTGCATGCAGACCAAGTTCAGCCCCGACGGCGTGGACATGCTGGCCGCCCGCGGCCAGATGCTGCTGGCTGCCCGTGCTGCCGGTATCCAGTGCTTCGATACCGTGTTCACCGACCTGGACGACAACGAGGGCTTCAAGGCCGAGGTTCTGCAGAACAAGGCCATGGGCTTCGACGGCAAGAGCCTCATCAACCCCAAGCAGATCCGCTTGGTCCACGAGGTCTTCGCGCCTACCGAGAAGGAAATCAAGCAGGCAGAGTCCTTTGTTAGAGCTTACAAGGAGCAGTCCGCCGCCGGTGTCGGCGTGTTCACCGTCAACGGCAAGATGATCGATATCGCGTTTATTCCCGGCGCCGAGCGCACCCTGCGTCTGGCCAAGGCCTGCGGTATGTATGAGGGGGATTTGGTATGATCAACGCAGTAGGTAGAGATATTCCCGATGAGTTGCTGGTAAACGGCAAAGAGGTTTACCAGGGCAAGAACTATATGGACGGCAAGTACCTGCACAAGGCTGCCCCCACCACCCGCCGTTTTGAAAAGCCCCAGGAAAGCAAGATCGTGGCTTCCATTGTGGATGCGCTGAAACAGTGCGGCGCCAAGGACGGCATGACCTTCTCCTTCCACCACCACCTGCGGGACGGCGATTATGTGGTCAACATGGTCATGAAGGCCGCCATCGAGGAGCTGGGCCTGAAGGACCTGACCATCGCCGCCACTTCTCTGGGCAGCGCCCATGACCCCATCGCCGATTACATCGAAGAGGGCAAGGTCATTGGCATCCAGACCTCCGGCATCCGCGGCCGGATGGGCGAAGTGGTTTCCGCCGGTAAGCTGAAGACCCCCGCCATCATCCGTTCTCACGGCGGCCGTCCCCGTGCCATCGAGGCCGGTGAGGTCCACATCGACATCGCCTTCGTGGCTGCCCCCACTTCCGACTGCGTGGGCAACTGCCGCGGCATCGGCGGCAAGTCCAACTGCGGCTCCATGGGTTACGCCATGACCGACGCCAAGTATGCCGACCATGTGGTGGTCGTTACCGACTGCCTGGTGGATTTCCCCAATATGCCCGCTTCCGTAGAAGCCATTGACGTGGATGCCGTTGTGGTTGTTGATTCCATCGGCAACCCCAAGAAGATCGCCTCCGCCGCTGCCCGCATCAGCCAGAACCCCCGGGATCTGATGATGGCCGAGAACGTGGCCAAGGTCATCGCCTCTACCCCTTACTTTAAGGACGGCTTCTCCTTCCAGACCGGCGTAGGCGGCCCCTCTCTGGCTGCCAACCTGTTCCTGGAGAAGTACATGGACGAGCGGAACATCAAGATGGGCTGGGCCATCGGCGGCATCTGCGGCCCCATGGTAGAGCTCCTGAAGAAGGGCAAGGTCGGGAAAGTCATCGACGTGCAGGACTTCGATTTGGACGCCGTCAACTCCATCAACCAGACCCCCAACCACTTTGAAATGTCCGCTTCCCAGTACGCCAACCCCGCCAACAAGGGTGCTTTCGTCAACAAGCTGGACTTCGTGGTCCTGGCTGCACTGGAGATCGATACCGGATTTAACGTCAACGTTCTGACCGGTTCCGACGGCGTGCTTCGCGGCGCTCCCGGTGGACACCCCGATACCGCTGCCGGTTCCAAGGTTTGCATCATTGTTACTCCTTTGACCCGTGGCCGTATGGCCACCGTCTGCGAGAAGGTGGTCACCGTTACTACCCCCGGCGACTGCGTGGATGTGCTGGTAACCGATTACGGCATCGCCGTGAACCCCCTGCGTCCCGACCTCATCGAGTGCCTGGACAACGCCGGTATCCCCCATGTCTCCATCGAGAGCCTGAAGGACAAGGCCTACTCCCTGGTAGGTACTCCCGAGGACCTGGAGTGGGAGGACAAGGTGGTCGCCGTTCTGGAAGCCCGCGACGGCACCATTCTGGACGTGGTCCGGAAGATCAAGCCCCTGAGCCTGTAAGGACATATAGGGAACAAAGCTGTCATTGCGAACCAGTCCTCAGACTGGTGTGGCAATCCCCTGGTTGAAAGGGACTGGTTCGCGGCGACAGAAGACCCTTTTGTTACAATAAATATTCCCAGCATTCCATATTGATTGAAGAAAGAAAGGAATCTCTTCTATGAGTGATACCATTGTTGGTCTGCTTGGCCTGGTAACCATTGTGGCGATCGTTGTCACCCTCTTTAAGAGCAAGACCCAGCCCGCCATTGCATTTATCGTTTATCCCGCGATCCTGGGCCTGATCCTGGTCCTGGGCGGCCGTATCAGCTTTGATAACCTGGCTGCCATGATCAAGGCCGGTTTTAACTCTACCGCGCCTACCGCAGCCCTGTTCGTGTTCTCCGTGCTGTACTTCGGCATTATGACCGATGCCGGTATGTTCGATGTGATCATCGGTAAGCTGCTGAAGCTCATCGGCAACAATGTTGTGGGCGTGTGCGTTATGACCTGCGTCATTGCCCTGATCGGTCACCTGGATGGCGGCGGCGCTTCCACCTTCTGCATCGTGGTTCCCGCTATGCTGCCCATCTACAAGAAGATGAATATGCGTCCCACCAGCCTGCTGCGGATTGCCGTTCTGGCTATGGG
>JBNMHR010000091.1:0-5965 GCA_050872865.1 Faecousia sp. | reverse complement strand
ATTGGTGCGTTGAATGGTATGCCGGTAGGGGGTCCTTAGGGGGGAGGCGGCTTTGAGTGGGAGCGAAACTTCAGCGCTCCCCCCTAAGCCGGATTCTTTCATTCTTTCTTGCCGGGACAAGAAAGAATCTCCCGTAGGGAGAGCGCTTCAGAGTAGTACCAGCCTTATTGTAAATCAAAAAAGCTGAACTTTTTGTACTGCCAAGCTGCGTTTGCTGAGGTGTTCATAAATTCATAACTCGTGCAATTGTCCTGCCATTTCTTACATCTTTCTTAATTTCCGCAAACCATCTTGAAAACCGTCAAAACCTATGGTATGCTCCCGGTAGAAGCTTTTTTGAAAGGAGCTACCATTATGCGAAAACAACTCTGTGCCCTTCTGGCTGCCGCGCTGGTGCTTTCCGGCTGCGGGGCATCCTCCAGGTCCAACGACACCTTCTATGAAGCGGCTTCCGCCGAAACCGCGGCGGCCATGGGTGCCAATTTTTCCATGTCCAATTCCCAAAGTGCGCTGCCGGAAGCCAGAAAATTTATCATCACCGTGAGCGTCAGTGCGGAGACCGACGACCTGGATGCCGCCCTTCCGGAGCTGACAAAGGCACTGGAAGAATGCGGCGGGTATATGGAAGACCAGAACCTCTACAATGGCAGCGCCTATTTCGGCCGCCGGTATCGGTCTGCTGATCTGACCCTGCGGATCCCGGCGGACAGCCTGGACGGCTTTACCGCACAAATTGGGAGCCTGACCAACGTGGTCTCCTCCAGCCGGAGCACCGAGGATGTGACGCTGCAATATGTGGATACGGAAAGCCGCATTTCCGTGCTGAAAACCGAACAGACCCGACTCATGGAGCTTCTGGCCCAGGCCGACAACATGACGGACCTTCTGGAAATCGAATCCCGGCTGACGGATATCCGGGCGGAGCTGGAAAGCTATACCTCCCAATTAAAGGTCCTGGAAAACCAGATCGACTACGCCACCCTGTCCCTGAGCCTGACGGAGGTGACGGAATATACCCCGGTAGAGGAAAAAAGCCGCCTGCAGAGAATCGGCGAGGGCTTTGTAAATAGCCTCAAGGGTCTTGGCACCGGCATTCTGGACCTGGGCAGCTGGATCCTCATCAATTTGCCCTACCTGGCCGTAGCCGCTTTGGCGGTGTTCGGCATCCGGAAGCTGCTGAAGGCAGCCCTTCGCAAACGCAAAGCAAAAGCCGAACCGCCGAAAGAAGAATAACCCTCCCCCCCGCCCCAGGGTCTTCCCTGGGGCGGTTCTCTTTTTGCGTCCAGGGCATAGGATGTTCCATACATCCGAATCAACGAGGTGATTTTTCTGCTTACGCAAACGAACCAGGCGCTTGTCCGGGGGGCTCTGGAGGCTCTTCCGGAGTACTCCCATGCAATCGGCGGGAAGGAATTCTACCGGTTCACCCTGTCCGTGCCCAGGCTCTCCGGGGCGGTGGACCGGCTGCCGGTGATCGCATCCGGGGCGGTTTTAAACCGGATGGACCTGTCCGGCGGCGACATGCTGACGGTCTCCGGCTCCGTCCGGTCCCACAACCGGATGGAGGAGGACCGGCGGAGACTTCTCATCTTCCTCTTTGCCGACAGCATCCTTGCCGAGGACGGGCCCCCCATCAACGAGATCACCCTCCGGGGGAATCTGTGCCGGGAGCCCACCTACCGCCGGACCCCCCTGGGAAGGGAGATCTGCGACATCATGCTGGCCGTCCCCCGGCCCAGCCGCCGGGGGGACTATATCCCCTGCATCCTTTGGGGCTCCACCGCCCGGATGGCCGCCCAGTGCCACACCCGGGATGGCCTTTTCATCCAGGGCCGCCTGCAAAGCCGGGTCTATACCAAATTGGCGGAAAACAGCGCCCGGGAATGCACCGCCTACGAGGTTTCCGCCCTGAGCGCGGAACCGGAATAAAACCGCCGGTTGAAAATTTGCGCTGATTGTGGTATGCTGAAAATAAAAAGGCGAATTTTATGAATACACATTTAGATGACATCATCCGAATTCTGGAGGACAAATACCCCCAGTCCATGTGCGCCCTGCATTACAATAAGGACTATGAGCTGATGATCGCCGTTCGGCTGTCCGCCCAGTGCACCGATGCACGGGTGAACCTGGTGACCCCGGCGCTGTTTGCCGCCTACCCTACCCTGGAGGCCATGGCCGCGGCACCCATTGAGGACGTGGAAAACTACGTGCGCTCCTGCGGCTTCTACAAGCACAAGGCCCGGGACATTGTACTGGCCTGCCAGATGCTTCTTACGGACTACAACGGCAAGGTCCCCGGAACTATGGAAGAGCTCCTGAAGCTTCCCGGTGTGGGGCGGAAGACCGCCAATCTGCTGCTGGGGGATATTTACGGCGTTCCCGGCAGCGTGGTCTGCGATACCCATTGCATCCGCATCTGCGGCCGGTTGGGCCTGAGCCAGGGCAAGGAGCCGGAGAAGGTAGAAAAGCAGCTCCGGGCCATCCTGCCCCCGGAAAAGAGCAGCGACTTCTGCCATCGGCTGGTGCTCTTCGGCCGGGAAATCTGCACCGCCCGGAATCCAAAATGCGGCGAATGCCCCCTGGCCCTGTTCTGCCCGGAAATGAACGGCCAATAAGCGCTTCTACCCCACCCCTTGTCCGCATAGGCTGGACAAGGGGTGATTTTTTTGAAGCGACCCGTTCCGCTGATCCTGCGGGCCTTGCTCCTTACCGGTGTGAACCTGCTGCTCCGGCTGATGGGTACCGGCTTTGGGGCCTACCTTTCCCGGCGCATCGGCGCCCAGGGCATGGGCCTGCTGCAGCTGACCCTATCCGTGGGGAGCCTTGCCACCATTGCTGGCATCGGCGGCATCCGCACCGCCGCCATGTACCTGACCGCCGAGGAGCTGGGGAAAAATCAAAAAGGGAGCCTGCCCTGGGTTCTTTCCGGCTGCCTGGGCTACAGCCTGGTGTGCTCCCTGGCGGTAGGGGGCCTTTTGTGGGGGCTGAGCCCCTATATTGCGGAAAACTGGATCGGCAACGGGGCCGTGGCCGATTCCCTGCGGCTTTTCTCCTGCTTTCTGCCCATTACCAGCCTTTGCGCGGTATTAACGGGCTTTTATACCGGCTGCAACCGCATCGGTGCCCTGGCCGCCACGGAAATTGGGGAGCAGCTGTTTTCCATGCTGATAACCCTGCTAGCTCTGACCTTCTGGGCCGGGACGGACCCGGGAAAGGCCTGCCGCAGCGTGATCCTGGGAAACGCCATGGGAAACCTTTTGACCTTGGCCGTGCTTCTTTTCTTCAGCCGGAGAAAGCAGCAGCGGGGCGCGCGGATTCCCGTAGCAGGCCGCATTCTCCGCTCCGCCCTGCCCTTGGCCATTGCGGACAGCTGCAAGGGCGGGCTGAGCACTTTAGAAAATCTATTGGTGCCCAAGCGGCTTTCCCTTGCCATCCAGGACCCTCTGGCCGCCTTTGGGCGCATCTCCGGCATGGTCTTCCCGGTGCTCATGTTCCCCGCCTGCCTGCTCTTTGGCCTATCCGAGCTGCTGATCCCGGAGCTGGCTCGGTGCCGCTGCGGCGGGAAGGAAGACCGCATTGCACGCCTACTCCACAAAAGCCTGCGGGCTTCCCTATTGTATGGACTTGCACTGGGCGGACTGCTGTTTCTGTTTGCCGACGGGCTGTGCCAAAAGCTCTACAATAGCCCAGAAGCCGGGGCCCTTTTGCGCCTGTTCGCCCCTCTGGCCCCCATGCTCTACTGCGACGCCATCACCGACGCCATGACCAAGGGCCTGGGCCAGCAGCACATGGCCGTGCGGTTCAATATCCTCACCAATATCCTAGATATCATCGGCCTGTATTTTCTGCTGCCCGTTCTGGGGATGAACGGCTATTTTATCAGCTTCTTCCTGACCCACGCCCTGAATTTCTTTTTGAGTCTCCGGCACCTGCTGCGCATCACCGGGGAGAAGATTCGGCTGTCCATCCCCCTGGGCGCTCTATTGTGTACAGCTTTTTCCCTGGGATGTGCCCTGTTTGTACCGAACCCCATCTACGCCGGAAGCGCCTTTGGGATCCTCTTCTTTTGCAGCACCTATCTGATGGGGCTGCTGGATCTGAAATAACCGTTGCCTTTTGTCCGCCCGGCAGGTATAATGGGTAAAAATGAATCTTTCACCACAGGAGGACCACCCTATGCGTTTGACCGCCATTCAGGACTACATGCGGCAAAAGAACATGCCCTTTACTTACGTAGAAGACAACGACTGCGGCAGCATCACCTTTACCCACCGGGGGCTGAGCTACCACATCTGGGAATACCCGGCTCCGGAGCGGGGGGCGGAGAGCAATGTCCGCACCGCAGGGCGCAGCGAGGACTTTGAAGGGGATTACGAAGCCCAGATCATTGAAATTCTGCGGGAGTTCTGACCATGGAGCGCCGCAGAAGCTATGCTCTGGATGCCATCAAGCTGGTACTGAGCTTTGTCATTGCCTTTTTCCACTACGGGCTGCCCATCCCCCCGGGGCCCACGGTGACGGTGCAGGTGTTTTTCATCCTCTCCGGCTTTTTCCTGGCCCGGACCTTTTATAAGCGGCAACAAGCCCCCTATACCGCCTGGGACTATACCCTGGACCACGCCAAAAAAATTTACCCCCTGTACTTTTTCTCCTGCGCCGTCTTTTTCCTGTACACCTTCGTCCGGGATGCGGTGGGGCTCCTACAGAGCTTTTCCCCGGACGGCCTGTGGCAGCTGCTGCGGACCGTCTACAATCAGATCCCGGACCTGCTTTTATTGCAGAGCAGTCAGTTTTTCCACGACAGCGTGAACTATCCCCTGTGGCAGCTGTCTGCCCTGCTGATTGCGGGATACTTTGTGTATGCCCTGCTGCGGGAAAACGAGCCCCTCTCCCGGAGGATCCTATTTCCGGCGGCCATTCTGATGATCCAAAGCCTCCTCTGGTCCGGGGTAGACCTGTGGGAGAACTGGGGGCCCTTTTATATCCCCCTGCTCCGGGCCTTCTCCCCTCTGTGCATCGGCGTGCTGACCTACTACTTTTCCACAACGGCTATGTATGCTTCTTTGCGAGCCCACAAAAAAGCCTTTTCCCTGGCAGGTCTTTTAAGCCTTGTGTGCCTGTTCCTTTACAAAGACTACCACAACATCTTCCTGATGACCACCCCCGTCTGGCTTTTGAGCTGCCTGGAAGAAGACAGCCTACTGTGCAGGCTTCTGGACCGGAAGATTTTCCGCCATGCCGGGAAGCTTTCTTTGGCGGTATACTGCAACCACGCCTTTGTCATCCGGCTGATGGATACCCAGATCGTCCCCCGGCTGGAAGGGCTGGGGGTTGCCGCATCCACGCCCATGAAGGCCGGACTGCTGGTGGTGGTTTTGACGGGGTATTCCTGCGTTACCCTGTGGCTGGTACCCAAAATTTGGAAACGGTGAGATTACAGGGACATTGACAATAAACTCCGCTCCCCTTGGGGGGAGCTGGCGCCGCAGCGACTGAGGAGGGCAGCTCCATCGTTTTGTCGCTGCGAGCCAGTTCGCAAACTGGCGTGGCAGCCCCCCGGTTGAATGGTATAGGCTGACGGGCGGCACGTCTTGTTCGCCTCCTGCTGGAGGAGATGTCACGCAGTGACAGAGGTGGAGGGGACCCGGTACGATAACAGATTGCCTTGTTGAGAAAGTACGGCCAAATGGAACATATTCCATTCATCCAACCGCTCAAAATATCGAACCCTTTCAACCACCCCCGGTCTCCTGCGTCGCCCGTTAAATTGTGGTATGATTGCCACCGGCAATTATATATTATTTTGATTCGCTGCGCGGAGCACCACCCCCTCCATGCTTGGCAATGTCATCAACTTAAGGTTTCTCAAGGCCGCCTTGAATTGTTCGGATATTTCATTGCTTTATGCTTTTTTACCCGTTTTGAAGAACGATTTTTACGAACTGGGACTACAGCCTTTTTT
>JBNMHR010000090.1:0-6065 GCA_050872865.1 Faecousia sp. | reverse complement strand
CCCTGGGAGGGGAAGGTGCCGCGTGTCGCGGCGGATGAGGTCGCTAGGGTTGGACGATGTATGCACTGAAAGTTGAAAATAAGAGTGAAATGGGCTACTTTTTCACTGTTACCTGGGTAAAATCGTAGCCTTTAGCGACCTCATCCGGCCTGCGGGCCACCTTCCCCTCCCAGGGGAAGGCTAGGAGAGCTTTCCTCCAGCGCCCACCATTCATCGTACCGTTTTTGTATCGTTACGTTTCGGGCGGCTGGTAGCCGCCCCTACGGTATGGGGTATTGCCTCGCGCAACGCTCACCGCCCCATTGCCTCCGCCAGCCTTCCCTTTAGATGGTCCACCGCGTAATACATGGTCTCGTACTTCAGATATTCCAATGCGTTCTCATCCCACAGATACCGCACCCTGGGGGCAAAGTCCTCGTCGCCTTCCCAAAAAAGAAGGGTGATGCACAGGTCCTCGAATACCGGGATATCGAACCCCAGGTCTGCCCCCTTCCGTTCCTTGCCGCCCATGGCCAGGCAGGCCTTTTCGAAAGCCTTGGGGTCCTGCTGGATCTTCTCGGCAAAGGGGTCCCGGCTTTCTTCCAGCAGGTTCTGGTGGAACTGGTGGCCGAAGTCTAATAGGTTTTTAAGCTTTCCGGAAAGGTGCCGGTCTTCCCTGCTGTCGCAGAGCAGGTCCATCAGGGTCAGTACCTCGTTGAACCCGTTGGCGCTGACCCAAGCTTTTCCCTCCTGCCGCTGCATATCCCCGGTGGCCCGGTGGATCCGGTAGGGGGTGGCAAAAAAGGAAGTATACAGCCAGGTTTCGTCAAAGGGAAGACTCAGCTTTTGGATCAGCGCCTCCTGATCGTAGCTCAAAAACAGCTTTCTGGCAATGGTGGATTGGATGGCGTAATTATCACGTTTTTCCATGGTGGGACCTCCATTTTTTATATGTCATTGCTGTGCAAACACCCCGAAAAAGCATGTCGTTGCGAACCAGTGCGCACACTGGTGTGGCAACCCCCAAAGGCTTTAGACCGGTGAAGTATTTGCATTTATCGAGGTGCTTTTCAAAGCGTGATGATTGCGAGCCAGTGCGCACTGCTCCGCGCTAAGAGCCGCCTACAGCGGTTGCGCTATGCACAGCACTGCGGTGCTAGACTGCCGTGGCAATCCCCCGGTTGAATGGTAGCCGTAGCGGCGTGCAACCCCATCCCCCCTCCATTCTTGTAGGGGGAAGGGGCTACTCTCCTTCGGCGGTCTAAAACCTAGGGGGATTGCCACACCAGTCTGCGGACTGGTTCGCAATGACACTAGAAATCATACCACGCCCCTCAAAAAAGTCAAGCCGCCCTTTCCCGCCCCAAAAGCCACTCCAAATTTGTCCATTTCTTAAAATCTGCTTCAGACGGTTTACATTTCCCCGGAAAAGTGATAAAATGGGATAGAATTTACGGAAATGAGTTGATTTGCTTGAATTACGACAATACCCAGGTGGTCATCGACCTGGATGCCATTGGGAAAAATATAGACGCGGTAAAGGAAAAGACCGGCCTGCCCGTCATGGGGATCATCAAGGCCGACGCCTACGGCCATGGGGCCATTCAGGTGGCACGGCTTTTGCAGGAGAAATGCGCGTTCTTCGGGGTCAGCTCCATGCTGGAGGCTATGGAGCTCCGGCGGGCAGGGCTGGAGACCCCCATTCTGATTCTGGGCTACACCCCGGTATCCGCCTTCCCTACGGCCATCCGCTACGGCATCCGGCCTTCTATCTTCCACTATGAGGATGCCCTGGCCCTGTCCCAGGCGGCGGTGGAGCTGGGGGTGACCAAAGCCCCCTTCCATTTTGCATTGGATACCGGCATGAGCCGCATCGGATTCCAGGCCACCTCCGCGGCAGCGGACCAGTGCGCCCGGATCGCCCGTCTTCCCGGGCTCTATGCGGAGGGACTATTTACCCACTTCGCCACGGCGGACAGCGAGGACCTGACCCGCTCCCGGAAGCAGGCGGAGCTATTTTATCATTTTGACCGGATGCTGCGCGACCGGGGCGTAGAGATCCCCATCCGCCACCTGGATAACTCCGCCGGGATCATGAACTTCAGCCATCCCTGCGAAATGGTCCGCTCCGGCATCATCACCTATGGCCTGTATCCCAGCGACGAGGTAGACCCCAGCCTCCTGAATTTGACCCCCGCCCTCAGCTGGCGGTGCCGCATCACCCACCTGAAGCTGCTGGAAGCCGGGCGGGAGATCAGCTACGGCGGCACCTATACCACCACCCGGCCCACCATGGTGGCTACCGTCCCCGTAGGCTATGCCGACGGCTACCGTCGGAGCCTGTCCGGAAAGTTCTACGTCCTGATCCACGGCAAAAAAGCCCCCATTTTGGGCCGGGTCTGCATGGACCAGCTGATGGTAGACGTGACGGACATTCCGGAAACCAAGCTGGAGGACACTGTTACCCTGATCGGCCAAAGCGGCGAAGCGAAAATCACCGTAGAGGAGATCGCCGCGGCGGCAGACAGCTTTAACTATGAATTCGTCTGCGGCATCAGCAGGCGGGTACCCCGGATCTACGTGAAGGATGGAAAGATCATCAACGAGGTCCGGTATCTACTGGATACATAAGGGAGGAACCTATGGCTGATTCCCAGAAAAACAACACTGTCATTATCTTTTTGTCCGTTCTCATCGCCGTGCTGCTGATCGCGGACATTGGCGTCATCATAGCATGCACCCGGGTCGGGAAACCGGAGGCCCCAACGGATACGCCCACGGAAACCCTGGAGGAAACCGCCGAACCGGAGGAAACCAAAGGCCCGGATGAGCCGGTAAGTACCGCCACCATTCTGGCTACCGGCGACCTATTAATGCACAAAAAGGTCATCGACTCCGGCAAGCAGGAGGACGGCAGCTACGACTACACCTCCATCTTCCGCTACATTGCCCCCTATGTGCAAAGTGCGGACTACGCCATTGCCAACCTGGAAACCACCCTCTGCGGCACGGACAAGGGCTATGCCTACTCCGGCAACCCCAAGTTCAACTGCCCGGATGCCCTGGTGGACAGCGCCAAGGAAGCAGGCTTCGACATGCTCCTCACCGCCAACAACCACAGCCTGGATACCGGCATCGTGGGCTATAAGCGGACCCTGGAAGTGGTAAGGGAAAAGGGCCTGGAGACCCTGGGCACTTACCTGACCTCCGACGAGCAGAAGTGGACCGCCATCGAGGTAAACGGCATCAAGTTAGGGCTCCTATGCTACACCTATTCCGACGGCTATACCAATGGCAACCCGGTGCTCAACTACAACGAGATGCCGGAAACCGGCATTCTCAACTACTTTACCTACGACAAGCTGCCGGAATTCTACCAGGAGCTTCAGGGCCACCTGACGGAAATGAAGGCCGCAGGCGTAGAGGCCACCGTCCTCTTTATCCACTGGGGCACGGAATATGCCCTGGGGGCCGACAGCAACCAGACCGCCATGGCCCAGGCCATCTGTGATTTGGGCATCGACGCCATCGTCGGCGGCCACCCCCACGTGGTAGAGCCCATGGATCTGCTGACCTCTACCACGGACCCGGAGCACAAAACCGTGGTCCTCTACTCTCTTGGTAACGCTGTTTCCAACCAGAGAAAAGAAGAGATGCAGACCCGCAATACCGGCGAAACGGAGGACGGGATGCTCTACACCCTGACCTTCGGCAAGTACCAAGACGGCACCGTGAAGCTGGACGCCGCCGAGGTGCTCCCCACCTGGGTGAACATGAACAGCAACACCGGCAAGACGGAATACAACATCCTGCCCCTGGATGCCAGCCAGACGGATACCTGGGCATCCCAATTCAACCTGACGGACAGCCAGCTGCTTTCTGCCAAGGCGTCCTTAAACCGGACCAATCAGGTCCTGGGCCAGAGCCTGACCAAAGTCCAACAGGGCCTCCAGCCCCAGGAGCCGGACCCCGAACCCACCACGGAAGCCACCACCGAAACCACGGCTGCAGCCGCGTAAGGAGAAACATACATGTCCAAAATTCGTAAAAACCGCCGGGGCTCTGCTGTTGTCGGCGTTCTGGTCGCCCTGATCCTCGTTCTGCTGGTGGCCGACACCGCCGTCATCGCCCTGTGCCTGAAGACCCCTTCGGCATCCACCACCAAGCCCGCCGACGAGCCCACCATGATGGTCACCGAGCCGGAGAATCTGCCCACCCTGGCCACGGAAACCACCGAGCCCCCCACCACCATGCCGGAACCGGAGCATGTGGTATCTACGGCCACCATCGTCTCCACCGGCGATATTCTGATGCATATGCCGGTGATCTCCTCCGGCACCACCAATAGCGGGTACAACTTCAATTCCATCTTCCGCTACATTACGGACGACATCAAAGCCGCGGATTACGCCGTGGCCAACCTGGAAACCACCCTGGCCGGCACCGACAACGGCTACAAGTACGCCGGCTTCCCCAATTTCAACTCCCCGGACGCCATTGTGGACGCCGTGAAGGAAGCAGGCTTTGATATGCTCTTAACGGCCAACAACCACAGCTACGATACCACCCTGGTGGGCTACAAGCGGACCTTGGAGGTCGTTCGTGGGGCGGGGCTGGAGACCCTGGGCACCTACATGACCGCCGACGAGCAGAAATGGACCATTGAGGACATCAATGATATCAAGGTAGGCATGATCTGCTACACCTACGCCACCGGCGTGGGCTCCAACGGTGCACCCCAGCTCAACGGCAATGCCGCCATCAAGGAGGCGGGGATCTGCAACTACTTTACCTATGCCAATCTTCCGGGCTTCTACACCGAGCTGGAAGGCTACCTGCAGGAAATGAAGGACGCCGGGGCGGAGGCAACGGTATTGTACATCCACTGGGGCACCGAGTATCAGCTGACCCCCAACCAGACCCAGATCGACATGGCCCAGCAGCTATGTGACCTTGGCATCGATGTAATCATCGGCGGCCACCCCCACGTGGTCCAGCCCATGGACCTGCTGACCTCCACCACGGACCCGGACCGCAAAACCGTGATCCTATACTCCATGGGCAACGCGGTATCCAACCAGCGCCAGGGCAACATCTCCTCCATCAGCACCGCCCACACGGAGGACGGGGTCCTGTTCTATATCACCTTCTCCAAATATTCCGACGGCACCGTGTACCTAGAGGACGTGAACCTGATCCCCACCTGGGTATACATGAACAGCAACTCCGGCTCCCGGCAATATAACATCGTGGCCCTGGACAGCAGCAAGCGGGATGAGTGGCAGGTGGACTACAACATGAGCGACAACGACTACAACAACGCCCAGCGCTCCTACGACCGGACCGACGCCATCGTCTCCGAAGGCCTGAACAAATCCAAGGAGTACCTGGCCCAGCAGAAGCAAGAACGGGAAGACAACTACCTGGCCCAGGCCCAGAACGCCGCCTGATTTCCCCATAGGGGCCGATGCCCACATCGGCCCGCATCCGGCCCGTCAAAAGGAGATATTGACATGGAACTGACCCCCTTTTTTAGAAGCATCCTGGAAGAGGACCGCAGCCCCGTGGTGCTCTGCGATCTGACCCACACCATCCTCTACATGAACCCCAACGCGATCAAACGCTACCGCAAATACGGCGGCGCAGACCTCATCGGCAAGAGCCTGCTAAACTGCCACAACGACGCCTCCAAAAAGGCCATTGAAGAGATTCTTACCTGGTTCCGGGAAAGCCCCAAAAATAACCGGGTGTATACATCTCACCACAATAAGGATAACTCCGATATCTACGTGATCGCCCTGCGGGACGAAAACGGGAACCTCATCGGCTACTACGAAAAACACGAAAACAGGAGTTTGGAGACGCAGCAGCCATACGCATATATTTCTGACCCGGAATAAGATTTTCCCCCATCCATTCGGATGGGGGATTTTTTGTCAGCCTCTGTCATTGCGAACCAGTGCGCACACTGGTGTGGCAATCCCCCGGATGAATGGTACCAACCCACCGGCGGGAAAATCCCTCCCCTCTCCAAGCTTGGAGAGGGGAAGGGGTTGCTCTCCTTTAGCGGTCTAAAAATCCGGGGG
>JBNMHR010000089.1:0-6172 GCA_050872865.1 Faecousia sp. | reverse complement strand
TTGACGGGGCGCATTTTAGCCTTCCCCTGGGAGGGGAAGGTGCCGCGTGTCGCGGCGGATGAGGTCGCTAGGGTTGGACGATGTATGCACTAAAAGTTGAAAGTAAAAGTGAAATGGGCTACTTTTTCACTGTTATCTGGATAAAATCGTAGCCTTTTGCGACCTCATCCGGCCTGCGGGCCACCTTCCCCTCCCAGGGGAAGGCTAGGGGAGCGTACCTTTTGCGTGTATCATCCATCCAGCAGCTCAAAACACCAAGCCTTTCCAACCACACCCGGCCTGCGGGCCACCCTCTCCAGGCTTGGAGAGGGGAAGGGATTCTCCCCGTCAGCTGGTACCATCTAACCGGGGGGTTGCCACGGCAGTGTGCGCACTGCCTCGCAACGACATCCTTAATCCTACAAATCCCTATTTGCCAATCTGCCGCATTCAATTTACGCACCATATTGACGGCACCCCCAAAAGATGCTACAATTCTCATGTCGCAGAGATGCGGCATTTTAAAAATGCATAAGTTAGCATAAACTAACTTTAGAAGAGAAGGATCGGAGAAACCATGCTTGACATTTGGTATCATAACGGCACAAACACCGTGGCCCTCAACCCCGGGCAGGTCAGTGGGTTTGAAAATGCCGAGGGGGACGGGGAGGTCCATTGCTACCGGCTGTTTGACGGAGTGCATATCATGCGCATGCAGCTGGATATGGAGCGCTATACGGAGGTCCGGTCCCGGGAAGGAATGCTGGAGGTCAATTTCTGCGTCAACGGCCGGTTTGAAACGGGCTTTTCCCTCCGGGACCATGTTTTGCTGAAGCCGGGGGACATGGCCATCAGCTGCTTTGACGGGGTCCACGGGGCAAAGTCGGATTCCTGCTTCCCCCTGGGATATTACGAAGGGATCTGCCTGGAGGTGGAGCCTGAGGCCGCCAAAGGGTGGATCCGGCGGAATGCCCCGGCTTTTCCCATAGACTTTGCGCTTTTAAAAAGGAACCTTCTTGGGGAAAAATGGTATACGGTGGGTCCTGCCGGGCCCAGGTGCGAGCATGTGTTCCGGGAGCTGTACGAAAGTGCCGCCTATGCCGAGCCCGGATACCTGCGGCTGAAAATATTGGAGCTTTTGATGCTTTTAAGCCGCATCCCCAGGGAGAAAGCCGGGGCTGCCTATTGCTCTAAAAGGCAGGCAGAGCTGGTCCATGGGCTCCGGGACCGGTTGCTGACCAGCCGCTATGTCTCCCTGGAAGAATTGGCCGCGGAACAGGGGGTGTCGGTGTCCCACCTGCAAAAGCTTTTTAAGCAGACCTACGGCGTGCCCGT
This sequence comes from Faecousia sp., assembly GCA_050872865.1. Classification (GTDB taxonomy): domain Bacteria; phylum Bacillota; class Clostridia; order Oscillospirales; family Oscillospiraceae; genus Faecousia. The sequence continues at coordinate 4,858 of JBNMHR010000089.1, read as the reverse complement.
GTATCATTACATCAAAGAATACCGCCTGGAGCAGGCGGCGGTGGAGCTGGTAAGGACCCAGAGGAGCATTACGGAGATCGCCCAGAACGCCGGGTACGACAACGCCAGCAAATTTTCGGAAAGCTTCAAAAAACGCTATGGGGCTACCCCCTCCCAGTACAGGGCAAAGGAAGTGCCAAAATAGAGCAGCCAAACCAAAATGGAGTAGTCCGCCTCCGGAAGATGTGGTAGAGTATACATCGGTTAGCAAAAGCTAACTCAATTTCAGGAGGTATTGATATGAAAAAGAGAATCCTTGCAAGCCTATTGTGCCTGTGCTGTTTGCTGTCCTGTGTGGGCTGTGCCAAGAATCAGACTGTGGAAACCACCGCGGCAGTGGCCGTGCAGGAAAATACATCCCAGGACTATCTGGCGTCCATCAGCGGGACCTATGTAGAGCTGTTTCCGGAGCTGTCGAAGGCAGAGTACCGGCAGGTCTGGCTGGATGCCGTGACCCCCATCGTCGGGGCAGAGAACGCGGAAGCCACGACGGATATGCTGCTGGCCATGTGCATGGCAGAGCCCTATGGGGCAGAGGCAGCAGAGAAGTACGAAGCCGACCCCGGCAGCATGGCTTTTAACTGCTACTTCCTGGGCGGCGTCCACAAATTCGTGATGGATGGAGATACCATTACTGGCCTGGACGAGGCAGGGGAGACGGTGTTTTCCCATACCTATCAAAAGCTGGACCAGGAAAACGAGAACGGCTTTCTTTTCTACGAGAGCCAGGACGGGAATTCCGGTGAATTCACCTATTTTGCTTTTGCCCCGGATACCATGGAAACCACCTACCATCTGGAATTCCGCTATGCGGAGGACTTGAGCGACCTGCAGAGCTGGTTTGAAGGCAATTACGCCTATTGGAATGCGGCGGCCATTGCCGAAAACTATGATGAGGAGACCATGAAAAATGTGATCGGCCTGTTCGCTACGGAGAACCTGTCCGAGTCTGAATAAAAAGTCAAGAAGCTGGGAGGGAGTATTTTGAAGAAACGATCGGATTTCAGCAGGCTCATGACCTACGCCGGGGGATACCGGGTATTTACCTATCTGTCCTGGGTCCTGGCGGCTGCCAGCGCGCTGGTGGCTTTGGTCCCATTCCTTTACATTTGGATGATCTTACGGGATGTCCTGGCTGCGGCGCCGGACTTTGGCCAGGCGGTGAATATCCCCCGCTATGGCTGGATGGCGGTGCTGTTTGCCGTCCTGTCTTATGCCATTTACGTGGGGGCCCTGTTGTGCTCCCATCTGGCGGCCTTCCGGGTGGCGACCAACCTTCGCCTTGCGGCCACGGAGCATCTGAGCAAGCTTCCTTTGGGCTTTGCGGAGACCTTCGGCAGCGGCAAGCTCCGGAAGATCATCCAGGAGAGCACCGGGGCGGCGGAAACCTATCTTGCCCACCAGCTGCCGGATCAGTACGGTGCCATGGCCACTCCGGTGGGGCTTCTTGTGATGCTGCTTGTATTTGATTGGCGGCTGGGGCTATTGAGTCTGGTGCCGGTGTTTTTGGGCTTTGCCATTATGATGATCATGACCGGCTCCCGGATGGCGGAAAAGATGCGCCAGTATGGCAACGCCCTGGCGGCCATGTCCAATGAGGCGGTGGAATATGTCCGGGGCATTCCCGTGGTGAAGACCTTCGGCCAGTCGGTGTTTTCTTTCAAGAAATTCAAGGCCACCATTGACGAATATGAAAAATGGGTGGTCGCCTATACCCTGGACCTGCGGGGGCCCATGATGCTCTATACGGCGGCCATCAACGGGGTATTCGCCTTTCTGATCGCCGGGGGGCTGCTGTTTACAAAGAATGGCGTGACCCCGGAATTCCTGCTGAACCTGCTGTTTTACATCATCATCACCCCGGTGATCTCTCTGACCTTGACCAAGATCATGTACATGAGTGAAAACAAGCTGGTGGTGGCCGATGCTCTGAATCGGATCGACCTGATCCTGAACGGGGAGCCGGTGCCGGAAAGCGCCGCTCCCAAGCATCCCAAGGACGGCTCAGTGGTCTTAAAGGATGTACATTTCAGCTACGACGGCAAGACGGAGGTCATCAAAGGGGTCTCTCTGGACATCCGCCCCGGCCAGACGGTGGCCTTTGTGGGCCCTTCCGGCGGCGGCAAGTCCACCCTGGCAAGCCTGATCTGCCGGTTCTTTGATGTGAAAAGCGGCAGCGTATCCATTGGCGGGGCCGATGTGCGGGACATCCCTAAAGAAGAGCTGATGGATACGGTCTCCTTTGTGTTCCAGAACAGCCGGCTTCTCAAGGGCAGCATTCTGGACAATGTGCGCCTGGGAAAGAAGGATGCTACCGAGGAAGAGGTGCTGGCGGCGCTGAAAACCGCCCAGTGTATGGATATTCTGGAAAAGTTCCCGGATGGGCTCCATACGGTCATCGGCAGCAAGGGCGTCTACCTTTCCGGCGGCGAGCAGCAGCGGATCGCCATTGCCCGGGCGGTGCTGAAAAATGCTCCCATCCTGATTTTGGACGAGGCCACGGCTTTTGCCGACCCCGATAACGAGGCCAAGGTCCAGGCGGCCTTTGGGGCGCTGGCCAAGGGAAAGACCGTCGTTATGATCGCCCACCGGCTGTCCACGGTAGCCAATGCGGACTGCATCTATGTGGTGGAGGACGGCCGCATCGTAGAAAGCGGAACGAAGGATGCGCTCTGCGCCAAGGGCGGCCTCTTTGCCCGGATGTGGCGGGAGTACCAGTCCTCCGTCCGGTGGAAAGTGGCAAAGGAGGGATAAGAGATGATCGAAAAAATTCAGAAGGCCACGGCCAGCTCCCCGGAAGGGGCCAGGGGCCTTGTAAAAGGCGTATTGGCTTGTGCCTGCCAGAATGTGGCCTTTATGCTGCCAACCAGCCTATTGTATTTCCTGGTCCGGGACCTGATGGTGGGCAGCACCCAGGGAAGAGCGGCCTTTTATGTCTGCGGTTGCCTTGCGTGCTTCCTGCTGATCCTCCTTACCACCTGGTTCCAGTACAACAGCACCTATTTTGCCACCTACAAAGAAAGCGGCGTAAGGCGGCTGAGCCTGGCGGAGCGGCTGCGGAAGCTCCCCCTGTCCTTCTTCGGCAAGCGGGACCTGGCGGACCTGACCAGTACCATTATGGCGGACTGCGAGGTGCTGGAAACCACCTGCTCCCATTATATCCCGGGCCTCTTCGGGTCCCTCATTTCTACGGTGCTCATTGCCATTAGCCTGTTTGCCTTTGACTGGCGGATGGCCCTGGCGGCCCTGTGGGTGATCCCTGTGTCCATCGCCATTCTGCTGGGCAGCTACCGGATCCAGGACCGGGTGCAGGCCAAGACTATGGCGGTAAAGATGGCCTGTGCCGACGGCATCCAGGAGTACATCGAAACCATCCGGGACCTGAAGGCCAACAACGGGGAAGGGGAATACCTGAAAGGCCTGTCCGATAAGATCCGGGCCGTGGAAAAGCAGACCATTGCCGCAGAGGTGACCAACGCCCTGTTTGTCATCTCTGCCGGGATGGTTCTAAAGCTGGGCATTGCTTCCGTGGCCCTGACCGGCTCTATGCTTTTGGTAAAGGGCAGCATCGATGTATTGACCCTGTTTCTCTTCCTGCTGGTGGCCTCCCGGCTGTACGACCCCATGCAGGGGGCGCTGCAGAACTTGGCGGCGGTGATCTCCATGCGGACCAATGTGGGGCGGATGAATGAAATTCTGGAGTATCCCATCCAGTCCGGCAGTGAGAAGCTTACAAATAATGGCTGCGACATTGTTTTTGACCATGTGGGCTTTGCCTACAATTCCGGGGAGACGGTATTAAAGGATGTGTCCTTTACCGCCAAGCAGGGGGAGGTCACGGCCCTGGTAGGTCCCTCCGGCGGCGGCAAGACCACGGTCTCCCGGCTGGCCACCAGGTTCTGGGACTACCAGAAGGGGCGCATCACCGTAGGCGGCATGGACATTTCCAAAATCGACCCGGAAAAGCTGATGAGTCTCTATTCCATCGTCTTCCAGGATGTGACCCTGTTTAACAATACCATTCTGGAAAACATCCGCCTGGGCCGGAAGGACGCCACGGATGAAGAGGTCCTGGCGGCGGCAAGGCTTGCCAACTGCGACGAGTTTGCGGAAAAGCTGCCGGACAAGTGGAATACGGAGATCGGCGAAAACGGCTGCGCCCTGTCCGGCGGCGAGCGGCAGAGAATTAGTATTGCCCGGGCCTTTTTGAAGAATGCCCCCATCATCCTTCTGGACGAGGCCACCGCCAGCCTGGACGTGGAAAACGAGACCCTGATCCAAACGGCCCTGTCCCGGCTCATCCAAAACAAGACGGTGCTCCTCATCGCCCACCGGATGCGCACCGTAGCCGGTGCGGACAAGATCGTGGTTCTGTCCGGCGGCGTGGTGGCCGAGCAGGGGAGCCCGAAGGAGCTTTACGCCAAGGGCGGGATCTATACCCACATGGCAGACCTGCAAACCGACAGCGGAAACTGGACGATTTAAATAAACAAGAGCGGCCTTTTTCGGGCCGCTCCTGTGCGTTAGGGGGATTCTGCAAATAAGGATTTGTGGTGTTGTCATTGCGAGCCAGTGCGCACACTGGCGTGGCAATCCCCATAGGTTTTAGAACGCCAAAGGCACGCGCCCTTCCCCCCTACAAGCATGGAGGGGGTGCCCACCGCAGTGGGCGGGGGTGGTTGAAAACGCTGCGATATTTTGAGCGGTTGGATGAATGGAATACGTTTCATTTAGCCGTATTTTCTCAACAAACCTATCTGTTATTGTAGCGCTTTTCTAACCACACCCGGCCTGCGGGCCACCCTCTCCAAGCTTGGAG
>JBNMHR010000088.1:0-6480 GCA_050872865.1 Faecousia sp. | reverse complement strand
CATCTTAGCCTTCCCCTGGGAGGGGAAGGTGCCGCGTGTCGCGGCGGATGAGGTCGCTAGGGTTGGACGATGTATGCACTTAAAGTTAAAAGTAAATGTGACATGAGCTGCTTTTTCACTATTACCTGGATAGAATCGCAGCCTTTTGCGACCTCATCCGGCCTGCGGGCCACCTTCCCCTCCCAGGGGAAGGCTAGGAGAGCGTGCCTTCGGTGCCCACCATTCAACCTAGCTGTTTGGTATCGTTACCTTTCGGGACGATGTGGGCATCGTCCTCTACGGGCAAAGAACCCCACAAATCCCTATTTTTCGAAGCATACACATCTGCAAAAATCTCCCGGGCCATTCCACACGGAAACGGCCCGGGTTTTGTTATACCTCTTTGTACATCGCGCTGGCGTCGTCTTTCTTGACGGTTTCGGAAACCTGCAGCACCTCTACCTTCAGGGTGCGGGTGCCCAGGGCGATCTCCAGCTGGTCGCCTACCTTGACGTCGTAGCTGGCTTTCACCACCCGGCCGTTGACGCTGATGCGGCCGTTGTCGCAGGCCTCGTTGGCCACGGTGCGGCGCTTGATGAGCCGGGAGACCTTTAAAAATTTGTCCAGTCTCATGGCGTTATTTCCGGACGGCGTCCTTCAGGACCTTGCTGGGCTTGAAGGAGGGGACTTGGGTCTCTTCGATCTGCATGGGCTGCTTGGTGTGGGGGTCCCGGCCGATGCGGGCCTTGCGGAGCTTGGTTTCGAAGATGCCGAAGCCGCTGAACTGGACCCGGTCTCCGGCGAGGAGCGCGGCGGTGATGGTATCGAGCATGGCGTTGACGGTGCGCTCGGTATCCTTCCGGGACAGGCCGGTCTTCTCGGACACCGCGGCGACGAACTCTGGTTTATTCATAAAAAGCATTCCCTCTCTTTTGCTTTGTTTGTCTATATAAGATTAACATAATACCACCAAAAATGCAAGACCATGAAGAAAAAAATAAGGATTTTTTTTGTAGGATCTGCTTGACATTTCCGGGCCCCTCGGGTATACTGTCCATCGTCATCGGAGGGCAATTTGCTCGAATGGAAGCAATAGCCGGATAAGATGGCGGGCTGAAACGCCTGCTTTCTTGTCCGGCTTTATTTTTATGTGAGGTGTACCAGATGAAAGAAAACAGTTCCTTTACGGAAGGAAAGATTTTGCAGCCCCTGATCCTGTTTGCGCTGCCCGTGCTGCTGGCGCTCTTTTTACAGGCCATGTACGGAGCCGTGGACCTGCTGGTGGTGGGGAAATTTGCCTCCTCTACGGATGTGTCCGCCGTGTCCACCGGCAGCCAGATCATGACGTCGCTGACGAACCTTGTCAGCAGCTTCGCCATGGGCACCACCATCCTCCTGGGCCAGCAGCTTGGCAGCGGGAAAAAGGAGGAGGCCGGGCAGACGGTGGGCACCGCCATTTTGATGTTTGCGGGCATCGCCCTGGTGCTGTCTGTCCTTTTGCCGATGTTCGCCCCCCAGATCTGCAGGGTGATGAATGCGCCGGAGGAAGCCTTTGACCAGACCGTCAGCTATGTCCGCATCTGCGGCGGGGGCATGGTGGTCATCGTTGCCTACAACCTCATCGGCTGCATCTTCCGGGGGCTGGGGGATTCCAGAACGCCCCTCATTACCGTGGCCATCGCCTGCGTTTTTAACATCGCCGGGGACCTGCTCCTGTGCGCCGTGTTCCATATGGGGGCCATGGGCGCAGCCATTGCAACGGTCATGGCCCAGGTGGTGAGCGTTCTGGCTTCCTTCCTGATCATCCGGAAGAAGGAGCTGCCCTTTGCCGTCCGAAAAGAGGACCTGCGGATCTACCGGCGTCCCTTAAAGACCATGGCCGTCATCGGCGCCCCCATCGCCCTGCAGGACCTGCTGGTCAGCGCCTCGTTCCTCATCATCCTGGCCATTGTCAACGGCATGGGTGTCATCGCCTCCGCCGGGGTCGGCGTGGCGGAAAAGGTCTGTGCCTTTATTATGCTGATCTCCTCCGCCTTTATGCAGTCCATGTCCGCCTTCGTGGCCCAGAACTACGGGGCAGGGAAGCTGGACCGGGCGAAAAAAGCCCTGTACTACGGCATCAACCTGTCCTTTGCCATTGGTGTCATCATGTTTGCGGTCACCTTCTTCCATGGGGATAAGCTTGCCGGGGTTTTCTCCTCGGACAAGGAGGTCATTCTGGCAGCGGCGGACTACCTGAAGGCCTACGCCATCGACTGCCTGTTTACCGCCGTCTTCTTCTGCTACGTGGGCTTCTACAATGGGCTGGGCAAGACCCGGTTCGTTATGCTCCAGGGCATCTTGGGCGCCTTCGGCGTCCGGGTGCCGGTGTCGTATCTCATGAGCAAGCTCCCCGGGGCCACCCTGTTCCGCATCGGCCTGGCCACCCCCATGTCCTCTGTGCTGCAGCTGGTGCTCTGTTTGGGGTATTTTGCGGTGGTGATGAAGAAGGAGAGGCGGGAAGGGTAAGACAAATGGGGAGTTGTGGAACTCTGTTCCCCTTGGGGGGAGCTGTCGCCGAAGCGACTGAGGAGGGCCGTTGTCATTGCGAACCAGTGCGCACACTGGTGTGGCAATCCCCATAGGTTTTAGACTGCCCGCAGGTCGGGCGTCTCCATCCCCTCTCCAAGCTTGGAGAGGGTGGCCCGCAGGCCGGGTGTGGTTGGGGACCCGGTAGGATAACAGATCGTTTTGTTAAGAAAATACAGCTAAACGGACACATTTCATTCATCCAACCGCTCAAAATATCGCAGCGTTTCAACCACCCCCGCCCACTGCGGTGGGCACTGAATCATGGTATGATTGCCACCGGCAATCATTATTTTCTTGATTCGCTGCGCGGAGCACCACCCCCTCCAGGCTTGTAGGGGGAAGGGGCTGCTCGCCGCAACGGCTACCATTCAACCGGGGGATTGCCACACCAGTCTGCGGACTGGTTCGCAATGACAGTCCGCCAACCCCCATTTGTCATTCTTATTTTTTCTCCTAATGTTGACACCGGTAACATTACCGGCTATAATGGCAGCGAGGTGATTCAATGAAGGACGGCTATCACCATGGAAATCTGAAGCAGAAATTGATCGAGGCGAGCATTGGCATCATTTCCGAAAAGGGCTTCGATGCCCTTTCTTTGCGGGGCGTTGCGTCCCTGTGCGGGGTCAGCCACAATGCGGTGTACCGGCATTTTGAAAGCAAGGAGCTTCTGATTGCCGCCTGCCGGGAGTATGTGACGGAGCGGATGGTAACGGAACTGCGGGCTGCCATAGAGGGGCTGCCCATGTCCTCGGGGGAAACTCTGCGAAGGCTCAGCAGCGCTTATATCTCCTTTTACCAGCGGCACCCTACCTATTATAGCTTTTTGTACCGAAATTCCGGGGTGAAGCTGATTTTTTCCACAGAGGAGCGGGAAGGGAACTATCCACCCTTGGAGCTGTTCCGCAAGGCTTATTTTGCCTATGGGAAAGAAAAGGGCTGGATACCGGAGGAAACGCTGACCCATTTGACCAGGGCCTGGTCCCTGCTGCATGGGCTGACGGCGCTGGTCATATCGCAAAATGTGGAATGGGACGAAAATTGGCAGAAATGCCTGGAAAACATCATCGAATAGGAGCAATTTATGAAACAGGTTATTTTAACGGGGGACCGCCCCACTGGGCGGCTCCATGTGGGCCATTATGTAGGGTCCCTGAAAGAGCGGGTCCGGCTGCAGAATTCCGGAAAATACGATGAAATTTATATTATGATCGCCGATGCCCAGGCGTTGACGGACAATGCGGAGCATCCGGAAAAGGTGCGGCAGAACATTATGCAGGTGGCCCTGGACTACCTGGCCTGCGGCATCGACCCGGAGAAGAGCTGCATCTTTATCCAGTCCACGGTGCCGGAACTGACGGAGCTTACCTTTTATTATATGAACCTGGTGACGGTGTCCCGGGTCCAGCGGAACCCCACGGTCAAGGCGGAGATCAAGCAGCGGAACTTTGAGGCCAGCATCCCGGTGGGCTTTTTCTGCTACCCCATCAGCCAGGCGGCGGATATTACGGCCTTCCATGCCACGGCCGTTCCTGCCGGGGAGGACCAGGAGCCCATGCTGGAGCAGACCCGGGAGATCGTCCGGCACTTCAATGACATTTACGGCCAGACTCTGACGGAGCCGGAGATCATCCTGCCTTCCAACGAGGCCTGCCTGCGGCTGCCCGGCATCGATGGGAAGGCCAAAATGAGCAAGTCCCTGGGCAACTGCATCTACCTTTCCGACGAGCCGGAGGAGATCAAAACCAAGATCATGTCCATGTTTACGGACCCCACCCACCTGCGCAAGGACGACCCGGGCCACACGGAGGGAAACCCCGTCTTTATCTACCTGGATGCCTTCTGCCGCCCGGAGCATTTTGCGGAGTTCCTGCCGGAATACGGAAGCCTGGAAGAGCTGAAGGCCCACTACCGGCGGGGCGGCCTGGGGGACGTGACCGTTAAAAAGTTCCTGAATAACGTGATGCAGGCGGAGCTTTCTCCCATCCGCCAGCGCCGGAAGGAATGGGAGCAGCGCCTGCCGGAGGTTTACGAGATCCTCCGCACAGGCAGCGAAAAAGCCGAAAGGACCGCGGCGGAAACGCTGAAGGCAGTCCGGGCAGCCATGAAGATCGATTACTTTGAAAATGGGAATTTGCTGGGCTGAAACGACTGGGGCTCCTTGACAATCCGGCCGGTACCTCTATAATAGAAACGAATACAAGCAATAGGAGTGCAGCCATGCGGCAGGAGGATACGAAGGAAAAAATACTGGAAAAGGCCTTGGAGCTGTTTTCTGCCCAGGGCTATGATTCCGTCAGCGTGGGACAGATCGCGAAGGCGGTGGGTATCAGGCCGCCGTCGCTTTACAATCATTACCCCAGCAAGCAGGCTATTTTCGATGCCATTGTGGAATCCACGGCGGCGCAGTATGAGGCCGATACCGGGAGAATCGACATTCACGTGCAGGATGCGGCCCGGGATATTTCCGTATTTTCGGAGATCACGGCGGAGGGGCTGTTTGAAAAGGTGCGGCAGATCTTTGAATATTCCCTCCACGACCCAAAGATCAGCCGTTTTCGCCGGATGATGACCATCGAGCAGTTCCGGTCCCCGGAGCTGGCCCGGCTGTATTCCCGGCGGTATGTGGACCGGGTGACTAGCTACCACGCCGGTATTTTCCGGGCCCTGATGGCTGCCGGGAAAATACGGGAAGAGGACCCGGAGGCCCTGGCCATGCTGTATGTGGCGCCGGTGCTGACGTTTCTTTCGGTATGCGACCGCCAGCCGGAGCGGGAAGGGGAGTGCCTGGAAAAGCTCCGGAAGCATGTGTTTCTCTTTTTCAAGATGGTGCACAGATCCGGCCAGGAAACAAAATAACCCCCTCTATTTTGCCCATTGGATCCTTTTCTTTTTGGAATGGCCGCGGTAAAATATTGTCATAGGAAGGCTAGCGGTCCGATTTGTTGGACAGCGGCTCCTTTATAATAGCGGCAGAAAACAAAAAACGGAGGGATACATCATGGCAGACAAAGGCAGAAGCGAACCTGGGCTCTTTGGCAGAGTGAACCACTACGACGAGCACGGCAAGAAGGTGGGCTACTCGGATCCCGGCCTCTTCGGGGGCTACAATACCTACGATTCCAAGGGCAACAAGGTGGGCCATTCCGATCCCGGGCTCTTCGGCGGCTACAACCACTACGATAGCAGCGGCAACAAGGTTGGCCATTCCGACCCCACCCTCTTCGGCAGCTACCAGCACCGGGATGCCGACGGCAAGGTCACCGGCCACTCGGACCCCGGCCTGTTTGGAGGCTACAGCCACAGCAGCTCCGACGGCTGCTATGTGGCTACCTGCGTATACGGCTCCTACGATTGCCCCCAGGTTTGGGTCTTACGCCGGTTCCGGGATGGTACCCTGGGAAAGACCGCTCCCGGCAGGGCCTTTATCCGGGCCTACTACGCCATTAGCCCCACCGTCGTCCGGTGGTTCGGGAAGACCCACTGGTTCCGGAACCTGTGGCGGGCGGTGCTGGACCGGATGGTCCGGCGGCTGCAGGACAAGGGCGTAGAGGATACCCCATACACAGACCAAAATTGGCGGACTACCCAAAAATAAGCGAAAACCTCATACCGGCCCCTTCGGATGCCCATGTATCCGAAGGGGCTATTTTTTGCGGCAGGAAGAAGGCACAGGATCAGCGGGAAGGCGCAGACAAATGGGGGGTTGACGGGGTCTCTGTCATCGCGAGACAGTCCGCAGACTGTCGTGGCAATCCCCCGGTTGAATGGTATAGGCTGACGGGCGGCACGTCTTGTCCCCCTCCAAGCATGGAGGGGGCGGGCGACGCAGGAGACCGGGGGTGGTTGAAAGGGTTCGATATTTTGAGCGGTCGGATGAATGGAATATGTTCCATTTGGCCGTACTTTCTCAACAAAGCACTCCGTTAT
>JBNMHR010000087.1:0-6687 GCA_050872865.1 Faecousia sp. | reverse complement strand
GTGTTATCTTATTCATAGCGGATAGGATGGCACCTGCCTTTCGGTTTTGTCTGAGCAACTCAACCATAGCACATGCCATTCCTATTCGCTACCTTTTTTATTTCCTTTTCATCTGTTACACATCATTGTAACACCTACATTTTTCACTCAATTACAGCGGAATCCCGGCTTGCAAAATGGGCCGGGGTTTGCTATTATAGCTCTGTGCGCCATGGGCGCGGATATTACAAGAAAGATGACAGGGAGGTATCACCGTGCGGTGTGATATTCTTTCATTATTAAAAGAAAATATGGCCGGTTTTTCCAAGGGCCAGAAGCGGATCGCTCAGTATATTCTGGAATCCTACGATAAGGCGGCTTTTATGACGGCCAATAAGCTGGCCCAGAACGTGGGGGTCTCCGAGTCTACGGTGGTCCGCTTTGCGGTGGACCTGGGCTTTGACGGCTACCCCAGTATGCAGAAGGCCATGCAGGAAATGGTGCTGAACCGGCTGACCTCCGTCCAGCGGATCGAGGTGGCCAACGACCGGATGAAGGACCAGGATGTGATCTCCACCGTGTTCCATTCCGATATGGAAAAGCTCCGGCAGACGGAGGAGACCGTCAGCCGGGAGGAGTTCGGGGATGCCGTGGCGGCGGTCCTGAAGGCCAAGCGGGTGTATATCATCGGCGTCCGGTCCGTGGCGCCCCTGGCAAACTTTTTGGGCTATTATCTCAACTATATGTTCAACAACGTCCATGTGGTCTCCGGCGTCAGCGAAGGGGAGATGTTCGAAAAGATCGTAGGCGTGGGCTCCGAGGATGCGGTGATCGCCCTGAGCTTCCCCCGGTACTCCGCCACCACCACCAAGGGCGCCCGGTACTGCTGCTCCGCCGGGGCTACCGTCATCGGCATTACCGACAGCAAGCTCTCCCCCCTGGGCCAGTGCTGCGATCATGTTTTGGTCGCCAAAAGCGACATGGTTTCGCTGGTCGACAGCCTGGTGGCCCCACTAAGCATGGTCAATGCCCTGATCGTGGCCATTGCCGCCAAGAAGGAAAAGGAGATCGCCCACACCTTCGACCGGCTGGAGCATATCTGGGACGAGTATAACGTCTACGAAAAACAGGTGACGGGCCATGAACAGTGATGTGATCGTCATCGGCGGCGGCCCCGCGGGGATGTTCGCGGCCATTACCGCGGCGAAAAACGGGGCCAGGGTGCTGCTGCTGGAAAAGAATGACCGGCTGGGCAAAAAGCTGCTGATCACCGGCAAGGGCCGCTGCAATGTGACCAACGACTGTACTGCCGAGGAGGTTTTGCAGAATACCCCCCGGAACGGCCGCTTTTTGTACAGCGCCATGACCGCCTTTCCCCCGGAAAAGACCAAGGCCTATTTTGAGGGCCTGGGCTGCCCACTGAAGACCGAACGGGGAAACCGGGTGTTCCCCCAGTCCGACAGCGCTTCTTCTATTCTGGATGCCCTGAAAAAGGACCTGAAGCACTCTGGGGTCACCGTGAAAACGGGAAAGGTCCTGGGGCTCTGCACCCTGGACGGTGCCATCTCCGGCGTTCGGACCGAGGAGGGGACTTTTTCTACCCAAAAGGTGATTTTGGCCACCGGCGGAGAAAGCTACCCCGCCACCGGCTCTACGGGGGACGGCTACCGGTTTGCCAAGGCTTTGGGCCATACCGTTGTGGAGCCCCAGGGGAGCCTGGTGCCCTTGGAGACCGCCGGGCAGGACTGCCAGAGAATGCAGGGGCTGTCCCTTCGAAACGTGGGGGTGAAGCTCCTGAACGCCAAGGGAAAGGTGCTCTACAAGGACTTTGGGGAGCTGCTCTTTACCCACTTCGGCGTTTCCGGCCCCACGGTGCTCAGCGCCAGCTGTCACCTGAAGGGGGAGGGCTGCAAGCTTCTCATCGATCTGAAGCCGGCCCTGGACGAAGGAAAGCTGGATGCCCGGATCCTGCGGGACCTGGATATGTATCAGAACCGGTCCATGGAAAACGCCCTGACGGATCTTTTGCCCCGGTCTATGATCCCGGTGGTATTGGATAGGCTGGGGGTTTCCTACGACCTGCAGGCCAACAGCTTTTCCAAAGCTTCCCGGCGGCAGCTGGTGGAGCTATGTAAGGCCTTCCCCATTGAAATTACCGGCAAGCGGCCCGTTTCCGAAGCCATCATTACCTCCGGCGGCATCAAGGTTTCGGAGATCGACCCCAAGACCATGGAGAGCAAAAAGGTGCCGGGGCTGTACTTTGCCGGGGAGATCATCGACTGCGATGCCTATACCGGCGGCTTCAATTTGCAGATCGCCTGGGCAACATCCTATGCCGCGGGTTTGGCCGTCTCAAAAAAAGAGGCATTGACAAAATGAGCGTCTTGTAATAGAATATCACCTGTACCCTTGAAACAGAGATTTTACGGAGGGAGCATACCTATGTACGAGAAGCTTGTAAACTACGCTGCCAAGCAGCTGGAGATCGACGCTTCCGAGATCAAGCCCGAGAGCACCTTTGAAAGCCTGGGCATCGATTCTCTGGACATCGTGGAAATGATCATGGACCTGGAGACCGAGCTGGGTGTGGAGCTGGATATGGAAGACCAGAAGATCACCACCTTCCAGGAGCTGGCAGACTTTATCGAGTCCAAGCTGAACTGAATATGTTGGATGCCGAATGGGGCATCGAAAGACTTTGGAAAAGACAATGGATCGGTCTATAACAAGGTCGCACTAGTCGGGGAGTTAGCGGTGCCCTGTACCTGCAATCCGCTGTAGCAGGGATGAATTCCTATACCCGGGTGAGTATATATGTCTTCCGCACCGGTAACGCGGTGTTGAGAGGATGGTCTTGCGCAACGAGACCCCGTGAACCATGTCAGGTGGGGAACCAAGCAGCATTAAGCGGACCGTTTCGTGTGCCGCAAGGTTGCCGTTCTTGAGCCGGCTGTCCGTGGGCGGAGCGTATTGCTCATTCAAATGTAGGTGTGCGATCTTGTTATGGGCCGATTCTATTCATTTTAAGAAGGAGGCGGCGTTGTGTCCGCTTATCAGGCGTTATACAGAAAATACCGCCCCCAGACCTTCGACGATGTGTCCGGTCAGCTGGCGGTGACCCAGACTCTGAAAACCCAGATCCTCACCGGGAAACTGAGCCACGCGTATCTCTTTACCGGCTCCCGGGGCACCGGTAAGACCAGTTGCGCCAAAATTCTGGCCAAGGCCGTGAACTGCCTCCATCCGGACAACGGCAACCCCTGCAACACATGCGAGGCCTGCCGGGCCATCGATTCAGGCAGCTGCATGGATGTGCTGGAAATCGACGCGGCTTCCAACAACGGCGTAGACAACGTCCGGGACCTGCGGGACGATGCGGTGTATACCCCCTCCCAGGTCCGCAAGCGGGTGTATATCGTGGACGAGGTGCACATGCTGTCCATGTCCGCCTTTAATGCACTGCTGAAGATCATCGAGGAGCCCCCGGAGCATCTGCTGTTTATTTTGGCCACTACGGAGCTGCACAAGGTCCCGGCCACCATTCTTTCCCGGTGCCAGCGGTTTTCCTTCCGGCGCATCAGCCAGGAGGACATCGCTTCCCGGCTTCAGTACGTTGCCTATCAGGAGCAAATCGAGCTGGACGAGGCAGCGGCCCGGGTGCTGGCCCGGCTTGCCGACGGCGGCATGCGGGACGGCCTGAGTCTGCTGGACCAATGCGCCTCTGCCACTACAGGTGAGCTGACGGCGGAAAAGGTATACGAGTGCTTAGGCATCGCCGGAGAACAGAAGTGCGGAGAGCTGCTGTCCTACTGCGCCCAGCAGGATACGGCAAAGGCATTAAGCCTCTTTAATCAGCTCTACAGCCAGGGAAAAGACCTGGGAGCGCTGCTGGACGAGCTGGAAAGCCTGCTGCGGGATCTGCTCGTCATGAAGACGGCCCCGGGGTCCGGCCTTACGATGCTTTCCGGCGTGGCCCCGGACAGTGAGGTCACAAATCTTACCAAACAGCTTTCCACCGGGGAACTGGTGCGGATGATGCAGACGGTTCAGGAGACCACCGCCGCCTTTAACCGCAGTGCGGGACGGCGGATGGATGCGGAACTGTGCATCGTGGAGCTGTGCCGCCCGGAGCTGAGCCTGGACGCCAAGGCCATGAACGCAAGGCTCACCCGGCTGGAGGACCAGATTAAAAGCGGCCGCATTGCCGTGGCGGCGGTACCTGCAAAGCAGGAACAGAAGCCCGCAGCGGCAGAAGAGGATGACGACCGTCCTCCGATCCCCGGGGATGAAGACGCCCCCCCTGCGGAAGAGGAAGAGCCTCCCAAATTAGAGGCCCCAGACAGCTTCTGGGTGGAGCTGGTAGGGGAAGTACGGGCGGAATTAAAGCCTCCCGTTTCCGGGTTCTTCGTCGCTACCTCCCAGTCTCCCATTCGGGGGGTCCTGGCAGGGGACCGGCTGGAGATCAGGGCCGGAAACAGCTTTGTGGCGGAAATGGTGGGCAAGCCGGAGATTCTGGAGATCGTCTCCTTAAAGGCCTCCGCAAAGCTCCGTAGGAACATCACCGCTGTGGTGGTGGATCTGACAAAAAAAGGCGGGTCTCCCAAAATGGAGCAGCTGCTTCAGTTTGGCAAGGCCCATCAGGATATTGTAAAAATTCGTAACTGACAAAGGAGATCAATTGTTATGGCAAAAGGTGGATTCCGGGGTATGCCCGGCGGTATGGGCGGCATGAATCAGGCCGCTATGATCAAGCAGGCCCAGAAGATGCAGCAGGAAATGCTGAGAATGCAGGAAGAGCAGGAGAACAAGCAGTTTTCCGCCCAGTCCGGCGGCGGCATGGTGTCCGCGACCGTCAACGGCAAGCATGAGCTGGTGGACCTGAAGGTAAATCCCGAGGCCGTGGACCCGGAGGACGTGGAAATGCTCCAGGATATGATCATGGCCGCCGTCAACGAGGCCATGCGGACTGCCGACAGCGAGGCCGCCAACAATATGTCCAAGCTCACCGGCGGCCTGAACCTGGGCGGCCTGTTCTAAGGAGCGGCCATGCAGTTTTTTCCGGCCGCTCTGCAAAATCTGACGGATCAGTTTGCCAGGCTCCCCGGCATCGGGGGGAAGACCGCCCAAAGACTAGCTTTCCGGGTGCTGGAAATGCCTTTGGAAGATGCCCAGGCCTTTGCCGATGCCATTCTGGAGGCCAAGAGCACGGTGCATACCTGCCCCTGCTGCCAGAATCTGACGGACCAGCCCCTGTGCCCCATCTGCGCCGACGACAGCCGGGACAAGTCCACCATCTGTGTGGTGGCGGAACCCAAGGACGTCATCGCCATGGAGCGCTCCCGGGAGTACCAGGGAGTATACCATGTGCTCCACGGCGTCATTTCTCCCCTGAACCGGGTGACCCAGGACGATATCAAGATCCGGGAGCTGCTGACCCGGGTTGGGGAAGGGGAGGTCAAAGAGGTCATTATGGCCACCAACCCGGATACCGAGGGGGAGGCCACGGCCATGTACATTTCCCGGCTCCTGCGGCCCCTGGGGGTAAAGGTTACGAGACTAGCCTACGGTGTCCCCGTGGGCAGCCAGCTGGAATATGCCGACGAGGTGACCCTGTCCCGTGCCCTGGAAGGCAGACAGGAGATATAAACAATGTGTCATTGCGAACCAGTCCGCAGACTGGTGTGGCAATCCCACGGTTGAATGGGATGGGTCCGGCGAATATACCGGCCTGTCTGAAAATCCGGGGGTGTCACACCGTTGACGTTGGTCTGTTTTTCGCAATGACATTTTTTCAAAGGAGAACCACTATGAAGGACTTTCCGGTCTTCACCACGGAAAACGGGGCGGCCAGCCTGGTTTTGAAGGAGATCCCCTACAAAAAGGAAGCCTATATCACCCTGCGGTCTTCCCAGACCCCGGAAGCCCTTTTGGAGGAGTGCGCTTCCTTCTGCCGGGCCTGCGGGGCGGAAAAAATCTACGCCACCGGCCACGAGATCCTGGAAACGCATCCCCTGCATACGGCCGTGCTGGAAATGCGGGGCATTCCCCAAATTGAGGAACAATATATTGCCAACCTCTTTCCCGTCACGGAAGCCACCGTCTCCCGCTGGCGGGAAATTCACAACAGGGCTATGAAAGATACAGCCAACGTAGGCACATTGGAGGCCAAAGACGAAGAAACGCTTCTGAAAGGCGGGGCCTACTTTGTCCACAGGGCGGGGCAGCTTCTGGGCATCGGCTATCTCCGGGAGGAGACGGTAGAGGTCATTGCCGCGGCCTACCCGGGGGCGGGCAAGTTCGTGCTCCATTCCATCTGCTCCGTCTGCCCCGGGGTGCCTCTGCGGTTAGAGGTTGCTTCTACCAACGAGCGGGCCGTTGCTTTGTATGAGAAGATCGGCTTTCTCAAGGTGAAAGAGCTGTCCCGGTGGTACCGAATCGAGAAAGAATAAACCTGTCAATTACGACGATTACATGGGCTACGATGAGTAGTTCGACAACTGGGGCTTGACGGTGTGGAATGGTTCAGCCTGTTTTTCGTTTGAAGTAAGGCTGGCAACACACTGAGGTGTTCTCCCTGCGGGAGATTCTTTCTTGTTCCGGCAAGAAAGAATGAAAGAATCCGGCTTAGGGGAGAGCGCTGAAGTTTCGCTCCCACTCAAAGCCGCCTCTCCCCTAAGGACCCCTCTCCGGCGTACCATTCAACGTACC
>JBNMHR010000086.1:0-6904 GCA_050872865.1 Faecousia sp. | reverse complement strand
TCTCCAAGCTTGGAGAGGGGAAGGGGTTGCTCTCCTTTAGCGGTCTAAAAATCCGGGGGATTGCCACGACAGTGTGCGCACTGTCTCGCAATGACAGCGGGGGCTGTCCACCTCCAAAAGGCAAATGTTTTTGTCGCATTTCCCCAAAAGGCTATATATGCGCAGGCCCATCCTGTATAAAAATGCTAAATATTCATAATATTCACTTATTATACTTGAATATACAGTCAATCGGATGTATATTTGAGAAAACGACCTTGGGAGGGAGACCCTTGAAAACTGTATTTATCGATGGGAAGGCCGGTACCACCGGCTTGCGGATCTACGAGCGGCTGCAAAAGCGCCAGGATATTGCCCTTCTGACTCTGCCAGAGGAGAGCCGAAAGGACCCAGGGGCCCGAAAGGAAATGCTGAACAAGGCGGACATCGTCTTTCTGTGCCTGCCGGATGAGGCATCCAAAGAGGCGGTGAGCTGGATCACGAACCCCGATACCGTGGTGCTGGATACCTCTACCGCCCACCGGACGGCGCCGGGGTGGGTATACGGCTTCCCGGAACTGTCCAAGGAGCAGGAAGAACAGGTAACATCCGCCAAGCGCATCGCCGTTCCCGGGTGCCACGCCAGCGGGTTTATCGCACTGGTCGCCCCTCTGGTCTGTGCGGGGCTTCTGCCAAAGGAAACGCTGCTTAGCTGCTATTCCCTGACGGGCTATTCCGGCGGCGGCAAAAAGATGATCGCAGATTACGAGCAGAGCACCCGCTCTCCCCTGCTGGATGCCCCCCGGCAGTATGCTTTGGACCAGACCCACAAGCATCTGAAAGAGATGCAGGCCATCACCGGGCTAAGCGCCGCCCCCATCTTCTGCCCCGTGGTGGGAGACTTTTACAGCGGCATGCAGGTGACGGTGCCCCTGTTCGGGGCCTGGCTGAAGGGCAGCATGGACGACGTGAAGGGTGTCTATAAAAAACTATACCAGGGGCCTATCGTCACCTATCAGGCCGAGGCCAGCCCGGACGGCTTCCTGTCTGCCGGTGTCAAAAGCGGCACCGACGGCATGACCGTTTCCGTAGGGGGAAACGCCGACCGGCTGCTGCTGCTGGCCTCTTACGATAACCTGGGCAAGGGCGCAAGCGGTGCCGCCCTGGAATGTATGAATCTGGTGCTTGGCGTGGAGAAAACGCTGGGCTTGGAGCTTTAAGGAGGAAGAAACAATGGATCAGGTTTCCGGCGGCGTCTGCGCCGCAAAGGGATTTTCTGCCGCGGGGGTACACTGTGGCATTCGGAAGAACAAGGACAAGCGGGACTTGGCCCTTATCTACAGCGCCGTCCCCGCCCACGCGGCGGCGGTATATACCACCAATCTCGTAAAGGGCGCTCCCCTCATCGTCACCAAAAAGCATCTGGCTAACGGTCAGGCCCAGGCCATTATCTGCAACAGCGGCAACGCCAATACCTGCAATGCAAACGGCATCGAGATCGCCGAGCAGATGAGCGCCCTTCTGGGGGAAGCCCTGCACATCTCCCCGGAAGACGTGGTTGTGGCCTCCACCGGCGTCATCGGCCAGCCTTTGGACATTGCCCCCATCGCCGCGGGCATCCCCATGCTTCTTGGTTCTCTGGGGGACCATTCCGCGGAAGCTGCCGAGGGCATTATGACCACCGACACCAAGCGGAAGGAAATCGCCGTCACCTTTACCGCCGGAGGAAAGCAATGCACCATCGGCGGCATCTGCAAGGGCTCCGGCATGATCCACCCCAATATGGCCACCATGCTGGTATTCCTCACCACCGACTGCGCCATCAGCGCGGAAATGCTCCAGAAGGCCCTGTCTACGGACATTGCCTCTACCTTTAATATGGTCAGCGTGGACGGGGACACCTCTACCAACGATATGGTCACCATCCTTGCCAACGGCCAGGCGGGAAACAGCGAGATCACCCAGGAAGGGCCGGATTTCACCGCCTTTATGGAGGCCCTGAATACCGTTACCGTCTACCTCTGCCGCCGGATCGCCGGGGACGGCGAAGGTGCCACAAAGCTGATGGAATGCACCGTCACCGGGGCGGAAACCGAGGCCATTGCCAAAACCGTGGCCAAAAGCATCATCTGCTCCTCTCTCGTCAAAGCCGCCATGTTCGGCTCCGACGCCAACTGGGGCCGGGTCCTCTGCGCCATCGGCTACTCCGGGGCAAAGGTGGACGTAAGCAAAATCGACGTTCACTTTGCGTCGAAGGCAGGTAAAATTCTGGTCTGCCAGAACGGCGCCGGAGTGGATTTCTCCGAGGAGCTGGCAAAAAAGATCCTCCTGGAGCCGGAAATCGAGATCCAGGTAGAGCTGAAATCCGGCCCCCACAAAGCCACCGCCTGGGGCTGCGACCTGACCTATGACTACGTAAAGATCAACGGAGACTATCGGACGTAATACCATGTCATTGCTGTGCAAACACCCCGAAAAAGCATGTCGTTGCGAACCAGTGCGCACACTGGTGTGGCAACCCCCAAAGGTTTTAGACCGGTGAAGTATTTGCATTTATCGACGTGCTTTTCAAAGCGTGATGATTGCGAGACACTGCGCACACTGTCGTGGCAATCTCCTAGACGAAGGGGACGCACTTCCGGGCGGTACCATTCAACCGGGGGATTGCCACACCAGTGACATCGGTCACTGGTTCGCAATGACACTTTTTCTTACGGCCCCAAATGATTTCAGAAAAAGGAGCATCCATTATGGACATTACCAACGCGCAGCGGGCGGGGATCCTGGTCCACGCCCTGCCTTATATTCAGGAATATACCGGCAAGATCGTGGTGGTCAAGTACGGCGGCAACGCCATGGTCTCTGAAAAGCTGAAGGACTCCGTCATTCGGGACATTATCCTTCTGCGGCTCATCGGCGTGAAGATCGTCCTGGTCCACGGCGGCGGGCCGGAGATCACGGAAATGCTGGCCAAAATCGGCAAGGAAAGCCAGTTTGTAGGCGGCCTCCGGGTCACGGACAAGGAGACCGTGGAAATTGCCCAGATGGTCCTGGCCGGAAAGATCAATAAAAATCTGGTGAACCTCATCGGCCAGAAGGGCGGCTCCGCCATCGGCCTGTCCGGCCTGGACGGCGGGATGCTGAAAGCCGAAATAAAGGACCCGGCCCTGGGCTATGTGGGCAAGATCACCCAGGTCAACGTCCAGCCCATTCTGGACGTTATCGACAAGGGCTATATCCCCGTGGTGTCCACCATCGGCTGCGACAATGAGGGCAACGTCTACAACATCAACGCCGACACCGCCGCCGCCAAAATCGCCGGGGCCTTACAGGCGGAGAGCCTCATCACCATGACGGACATTGCGGGCATCTTAAAGGACAAGGACGACCCCTCTACCCTGATCTCCGCCATTTCCATCGAAGAGCTGCCGGGGCTCATCTCCTCCGGGGTCATTCAGGGGGGCATGATCCCCAAGGCGGAGTGCTGCCGGAGTGCCATTGAGTGGGGCGTCAGCCGGGTGTTCATCATCGACGGCCGGATCCCCCACGCCATCCTCATTGAAATGCTGACCAGCGAAGGCATCGGCACCATGTTTACGAAATAAGGAGGCCACCTATGGATACCAAGGAACTGGATAAAACCTATATTGCGGGCACCTACGCCCGTTTCCCCCTGACCATCGTCAAGGGCAAGGGCTCCACCGTGTGGGACGATACCGGCAAAGAATACATTGACCTCTCTACCGGCATTGCGGTAAATACCTTCGGCCTGGCAGACGACCAATGGGAAGCTGCCGTTACCAAGCAGCTGGGGTCTTTGCAGCATATGTCCAACCTCTTCTACACCGAGCCCTGCGCCAAGCTTGCCCAGCTGCTCTGCGAAAAGACCGGCATGAAGAAGGTCTTCTTCTCCAACTCCGGCGCCGAGGCCAACGAATGCGCCATCAAAGCCGCCCGGAAGTACGCCGCGGATACCAAGGGCAAGGACTACTACACCGTCGTCACCCTGAAAAACAGCTTCCACGGCCGCACCATCACCACTTTGGCCGCCACCGGCCAGGAGGTCTTCCACCGGGACTTTACCCCTTTGACTCCCGGCTTCGTCTACGCAACACCCAACGATTTTGAGGATTTGAAGGCCTTGACGGAAGAAAACAAATGTGCCGCCGTCATGCTGGAGGTGGTCCAGGGCGAGGGCGGCGTGATCGCACTGGACAAAGATTACCTGCAGAAGGTCGAAAAGCTGTGCAAGGAACAGGACATCGCCCTCATCTGCGACGAAGTCCAGATCGGCAACGGCCGCAGCGGGTACCTCTACGGCTACATGGCCTACGGCCTCCACCCGGACATCGTATCCACCGCCAAGGGCCTGGCCGGTGGGCTCCCCCTGGGGGCCACCCTGCTGGGCGACAAGCTGAAAGACACTCTGACCCCCGGCTCCCACGGCTCCACCTTCGGCGGCAACCCGGTATGCTGCGCCGGTGCCCTGAGCATCCTGAGCCGCCTGGACGAAGAGACCTTGGCCGGGGTAAGAATGCGTTCGGAATACATTAAAAACAGCCTGACCGGCGCCAAGGGCATTGTCAGCGTCACCGGTTTGGGCCTCATGCTGGGCATTGAAACGGAAAAGGACGCCGGAGAAATTCTCGCCGCCTGCCGGGAAAAGGGCGTGCTGGTGATTAAGGCCAAAAGCAAGCTGCGGCTGCTGCCAGCATTGAATATCCCCATGGAGCAGCTGGAAAAGGCGGTAGAAGTCATCAAAGAATGCTGCGGGTAAGGCAGCCCCTAGCCTTCCCCTAGGAGGGGAAGGTGGCCCGCAGGCCGGATGAGGTTGCAAAGCTGAAGATTGGGCCATTCCAACGCGCCACATGCAAGCTGATCGGCGGTTATTTGTTACTTCAAGCGCATATGTCATCCTTCCCTCAACCTCATCCGCCGCTGCGGCGGCACCTTCCCCTACCAGGGGAAGGCTGGGGATTGCCGCCCGTCGGCTGTCCCATTCAACCGGGGGATTGCCACACCAGCGTGCGCGCTGGTTCGCAATGACAGAAGAAAACCGTGCCGTCTCCTCTTTCAGGGAAACGGCACGGTTCTGTTATTTTAGAGATCAGCGCTTACAGCAGATCCTTCACCAAGGACAAAGCGTCCTCGTCCGCAACCAGGGTAAAGTCCGGGTGCAGCTGCAGGATGGAGCCGGGGGCCTGGGGCTTGATGGGTCCGAAGAAGCAGTCCTTCACGGCCTGGGCCTTGTTCTTGCCATTGACCACCAGCAGAACTCTCTTGGCCTTCATGATGCCGCCGATGCCCATGGTGTAGGCGTACTTGGGTACGTCATCCCGGGTGGCGAAGAAACGGGCGTTGGCGTCGATGGTGGCCTTGGTCAGCTCTACCTTGTTGGTGTTCTTTACAAAGGCATCCGCAGGCTCGTTGAAGCCGATGTGGCCGTTGGGTCCCAGGCCCAGCAGCTGCAGGTCGGCACCGCCGAAGGCATCGATGACGGCGTCATACCGGGCGCACTCGGCCTCGGCGTCGGGGTTCATGCCGTTGGGGATGTTGCAGTTGTTCTGGTCGATGTTCACATGGTCGAAGAGGTTGGTGCGCATAAAATAGGCGTAGCTCTGGTCGTGGTCCTTGGTCAGTCCCACATACTCGTCCAGGTTTACGGTGTGCACCTGGGAGAAGTCCAGGTCTCCGGCCTGGTACTTGGCGATGAGCTCCTTGTAGGTGCCCACAGGGCTGGAGCCGGTGGCCAGACCCAGGACACAGTTGGGCTTCAGCTGGACCTGAGCGGCAATGATGTTGGCAGCCTTCCGGCTGACGTCTGCATAATCTTTGGCGCGAATCAGTCTCATAATGTTCCCCTTCTTATTTTTAGTATTGGGTTTCCTTCTAAACTGTATTATAGCATCTTTGGGATAGGTTGTACAGCGCTTTCCCGACTGTATCTTTATCATTTTGTTTTCAGCTGGCCCTATTTTTCAATTCTATTCTGATACTTTTTTTGTGGCCAGTATCTGCTATAATAGCCCCAACAACTTCCAGGGAGGAATGGAAAATGAAAACAGAATCCAAAATCACCACCAAAAAGCTGGTTCTCACCGCACTTCTGGCCGCGTTGACCGCCGTCGGCTCCGCTCTGCGGATCCAGCTGCCCGTATCCATCGGCGGTACCACCGCTTTCCATCTGGGCAACATCTTCTGCGCCCTGTCTGGGCTATTGCTTGGCCCCTGGTACGGCGGCCTGGCCGCAGGCCTGGGCTCCTTCATCTTTGACATCCTGTCCAACTACATCCGGGAGTGCTGGATCACCTTCCTGACCAAGGGTGCTTACGGCCTGGTAGCCGGTCTCATCGCCTGGAAGGGCACCAAGGACTTTGGCTATGTGAAAGCCCTGGTGGCAACCATCGCCGCTGCCCTGACTTACGCCGTGCTGTACCTGACCAAGAGCTACATCACCGGCATTCTCGTCAAGGGTCTGGATCCCGCCGGTTCCCTGCTGGGCGTAGGCGCCAAAATCCCCGCCACCGTCTTCAACGCCGTGGTCGCCATCATCTTCGCCCCCATTCTGGGTCTTGCCATCCGGAAGGGACTGGAAAAGAACCATTTGAGCTTGGAGTAAGCTTGCCGTTTTAAAAAGCATCCCCCATATCTTCCAGAACAGGAAGATATGGGGGTAATTTTTATGTGGCGTATAGATCGGCAAACGGGGAGTTGACGAACTGTCATTGCGAGGCAGTGCGCACACTGCCGTGGCGATCCCCCGGTTGAATGGTGGCCGTTGCGGCGTGCAGCTCTTCCCCCTACAAGCCTGGAGGGGGTGCCCGCCGCAGCGGGCGGGGGTGGTTGGAAACGTTCGACATTTTGATTGGTTAGATAAACATAATTGCTTTATTTGCTGGTGTTATCTCAACAAACCTATCTATTA
>JBNMHR010000085.1:0-7040 GCA_050872865.1 Faecousia sp. | reverse complement strand
GCCCATCTACAAGAAGATGAACATGCGTCCCACCAGCCTGCTGCGGATCGCCGTGCTGGCTATGGGCGTTCTGAACCTGATGCCCTGGGCCGGCCCCACCATGCGTGCCGCTACCGTTCTGGGCATGGAGGCAGGTGCTCTGTGGAACACCATCATCCCCATCCAGATCTTCGGTATCGTCCTGGCTCTGGCCCACGCCGTTCTCACCGGTTTCCAGGAGAAGAAGCGCGGCGCCGGTCTGCCCGCCGGTGCTACCCTGGACCTGGCTGAGAGCAAGTCCGACGAAGAGAAGGAGCTGGCTCGTCCCAAGCTGTTTGCCTTCAACCTGATCCTGACCATCGCCGTCATCGCCATGCTGATCTGGGATGTGTTCCCCTCCTATGTGCCCTTCATGCTGGGTGTCTCCATTGCTCTGTTCGTGAACTACGGTGCCACCGCCAAGATGCACAAGAAGATCATCAACCTGCATGCCGGCCCCGCTCTGATGATGTGCTCCACCCTGATGGGCGCTGCCGTCCTGATGGGCGTTCTGACCACCTCCTTCGTGCTGAAGGATGGCAAGCTGGCTGCCGCCGGTGTGAAGGTCATGGAAGTTGACCTGCCCAGCGTTGTCCGCTGCCTGGCCGGTATCATCCAGTCCATCCTGCCCGCTGCCATCGGCCAGCACCTGCCTCTGGTCATCGGCATCCTGTCCGTGCCTCTGGCTCTGGCCTTCGATACCGACTCCTACTTCTTCGGCATGCTGCCCGTTATCATTGCCATCGGCCAGAGCTTCGGCGTGGACGCCCTGCCCATCGCCATCGCCATGGTCGTGTGCCGGAACTGCGCTACCTTCATCAGCCCCATGGTCCCCGCTACTCTGCTGGGTACCGGCCTGGCCGATGTCGAGATCGAGGACCACATCAAGGCCAGCTTCGGCTATGTCTGGGTGTTCTCCATCCTGTGCATGCTGTTCGCCGTCATCGTCGGCATTATGCCTCTGTAAAAGCTCCTTCCTTCTTCTTTCCCAACCCTTCCCCAAACCCGGGGGAGGGAAGGGACTTCCCGGTTGGTGGATCGGGATGCCCCTGCACGTTTTCCTTGGCCCTGCTGGGAAGGCTGGGGAACGCGAACGAAAGAACCTGGATATCGAACCGCCTCCTTTTGGGGGCGGTTTTTTACATTCTTCTTCACAAAACAGCCCATTGCGCATTGCCAATTCCTTATTTTTATAGTATACTATAGATTCAAAAACCGGAAGGAGCCAAGTCTATGATCGTATCTCTGCCTGATATGCTGGATGCCCGGGAGCGCAGGGCCAGTCGGCAGCGGGAGCTGCTGGAAAAATACAAAAAGCCCATGGTTTCCTTTACCATGAATATTGCCGGGCCCATCAAGGATACGCCGCTGATCCGGCGGGGCTTTGAAATTGGCCTGGGGGACCTGGAGCGGCTTTTGGCCGTGGAAAAGATCCCCTGCGTCCATCGGCAGATCATCCGGGAGGCCACCGGCTGCGAGGCGGTGCTGGTGCTGGATGGGGCTCCGGAAAAGATCAAAGCCCTGACATCTTCCCTGGAGGAAAATACCCCCCTGGGGCGGCTGTACGATATGGACGTATTGGACGAAACCGGCGAAAAGCTCCAAAGGCTCAGCCCCAGGCGGTGCCTGATCTGCGGGGAGGTAGCCCAGGTCTGTGCCCGGAGCCGGACCCACAGCGTGCCCCAGCTCCAGGAACGGACCAAAGAGATCCTGACCCAAGCGGTTCGGGAGGCGGACAGCCGCTTTGTTGCCCGGTTGGCCCAGCAGGCCCTTTTGTACGAGGTGGCCGTGACCCCTAAGCCCGGCCTGGTGGACCGGGAGAACAACGGCAGCCACCGGGATATGGACTTTTTCACCTTCCAGCGCAGCGCCCTGGCCCTGGGGGACTATTTTGAAAAGTGTGTCCGTATCGGCATGGAGACCGGGGGAGAAGAACCAGAAGAGACCTTTGCCCGTCTCCGGTTCCCGGGAAAGCTGGCGGAGGGCCGGATGCTGGAGGCCACCGGCGGGGTGAATACCCACAAGGGGGCCATTTTCTCCCTGGGCATCCTCTGCGGCGCCCTGGGGCGGCTGGACAGGGGAGACTGGGCAGACCCGGAAAAAGTTCTAAATACCTGCGCCCAGATGACCAAGGACCTGCTAAAGACGGACTTTGGCCACCTGCAGCCCGGCCCCCGGGAGACAGTGGGCCAGAAGCTCTACCTGGACCTGGGTATTACCGGCGTCCGGGGTCAGGCCGCCGCCGGATTCCCGGAGGTGAAAAACATCGGCCTGCCCAAATTGGAGGCGGGGCTGAAAGCAGGCCTATCCCTTAACGATGCTGCCTGCGCTTGCCTCATGGCCCTCATCGCCGATACCGTGGATACCAACATGATCCACCGGGGCGGGGTGGAGGCCCAGAGAAACGTGGCTGCCGCCATTGGTGGGGAATTAAAAAATCAGCCCTTCCCGGAAAAGAAGACCCTGGAGGGCTGGAACGAAAAGTTTGTAGAGAAGAATCTATCCCCCGGGGGCTGTGCCGACCTGCTGGCCATGACCCTGATGCTGCATTTCTTGAAGGAGGACGCCCATGAGTGAATACGCCATTACCCAGATTTTCCCCACGGATAAAGCCGGGCTAAAGCAGGTGGATGCCCTCTTGCAGCGGGAAGGCATTACCCGGGACGGAAATCTGGACTACACCTGCGCCATGGTGGACGAGGACGGGGAGGTCATCGCCACCGGCAGCTGCTTCCAAAACACCCTGCGGTGTTTTGCCGTCAGCTCGGACCATCAGGGGGAGGGCCTGTTAAACCAGGTGGTCTCCCACCTGCTGGAATACCAATTGGCTCGGGGGAACAGCCACTTGTTCCTGTATACCAAGGTAAAGTCCGCCAAGTTCTTTGAGAGCCTGGGCTTTTACGAGATCGCCCGGGTGGAGGGGACCCTGGTATTTATGGAAAACCGGCGGACCGGCTTTCCCAACTACCTAAAGGCCCTGGAAAAGACCGCCCGGCCCGGCCTTTCCGCCGCCATCGTCATGAATGCCAACCCCTTTACCCTGGGCCACCGATACCTGGTGGAGACGGCGGCGGCCAGATGCGATACCCTCCATCTGTTTGTCCTCAGCGAGGACGCCAGCCTGGTGCCCTTCAAGGTCCGGAAGGAGCTGGTGCGGCAGGGGACTATGGACCTGCCCAACGTGGTCCTCCACGATTCCGGCCCCTACATCATCAGCAACGCCACCTTCCCCAGCTATTTCCTAAAGGACGAGGCGGCGGTGATCGAAGGCCATGCCAAGCTGGACCTGGCCGTGTTTACCCGCATCGCCAAGGCGCTGAATGTGACCACCCGCTTTGTAGGGGAGGAGCCCAACAGCCAGGTGACGGGCATCTACAATTCCATCATGGCCCGGGAGCTGCCGGAACAGGGCATCGCCTGCAATATCATCCCCAGACTCCAGGAGGCTGGGAAGCCCATCAGCGCCTCCACTGTCCGCACCGCCCTGCGGGATGCAGATTGGGAAACGCTGAAAGCCCTGGTGCCCCAAACCACCTATGATTATTTCCGTTCCCCGGATGCGGCCCCGGTGCTGGAAGCCATCCGCAAAGCGGAGAATGTGGTACATTATTAAACACCTGTCATTGCGAACCAGTGCGCACACTGGTGTGGCAATCTCAGCGCAAAGATAAGGATACGATCCATGAAAAACGAAAAACTCAAAAAAATCTGGGAGATGTTTACCTACTTCTTCCATATCAGCTGGTTTACCTTCGGCGGGG
This sequence comes from Faecousia sp., assembly GCA_050872865.1. Classification (GTDB taxonomy): domain Bacteria; phylum Bacillota; class Clostridia; order Oscillospirales; family Oscillospiraceae; genus Faecousia. The sequence continues at coordinate 3,261 of JBNMHR010000085.1, read as the reverse complement.
GCTGGAGCATTGTGGCCCAGATGCAGAAGGACTATGTAGACGAAAAGAAAGAACTGACCTCCGAAGAACTGCTGGACATCGTCAGCGTGGGCCGGAGCCTGCCGGGGACCATGATCGGCAACGTGGCCTATCTCTTTGGCTACCGTCAGGTGGGGGTCATTGGCGGTGTGGTGGCTGTGGTGGGTATGGTCCTGCCGCCTATGCTCATCCTCTCCGTGCTGACCTACTGCTACGTCATGTTCAAGGACAATGTGTGGGTAGCCAAGCTACTGAACGGGGTCCGGGCTGCGGTGGTGCCCATTATCCTGTCCGCGGCATTAAAGCTTCGAAACGGCGCCTTCCCCAATAAAATTTGCTACGGCCTTTGCATCGGCGGCTGCATCCTGAACGTGGTGTTCGGGGTCAACTGCGTGGTGGTGATCCTCCTGGGCGTACTGGCGGGGATCCTCATGGGCAGAAAGAAGGAGGCAGAGGCATGATCGAAACATTATTGCAGCTTTTCTGGAGCTTTTGCCAGATCGGCTATACCAGCTTCGGCGGCATGTCTATGGTGCCCCTCATCAACGACGAAATGGTCAGCCATGGCTGGATGACCGCCTCGGAGGTATCGGACATTGTGGCCATCGCCGAAATGACCCCGGGCCCCATCGGCCTGAACTGCGCCACCTTCGCCGGAATGCGGGTGGCCGGGATCTTAGGCTCTGTGATCTCCGTCCTTGGCGTGCTGATGCCCACCTTTACCATTTGTGCCCTGGCCGCCGTGTTCTTCCAGAAGTTCAAGGACAGCAAGCTCCTAAAGGACATTATGGTAGGCGTCCGCCCCACAGCCCTGGGCATCATCTTTGCCGTGATGATCTCCCTGAGCATGACGAATTATTTGGTAGCAGGAAGCGTGTCCATCAAAGCCATTGCCGTGGGCCTGATCGCCCTGTTCCTTCTCACCAAGGGCAAGTGGAGCGTCCCCAAGGTCATCGTCCTGTCCGCCCTGCTGGGACTGCTGATATAAAAAAGGACTGTTGCGAAAAATGAATTTTGCAACAGCTCCATGGCAGGACAAGAGAAAATAAGATCATCTCTCTCCGCCGCAGCGATTTCTCATGGCGTAAGCCATATTTCTTACCGCGCAGGCGGTATTTCACCCGCCCAAAGGGCGGATTTCACTGGGGCCTCTGCAAAAAGCAGAGGCCCCCAAAGGCGTCACCGCTCGCTGGGTCCGCCGTCATATTCGTCGAAGATCAGATCATCCAGATCCGCCGGCGTGTAAAACTGGGAATACATGGTTCTTTGGCTCCTTTCTCAAAAGTCTACTCAGCATTATATTCCAGCGTACCCGAAAAATGTGACGATTTTTCTTGACAAGTATGAATTTTCTGAGTAAAATATTTTGGTCAACTTCATATGCCCCAATAGCTCAGCTGGATAGAGCGTCCGCCTCCTAAGCGGAAGGTCGTTGGTTCGAATCCAATTTGGGGTGCCATAGCCGCCGCCTTTTTCGGGAAAGTACGAAAGAGGCGGCGCTTTTTTGTGTTCTGCTTTCAGGAAGATAGTGCGTAGAATAGAAAAGTGTGTATAGCTGCAAAAATCTATTCCAAATAAAAATGGAAGCCATTGATTTTTGAAGTTCCGGTGGTTATAATAGAATAGAAAAATGTTACACACTGCAAAAATCTATTCTAAGGAGGACCACGACATGCAGATCCGCAGAGATTTCTATTTGGAAAAACTGATCAAGAAAAAGAATAATGGCCTTATCAAAATGATCACCGGTATTCGCCGATGTGGAAAATCCTATTTGCTCAATAACCTTTTTTACCATCATCTATTGGAAAGCGGTGTGGATGCAGACCATGTCATTCGTTTTGCCTTTGACTCCGCGGATGACCTCTATCTGATCGGGGAAAGCCTGATCCGGATGGAAAAGGAAAAACGGGGTGTTGACCCGGAGAAGTTCATGGCCTATATCCGTTCCAAGGTCGTAGACGATGGAATGTATTATCTCCTGCTGGATGAGATTCAGATGCTGGATTGCTTTGAAGCGGTTCTGAATGGCTATCTTCGGAAAGACAATATGGATATTTTTGTCACCGGAAGCAATGCAAGGCTTTTGTCGAAGGACATTGCTACGGAGTTTGCCGGTCGTGGGGACGAGGTGCATATGTACCCCCTGAGCTTTGCCGAGTTTATGACCGTATACAATGGCGATAAATATATGGGATTGTCGGAATACATGCTCTATGGCGGCATTCCTTTGGTCGTTCTCCGGGAGGGGGCAGGTGACAAGACGGCCGCATTGCAAAATCTGTTCAATGAGATCTATATTCGGGATATTACCAAACGAAATAAAGTGAAAAACCTGGGAGAACTGGAAGATCTCCTCAATATCCTGTCCTCTGCCATTGGTTCGCTGACGAACCCCGAAAAATTGAGAAATACCTTCAAAACCGTGAAAAAATCCAGGATCACCTCTGCGACCATCAAAAAGTATCTGGATTACTTTGAAGATTCCTTCCTGATCGAATCGGCGCAGCGTTATGATATCCGGGGAAAGGCGTATATTGAAACGCCAAAGAAATACTATTTCTCGGATATGGGCCTTCGCAACGCCAGGATCAACTTCCGCCAGTTTGAGCAGACCCACGCCATGGAAAATGTGATCTATAACGAGCTTCGCATGCGTGGATACAGTGTAGATGTGGGCGTGATCCCCATCACGCAGAGTGATCAGGAGGGAAAGGTTACCCGCAAGCAGCTGGAGGTCGATTTTGTATGCAATCTTGGTTCTTTAAGATATTATATCCAGTCTGCGTATTCACTGCCGGACGAAGCAAAGCGCAGCCAGGAGGTAAGGCCTTTTCGGAAGATCGACGATTCTTTTAAGAAAATTATCATTACCAAAGACATTGTTCCGCCATATTACGATGAATACGGCATCCTGACGGTCAATATTTACGATTTTCTGCTTGACTCAAGGTGCCTTGAAAAATAACCGAACAGGGGAGGGGCCAGCATGGATCTTCGGGGACTGAACTATTTTCTCACCGTGGCGGAGGAGCAGAATTTTACCCGGGCGGCCCAGCGGCTGAATATGAGCCAGCCGCCGCTGAGCAATCAGATCAGGGCTTTGGAGGAGGAGCTGGGCACCCCGCTCTTTACCCGCAGCAGCCGGGGGGTGCAGCTGACGGAGGCGGGGAAGCTCCTGTACCGCCGGGCCAGCCAACTCCTGGACCTGGCGGAAAAGACAAAGGAGGAGGTCAGCTCCTT
>JBNMHR010000084.1:0-7351 GCA_050872865.1 Faecousia sp. | reverse complement strand
TTGAAAAGCAAGGATTAACTGTTGCCTAGCACCTACTCTTGAATACTTTACCTTTGCAAAATGGTGGTTTTGCAAGGGTGGTTTTGTGCGCCTTGTTAGCGCTGTATTGCTAAGGAGGATTACTTTCACACTATTGTCCTGCTTATTCTTTTCCAGGGATTGTATTTCCCCTTTCGCTATGGTATAGTATATCTTACCGCGCAAAAGCAAACAGAGAAAGAGGAGAATCCAACATGAACGAAAATGAAAAGCGAAGCGCCTTTTCCGGCAAGCTGGGCTTTGTACTGTCCGCGGCCGGGGCATCGGTGGGCCTGGGGAACATCTGGCGGTTCCCATATCTCGCTGCCAAGTACGGCGGCGGCATTTTTCTGCTGATCTACATTATTCTGGCCCTGACCTTCGGCTATACCATGATCGTAGCGGAAACCTGCCTGGGCCGCATGACCCGAAAGAGCCCTGTAGGCGCCTTTGCTTCCTTTGGCTCCTCCTTCGGCTTCCGGTTCGGGGGCTGGAGCAACGCCATTATCCCCATTCTGATCGTCCCCTACTATTCCGTCATCGGCGGCTGGGTCATCAAGTACCTGGTGGAGTACCTGCTGGGCCACAGCCATGCTTTGGCTGCCGACGGCTATTTTTCCGCGTTCATCTCCAACGGTCTTTCCACGGAGCTGTGCTTCATCGTCTTTATTTTCATGACCCTGGCGGTGATCTTTGCAGGCGTAGAAAACGGCATTGAGCGGGTATCCAAAAAGATGATGCCGGTGCTGGTGGTTTTGTCCGTTGTCATTGCCGCCTACTCCGTTACCAGGCCCGGGGCTTTGGAGGGCGTCAAGTATTTCCTGGTACCCAACCCCAAAAACTTCTCCTGGATGACGGTGGTCACCGCCATGGGGCAGATGTTCTATTCTCTGTCCATCGCCATGGGCATTCTCATTACCTTCGGCTCCTATATGAAGAAAAACGTATCCATTGAGGGCTCTACCCAGAATGTGGAGATTTTCGATACCGCCATTGCCATTATGGCCGGTCTCATGATCATCCCCGCGGTCTTCGCCTTCTCCGGCGGCGACCCGGATTCTTTGAACGCAGGCCCTGCCCTGATGTTCATCACCATCCCCAAGGTCTTCGATTCCATGGGCTTTGGCACCGTCATCGGCGTGCTGTTCTTCCTATTGGTACTCTTTGCCGCCGTGACCAGCTCCATCGCCCTGACGGAAAGCGCCGTTTCTACCCTGCAGGACGAGCTGGGCTGGGACCGGAAGAAGGCCACGGCCATCATGGGGCTATCCATGCTGCTCCTGGGCACCCTGTCCTGCCTGGGCTACGGGCCCTGGAGCAATGTTACCATCATCGGCATGCAGTTTCTGGACTTCTTTGACTTTCTGACCAACTCCGTCATGATGCCCATCGCCGCCATCGCCATCTGCATTCTGGTGTCCAAGGTCATCGGCGTTCAGAAAATCGAAGAAGAAGTCCTCCAGGGAGAGGGCACCTTCCGCCGGAAGAAGGTCTTCAACCTGATGATCCGCTTCCTGTGCCCCTTCTTCGCCGCCATTATCCTGATCAGCTCCGTGGCAAATGCCTTTGGGATCATTTCGATGTGATATTGTAAAAAAAACGCTCTGCCATTCCTACCGGTTCAGGTTTGGAACGACAGAGCGTTTCTGTTTACTTCTGATGGGGGCTCTTGAACCCCTTCTGCATGGCCCGGTGCTCCTCCAGGATGGCCTGGTGGAGGGCAGATACGGACCAGGAGGCGTTGTGCTCGGTGAGCATGGCTTTCAGGGTCACGGGCACCTTCTGGCTCCGGAGCTGGGAAAGAAACTGGTGGAAGGTCCTTTCTTCTATGCCGCAGAGTACCAGCATTTCGTCTTCAAAGGGCGTCCCCTCCCCTTCCGGGTAGGTTTCGGGGAGGCCTGCCAGGGTGCCGATGGCTTTCCCGAAATCGGCGGAGCCTACGGTCTTTACGGATAGTCCCAGCCGATTGGCAATGGCGGCGATCTTCAGCCGCTTGTCCATCCGGGGAATGTTGATGAGCAATACATTTACCATCAGTCGCACTCCGTAATAGGCACCAGAATGTTCTTAGCCTTGGTGGAATCAAAGTGCAGGATGCTGTGCTCCACGCCGTCGTGGAAAATGTCCTTCAGTTCGCCCCACCGGTCCATCTCCTCGTTGGGGCACTGGATGGACTCCAGGGTCATCTGGGGCAGGATGGGCAGGAGCTCTGTAATATAGTTGGTCATATCCGTATTGGTCATATCGGTGAGCACATAGGGCAGAAGCTCGTCTACCAAGTTGTTGATCTCCAGCAGGCTCATGTTCTTTACCTTTTCCAGCACCTGGGCCACCACTGCCCGCTGGCGGTCGGTGCGGTTAAAGTCGCTGTCGCCGTTGTTGGCATGACGGGTCCGGACGTATACCTCCGCGGCCCAGCCGTCTACCAGGTTGTCGCCTACCTCAAAGGTACGGTCGTCGTACTCCTTGAAGTAGTCGTTCATATACTTGGCCTCGTCCTCATCCAGGGTGATGGTCACGCCGTGGAGGGCATTGATGCAGGCATCGAAGGCATCCATATCCACTTCGATGTTGTGATCTACCTCCGGGCCGAAATTGTTCTTGATGACCTGGTCCAGAACGGACATGGCGCCTACGCTGTCGCTCCAGCTGTAGCCCAGGGCGTAGGTCAGGTTCAGCTTGGTAGAACCGCTGTGGCTCTTGCCGTTGGCATCCACCACATCGTTTACCGTCACATAGGTGTCCCGCAGGAAGGAGGTCATGGTGATCTTCTTGGTCTCCTTATTGACGGTGAGCAGAAGGATGGTATCCGCGTTCTTACTCTCTTCCCCCTCCCGGGCATCCTGGCCGATGAGCAAAACATTAATGACCTTGCCCATCTTGCCCCAGTCCGGGGTGGTCTCTTTGGGTACGGTGGTCTCGGTGGGGGCCGTAGTGGCCTCCGTCTCTTCGGTAGGATCCTCTACCAGAAGACCTGCCAGCTTTTCGTCTGTCAGCTGATTCTCGCCGGTTTTCGCCCGCTGGATCTTATTCATTTTGGAATACACAAATCCGGCGCCCATGCCGCCAAGAAGCAGCACCACAGCCAATACCACCAGCACTACCCGCTTCCAGGCCTTTCCCTTTTTGGGCTCCTCGTGCTGTAAAAAACGTCCGCCTTTTGCCATTTGGTTTTATCTCCTTTTGAACCGGGAAGCCTTAGTCCGCTTCCGTAATTTTGGTAACGATCTTCTTTGCCTTTACTTCATCAAAGAGCAGCACGCTGTGTTCGATGCCGTCGCCGAAGAGGTCCACGATCTTGCCCCGGCGGTCCATATCCTCGTTGGGACACTGGATGGATTCCAGGGTCATCTGGGGCAGCAGCGGCAGCAGCTCTGTGATGCAATTGGTAATTTCCGTATTGGTCATATCAATGGTCACATAGGGGAGCAATTCGTCTACCAGGCTGTTGATCTCCAGCAGGCTCATGCTCTTTACCTTTTCCAGCACCTGGGCGATGACGGCCCGCTGCCGGTCGGTGCGGTTAAAGTCGTTGTCGCCGTTGTTGGCGTGGCGGGTCCGGACATAGACCTCCGCCGCCCAGCCATCCACCAGGTTGTCGCCAACTTCAAAGGTACGGTCGTCGTACTGTTTGAAGTAGTCGTTCATATACTTGGCCTCATCCTCATCCAGGGTGATGGTCACACCGTGGAGGGCATTGATGCAGGCATCGAAGGCATCCATGTCCACTTCAATGTTGTAGTCCACCTTTGCGCCAAAGTTCCGCTCGATGACGCCATCGATCATCTCAAAGGCGTTGCCCCACTTATAGCCCAGGGCATAGGTCAGGGTCATTTTGGTCCGGCCGTTGTGGGTGATGCCGTCCTTATCCATAAAGTTATCGATATACACCAGGCTGTCCCGCAGGAAGGAGATCATGGTGATCTTCTTGGTCTCCTTGTTGACGGATACCAGGATCATGGTGTCGGCATTCTTGCTGTCCTCCCCTTCCCGGGCATCCTGACCGACCAGCAGCACATTCAGGATCTTTCCGGTGGTTCCGTAGTCCGGCTCGGTGGGCTTGGGTGCGGTGGTCTCCGTAGGTTCGGTTGCTGCCGTTGTTTCCGTGGGATCCTCTACCAAAAGCCCCGCCAGATCATCCGACGACAGGTTGTTATCTCCCCACTCCGGCCGTTTGATCTTATTGAGTTTGGACAAATAAAACCCGTAACCTACGGCGCCCAGAAGCAAAATCGCCGCCAGAACGATCAGCAGCACCTTGACCCAGGGTTTTCCTTTCTTTTCCGGTTCGGGGGCCAAAAAATGTCCTCCATTGCGCATAGTATATCCTCCAATAGTTGTTTTACAAATATCCGGGAAGCCCAGGGGAAGAAATCACTGTTCCCATTGGTTCCTTCACATAGGCTCTCCAAAAAAGCAATTGGGCTGCCCGCAGGCCGCCCAATTGCGGTAGGGAGTTTACTTTTCCACGACTTCCAGCACACCCATTGGGCAGGCCTTGACGCAGGCGCCGCAGGCGATGCACTTGGAGGCGGGGTTCTCGGGCTTCAGGACCATGACCTTCATGGGGCAGGCCTCTACGCACTTGCCGCAGCCAACGCAGTTCTTACGATTGATCATGTACACACCGGTCTTGGGGTTCTGGGTGATGGCATCGTGCTCGCAGGCCTTCATGCACTTGCCGCACTGAATGCACACGTTGGGCTTGGCCCCATCCCCCTTGGCGACGATGCGGATGCAGCTGTAGTCCTCGTTGAACTCTTTGTAGAACATGGTGGAGCAGGCGCGGACGCACTCCAGGCAGGCCATACAGGGGACATCCTTTTTGACGGTCAGTTTCTTCATAATCGAAAACTCCTTCTTCTGGCGCTTTTGCAAGGGCGCACCCCTTGAGCCGGGAGATTGCCGCACCCGGCCCCAGACGCTCCCCATTGAACGCCGTATATTTTCACGCACGTCAATTATACTAGAAAGCGTGAAAAATAGCAACCACAAATCGGAAAACTTTTTATTTTCACGATTCTATGCAGCTTTTTCCCGTCTAACAGGCCGCATTTTGGGAATACTATTGCAGGATGCCCGCCCGGCCTTAAAGTGACCGGATTTTGAGCGTCCAACGGAAGAAATTTTTGGAGGAATGAAAAATGAAAAAGGCGATCAGTATTTTCTTGGCTTTTGCGCTGCTCCTGTGCCTCACCGGCTGCCGTGGCGGAAACGTAACAGACACCACCGCGGCCACCACCGCCCCCGCTACCCAGCCCACCACGGCGGCCACGGAAAACACTACCATCTCTACCACGGTAGCAACGGACCCCACCACGGATAACGGCAACGGCCCCCTGACCACGGATGCCACGGATAACGGTACCGATAACGGCACAAATAACGGTACCGGCAACGGCACGGGCATGGGCACCAATCCGTAAAAATCCATTTATGTTTTCCCCATCCCCGGGCATACTAGCTCCAACCAACAAAGAAAGGAGCGAAATGCCATGGGAGCAAAAGGATGGGCCATTTCCGCTGGCATCGGCGCCGCCGCCGGCATGGTGGCGGTGCTGATGATGCCCCGCAATAACCCCACCCGCCGTCTGGCCGCAAAGGCCGCCAACAAGATGGAGGATGTGGCCTGGAAGGTCTCCGACAGTTTAAACGACAAGTTCGGAGAGATGTAAAATAGGGAGTTGACGAACTGTCATCGAGAACGGGCGCACCAAAATAACGGATGTCATTGCGAACCAGTCCGCAGACTGGTGTGGCAATCCCCCGGTTGAATGGTAGCTGCTACAGCGAGCAACCCCATCCCCTCTCCAAGCCTGGAGAGGGTGGCCCGCAGGCCGGGTGTGGTTGGGGACACGGCACGATAATAGATAGATTTGTTGTGAAAATAAGGGCATATTTAGGAATACCATTTATCCAACTACTCAAAATATCGTACCTTTTCAACCACACCCCCACTGCGGTGGGTCTCTCCAACCCTGGCAATGTCATCAACTTAAGGATTCTACTCGTAGGGGGCGATGCCCACATCGCACCGAAGCCGACGAATGGGGATGCTTCGTTCGTACTATAAAATCCAACCTTTCGGGCCGATGTAGGCATCGGCCCCTACGCGAAAAAGGCAGATTTCTCTTAGGTTGATGACATTGTCAAGCTTGGAGAGGGCAGGGGATGCTCGACCTGCAGACAGTCTAAAACCTTGGGGGATTGCCACGCCAGTGTGCGCACTGGCTCGCAATGACATATCGTCGGTACGGCCCTCCTCAGTCGCTGCGGCGACAGCTCCCCCAGAGGGGGAGCAGAGTTTATCACCCCTTTAATCCCCGCACCACCTCCACGCAGCGCTTTACCTCCTGTACATCCGTCCGGAACAGCTCGTATTCGGATAGCCCGGGCAGGCCCATGTTCACGTTGGGGTTCCGGTACCGCATTCCGCTTTCCATGGCACCGGTCCGGCAGGAGCCATGGTAGGCGGTGATGCGGGTTTTCTCATACAGTGTACGAATATTCCCGGCGTTTACCCCGGCACCGGCCATCAGGCGGATGCGGCCCCGGGCCTGCTCGTTCAGCGCCGCCAGGGCTTCCGCGCCCTTTGCCGCACTGCTCAGGCCGCCCGAGGTCAGAACAGTAGTAAACCCCAGGTCGATGGCCTGCTGCAGGGCCTTTTCCCGGTCCTGCGCCATATCAAAGGCCCGGTGCAGCGTCACCTGCATGGTTCCGGCGGCCTTTAAAAGGGGCTTTAAATGCTCTATATCCAGGTCCCCGTCTGCAGTCAGGGCTCCAATGACCACGCCGTTGGCCCCCAGGTCCCGGAACCGAGCGATTTCCCCTTCCATCTGCCGGAACTCTTCTTCCGTATACAGAAAGTCTCCAAACCGGGGCCGGATCAGCACATTGGCCGGGATCCCGATCTCGTCCCGAACCTGGGCAAACAGAAATTCCGACGGGGTGGTGCCCCCGATCACCAGGTTGGCGCAAAGCTCCACCCGGTCTCCCCCGCCCTGTTTCGCCGCCAGGGCAGAAGCGTAGTTTTCGACGCAGACTTCGAATAGTGGTGTTGACATAGTATCATTCTCCTTATTAAATATGGATGGATCGGCAAATGAGGAGTTGTAGGGTTCAGAATGTCGCTGCGAACCAGTTCGCAAACTGGTGTGGCAGCCCCCCGGTTGGATGGGATAGCTGACTGGGTTGGAAATCCCCTTGCCCCCTCCTGCGTGGAGGGGGTGGCCCGCAGGCCGGGGGTGGAGGGGACCCGCTTCAAAAATAGATCGGTTTGTTTAGAAAACAATGGTAAATCAAAGAAATCCCATCCATCTTAGCAAGGAAATAT
>JBNMHR010000083.1:0-7417 GCA_050872865.1 Faecousia sp. | reverse complement strand
GATGCACTTCGGTGAATGGGACTTAGGCACCTACCGTTTATCGGAAGCTGTATAAGGTGGCAAGGGGTCCCCTTCACCATCCTGAAAATCCGTGCGACGGAGCGGCGGATTTTCTGTCCTTCCTCCAGCAGGAGGAAGACAAGTACACCCGTCAGCGCAAACCTTTCATCCAACGGGTCAAAATATCGAACCTTTCCAACCACACCCCCCCACTGCGGTGGGTACCCTCTCCAAGCTTGGAGAGGGTAAGGGGCACCCCTTCGGGCTGTACCATCCAACCTACCCATTTCGCATCGTCCCCTTTCGGGCGGCCAATAGCCGCCAGAAAGGGCGAACGCCTTATTTCTGCCCCAGAATCTCCTGCAAATACTTATACCCCGCGCTGCCCGGCTTGTAATCGTTAATGTTCTGCTGGGCAATGTAGTAGATGCTCCTCGTTACGGTGCCGCCGTAGAGGACCACTTCGTTTCCGCTGGCATCCCGGAGCTTGATGTAGGGCCGCAGCACCAGGTCGGTTTTGTAGTCCGCAGGCTGGAAGTTTACCAGGACGTTGGTATACTGGATCCGGCCGTTTTCCGTTTTGAAGACCGGGTCCTTTTTGTTGGCCCTGCTGTAGGCGTAGTTGCTCTTGCCGGTACCCAGATTCAGCGTTTTCCCGCCCAGGGTGCCTTCCCGGGTGATGACGGTGCCGTATTCTACCAGGGTGTAGCCTGCAAGGTCGGAATTGACCAACGCCTTTTTCTTGGCCTGATCGATGGAGGTGATCATCCGGATGCCCTTGGTCCCGTTCAGCCGGATGGAGCAGCCCTCGTAGGTAAGCAGGTTCTCAAATTCCGGGATCTCCGCCAGGGTGCTGCCGGTATCCTGCCGATCGATGGCAAATACCCGCATCGTATCCGGATAGGTTTTGTTATCCGCGTTTGTCTGGTAGGTGTACACCGTCAGCAAATTTCCGGTATCCGGTAAAATTACATAACACTTTCCACTTTCCACTTTCACCTGATATTCCTCCCCGTCAATGGTGACGGTATCGGCGTTTGGCAGGCTGTCCGTTACGTCCAGGTAGCGGGCGGTGGCCTTGATCTTGCCCGTCAGGCCGGTGGGGGCTTTCAGGTTGTAGTTCCCGGCGTCCTTGCCTTTCAGCTCGGGGGTGCCGGTGAGGCTGGCCGTCCGGGTGCCGGGGATGGTGGCGTCAAATTCCAGGGTACCCAGGGTGTAGGTCAGGTCGTCCCCGTCTTCTTTCCCCTCCAGGGCCACGGTGAAGTGCTTTACTTCCTTGGTCCCGTCAAAGTCCTGATCCTGGATGGTGACCACGGGGGTCAGGTCCTTCTTGCCGACGGTCACGGTCAGGCTCTGCTTTTCGGTATTGTAGTATTTCCCGGGCGTGCCCAAAACGTAGTACCACACCGTATAGGTATCCGCCTTTTTCCCCGTGGGGACGGTTTCTGTATAGGTGCCGTTCTCCGCCAGGGAATACATCAGCTTGCCGCCGGTGGCGACGCCGGGTTCTACCAGATTCTGGGCTTGGCCGTTGTAGGTAAGATTTGCTGCCGCGGGGGCCGTATCCAGTGTCGCCTGGGGGATGGTCCTGCCGCAGGGGCATTTGCCGGTGGTGGCGTTGTAGGTATGGGTGGGATGGTCTTCAACGTGATAAATACATCCATCAGACGGTAGTGCTGTCCCTGATGCATCCACTAGACAATCATCGATATGGGCACCGTATTTAAAAATGGCTTTTCCATCTGTAATGAGTTCCACAACAGACTCATTTGTTGTAATCTTAATTGCATTCTTAATACTAAAGAATTCTCCCCCGGAAATAATAACGGTTCCCCCCTCTTTTAAAAGTCCACAAGCCATTCCACTATTATAACTTCCAGACTCAATTTTCAGGGTTCCATTTTTCACGTATACTGCAGATTCATCAGCCACAACTTGTCCATTTCGAAGAGTCAGTTCTCCACCCTTCAGTTGGATTCCTTTTACTATTTTAAGAATTTTTTTATTCAAATCCAGCGTAAAGATGCCGCTGAAAATCTCAATAGCGTTGTTGCCAATGTAATCACACAGCATCGTCACCGTGCAATCCGTATTCCGATCCGTATGCTGCTGGGCATCCGTGAGCGCCTCCTCCAGCGTGGCATACCCGGTATTCCCGATCTTCGCCACGTACAGCTGCTTCTGGCAGGCAGCACACTTGCCGGTGGTCATGTCTACGTTGGTGTGTGCGCAAGTCCGGCCGCAGGGGCATTTGCCGGTGGTTGGATCATAGGTATGGGTAGGATGGTTGGGCAAAACATAAACGGTACCAGACAATGTATCCCCAGAAGCATCTACAATATTGCTGCCTTCCGCATCGGAATAGAACGCATATCCATCCTCCAACAGCTCTGCCGCGGGAGTAGCGCTAATTCTAATGGAAGAGGATCCCGTAAAAACGCCGCCAGAAAGAATAGTTGTACCCCAAGTCAGCCGTTCTGTATTAGATACAAACTCTCCGCTTTTGATTGTCAGTTTTCCGCTATCAACCATAAGCACAGCAAGAGTGGCGTATGTTGATTCCGTCACCTTTCCGCCAGCTACAGATGTCACAATGGTTATATCACCAATAATTTGCCAGCCCCAACCTGTAATTGTCAGATTCCTTCCGTTTAAATCAAAGACAAACTGCCCATTGCCATCACTTACAGGGCTTCTTATCTCCACATCGCACAGCATGGTTACCGTGCATCCCTTCTTCTCTGCCTTCTCCGCATCAAGCAAAGCCGCTTGAAGCGTGGCATACCCGGTATCCCCGATCTTCGCCACGTACAGCTGCTTCTGGCAGGCAGCACACTTGCCGGTGGTCATGTCTACGTCGGTGTGCTTGCAGGTCCGGCCGCAGGGACATTTGCCGGTGGTGGCGTTGTAGGTGTGGGTGGGATGCTCTTTGACGGAAATATCCCTAGATATTGCATCCACAGAAGCATCAACAATCGTGTCTCCATCGTAAACCGCATACCCGTCGGCTATCAAATCGATCACAGTTTGTCCATCTGATTTGATTCCCGCGCTGAAACTGCCTCCAGAAATACATACATTCGCTGTCGATGCGGCCTGTAACGAAAAGGGTCCACGTGAAGAAACGAATTCTCCACCGGTAATTTCCAAAATACCGCCCGCAGCCTCAATCGCAACATTCGCTTCACTTGTAAGATTTGCAGCGATTGATAGCTTTCCCGCATTTAACTTTATCACAGGCGAAGTCTTGACCATAGAATCAAACTTGTTGATTACACATCCATCATTTACAACCTTCAACACACCGCCACTGATCTCAATGATTGGATTTGTTGCGACACCAGACACAGTTTTTCCGTTCAAGTCCAACGTAAAGTCGCCGCCGGAAATGGCATAGGAAGCACGTTCTGAATAAACATTACACAGCATCGTCAGCGTGCAGCCCTTATTCGCATCTCTTTGTGCCGCGGTCAACGCCGCATCCATTTTTGCGTACCCGGTATCCCCGATTTTCGCCAGATACACCTGGCTCTGGCAGCTGCTGCACCGGCCGGTGGTCATGTCTATATTATGCTTGCAGCGGCCGCAGGGGCATTTGCCGGTTTTCGCATCATAGGTATCGGTGTGCGGAAGAACATAGAGATCCCCCGACACTTGCGTCTTAGAAGCGTCTACCAGGTTCTCTTCTCCTCCCTCTGGTTTTGAATAAATGGCTTTTCCGTCTGCCAGAATATCCACAACATATCCAATTATTTCTGCACTTAAACCACTATAAATGGCTATTTTATCGAATCTCCCCCCCGGAAATATCCGTCATTCCTATAGTGGAAATCAGTCCAAGTCCACCACGGAGAGGATCCTCGGAAGTAAAATACCCGGACTCAATTTTCAGCGTTCCACCATTCTCGTGAAGAGCAAAGTATTTGAAGCCGTGGATCTCACCATTCCGAACAGTCAGCTCTCCGCCATCCACTCGAATAGACCCCAACATGCTAAGACGTTTTTCATTCAAGTCCAGCGTAAAGACACCCTTCGTAATTATAAAGTCTCGCTGATAGTCACAATCACACAACATTACCACCGTGCAGCCCTTGTTCCCGTCTTCCTGGGCCGCATCCATCGCCTCCCCCAGCGTGGCATACCCGGTATCCCCGATCTTCGCCTCATACAGCTGCTTCTGCCCGCAGAGGCATGTGCCGGTTTCCATATTGGCCTTGGTGTGGTCACAAACCCGGCCGCAGGCGCATTTATAGGTGCCGTCGCCGACGGGTTCGTATTTATCGACGTGGTCAAGGACATAAACTTTGCCCCGCACTTCACTACCGGATGCATCTACTATGCTTTCTTCCGCTATGCTTGGTGTGGAATAAAAGGCTTTTCCGTCTGCAAGGAAGTCTGAGATAGGCTTATTTTGTATGGTGAAAAACGTTTTAACGCTGCCAGAGAACTCACCCCCAGAAATAAGGACAGTCCCTTCTACGTAATAAATCGCATAGGCTGTTCCATTGCCACCGTAATGACCAGATTCGATTTTCAACGTTCCTCCGTTCACACAAAAGCATTGAAAAGCTGAGGCTATGTTCCCATTCCGAATAGTCAGTTCTCCTCCGCTCAGATCAACACCTCCATAAAGAATCTTCTCATTCAAATCCAGCGTAAAGAAGCCTCCACGAATATAGTAACCAGTGCCTTCAGACACATTACACAGCACCGTCACCGTGCAGCCCTCGTTCTCCTCCGTCTGGGCATCCTCCAGCGCCTCCTTCAGCGTAGCATACCCCTTATCCCCGATCTTCGCCTCATACACCTGTGCCGTACAATCCTTGCACATACCGGTATCCATATTCACAT
Organism: Faecousia sp.; assembly: GCA_050872865.1. GTDB lineage: Bacteria > Bacillota > Clostridia > Oscillospirales > Oscillospiraceae > Faecousia. The sequence continues at coordinate 2,566 of JBNMHR010000083.1, read as the reverse complement.
TCTCATGCCCGCACTCCACCAGCGCCTGGGCCTGGGCGAATTCCAGGTGCAGGGTCAGAGGGGCGGCATCTTCGGCCAGGGTATACCCTTCCGGCAGGGTGGCTTCTATTAAGTAGCTTCCGGAGTTGGCGCCGGTCTCCTGGGGATAATCCTGAGGGTCCCAATGGTCCAGGGGAATGGTCTGGGCTTCTTCGCCGACGGTGGCCAGAATGGCCTTGGGCAGCAGCTCTGCAACCTGCTCAAACAGGATCGGTTCTTCGGAGGATAGGCACAGTACCCCCGTCTCCGGGTCCAGGATTTTTTCCTCATCTACCCATTCCCACCGGGAGATCACCAAAGATCTGTTCTCCTCTTCCTGCTTGGGTTCTTCGTTCTTGGGCTCCTGGGGTTCCTCTTTTGGGGGCTCTTCGGGTTCCGGCTCTTCCGGTTCGGGCTCCGGCTCCTCCTGGAGCTGTTCGCCGCAGGTGTCGTCGTGGACGTGGGGGCAATTCAGCTCCTTGGTCACGCAGCCGGTATCCTCCCCGCAAACATGGGCGCAGGCGTCCGGCTCCTCCCCGGCATCCTTCGCCTCGGGGTCCGACCAGCAGTCCTCCCCGTGGGCATGGACGCATTGAGTCACTTCCTGGTAGCAGCCTTCCCCATGCACATGCCCGCAGCCCTCCGCATGGCCCGGCACCGGCAGATAAGGCGCCGTCAGGCACAGGCACAGGATCAGCGCCAGCACCCTATACAGTCGGTTCTTTCGCGTCATAACAAACAGCTCCTTTCAAAGGTCGTGGACATAAGTCCATAATGTAAAAAGAGTTTGCCTATCCCTATAGAAACATTATATTTTAGGCAATAGGCAATGTCAACAGGTATTTTCTCATTTCGATGTAGAATTTTAAAAAATGCGGCAGAAATAAAGTGAACGTTCTGTAGCGGCGGCTGCCAGCCGCCAGAAACGTATGGTTACGGGATATGTACGGCGAATTAGGGCGTAAAAAGTTCCACCTAGAAAAGGAATGTACTGCCATTTTTGGCATCCTCTGTTTGAATGGTGCCAGTCAAAAAAATCGGATGTCGTTGCGAGCCAGTGCGCACACTGGCGTGGCAACCCCCCGGATGAGCGCACAAACTTACCATTTCTGAGCATTCACTCTCTCCAAGCTTAGAGAGGGACAAGAGCTCTAAACGTTGTAGCCTATACCATTCAACCGGGGGATTGCCACAACAGTCTGCGGACTGTTTCGCAATGACATCCGATTTTTGAGGCCGATGCCCACATCGTCCCGAAGCGTCACGATACAAAACAGGTTGGTTGAATGATAGGCACCGAAGGGAAATCCCCATTCCCCCTCCTGCATGGAGGGGGCAGGGGATTTTCACCAACGAAAAAAGCCTTTCCCCCGATTTGGAGGAAAGGCTTGTGATTCTTAAAATATTACCCCTGCCGGACGGCTTTTAAATACTGTTCGTCGTCCACGGGCTCGCACCATTCGTTGCTGGTACCCTGGCCGGGGACCTCGATGGCCAGGTGGCTGAACCAGCTGTCTGCAGCGGCGCCGTGCCAGTGCTTGACTCCGGCGGGGATGTTCACCACGGTGCCGGGCAGCATCTCCACGGGCGCCTTGCCCCACTCCTGGTAGAAGCCACGGCCGCCCACGCAGATGAGCATCTGGCCGCCGCCGGTGGTGGCATGGTGGATGTGCCAGTTGTTCCGGCAGCCCGGCTCAAAGGTCACGTTGAAAATGGGCACCTGGGTCTTGGATACCGGGGCCAGGTAGCTCTGGCCGATGAAGTACTTGGCAAAGCCGTCGTTGGGGGCGCCCACCGGGAAGAAGATGCTGTTTTCGTAGGCTTCCTTCTCGGTCTGGGCGGTCTTCTCCCCGTTCCAGACCTCCTTGGCCAGCCGGAACACGGCCCAGGCCTTGGGCCAGCCCACGTACATACCCACATGGGTGATAATGGCGGCGATCTCTTCCTTGGTCACCCCATGGGCCTTGGCGTTCTGCAGGTGATAGCCAAGAGAAGAATCGGTGATGCCGGAAGCCATCAGAGCGGTGACCGTCAGGATGCACTTGGTCTTGACATCCAGGGCCTCCTGGTTCCACACTTCGCCAAACAGCACATCGTCATTCAGGTGGGCAAACAGAGGCGCAAACTCCCCCAGCTGTGCCCGCCCGGCGGTTTGGGTGATTTTTTCTTGCATAGGAAACACTCCTTTGGGGTTTTTCTTTTATTATAGCACGGCGGGGGAAAATGGCAATTGTTTCTTTGGCATCGTGAGATATGCCCAAAAGGCATGGGGCACGAGCTGTCATTGCGAGCCAGTGCGCACACTGGCGTGGCAATCCCCCGGTTGAACGTAGAAGCCCACCGTCTCTGAGCCCCTCCCCTCTCCAAGCTTGGAGAGGGTGCCCACCGCAGTGGGCGGGTGTGGTTGGAAAGGTACGATTTTCTGAGCTGCTGGATGAACGAAACTTGCTATATTTAGCTGTATTTTCTCAACAAACCTATCTATTGTCGTACCGAGTCACCAACCACACCCGGCCTGCGGGCCACCCTCTCCAGGCTTGGAGAGGGG
>JBNMHR010000082.1:0-7746 GCA_050872865.1 Faecousia sp. | reverse complement strand
CTCCACCCCCGGCCTGCGGGCCACCCCCTCCATGCAGGAGGGGGCAAGGGGATTTCCGCCCGTCAGCCTATACCATTCAACCGGGGGGCTGCCACACCAGTGTGCGCACTGGTTCGCAGCGACATCCTTAATCGTACAAATCCCTGTTTATGCACCTATTCATCCCCCAACCGTACCGCCCCATAAGCCTGCTCATACAGCTTCCGAAAAGCAGCCACCGGGCGCTTTTCGAAGTCCTGCACGCTGCACTTACTTTCCGCACCCTTTTCCAGGCAAAGACGGATGGTCTTCCCGTCCAGATACACCTTTGTTTCTCCCAGAGCAAACCCGGGGCTGCGCTTCCCTTCCCGGCGCTTTAATTCCGTATACAGCCGGAACTCCTCTTCGGAGGAAAGCAGCAGCTCCGGTACATATTGGGCATTTTCCAGCAGGAACAGGTTGGTAAAATCCCTTACAAAGGCCGCTTCTTTGGGCAGGATCGGCTTTTCCAGGGGGATCCATTTTTCCAGTTCGTACCGGTAATATTGGTCCTCCGGGGCTCCATGGGTCTGGGGCACCTCCCGGATGCTGCTTCTGGGGACCATCCTTTCTTCCAGGACTTTTCCGTAATACCAAATTCCCGGCTTCTCCCGGAACATTCTGGGGGTCCGGAAGGCGGCAATGTAGTGGATGGGCCTATCCCATTCTTCCACCAGATCCGCCGGGATATAATAGAACTTCTTTTCCATGCAGACCTGAAACTGGGCCGGGTTCCGGAAGGAGCCCACCAGAACATCCCGGTGTTCCCAATCTACATGGGTCAGGGCCTCTTCCGTCTCATCCGGCAGCACCGCCTGGGGAAGGGGCTTTTCTTTATGAAACAGGGCTTTGAGCTTTTCAAACAGATACTTTAGAAATGCCAGCATTTTTTCACCGCCTATCTTCTGATCTTGTAAAAAATCATACCACTTTCTCCGGAAGAACACAAGGCTTTCTAAGGCAAATAAGGATTTGTCTGTGTCATTGCGAACCAGTGCCGCAGCACTGGTGTGGCAATCCCCCAAGGTTTTAGGCTGCCAAAGGCAAGCATCCCCTTCCCCTCTCCAAGCCTGGAGAGGGGAGGGATTTTCACAGGCCCATCAGCCTGTTCCATTCAACCGGGGGATTGCCACGACAGTCTGCGGACTGTCTCGCAATGACACAGATAACTCTCCCTTTGCAGAAATACTTTGACATTCCTCCCCTACACTGTTATAATAAATACAAAATTATCAAAAGGAGGATCCTTATCATGCATCTGGATCACGATCATATCTCCGGCGGTGCCCATGAGCACACCCATACCCATGCCGACGGCACTGTCCATACCCACGAGCACACCCACGAGGGGGAGCACAACCATTCCCACGACTGCGGCCATGAGCACAGCCATGACTGCGGCCACGACTGCGGCACCTGTGAGCACACCCCCATGGAGGAGCTGACCGCCCTGATGAAGTACATGGTGGGCCACAACGCCGCCCATGCCAAGGAGCTGGCAGAGCTGGCCAAGAAGCTGGACGAGGCCGGCAACCACACCGCCTACGAGCAGGTCTGCGCCGCCGTGTCCGACTTTGAAAAGGGCAACATGCGCCTGTCTGTGGTCCTGCAGAGCCTGGCAGAGTAAAAAAGGAGGAAGCACCATGTGTCTTTCTACAGTTTATCGCAACAATTTACAGCCTGAGGACATCATCATGAAGAATGTCATGACCATCGAAAACAAGGATGGCGTCATCGTCCTCACCGACCTGATGGAGCGCCAGGTAGCCGTGGAGGGTACCCTGGAGAAAGCCAATCTGGTGGACGGCTATGTGGTGATCAAGGAAGCGAAAACGGCCTGAGTTAAAAACGCGCTGCAAGGTTTTGGCTTTGCAGCGTGTTTTTGCCTTCAAAAAAATTTAATCCACCCACCCCATTGCATCCCCTGTTCAAATATGCTACAATACGATTTGTTTTATAGGAATTTTTGAATTTGGTGATGTAATGTTTCTAAAATACTTATCTGTGTTCTTTATTTCCATGGTGCCCCTGCTGGAGCTGCGGGGGGCGATCCCCATTGCCATTGGCATGGGGCTGGATACCATGACGTCCATTGCGGTGTGCGCCGTGGGCAACCTGGTGCCGGTGCCCATTATCTATCTCTTCGCCCGGAAGTTCCTGATCTGGGGCCTGGATAAACCCATCATCGGGGGCATCTGCCGGTTTGGCCACGATAAGGGCGAGGCCGCCGGGCGGAAGCTGGCCAGCGGCAAGTTCGGCCGGTTCGGGCTGATGGTGGCCCTCATCGCCTTTGTGGGCGTGCCCATTCCCGGTACCGGCGCCTGGACCGGGACCCTGGGGGCCAGCTTTCTGGACCTGGGCATCAAAAAAACTGCCCTGTCTGTGACCCTGGGCGTCATCATTGCCGCCGTCATCATGGCCACGGTCAGCCACGTTGGCGTTCACGTATTTGGAATGTAATTTTTCAGGAGGTATAAATCATGAATGATTGTCTTTTCTGCCGGATCATTGCCGGGGAAATTCCTTCCACCAAGGTGTATGAGGACGAAACCGTCTTCGCCTTCCGGGATATTAACCCCCAGGCACCCACCCATATCCTGGTGATCCCCAAGACCCATATTTCCGGCTGCAACGGCGTCACCCCGGATAATAGCGCTGTGGTGGCCCACATTTTTGAGGTCATCCCCCAGATCGCCGCCGCGGAAAAGCTGGAGGGCGGCTACCGGGTGGTATCCAACTGCGGCCCCGACGCCGGGCAGACTGTGCCCCATCTGCACTTCCATATCCTGGGCGGCAAACAGCTGGCTTTGGAAATGGCTTGACAATTGGCCCAAATCGAGTATAATCGACTTAATCGCATATTGCTTGTCTTCGGGGTGCCGGTTTACCGGCTGAGATAGGGATAGGATCCCTGACCCGTCAAACCTGATACGGTCAATACCGTCGTAGGGAAAGACGCGCCATCGGTTTTCATTTACCGCAGTGCCGCCCAGACAGGCCGCAGTGCGGTAATTTTCTTTGGAGGGATTCTTTATGGATCGTAAAAAACTCAAAGCCCTGACCGAAGGCGCCGTTCTCATTGCCCTGGCAGAGATCCTCAGCTTCCTGCCCCTGTACAAAATGCCCTGGGGCGGCTCTCTGGACCTGGCCATGCTGCCCATCATCGTCTACTGCGTCCGCTGGGGCTTTGGCCCGGGCCTGGTGGTCAGCTTCGCCCACGCCATTTTGCAGACCCTGTTTGAAGGCGGCATCGCCATCGGCTGGCAGAGCATCCTGGGCGACTTCCTGATTGCCTATACCGTGTTAGGCCTGGCCGGGCTTTTCAAGGGCAAGTTCTATCCGGCCACCGTGGTTGCCTGCGTGGCAAGGTTTCTGGTCCACTACGTGGTGGGCGCCACCATCTGGGCCGAGTACATGCCCGAGACCTTCTTCAACATGACCATGACCACCCCCTGGATCTACTCCGCCCTGTATAACGGCGCCTACATGCTGCCGGATATGCTGGTGATCCTGCTGGTTGGGGCTATCCTCATGAAGACCCCCGCCAAAAAGTATCTGCTGGGCCAGGACCTGGCGGCTTAAGAAAACATCCAAGTTTTGCATTTTCCCCCGGAAGGTATTTTCGCCTTCCGGGGGAATCACGTTTTCAAATCAGGATCCCTTCCAGATGGTCGCACTCGTGCTGGATGATCTGGGCGGTAAAATCCTTGAAGGTCTTGATCCGCTTCTGGAATTTTTCGTTCTGATATTCCACTTTGATGGACCGGAACCTGGTGGTCTTCCGGGTACCCTGTAAGCTCAGGCAGCCCTCTTCCGTTTCGAAGGGGCCCTCTTTTTTAAGGATCTTTGGGTTGTACATCAGGGTCAAGGCCCCGTTGTCGTCAAATACAATAATGGCCTTGGGTTCGCCCACCATATTCGCTGCCATGCCCACGCACCGCTCCCGGTTGGCCTTCAGGGTGTCCAGCAGGTCCTGACCCAGGGATGCGTCCTCTTCCGTTGCCGGGACCGCGTGACGGCCCAGGATGAAAATGTCTTTGCAGATCTCTTTTACCATGGTTGTTTCCTCCTTTTGGGGAAAGATATTATATTAACGAACTGTCATTGCGAGGCAGTGCGCACACTGCCGTGGCAATCCCCCGGATGGATGGTACAGGCCGACGGACGGCACGTCTTGTTCGCCTCCTGCTGGAGGAGATGTCACGCAGTGACAGAGGTGGAGGGGACCCGGTACGATAACAGATTGCTTTGTTGAGAAAGTACGGCCAAATGGAACATATTCCATTCATCCGGCCACTCAAAATATCGAACCCTTTCAACCACCCCCGCCCACTGCGGTGGGCACCCCCTCCAGGCTTGTAGGGGGATGAGCTGCTCGCTGTAGCGGCTACCATTCAACCGGGGGATTGCCACACCAGTGTGCGCACTGGTTCGCAACGACATGCTTTTTCGGGGTGTTTGCACAGCAATGACAAAACGATGGGACACGCCCTCCTCAGTCGCTGCAGCGACAGCTCCCCCCAGGGGGAGCTGAGTTTTGCAACCCCTTGCCTTTTTCCGATTTATCCTGTATAATGGCCCAAGTTTATTGTTTTGCGGAAAGGAGTCTGCCATGGAAAAACGGTGCCCTCCCTGGGTGTATACGCTGTTTGGGTTTTACTGCGCCTGTATGCTGTGGCTGCTTTTTGGGCGGCGGATGAACCCGGGCGGACTTCCCTTCCCTGAGTATCTGCGCAGCCATCTGAACCTGCGGCCGCTGCATACCATTCATCTGTTCAGTAGGCTCTTGGTGCCCCCGGTGCGGCCCTACCTGGTGCGGATCGCCCTGAGAAACCTTCTGGGGAATATCTTCCTCTTCGTCCCCCTGGGCTGCTTTCTGCCGGTGCTGTTTGCTTCCCTGCGGAAATTCTGGCTGACAGCCCTGTCGGTGGTCATTGTGGTCTCCTGCATTGAAGTCTCCCAGCTGCTTCTGATGGTGGGCACCTGCGATGTGGACGACCTGATTTTAAATGTCCTGGGGGCCTCCATTGGCTACGGGCTGTACAGGCTCTCCGCCATCCGGGAATAAACGCATCCCTTTTTCGGAAGGGATGTATTTTTTTGCGCGTTTGGGGAATATTTCATTGTGGACGGTTATATTTCACCTTGGAGGACACCCACATGACGCAAAAGCAATACGCCAAGCTGGTCAAAGAAATTTCGCCCCCCTCGCCCATCTGGAAGGACTGTCTTTTTGCCTTTGCCATTGGCGGGGCCATCTGCCTTTTGGGGCAGGGGCTCATCACACTGTACGGGAACCTGGACCTCAGCAAAGAGGACGCCGGAACCGCCGCCTCTATGACCCTGGTAGCCCTGTCTGCCCTATTAACTGGGCTGAGCCTTTATGACGACATTGCCAAAGCAGCCGGGGCCGGGACATTGGTACCCATTACCGGCTTTGCCAACGCCATCTCCGCCCCGGCGGTGGAATTCAAAACAGAAGGCTTTATCCTGGGGGTGGGGGCCAAGATGTTTACCATTGCGGGGCCCGTCATCGTCTATGGGCTGGGGGCATCGGTCATTTATGGGCTGATCTACTATTTCACCACGCTGTGAATGGCTGTGGAAGAAATGTGGAAAAGCTGTGGACAAGGGTGTGAAAAACCGCAAGTGCTCCATGCCCTTCTCCCCTTTTTCCCTACCCTTACAGGCATCGGACCCTGGCCCTATGATTTTTATTTTTCTTTTTATTCTTTTTCTTATTTACCCTTTTCCTTACCCTCTTACTCTTAGGCCCACGAAAAAGCAATTGCAAGCAAATGCAAACAAATGCAGCTACAGTGAAAAGCCGGATGCCGCGGAACGCTTGGCCTGGGCCGCCTCGGAGCGCTTCTGGCTGATCTCGTCGTAGCGCCGCTGGTCCCGGTCGTGCTGGGATTTTAGCTGCTGGAACAATACCGCCCCGCAGGCATTCAGGTTCTCCGGCAGCTCCCCCATGACGTTGTAGCGCAGGATGGCCTTGAAGAGCTTGCCTGCCTCTGCGTTGCTTAACAGCTCTACCGATGGCAGCAAATCAAAATGGATCAATAAACTGGTTCTCATAAAGAACGCCTCCCGGTTTTTAAGTTGATTTAATTGTACTACCGGGAGGCAGATTTGTCAACCGTTAAAGTATATTTTTTTCTACTTACTGTTTCAAATAGTCAAAGGCAATCCGGGGAGAACCGTCCCGGACGTGGATGATGCCGCACTCCCGGAAGCCGAACCGCCGGATGGCCGCCTGCATGGACTGGTTGTTTTGATGGGTATCGATGCGAAGATAATCTACTTTCGTAAGGCCATATGCAAAGCAGGTCCTGGCAATGCCCTTCACGGAGCCGTCGGAGGCCACCCGGTGAATGGTGCCGTAGGGTTTTGTGGAATGCCAGGCCCCCTGCTCGATGACCCGATAGGTGGGGTCCTCCCCCAGAATAAAGGCAAAGGTCCCCACGACCTTCCCGTTGTCTTCCAAAACATAGCTGTTGCCCTGTTCAATGTCCTGCTCCAACACCGCCCTGCCGGGATAGCCCGGTTCCCACTGGGTGGTGTTGCCCTGGGCATCCATAAACCCTTTGGCAATGGCAAAAATCTCCAGGATGCGGTCTACATCCTCCAAAGTGCTTTTCCGAATTTCCATATTCTTGATTCCTTTCTTATATGGTCTTTTCCTGTAGCAGCTCCGCAAAGGCACGGACCTGGGGGAGGGCCATGCTTTCCTCCCGGCAGAGCAGGGCCGTCTTCCGCTCAAAGGGCGTCCCGTCCCCGAAGACGCAGGGGGTCACCCGGCCTTCAAATCCTTTTAATGCGATCTCCGGCACAATGCTCCAGCCCAGGCCCCGGCGGACCATTTCCACGCAGGTGGTGATGGAATCCACCGAGATGCCGGGGGCCCTTCCGGACAGCCCTTGCTCATTCAGCCACCGGAGGGTCTGGCTCTCTAAAACGGCATCGGTTTTCCGGCCGATCATGGGGTATTCGCTCAAAGGCCGGTCCTTCTGTGCTTCGGAGCAGATCAGGCAGACCCGCTCCCGGGATAATTCTATCCGGAGGCCATCCCAGCTGTATTCTCCTCTTAAAATGGCCGCATCCAGAGTCCCTTCCAGCATTTTCCGGTACAGCTCCCGGCTCTCCCCGGTGGATACCTTCAGCCGGACCTTTGGATACCGCTTATGGTACTCCGCCAGCATCTCCGGCAGCCGGTACAGGGCATAGTTGATGGATACCCCGGCCTTCAGGCTGCCGCAGACCTCCTGCCGCTGTTCGTCCAGCCGGGCACGCATCCTATTCAGCGCTTCCGCCGCCTGCCGGGTATATTCCAGCACGGTCTCCCCCTCCGGGGTAAACCGGACCCCCTGACGGCTCCGCAGCAGCAGCCGGGCACCCAGCTCCTCCTCCAAAGCCTGGATCCGCTTGGAAAGGGCCGACTGGGTAATATACAGTTTTTCCGCAGCCTTGGTAATGTTTTTGCAGTCCGCCAGAGCCTGCAGCAGCTCAAAATCCTTTTCGTCCATATGTGGCCCTCCTTGCCCGTATATGATACACTTTTTGGGGGCGTTTGTGAAGTACCAATGAGGGCGAAAGGGGGGGGTACAAATGGGGATTTGACGGACTGAAGAAACAGCTGTCGCTGCGAACCAGCGCGCACGCTGGTGTGGCAGCCCCCCGGTTGAATGGTACAGGCTGACGGGCGGGAAAATCCCCTTACCCCCT
>JBNMHR010000081.1:0-7944 GCA_050872865.1 Faecousia sp. | reverse complement strand
GTGGAGGGGACCCGGTACGAAATATTTCCTTGCCGAGATGAACGGTATTCCTTTGATTTACTCTTATTTTCTCAACGAACCTGTCTATTTTTGAAGCGGGTCCCCTCCACCCCCGGCCTGCAGGCCACCCCCTCCATGCAGGAGGGGGAAGAGTTTGTCTACCATTCAACCGGGGGATTCCCACGCCAGTGTGCGGACTGGCTCGGAATGACAGAATGTTACCTCCAGGAGAAATTCTCTTTCCCTGCCCCCACTTCAAAGTGGTACTTTACGATGCCCAAATCCAGCTTGGTGTAGAAGCCGCTGCCGGGTTTGGCGGTGACGGTGCTGCCGTCCTGGGTCAGGGAGAATTTCTGCTGATTCATAGCCGTGGGGGCCAGCAGCGCCGCCTCGACCCCGGACCGGAACCAGGCAGGGGACTGGTCCGTCAGATTGCTGACATCCGTCGCCGCCTTGGACTTGTGCGCTACCCCCTGGGTCTTTCCGTAGCCAAGGGCGATGACCACCGACAGCTTTTCGCCCTTGCCGACCTGGAAGACCCCGGGGATCTTCTTAAAGGTCATGGCCACCCAGCAGCTGTTCAGCCCCAGCGCCTGGGCCTTCAGTACAAGGCGCTCCCCATAATAGCCGCAGAGCTCTTCCAAAGCATCGCCCTTTTTACCGACAAGGGCGATGTAATTTTTTACCCCGCTGAACTTGCCGTAGTGGGCCATAAAGCTGTCGAAGGCCTTGGGCTCGTTTACCACCAGCTGGATATGCAGGCCGCTTTCCCGGTTGCATGCTTCAATTTCCGTTTTCAGTGCTTTTAGTGTTTCCTCCGGAATGGGGGCATCCGTATACTGCCGGACGCTGTGGCGCTGCTGCATGGCTGTGATCTGATCCATAATTGTTTCCTCCTAAATTATCCTTCGCCGCCGCTTCTGTCCGGCAGCGTTTTCATGATCTCCTGAATGTGGGTCAGCATTTGCAAAAGGCTGTCCAGGGCCTGGGTGTCGGCATCAAAGTAATAGTAGTTTTTGGTGCCCTCTCGGCGCATTTTGATAAGCCCGGCGTCTTTCAGGATCCCCAGATGATGGGACACCGCCGGCCGGGACAAATGGGTCCGCTCCGTAATGGCCCCCACCCGGACGCCGCTGCACTGGCCCATCTGCATCATCTCCAAAATCAGATGCTGCCGGTTCTCGTCCCCCAGTGCCAGCAAAAGCTTCTGGCAGGAAGCAAACTCCCGGGCCAGGTTTCCAATGTCCTGCATTCTCCTTCACCTCTTTCGTTTAACCCATAAAACCATTATAGCACGGTTTCTGAAAAATAGGTGAATGGGAAAGAAAATCGAGACGGAAGATGCGGTGCGGCCTGGAATGTAGGACAGGATCGGTTTAATTTTGAAGTGCTGATTGGAGAAGAAAAGACCAACGTGGATCCTCAAAAGTGAAAATTCACTTTATTCACTGTGAAAATAGTGAATGGAGTGAATTTTCACTTTACTGCCCCATCTCACGCGTGGGGGATGCATCGGCAAATGGGGAGCTGACGGGGTGAGCTTAGCGCCCCCGCAGGGGCGCATCTTAGCCTTCCCCTGGGAGGGGAAGGTGCCGCGTGTCGCGGCGGATGAGGTTGCCATGGTTGGAGGATATGCACACTTAAAGTTAAAAGTAGATATGAAACTTTCGCTATTACCTGGGTAGAATCGCAGCCCTTTGCGACCTCATCCGGCCTGCGGGCCACCTTCCCCTCCCAGGGGAAGGCTAGAGGAGCTTGCCTTCGGTGTCTACCATTCAACCTACCTGTTTTGTATTGTTACCTTTCGGGACGATGTGGGCATCGTCCCCTACGATCATCACCTTGCCAAATCTCTATTTTGCAAATCATCCCTACAAACGGTTTACTCTTGCAATTGCCCTTCCTCCCCCCACCTCCTTGGCGGCACGCCTACCTCTCTTGTAAACACGCTGATAAAATAGTTATAGTCCCCATACCCGCACATTTCCGCGACCTCTTTCAGGGGCCGCTTTTTTTCGCGCAGGAGCTCTTTGGCTTTGGTGATGCGCAGGGAGCGGACCTGCTGGGCGATGCCGTGACCGTAAAGCTGGCGGGAGAGCTGGTAGAGGCGGGTTTTGCCGATGGAGAAGTGGGTGCACAGGTCCTCCGCGGTGAAATCCTCCGTAAAGTGGGCGGTGAGGAAGGCGTCCAGCTGGACGGCCAGCTGGTCGGACTGCAATACGGCCATTCGCTCCAACACCAGGTAGGAGGCCACGGCGGACATGATCTGGGTGGCGGAGTTTACATAAGCTTCTGATACAAGGGGCTGGCGGGAAATGGCCTCCCGCAGCAATTCCTGGTCGATGGGCAGGTCCTTCGTGCAGTTGGAGATCCGCTTCCAGCCCCGGTCCCGGCCGGTATCGGAGAAGACGTGGCCGAAGAGCAGGTACCCGGCCAGGACGTTCTGCACGATGATGGGGGCCACAGCCTCCGTCAGGCCCGCGTGGCAGAGGTAGATCTGGGTGGTCCGCTCCGCGGCTGCCCGGCGGCAGGCCTCCCGGTCGCAGCGGGCGCAGGCCAGGCGGCCGGTTTCCGTAGAGCGGACAGTCATGCAGAAGGGGGGAAGGTCTTCGGGGTAGGAGAGGAGCTCCTGCCCGGTCTCGTCAAATACCGTGATCCGTATTTTGGTGATCTCGTAGAAGTTTTTTAATAGGTTACGGAGCTTTTCCGTATCAAAAAGGGATACCATCAAAACCGCCTCGACATTCTGTACAAAAATGGGATGGTAAAATTGTATCACATCCGAGAACAAATTCAAAGTAAAATGAACGGTTTCCCATATTTCTTTTTTCGGCCCCTTGCTATAATGGGTTTACCAAATACAAGGAGGAGATGCTATGCTGGAGCTGGAACGGGCCGGGTACATCGGCAATCCCGCCCAGGCCTATACCCTGCGGCGGGTGACCCTGGCAGAAGGAAAGGCCAAGGGCTGCACCGTCATTGAGGTATGCACCGCGGGAGGGCTGCAAGCGGATATTCTGCCGGATACCGGGTTGGACATCGGCCAGGTGCGGTACAAGGGAATGAATATGTCCTGGATGAGCAAGAACGGGTACGATTCCCCGGCGGTGATCCATCCCTTCGAGACGGACTTTGTAAACACCTTCCCCGGAGGGCTGCTGTATACCTGCGGCCTGCGGTCTGCCGGGCCTGCCAACCGGGACAATGGGGAGTGGCACCCCCTCCATGGCCGCTACCACAGCCAGGCTGCGGACCACGTGTGCGCCGAGGCGGAGGGGGAGGACATCGTCATCCGGGGGACCGTCCGGGAGACGGCCCTATTCGGTCATGTGCTGGAGGTGAAGCGGACCATCCGCATCCCCATTTTCGGGGCATCCATCCAGGTAACGGATGAAGTGACCAATCTGTCCCCCAAGGATGAGGAGATCATGCAGATCTATCACTGCAACTTCGGCTATCCTCTGCTTTCCGAAAAGGCAAGGCTCATCCTCCCGGAGGACCGGGAGACCGTCCCCAGAACGGAATTTGCCAAAACCGGCCTGGGCAGAGAGTGCGTCTTCGACAAGCCCATCGATGGGGAGGAGGAACGGGTGTTCTTCCAGAAAATGCGGAAAGACTTCCGGGCCCGGCTGGAAAATAAGGACCTGGGCGTGGACATGGAAATGCGGTGGAGCGGGGATACCCTGCCCATCCTGTCCCAGTGGCGCAGCATGGCCAGCGGGGACTATGTATTGGGGCTGGAGCCCACCAACTGCTATATTTCCGGCCGTCACGCGGAGCGGGAAAACGGCACCCTGCCCGTTTTGAAAGCCTTTGAAACGAAAGTCAATCAGGTAAACATCAGCTTTATGGAGGGATAAACCATGGCGAAAAAAATGACATTTGCGCTTTGCTTCTGCAACCGGGGCTTTATGCCCGGAGAGCTCATCTACGGGGCCCGGGAGGACATGGTGAAGGCCGTCACCGAGGCGGGTTACGACTACATCATGATGGACAAGGAGCTGACCCGCTACGGCGGCGTAGAGACCCGGGATGAGGGACTGCTGTACGCCAAGTGGCTGGCGTCCCACAGGGGAGAGTACGACGGCGTCATCTTCTCCATGCCCATTTTTGCCGATGAAAACGGCGCCATTACCGCCTTGCAGGATGCGGGGGTGCCTATTCTGATGCAGGCCTATCCCGATGAGATCGGCAAGATGGACTTCCAGCACCGCCGGGATGCCTACTGCGGCAAGTTCTCCGTCACCGATGTATTTACCCAGTACCAGGTGCCCTTTACGGTATTAAAGCCCCATGTGGTCCACCCCCTGAGCCCCAAATTCCAGGAGAACCTGCGGGACTTTGCCGCCATCTGCCGGGTGGTCAACGGCATGAAGCGCTTCAACCTGGGCTGCATCGGCGCCCGGACCACTGCCTTTAAGACCGTCCGCTTTGACGAGATCGCCATGCAGAAAATGGGCATCAACGTGGAGTCCTTCGATTTAAGCGAGCTCTTTGCCAAGGTAAAGGAAAAGAAGGATGACGATGCGGTCGTCCTTGCCAAGCTGGCCCATTTGAAGGACTATACCGATTTCAGCCGGGTGCCCCAGGAAAACGCCCTGACCTTGGCCAAGGTCTCCGTGGTCATTGATGAATATATTGAAGAGTACCACCTGGACGCTCTGGCCCTGCGCTGCTGGAACGAGATGGAGACCTATCTGCGGATCTGCCCCTGCGTGCTGCTGTCGGAGCTCAACGACCGGGGCATTGTGGCCTCCTGCGAGATCGATATGTGTTCCGCCATCGCCATGCGGGCCATGGCCCTGGCTACAGAGGGCAGCACCGCGGTATTGGACTGGAACAACAACTATGGGGACGACGAAAACAAGGTGATCCTGTTCCACTGCGGCCCTGTGGCCCAGAGCCTGATGACCGGCAAGGGCACCGTTACGGAGCACAAGATGTTCGCCAAGAACGACCCGGGCAGTGGCTGGGGCTGCAACGAAGGCCGCATCAAGCCCATGCCCATTACCATTTCCAACTGCCAGACCAAGGACGGCAAGATCGTGATCTACGCCAGCGAGGCCAAGTTCACCGATGATCCCATCGAGGAATCCTTTTTCGGCTGCGGCGGCGTGGCGGAAATTCCGGACCTGCAAAACAAGCTCATTAAGTTGGCCCGGGGCGGCTTTAAGCACCATACCGCCATCTGCGAGGGCCATGTAAAGGAAATTCTAAAGGAAGCCTTTACCACCTACCTGGGCTACGACTGGGTAGACATCGACTGAGGGCGGCCCAATGTACACGCTGGGCATTGACATTGGCGGCACCGGCTGCAAGTGCGTGGCCTTCTCAAACCGGGGGGAGCAGCTGGCCCTTTGCTACGAGGAATACGCGGTGCCCGCCGGTACCGATAACCTTCCCCCGGAGGCACTGTGGGCATCCGTGGAGAACGTCCTCCGGGGCTGCGTTAAAAAGCTTCCGGACCCGGAAAAGATCGGAGTAGTAACGGTCTCCTCCTTTGGGGAATCTTTTGTGGCGGTAGATGCAGAGGGGAAGCCCCTGGACGAAATTCGGATGTATTTCGGCAATTCCCAAAGCGCCGCCTTTGACGCACTGGTCAAAAAGGTGGGGCCGGAAATCTTTATGGAGACCTGCCGGATTTTGCCGGATGCCTCCTATTCTCTGGCCAAAATGCTGTATACTCTGGAAATTTCTCCCCAAAAAGTAGACTGCTTCCTGTTTATTGCGGGCTTTGTCTGCTATCGGCTTTCCGGGGTCAAGGCCACGGATGTATCCTTAGCCTGCCGGAGCCTATTGTATGATGTAAAGGAAGGAAATTGGTCTCAAACCCTTTTGGAGGCGGCGAACATCTCCGAAAAGCAGCTGCCCAAGGTGGTGCCGCCTGGGACGGACCTGGGGGCCATCCTTCCGGAAATGGCAAAGAAGCTGGGGCTGCCGGAAGAAACCCATATCGTCATCGGCACCCATGACCAGATCGTCAACGCGCTGGGGGCCGGGGTGGAAAAAATCGGGGATGCGGTGGATACCTCCGGCACCTGCGAGTGCATTACCCCACTGTTTTCTGCTATTCCGGAGGGGCTGGCGTTCCAGAAAAACAACTTTGCCTGCGTGCCCTATCTGGAGGGCACCGGCTATGTGACCTATGCCTACAATATTTCCGCGGGCAGCGTGGTCAAGTGGTTCCGGGAGGCCCTGGCCTACCATCTAAAAGAAGAGGGCAGGAGCATCTATGATGTGCTGAACGACTTATCCCCCGGGGAGCCAACGTCCTTAATGGTATTGCCTTTTTTGCAGGGCATGGGCGGTACCCCGGACGTGGATGTAAACGCCACGGGGCTGGTTGCGGGCCTGACCACAAAGACCAGACTTCCGGACCTGTACCGGGCCATTTTGGAGGGCATCACCTTTGAGATGCGGTACAACCAGGAAAAGCTGACGGAAAACGGCGTGGGTTTCCGAAGGCTTCTTGCCTGCGGCGGCGGGGCCAGGAGTCAGGTGTGGCTGCAGATCAAGGCGGATATTTTAGGCTGCGACATTCTGCCGGTGCTTACCCAGGAGACCGGGGCCATGGGCAGCGCCATTTTGGGTCTGGCCGCCGTAACCGGGGAGCCGGTGTTTGAGATCGCGGCCCGGTTCCGCCGCTGCGGGGAGCCCATCCACCCAAATCCAAAGCATCAGGCCATTTACAACAAACGCTACGAAACCTACAAAAAGCTGAGAGCGGTTTACAAGGAGATTTGATATGCTGGTATCCTTAACGGAAATTCTGAACATGGCGGAGGAGAAGAAGTGTGCCATCGGCGCCTTCAATACCCCCAATCTGGAATGCGTCAATGCCGTTTTGGCGGCGGCGGAGAAGCTGCATGTGCCGGTGATTTTGGCCCATGCGGAGCTCCACGAGGGAGTCTCCCCCTTAAAAACCATCGGCCCGGTGATGGTGCAGGCGGCAAGAAATGCCAAGGTGCCGGTCTGCGTCCACTTAGACCACTGCGAGACCCTTTCCTATATGCAGACGGCCCTGGACCTGGGCTTTACCGGGGTGATGTACGACGGAAGTTTGCTTCCTTATGAGGAGAACGTCGCCAATACCAAAAAAGCGGTGGCTATGGCCCATCAGGTGGGCTGCGGGGTAGAGGCGGAGCTGGGCGCCCTGGCCTCCAGAGAGGGCGGCGGCGCGAATGCTTCCGGCCCCGTGTACACGGACCCGGACCAGGCGGTGGAATTCTGCCGGGAAACGGGCATCGACGTATTTGCCCCCAGCTTCGGCACGGCCCACGGCATCTATAAAAGCAAGCCCGTGCTGGACCTGGACCGGGTGAAGGTCATTGCCGAAAAGACAAAGCTGCCCCTGGTCATGCACGGCGGCAGCGGCGTCAGTGAGGAGGACTACCGTACCGGCATCCGGAACGGGCTGCGGAAGATCAACTACTACAGCTACATGTCCAAGGCCGGCACCAACGCGGTCAAGGAACTGCTGGAAAAAGAGAACGTGACCTTCTTCCACGACCTGGCCTTCGCCGCCCAAAAAGCCATGGAGGCAGATGCCGAAAGGGCCATGCGGGTGTTTATGGGATAATAAGGCGATCTCCCCCCGGAATTTTCCGGGGGGATGTTCTATAAGTGGGGAGTTGTGGAACTTTGCTCCCCTTGGGGGGTAGCTGTCACCGCAGCGACTGACGGGCGGAACGTCTTGTTCGCCTCCTGCTGGAGGAGATGTCACGCAGTGGCAGAGGTGGAGGGGACCCGGCACGATAACAGATTGCTTTGTTGAGAAAATACGGCCAAATGGAATATATTTCATTCATCCGACCGCTCAAAATATCGAACCCTTTCAACCACCCCCGGTCTCCTGCGTCGCCCGGTAAATTGTGGTATGATTGCCACCGGCAATCATATACTATCTTGATTCGCTGCGCGGAGCACCACCCCCTCCATGCTTGG
>JBNMHR010000080.1:0-8486 GCA_050872865.1 Faecousia sp. | reverse complement strand
GCCTTCCATCGTAACACTGAGGCCGCTGTCCCCGGTCTGGAACCAGACAAGGCCCTCTTCGCCCTCCGGTTCCTCCGGGGAGAGCACATAGGCCCCGCTGCCCTTCGTGGTGCTTACCCAGACGGTTTCCGGCTCCGCCGTCTCCGGACGTTCCTCACCGTAAAGAATGTTCAGGCCGGTGCCGCCTGCCGCGGAGCCGCCGCCCCGCATTCCGTGTAAAAAGCATGTACCCATTAAGAGATCACCTCAATTTGGATCGGAATCGCCGTTTCCGGCTGCTTGCCCAGGCAGGTAAAGACGATCAGCCCGTTCTGGGTCCTGGCAAAGCTGACAGATTGCCAGGCGTCCATCTGGCTTCGGGCGGTTTCCGGGTCTTCGTCGTATACCGGCGTAATGTGGGGGGTGTCCGTTTCCTTGACCTGGGCCAGAATCACGGTCTGGGTATAGGGGCCGGTGCCGGCCCAGTCTGTATCCAGCGTAGACAGAAAGCACTTCCGCTTTCCGTCTACGTAGACCTTTGTGGCGGCATCCGTATCCCGGGTGGGTTCGCCCAGCGCACGGATCTGGTTTCCATCCATAAGAAGATTGCCGCTCATGCTGCCGCCTTCTGCAGGCAGCGCCCCCAGGTCCTCAGGGAGTAGGGTAATGTTTCCGCTTCCGTCGGGGACCTGTCCGTTGACGGTGCAGCTGCCGTCCCGCCCGTCCCGTCCGGGTTTTCCGTCCTCGCCCTTGTCGCCTTTTTCTCCTTTGGGGCCTTCTGCGCCAGGGTCACCCTTCGGTCCCTGCGGGCCGGTTTCGCCGTTTCGCAATACCGCCGTTTTTACCTGCCCGTTCACCTGAACCGTCAGCTTGACCCCATCGTCCAGCTGCTCCAAATCAAAGTCCGAAGACCCGCCGGGAGTGGGCGTAGCGGCCTTCATTTCCTTCAAATCGCCGGAAATGGTGGAAAGCATATCGGCCACACCCTTTAAAGTGTCTTCCGAAGCAACACGTTCACTCATTCATTTTCTCCTTTCTGGCAAAGATACCCCTCCGCATCGAGATAAAATCCCAAATGCAAATCGGCATCTTCGATTTTTCCGGATTTCAGGCGGGCAATTAAATTGTCCAATTTCGCATCCGGAACAACATCAGAACCGGGATCCTCCGACTTTGGCGCAACACCCTCCGGAAAGATCCGGAAAATCTTAGGCCCATCATCATCGTATCCCACAATGGTCTGGGGGTCCGTATCCGGGTTCAGCTCCACCTCGTACCAATAGTCGGTGGGCTTGCTGATAGCATCCCCGATTTTCATTTCCAAATCGGAAAAAGAAAGATTCACCTGGTCTGTCTTCTCTGGTACAAGGAACTTCTTGTTCAGCACCACGTTTCCGGGCTTTTTCTTCTCATATACCAGGAACCGGATCGTATCCCCAGCCTGGAAATAGTATGGAACCCCGTTTTCTTCTGCCGTCAGAGGAAAAATGACCGCATCCCCCCGGGTCACATAGATGGACATATCTTCATTTACAGAAAACATATCCTTTACCCCCCAAACTCCTTCACAACTTCCAGATCGGCAATAGCTTCCTGGACTTCGGAGAAGGGCTCCACGGGCTTGATATACCCCCGGCCCCCGTCCTCAAAAATCAGAATATCGCCTTCCGAAAGCTGAATGGTGGTGTCACACACACTGGAAAAGCCCTCCCCGGATACCTTCGAGATATTCCGGAAAACCAGGCCCTCAATGTGCTGCTCCACGTTTTCGCTCTTATAGTCCAGCACCGTGTCCTTTGCCACCCGAACGCCGGGGTAAAGGTCGATGCAGGGCCGTTTGATAAAATTCATATGTCCTCCTTAAAAAGGGGGCATATAGCCCCCTAAGCTCAAGCCGCCGCCTTGGTCAGAGGCACCTTGATCACCTGAATACGGGCTTCGTCGATGACCTTAGCGCCGAAAGTATCCAAACCACGCACCAGGTCAGAGAACCGCTTCTCGCTGCGCATGGCCTCTACTTCGTTGATCTGGCCCGCAAAGGCAATGGCCTTTTTGCCCCGGATGTCGCAGTAGGAGTGCTTGGCATCCTTGGTCATGTTGTTGGACATGATCACATCGAAGCCGTCATATACGCCCACCTTGCCCTTCTTGATGTACTCCGGGTTGTCGGTGGACAGGGTGATCAGGCAGTCCTTGAACACGCCGTAGGCAGCGGGGGTCAGCTCGATCACGCCGTCTTCGTCGAAGTTCCGCTCCCGCAGGGCCACAATGGCAGCGTCGATAGCGGCCTTCAAAGCGTCCTTGGTCAGGTCAGCGGCGGTGGTCACGTTGGCAGCGTCCTTGATGAGACCGGAAACATAGGTATCCCGGCCAACAGCCAGCTTGTGCACGGCCTTTCTCTGGTATTCCTCCATCAGGCCGGGAACGCTCTGGGCCTGGTCCACATCGTCCACATAGAAGGCAAAGTAGTTTGCCTGATCAATGGTAAGCTCCTGGCCCTTGTCAGACATGGCTTCCACTTTGATGTCGGCGCCGGTGTAGGGCTTGATGGTGGGTTCACCTACGCCCAAAATCTTCACGCTCCGGGCGTACTTTACATCGCCCTCATACTGCCGCAGGCAGTTGTCAACCAGCTTGCACTGCAGCTCAAGGTCGTCCTGGATCTTCTTAGACCAAATGGTCTGGATAAAATTGGTAACAGCCATAGTAAAAAATCTTCCTTTCTGTAGGGAAGGGAAGCAGGTTATTTCCACTTGCGCATGGACTTGGTTACCGCCTCAAAAAGGGCGGGGTTGTCGTCAAAGTCCTTCTTCGTGAATTTCAGCGCTTCGTCCCTGGTGTAAAAGTCCTTTACGCCGTTGTCAGAAGAAGCCGTGTTTTTCATGCTTCCCATGGTTCGTACTTCCTTTTTGGGTTTGCTCTTCATGTTGTAGAGCTCGTATACCTCGGTTACCGGGGTGTCGGGGTTGAACTTGGCAGCAAAGGCGGCAAACTCCAGGGAGGTATATACCTTCTCCGGTACACCCAGCCTGGCAAGGGCCTGGCCCTTTTCAGCGTTCTGCCGATATTCGGCAAGAGAACGGAACACAGCCTTGTCCCGGGCCGTCATGTTCTCGGTGCCGATCTTAGCCAGCCGCTCCACTTCCTCTACCACATCGTCCATCCCGGAGGAAATGATCTCGTCCGCCTCTGCCTTGGCCAGGACCTCAATGTCCCTGGCGGAGTACTTGGCCTTTTCCGGGATCTTTACGCCTTTGCTCTCGTAATACTCCCGGAAGGAGCTGGTCATATCCTCGATGGTCTCCTTGCCAGTTCCGGCCCGCAAAACATCTTCCAGGTCCCCATATCGTTTCTGGTATTCCCGGCGGACCTTTGCTTCCCGTCTGGCTAACTTCTTACCCAAAACCTCGTTGAGCTTGGCGTTGAATTCCTCCTCGGTATAGGTCTTGGGTGCCTCCTGCGGTTCTTCTGTGGCCGCATTCTCCACATTTTCAGCGCTTTCAGGGCTTTCCGGAGGGGTAATTTCCTCGGTAACCTCTTTGGGCACAAGGTCTTCGTTCTTTTCCAGTTCTTCCATACGAATTTCCTTCCTATTTTTTAGTCGGTGTTTGCTTCACCAAATTTCCATAGCTTTTAACGCCTTCCATGCCTGGGCAAATAAAAAGCACTGCCGGAAATTCATTCTTCCGGAGTGCTTTCATCCATATTCATTTCCCCGTTTTCTCCCTCGGGGGTAGGCTCCTCCTGGCCTTGCTGGGCCAAAAGCTGCAGCTGTGCCATCGCCATCTGTTCCGACTGGTCGTCAGGGGAGGCCATAAGGAACTGCTGTGCCCGCTGCTGCATCATCTGGGACTGGGCCTCGATCTGGGCAATGCGCTGCTGCTCCTGTTCGATGCTTTCGATCACCTTTAGAAGCTTCATCTTCGGCGCCACGCTGTCGTCGTCCAGGGAGTTCACATAAGCTTTCAGCTCCGATACCCTCTGGCCGGAGAAAAAGCCCTGCAAAAGCATATTTTCAAGGGTCTGCTCCTGGGCGAACTTGTCATATACGCCCTTGGGGGTAATGTCGATCTTCACCGTGGCCTGCAGCTGTTCCAAAACGAACTGGGGCACGTTCACAAGCTGTACCGTCTGTTCCCCGCTGTAGGGGTCCGTGACCTCTTCTTCCAGGTCGATGCCATCATCGGAGTGGACGATCAGGTATTCCAGCCAGATACGGGCCAGGTCCTCTACAAAGTTCTTGTAGCTTTCCTTCTGCTCCATCATAGGGGCTTGGCTGGCCTGCTGCACCGCAAGGATCGCCCGTCCGGAGGCGTTCTCCGCATCCACAAGGCCCGTGGCCGTATCACCGGCACCGGCCAGCTCCCGGGTCACTTCAATGAGTTCCTGCTGCAGCTGTACCACATCCGGGGACATTTGCGCCGGAGGGATAGAACCGACTACCTTGTGTACATCGTCCACCGGCTGCCCATTGGTTTTCAGCACACCGCCAACCGTCCGCAGCGCTTCCGGATTGGAGATTTTGGAAACATCCACCACCTTCTGGGGGTAGGCCTGGTACTTTACCGTCAGCACCCGCCGAACTTCTGTTCGATTGACCTCGATTTGGTTCGGAATGAGATATCGTACCTCGCCTTCGCCCCGGGCAGACCCTTCCTTTTCTTCCCATACAAAATGTGCCACCGGGTACAGCTTGATCCCCAGGTCCACATCCTTCACAATGTCTACCCACCGGGTAGCGGAGGAGAAATGTACCGTCCCATGGAGCCGATACAGCTTGTAAACCACCGTGACCATATCGTCGATCTCCACCTTGGCTGCCTCGCCGCTTTCCTCAAAGGTGTCATTGTCGCCGATGATCAGATCCGTCTTATCTTTCCCCAGCCCTTCGGCCAAGGCCAGTTCCACAGCATTGACCACCGGCATCCGCTTCCGAATGAGAATGTAGGGCTGACTCTGAATGTCGTCATCGTTCTCGTTGCCGTAGTAAATATCGTTCTTCTTGACGATCTCATTCACCGGTACCTTCTTGTCCTGGTCAAAGTCCACATAGATGATACCCTCATCATTGATGGCTGCATCCTTGGTCACTCTCCGGCCTTTGTAGTCCATCTTATCCCGTTCCCAGATGCGGGCAGCATACCGGTTCAGCATTTCGCATACCCGGTCCGCCGTCTCCCGGAAGGAAGCATCCTCAAAGTTCTCAGAGGAGTAGTTGATGGCAAACAGATTGTCGTGAATGACCGACAGCTTGTACTTCACAATGGGCTTGATGAAATTCTTCTGTACCGGCTCCACGTCTCCCAGCTTGGCACCTTCCCATTGGCTGCCATTGTAGAAATTGTAGTTCCGGTCCGTGTCCACATAGATGCCCACACGCCTGTGGTAGTTCCGACCCTTCTCATACAGCCTCCAAATGGGGGTCTGCTTAATTTCCTGAATGTCCATGCGCTGTTACCTCCCGGGCACGTCTTCCTGGTTGGCCCCTGTGCCGTCGTAGTTCTCGATATTCCGCATAATGGTGTCCAACCTATCCCGTTCTCTCTGCAGATCCTTTTCCTCTTTCCGAACCTTGTGGGCCGCAAAAGGATTCAAAGGCAGGGCAGGGGATACCGGCTTCTTTTCTTCGCCCCCAAAAGTGCGCTGAAGAAGGTAGATCAGATAAAGCCCTTCCAGCCCAAGCAGAAGGACAGTGGCGGCCAATAATACGATTTCCATATTTCCTCCTCAAATAATGGTGATGATCTCACCAAAGTCATAGTGTACTTCCTGCTTCTTCTCGATCTCAAAGCGGCTCTCCTTCGGGACCTCGATCACGTCAGAGGGGAAGACGACCTGGTCTCTTATGTGATACGCAATGGCCAGGCTCATCATCTGGTCATCATGTCCTCCGGAAGGCGCCTCAATGCGGCCCTTCTCATTCCTTACAATGGTCAGCAGCTCTTCCAGCGTGTCACGGCTATTGAGTAAGTAGCAGTGTTCCCGCACGATCTCGATCAGCCCGGAGATAATGGTAGGCCGGGTCAAACTGGTGGTCTTGAATCCGTACCGCTTCTCCGTCTTCCCGGTATAGGTGTCCTGAGCCGTCCGTACATACTGCTTGGGGTATCCAAGACGCTGCAACTCCATAATGGGGTAGCTGTCAAAGTTGGCCTCTATCCCCAGCAGTGCCCACTTGTAGTAATACCCCAGGCAGTACATTTGCCTTGCGTATTGGTCAGCGTCAAATTGGTGCCGCAGCTTGGCTACCTGTTCGCCGGTCTTGGCATCCAGTACATCCGCTACAAACCAGTCGGACCCTTCCCCGGCGGTATCTCCACCAACGCAGTATTCCGTTACAGCAGGGGAGTTCGGCACCTTGTAAATGGAAATGAATCCTTCCCGGTCGTTCACCCATCGGATATTGCTGATTTTCAGCCCGTCGTAGTCATATACAAAGTACCCCGTCTTGATGGCCTTGGGAATGCGGTCAAGCCGTTCCTGGATGGCCCTTGCGTCAAATACCGTCTTGCCCAGAATGCCCCATTTGCCCAGGCAGTACACTTCATAGGTGTATTCGTCGGAGTATTTCAGGTCTTCCAGGGCTTTCTTGTCGTCCTCGGTCAGAAATTTGTTGTCCTTGTAGGTGGAAAAGCACACCGTCGCCAGCCCGGAGTCAATAAAGTGCTTCTTGATCCAGTGCTGGATGTTGATGGGGTTGAAGGAAAGGACCATCTGCTTCTTGCTCTTGCCGCCTCTCAACCGGACTTTCAGCTGATTGATGTCCTTCTCACTGGTCTCCGTGGCTTCCTCTACCCATATGTCCGTCAGTTCGCCCCCGGCAAAGGTGATGGACTTGATCTTCTCCACATCGTCCAGTCCGGCAAAGGCCACCTCGTTCCCGGTAAGCAAACACACAATGCGCATATCCGATTCATTCACCTTAAAATACTGTCCCAGGTTCCAATTGGAGATCACCTGTTTCAGTAGGGGAAAGGTGGACTTCCGGTTCGTGTCCCCGGTCTGCCGCACCACCAGTAAATTACACAGTGCCGGGTGTATCAGCTTCCAGATATACCGTTGGCCGATAAAATAGCTCTTGCCGGAGCTGCCGCCGCCGTAGAATACCAGATACCGGTCCTGATTTTCCAGAAAGGGAAGATAGATGGGATTGAAAACCTTCTTGGATACCCGGATATTCACATTCATCCGTCATCCACCAGCTCCACATTGATGACCACCTGACTGTCCACCTCCGCCTGGACCTTATGCACATACTCACCGTCCATCTTGTTCAGCAAGTCAATGGCCTTCATGGCGACATTGGGGTCATCGCTGCCTGCAAGCTCCGTCAGCTTCTCCCGCCGCCTCTGCGCCGACATCACAAGGGGCGTCATGGCTTCCTTTCGGAGTTCATTTATCCTTGTGGCGACCTTGGGGTTGGCCGCCAGCGTGGATGCCATTTCCCATACCGTCTTGTCAGAAGCGTTCCGCACGCTGTAGCAGTCCCTGTAGGCCTCTGCCTGGCTCTTATTCTCCAAGGCGATCAGCTGTGCAAACTTCTCCTGCTTCGCCGTCAGCTTCCCCAATCCCATTCACCACCTTCTCAACTGTCATTGCGAACCAGTCCGCAGACTGGTGTGGCAATCCCCCAAATATCCAAAATGTCATTGCGCACACTGCCGTGGCAATCCCCCGGTTGAACGCAAAAACTTAAACTCAAACTCAAACCAAACTCAAACTAAACTCAAACTAACTCAAACAAAAAAGCAAACTGGACTTTGCTTCCGGTTTGCTTGCTGTTTGCTTATTAAGAAGAGCACCTTAGGCGGCCACCGATCGCAGCCGCCCCTAAAGAGGAGTAGAAAGGTATTTGACGGACCACGCCCCCCATGTCACCCAAAAGGCATCGTCCGCAGGTGCTTCTATTATGACAAAACCGCCCAAGGATAGCCCTCAAGCGGTTTATTCCAGCGTATTCAAAGTCGAACCCATGATAGGCTCAAAAGGACCAACCCTCCGTAGGGGGTCTTCCGGTGATTTTCCGGGTTCCCGCCCTTCATAAAGCCTTTCCCGCTCAAAAAAGTGGAAACCAGCTCTTTCAGTGGCAGCGCTCTGTCATCGACCGGCAAAATCACCTACCGCCCCGGCACACGCTCTATCCAATCAGGTGGGCGCAGGGGCGCATTTGCTTTTACAAGAGGAAAAATAGGGGCGGTCTAATACCCCCGACCCCGCAAGCCTTGACTTGCCAAATTTTATGTGCTTTGCCGACGCCGTGGCGACGAACTCAGAGGCAAAAAGGGGAGAGGCCCCCACCTCGCGCCTGGGCCAATTGTAGCACATAAAATTCGTCAAGTAAAGGCCAAGCCCCTGCGGGGTTGCTCCTCAGAATGGGGAAGCGGTGGCTCGGAATCTTGAGGCAATATAGGGGCCCTACCATTCACCCCGCCACTCAAAAACCGGAACCCCGGCCCCCGGATTTTTCCACAGCCCCCCGTGTCATTGCGAGGCAGTGCGCACACTGC
>JBNMHR010000079.1:0-8636 GCA_050872865.1 Faecousia sp. | reverse complement strand
GGCCACCCCCTCCATGCAGGAGGGGGCAAGGGGATTTCCAGCCCGTCAGCCTGTCCCGTTCAACCGGGGGGTTGCCACGCCAGTGTGCGCACTGGCTCGCAACGACATCCGTTATTTTGGTGCGTCCGTTCTCGATGACAATCCGTCAACCCCTCATTTAGCTTCCATTTCAAAAAAATTTTTATTTCCCCTGCAACATTTTTCAAGTCTCATCTGTATACCAGATAGAACGGCAAGAATGCCGGGAAAAGAAAGGAAATATAACAATGAAAAAGTTTATGATTTGCGTATTGAGTTTTGTATTGGTCCTGTCCATGGCCGCCTGCGGCGGGAAGACGGAGGTTCCTGCGACCACGGTTCCGGAAACGACGGAAACCGAGAATGTCCAAATCCCCAACCCCTGGCAGGAGTGCACCACACTGGAAGAGGCCGGGAAGCTGGCCGGGGTGTCCTTTACCGCTCCGGAGACGGTAGAGGGCTTTGACGAGAAGTACATTGCGGCCATCCCCGGGGATGTGGCAGAGGTGATCTTTAGCAGCAAGGAAGACGAGAACGCAGAGGTCATGTTCCGCAAGGGCAGCGGCGACGAGGACATCAGCGGGGACTACAATACCTACGACGATGTGGATGACAAAGAGATCGACGGGAAAAATGTGACGGTCAGAAGCAATAACGGTGTCGTTTATACCGTCACCTGGGTACAGGACGGCTGCACCTATGCCATTTCCGCCCGGGCAGGCGTTTCCATGGAGCAGATGACCCAGTGGATCCAGGCCCTGGCCTAAAAGAAGCTTGCAAAGCCGGGGGAAAACGGGTATATTTGGATTGGATATTGGAACGAAAGAAAGGACGCTTTGAAGATGGAGACGATTGCAATGCCGCTTCCCTTGGGGTGGCGGATCCGGCAGGCCCTGGCCTATTTTGCGGTGCGGCTGTTGCATCCGGAAAAGGAAACGGCGGCTGCGGACCGGGCCGGGAAGCTGGCAGAGGAGGCCATGGATGCCTACGGAAACGCCATTCTCCGCTGCGCCTACAGCTATCTGCACAACATGGCAGACGCGGAGGAAATTTTGCAGGATACTCTTTTGAAGCTCCTGACCGCAAACCCCAGCTTTGAAAGCGGGGAACACCAAAAAGCCTGGCTTCTTCGCACGGCGGCAAACCTGAGCAAGAACCGCATCGAGTACAACGCCCTGCGGGTCTCCGACGAACTCAGCGAGGACCTGGCGGAGGAGGGCAGGGAGGATCTATCCTTTGTATGGGATGCCGTCAAGAACCTGCCCACCCAATTCCGGGAGGTCATCCACCTGCACTATTACGAGGGCTACTCCACAGAGGAGATCGCCAAAATCCTGGGCAGAAACCCCTCTACCGTCCGCTCCGACCTGCGCCGGGGCCGGGAAAAGCTGAAAACCGTTTTGAAGGAGGCCTACGACTTTGAAGTATAAAGAGATTATGGATAAAATCGAGGTTACTCCCGAAATGCGTCAGCGGGTCCTGGAAAATGTACAGGCCGCCCGGGAAACCAAAAAGAAGCGGGTGATTCTCCGGCAGCTCGTCTCTCTGGCGGCCTGTCTGGCCATCGTCCTGTGCTGCTGGTACGCTTGGCAGCCCAAGCGGGAGGAGCAGGGAATGATGGCAGTCCCCCAAATCGAGAATGTGGCATCTGTAGAAGAATTGTCCCAGAAGACGGGTATTCCCGTGGAAGAGCTGAAGGATCTTCCCTTTGATGTTACCCAACGGGAATACGTTTCCTACTGGGAAGAGTTGGCGGAAATCCAGTATATTGGGGAGACGAACAGCCTGCGCTACCGGAAATCCCTGGGAACGGAGGACAATTCCGGGGACTACAATACCTATAGTCAGGAAGAGACTCTGACGGTTTCCGGCTTCCCGGTGACATTGAAGGGCAACAGCGACGGTTACAGCCTGGCTATCTGGACAGATGGGACCTACGCCTATTCCATCGGCGTGACTGCCCCCATTTCCAAAGAGGCCTTCCAGGGCTTGCTGGAAAGTAATTTTTAACAACAAAGCTGTCATTGCGCAAACCGGTTTCAGCCGGGGCAATGACAGCTTTTTGCAATCCTATCTCTTTATTTTTTGAGTATTGCCGATATTTCCTCTACATAAACACTTGCCTGATGGAACACAGGCTCTTCGGTGCTTTCCAGCGCATAGAACAGGGAATCCTCATGCAGCCATACATCTACAAAATAGGAGATGTTTTCCGGGCCCTCTACCCTGAGCACAGCATCCGGGAGGGTTCCGGCAAATTCCGGGGAAGGGACCTCCCGGCCTTGGAGCAGGACAGCGATTACGGTGCGAACCTCCTCGGCATCCCGAAGCGGGGATGCCCCAAAGCTGACACCGGACACGTGCCCGTTTTCCATAGCGGTGGGAACGCCGACCACAATCCGAATATCCGGCGTCAAGGCCTGCCGGATGGCAAAGGCAGAGACAAGCAGAAGCAAAACCAGGATGAGGATACAGAAGACCGGTTTGCGGTTTTTCATGGGAAGCACCCCTTTTTTGTTTCATTATATCAGGAGGGATGGGGGATGTAAATAAGGATTTGAGGGGTTGATAGTAGCACCCCGCAGGGGGGCATCTCTCCTTCCCTTGGGGGAAGGTGGCCACCGCAGTGGCCGGATGAGGGCATGGTACAGGTAATAACAATAAAAAATCATAGAATACGCAGGAACACGCCCTCCTCAGGCGCTGCGGCGCCAGCTCCCCCCAAGGGGAGCGGAGTTCCACAACTCCCCATTTGCCGAAGTTACCCCATCACCACCGTCAAAATCCGGCACAGCAGCGCCCCGATGGCTGTGGGCAGCAAAAAGGCCAGGACGGTCCAGCGGCGGCTGTGGGTCTCTTTATAAACGGTGAGCAGCGTGGTGGAGCAGGGCCAGTGGAACAGGGTGAAGAGGAGCATACACAGTGCCTTCCGTATCCCGAAGCCGTTGGCGAGCAGAGTCTCTTTCAGGGCGGTCAGGTTTTCGGTGCCGCTCAGGCTGCCTTGGCTCAGGTAGGCCATCAGGGCGATGGGCAGGACAATCTCGTTGGCGGGAAGGCCCAGGAGGAAGGCCAGCAAAAGAACACCATCCATCCCGAAAAAGCTGCCGATGGGATCTAAAAGCGCTGCCAGAATGGATAGTACGGTCCTTCCCTCATAGGTGATATTGGCCAGGGCCCACAGCACCATCCCCGCCGGGGCGGCGACGGCGGCGGCCCGGCCCAGGACGAAGAGGGTCCGGTCCAGCACCGAGCGAATGAGGATCTTCCCCACCTGGGGTTTCCGGTAAGGGGGCAGCTCCAGAGCAAAGGCTGAGGGCTGGCCCTTTAACACGGTAGCACTCAAAAAAGCCGTGGCGGCCAGGGTGATCAGGACGGCCAGAAGGATGAGAAGCGTCATAGCCCCAGCCTGGAGCCAGGGGACCCCACCGGCTACGAACAGAGTGACCAGGGTAATGAGCAGAGGAAACCGGCCGTTGCAGGGCACCAGACTGTTGGTCAGGATGGCCAGCAGCCGCTCCCGGGGGGAGTCGATGATCCGGCAGCCCACCACCCCTGCGGCATTGCAGCCCAGGCCCATGCACATGGTCAATGCTTGCTTGCCGCAGGCTTTGCAGCGGCAGAAAGGTTTATCCAGGTTGAAAGCGATCCGGGGCAGGTAGCCAATGTCCTCCAAAAGGGTGAAGAGCGGGAAGAAGATCCCCATGGGCGGCAGCATCACGGCCACCACCCAGGCGGTGGTTCGGTAGGCCCCGGGGACCAGGAGCCCAAAGAGCCAGGGGGGAAGAAAGGCAAGCGTATTATTTAGCCAGACTTCGCCCTTGTTAAAAAGAGACTGTAACAAATCAGAGATCCGGTTGGCCCCGACGATGGTCAGCCAGAAGACGAGGGCCAGCAGGGCGAGCATCACCAGGGTTCCGGTATACTTTCCTGTAAGGACCCGGTCCAGACGACGGTCCCGCAGGTCCGACCTTTTTGTATATGTACATACATCCCGGCAGATCTCTTCCGCAAAATGCACCGGGGCGGCGGCCAGGGTGTCCCGAATATCCAGATCGGATCGGGATTCCAGGCGGCGAAGGGCCTCAAACCGGCAGAGGCCAGGCTCCAGAGCCGCTTCTATTTCAGCCGGGTAGGGCACCTGGATGGGGGTTGGCGTTTTATCTGAGCAAAAGGCGGCCAGGGCCTGCTTGAACCGGCCGATATCCCTCTTTTTCTGGGCGGACAGGCCAATTACCGGTACTCCTAACTTGGCTTCCAAAAGGGAAAGGTTTAAAGAAATGCCCTTCCGGCGGGCTTCGTCCATCAGGTTGACGCAGACCAGTACCTTGGGGGTGATCTCCAGAATTTGCAGCACCAGGGGAAGGCTTCGCTCCAAACAGGTGGCGTCGCACAGGGCCACCACGCAGGAAAAAGAGCCGCCGCACAGGGCACTTTCGGCTACCTGCTCCTCCGGAGAGTGGGCCAGAAGGGAATAGGTGCCGGGCAGGTCCGTCAGGCGGTAGAGGCTGCCATCGATGGTGCAGCTGCCCGTTGCCAGGGCTACGGTTTTTCCCGGCCAGTTGCCGGTATGCTGATGGAGCCCCGTCAGGGCATTGAACAGGGTGGATTTGCCTACGTTGGGGTTCCCGGCCAGGGCTACGGTCCATTCCTTTATTCCCATTTCAGCATCACCCCCATAGCATCCTTCCTTCGCAGGGCAATGACGGCCCCCCGGATGCGGTAGGCGGAAGGGTCCC
This sequence comes from Faecousia sp., assembly GCA_050872865.1. GTDB lineage: Bacteria > Bacillota > Clostridia > Oscillospirales > Oscillospiraceae > Faecousia. The sequence continues at coordinate 3,882 of JBNMHR010000079.1, read as the reverse complement.
CGCCGGGGGAACGGCAAAGACATTCCACCCGGGTCCCCTCGATCAGCCCCAGCTCCAAAAGCCGCCGCCGCATTGGCCCCCGGGTGCATAGGGAAGCTACGGTACCCTGCTCCCCCGGGGACAGATCACACAGTCGATCCATATCGCACACCTCATTATTCGGTTTGAAGAGTCGTCTTCAAAATCATGCTATGGAGGTTTCCGGCGGAAGGTGACAAAAAGGGGCCGTTGCAAAATTCATTTTGCAGCAGCCCCAATGAAATCCGCCCTTCGGACAGGTGAAATCCACTGTCGTGGGTGAAATCCCTGCGGGATGAAATCCGCCTGCGGCGGGAGAGAAGATGAACTTTATTTTACCCGTTTTTGCGGGCCCCTTTTCTGCTACCTGCACAAGAAGGACCGTTGCAAAATTTGTTTTTGCAGCGGTCCCTTCAAAGTTTAGATTTACAGATTCTTGACCATCAGCGCCCGGATGGCGTTCAGGACGGCCAGGATCATGACGCCGACATCGGCAAAAATGGCAAACCACATATTAGCGATGCCCAAAGCGCCCAGAATCAGGCAGGCGATTTTGATGCCGATGGCAAAGACAATGTTCTCGTGGACGATCCGCAGGCACTTCCGGGAAATACGGATGGCCTTGGCAATCTTCTGGGGGTCGTCGTCCATCAATACCACGTCCGCCGCCTCGATGGCCGCATCGGAGCCCATGGCGCCCATGGCAATGCCGATGTCCGCCCGGCTCAGGACGGGGGCGTCGTTGATGCCATCACCCACAAAGGCCAGCTTGCCGGTATCCTTGCTGCTTAGCAGCTCCTCTACCTTGTGGACCTTGTCGCCGGGAAGCAGCTCGCTGTATACCGTATCAATGCCCAGCTCCTTGGCGGTGGCCTGGGCCACGGAGTCGATGTCGCCGGTGAGCATGACGGTCTTCTTCACGCCGGAGTGGCGGAGGTCGGTCATGGCCTCCTTGGCGCTGGGCTTCAGCAGATCGGAAATGACGATGTGTCCGGCATAGGCCCCATCCAGGGCTACGTGGACGATGGTGCCGGTGCTGTGGCAGTTGTGGTATTCCACGCCCAGCCGCTCCATGAGCTTCCGGTTACCGGCGGCTACGGAGATGCCGTCTACCTTGGCGGTGATGCCCTCGCCGGAAATTTCCTGGATGTCGGTGACCCGGCTCCGGTCCAGAGGCTGACCATAGGCCTTTTGCAGGCTCTTGCTGATGGGATGGGAGGAGGCGCTTTCCGCCAGGGCCGTCAGCTCTAATAGCCGCTGCTCTTCCACAGGGCTGTGGTGCACGCCGGTGACTTCAAAGACGCCCCGGGTCAGGGTGCCGGTCTTGTCAAAGACCACGGTATCTACCGCAGACAGGGTTTCTAGATAGTTGGAGCCCTTCACCAGAACGCCCTCCCGGCTGGCGCCGCCGATACCGGCGAAGAAGCTCAGAGGGATGGAAATCACCAGGGCGCAGGGGCAGGACATGACCAGGAAGGTCAGAGCCCGGTAGATCCACTGGCCCCACAGAGGAGCCACGCCCATGACCAGGCTGACAACGGGGGGCAGAATGGCCAGGGCTAAGGCGCTGTAGCACACGGCGGGGGTATATACCCGGGCAAACTTGGCAATGAAATCCTCGGATTTGGATTTCCGGGAGGAGGCGTTCTCCACCAGGTCCAGGATCTTGGAGACGGTGGATTCGCCGAATTCCTTGGTGGTACGGATCTTCAGCACGCCGGTCAGGTTGATGCAGCCGCTGATGATCTCCCCGTCCACCGTCACATCTCTGGGGACGCTTTCGCCGGTAAGGGCGCTGGTGTTCAGGTTGGAGGTGCCCTCCACTACGATGCCGTCGATGGGCACCTTTTCACCGGGCTGGACTACAATGATGCTGCCGATCTCCACTTCGTCCGGGTCTACCTTTTCCAGGGCGCCGTCCCGCTCCACGTTGGCGTAGTCCGGGCGGATGTCCATGAGCTCGGAGATGTTCCGGCGGCTCTTGCCTACTGCGTAGCTCTGGAACCACTCGCCGATCTGGTAGAAGAGCATAACGGCAATGGCTTCCAGGTAGTCGCCGTTTTCCGCAATGGCCAGGGCCAGAGCGCCGATGGTGGCTACGGCCATCAGGAAGCATTCATCAAATACCTGGTGATTGCGGATGCCTTTCCAGGCCTTTTTCAGGATGTCGCCGCCAATGATGTAATAGTCAACCAGGTAAACAAGCAGCCGCACCCAGCGGCCGAAGGAACCGAAGAGGTTATCAAAAAACGTTGCCGGGATCAGCTGCAGCACGATCAGCAGACCGGCGGATACCAAAATGCGGACCAGTGCTTTTTTCTGCTTTTTGGTCATATGAAGCCATCCTTTCTTCTCTTTGAAAAAAGGCCTTCCGGACAGGGAAGGCCTAAGGAAATTTTTACAGGTAGATCTCGCAGTCGTCCTCGACCTTCTTGCAGTTGGCCAGGACCTGCTCCATGGTGGACTTTACATCGGCGCCCTCATCGAACTCTACGATCATCTTCAGAGCCATGAAGTTCACGGTGGCGGCCTTCACGCCGGGGGTCTTCTGAGCGGCTTCTTCCATCTTGTTGGCGCAGTTGGCGCAGTCTACTTCGATCTTGTAAGTCTTCTTCATAATGAGATCTCCTTTGTTTTTTGATTTACGATTAAGCAATCGTTTAATTGTTATGGCATTATCATATCACGTATTTTAGAAATGTCAAGATGGTTTTCTAAAATATTTTTGGGATATTACAGTTTGCCGGGAATGTATCGGTTTCCGGGGAAAACATTTGACAAAGGGCCTCTTGGGACTTATCATAACCGTATATGTATATAAGGAGGTTTTCGTGATGGAAGACCAAAAGGTACAAGAGAAAAACAGCCAGGACACCATGCTCCTTTGGATAAAGATCCAAACCTGCCTGACCGGCGCTGTGCTGGTGCTGCTGCTGGTAGTGGGCATTTTTGCAGGCATCCAGGCAGGCAAGGTCATGCAGATGTTCCGGGGCGTGGACGTGGAGCAGATCAATGCCACGGTACTGGCGCTGCAGGATGCTGCCGGTGGCTTAAAGGATGTGGATATGGATACCATCAACAAGACGGTCGCTTCCTTAAAGGGGGCCGCGGAGAATCTGGCCGCTGCCGACGTGGACGCGGTGAACGATGGCATCCAGGCCCTGACCGAAGCCGCCGAGAATCTGCAGGGGCTGGATATCGAAAAGATGAATGAGCTGATCGAGTCCCTGAAAACCGTCTCTGAGGAAATGGAGAAAACCACCTCGGCGTTTAGTAAGCTGTTCGGAAGATGATTTTAAAGTGGATAGTTGATAGTGGACAGTGGATAGTTTTGGAGACCTCCCGACATTTTCAACTATCCACTATCCACTTTACACTATCCACTAAACACGCACACCTGTCCGCCGTCAAACTGCCTAAAAATAAATGTCAGTTTTTGTAAAAAAGTGCTTGACAAATGGGGACTGCGGTGGTATCATATGCAAGCTGTCTGATGAACGGCGCCGAAAGATGCCGGGAGGACGCAAAAACAGCGAAAATCCTTCAAAAAACTTGAAAAAAGTCCTTGACAAAGGAAATAAGCTGTGATATAATAAACGAGTTCTGATTGAGCAGCCGCTCAAAACGAACCGTCTGTACCTTGTAAATTGAATAACGTTAAGACGAACTAATTAACACCTTGGACAATTAATGGATTGTTTAAGCGTAAGCGAAAAAACAGCCAACGAAAATTCTTGAGTAATTATTGCTAAGAGCGAATTATTCAAAAACTTGATTTGAACTCTTCGGAGTTTAGATACAATTTTTTGAGAGTTTGATCCTGGCTCAGGACGAACGCTGGCGGCGTGCCTAACACATGCAAGT
>JBNMHR010000078.1:0-8689 GCA_050872865.1 Faecousia sp. | reverse complement strand
TATGGTGCCTTTGAAAATTGCGTTTCCTTAACTTCTATAGAAATCCCCAAGAGTCTGCAAGCTGCGGATGTCAATAGTGGGACTTCACACGGTCCGTTTAGAGGCTGCACCAATCTTTCCACGATTACTTTTGAAGATGGCACAACTGAGGTAGCCAGAGGTTTATTTGAGGGGTGCCCAGGCCTGACCAGCATCGTTATTCCTGATACAGTTACTGTCATTGAGGGATACGCATTTCAGGACAGTGCCCTAAGAAGTATTATAATAGGAAATAGCGTCAAAAAAATTGACTATTACGCCTTTTATGGAACCGGAATTACTGAAATAGACATCCCGGACAGTGTGACAGAAATAGGTTCCAATGCGTTTAAGGACTGCAAGTCCTTGAAAACTGTCAAATTGTCAAAATCTCTGATTTACATGTATTATGGTGCCTTTGAAAATTGCGTTTCCTTAACTTCTATAGAAATCCCCAAGAGTCTGCAAGCTGCGGATGTCAATAGTGGGACTTCACACGGTCCGTTCAGAGGCTGCGCCAATCTTTCCACGATTACTTTTGAAGATGGCGCAACTGAGGTAGCCAGAGGTTTATTTGAGGGGTGCCCAGGTCTAACCAGCATCGTTATTCCTGATACAGTTACGGTCATTGAAGGATACGCATTTGCAAATAGTGCTCTGACTGAAATTACAATTGGGAGCAATGTCAGAAGTATTGAGCACAACGCTTTTTACCAAACTGGGATTACTGAAATTAAGATTCCAGACAGTGTAACAGGAATTGACTACTATGCGTTTGCAAACTGCACCGCCCTCAAATCCGTCACCCTGCCCGCATCCCTCACTAACCTAGGTAACTATGTTTTCACAAACTGTGAAAGCCTCCACTCCATCTCTCTCCCCGACCAGTTATCCGTCATTCCCAATGAAGCCTTCCAGGGATGCACTGCCCTGGAGACAGTTACTCTTGGAAATAGTGTAACGAAAATCGGAACATCTGCTTTCCAGGATTGCAGCTCCTTGAGAGAGATCACCCTCCCCTCCACCACTACCACCATCGGCAGCAGCGCCTTCCGCAACTGCGATTCCCTCGTCAGCATCGTGGTCCCCGACAGCGTGACCTCCTTTGGCACCTACGTGTTCTACGATTGTGACAGCCTGGTAGATGTAGCCCTGAGCGGCAACATGACCAGCATTCCCCAATATACCTTTGGAGACTGCGATGTCCTGGAGCAGGTAGCTGTGCCCCGACGGGTCACCAGCATTGATGGCTATGCATTTACCAATGCGGTAAAATTCCACACCATTACCATTCCCAGAAGCGTTACATCCATCGCCTCTACAGCCTTCAGCTATCCACAGAAGCTGACGATCTATGGCGTGGCAGGTACCTATGCGGAGACCTTTGCCAATGAGAAGAGCATCGCCTTTGTAGACAAGCAGGTGAGCGCCGAAGCAGTATCTTTAGATGCCAGCGATATCAGCCTGGCCAAAGGTGCCTCTCAAACGCTGGTGCTTTCCATTTCTCCTGTAGACTGCACGGACGCGGTAAGCTGGAAATCCAGCAATACCAACGTAGCAACGATCAGCGATACGGGTGTCCTGAAGGCAACTGGACTGGGTAGCGCAACAATAAAGGTAGTCGTCGGCAGCAAGAGTGCCAGCTGCAAGGTGACCGTCTACCAGCCGGTGACCTCTATTTCTCTGAACCGGACCTCTTTGAGCATGGGTGCGCTGGAGTCTTTCCAGCTGACAGCCTCTGTAAGCCCCAGCACTGCGGTCAACAGAGACGTGACATGGTCTTCCAGCGCGCCGCAAATCGCCTCCGTGACGGACGATGGGCTGGTTACTGCCTTGAAGAAGGGCACAGCAACCATCACTGTAAAAGCAGCCGACGGCAGCGGCGTTTCCAGAAGCTGTTCCGTCACGGTAACCAACAGTGCGTATATTGTGGCATCTGTTTCGGAGCTGGAGAGCACCCACCCCTACGGAGACAACTGCACGGATGTGTGGGTCTACGCTATTCCAAACGCCAAGCAGCTGAAAGTGACTTTTGACCCTCAAACAGAGATAGAGGATGGATTTGATTATCTCTTGATCCAGGATGGGGCCGGCACCCTTGTGCGGAAAGCCACCGGCACGGAACTGGCCGGACAAAGCATTACCGTACCGGGGGATACTCTGCGCATCCAGATGCAGTCTGACGACAGCGGCAGCGCCTGGGGCTTCAAGGTGACAGGTGTCCAGTCTGTCAAGCCGGATTGCACCCATGTCTCGGATAACGGTACCATTACCAAAGAACCAGGCTGCGAAACAACTGGTGAAAAGACATTTATCTGTACAAAATGCGGAGAAACGATCCGGCTGGAAGAAATTCCCGCTCTGGGGCACCTGGAAACCATTACCAAGACCGCAAAAGCCGCTGAGTGCGAGAAAACTGGTCTGACCGAAGAAAAGGCCTGTACCCGCTGCAAAAAAATTACACAGCCCCAAACAGAAACGCCCGCTCTTGGTCATGACTGGAGTGAAACGTCTTATCTCTGGGAAAGTGATCACTCCGGCTGTAGCGCCAGCGCTGTGTGCAAACGAGATGGAACACATACCAGCACTGCTGAAGCAACAGTAGAAAAGAACACTGTAGATCCTAGCTGTTCGCAGCCCGGCGAGATCACATACACCGCAGTCTTCTCTGCGGAGTGGGCTTCGCCTGCAACGTATACGGAAATGCTGCCCAGTCTGGCGCATATTCCGGAAGCAGACGAGGCAATCGAGCCGAGTTGCACAGAAAGTGGATGGACAGCCGGCAGCCATTGTAAAGTCTGCGGAGCTGTCCTCACGGAGCGGACCGAGATACCCGCTTTGGGGCATCATTGGTCTGGTGGCGAAGTCATCGGAAACGATCCGCAGACCGGCTATCCAATCGTACACTTTGTGTGTGAAAATTGCGGAGAAGAAAAGGATGAAACCGGGACTACTATGGTCATCCAGGGCCCAAGCCAGCTGATTTCTGGAAAGAGCGGAACATTTACTGCCGATATTTTCCCAGAAAGCACTGGAAAACACAGCTACAGTTGGAGTATAGATGCGGATGACGCAGTTTACGCAAAGCTGCAAACTGTGAAAAAAGATACTGCCAAAATCACTGTAACCGCTTTGGGCGGACTGACGGAAGGGCACACCATCACACTGTATGCACATTCTGATGATGCTGTGGTGGACGCAGCATATCATATTCAGCTTATCCCCCAGGCAGCGGCGCTGCAGATCTTGTCCGGCATGAACGAAGTAACCGGCACAACGATTTCGGTGGACCTGAATTGTGCTGAAGATAGAGAAGTATTCCTCCAGGCCGTCTTCTATCCGGAGGACGCTCAGGCACATATCCAGTGGACTTGCAGCGATACCAAGGGGCAAAAATGCTGCTTTGAACCGTCAGCGGACGGAACGATCGCCATCCGCATGAACGAAAATGCTGCCCTTGGCATAGTGACCTTCACCGCAAAGGATGCCGATTCCGGAAAGACCGCAACTGTAAAACTGAGCACTACCCGAATCTCGAACGGCATTTCGATCCAGTCGCCAGCAGACGGGACCTCCATCAGCAGTGGTAAAAGCATTGCATTGAATGCTGTGACACAGGGCGATCCGAAGGACAAAACCATTATTTGGACAATTCCAGAGGAATACAAGTCCTACGCTGTCATCAATGGTAAGGTACTCAAGGCCCTGGATGTCGCACAGCCGCAGCAAATCCTGCTTGAAGCGCAGTCCAAAGATGGCGGCGCTTCCGAGATGGTTGCACTGACGATTCTGCCCCGCGCAATATCCCTGGCCCTGGCCATAAATGGAGAACCGGCTCCAGGTAGCGCAACCATTTACATGAATGAAACCGAGAGCATTACCCTGGAGGCACGATCACTGCCCGCCGCCGCCGGATATCAAGTGCGGTGGTCGGGTCTGAATGCAGGCATTGCAGATTATGAAACCGATGGAAATACTCTGATAATTAGAAATCTGAAAAAAGCTGGTACGTTGTCGATTACAGCAGAAAATAGTGATTCCAGTACACAGAAAGCCACTATAAAGCTGATATTCGCAAAATACCCCGATAGTATCCAGATCTTGGACAAAATCGGGGCACCCATCCAGTCCTCCATCTGCATCTCCGGAGGTGGGAAATACGCCTTTAAAGACAGCGTTTCCTCTTTCAAGGACCGGAGCATCACCGAGAAAAATGTAGTCTGGAGTGTTGATCGACCGGAGTACGCCTCCATCGACAAGGGCAAGCTGACTGTAATGCCCTTCGCCGGAGAAGAAGTGGAATTAACGGTAACTGCCGCGATGCAGGCCAACCCAGAGATTTCGGACAGCGTTTCCGTAACGCTTCAGCCGAATCTTCAAAAAGAATTGCGAATTTTCCAAAATGGGAGCGACAAAACCGGTCAGACGGTTCCGCTGTCCATTGGAACAGGGGCAGTCGATCTGGAAGCATCCGCCATTGGCTGTCAGAGCTCCGTGCAGTGGAAGAGCAGTAACGCTAAAATCGCCAGCGTGGATAATACAGGGACTGTAAGACTTCTGAAGCCCGGCACTGTAATTATTACCGCTACGGCAGGAACCGCAGCTATCAAGGCAACTGTCAAACTGGCCATTACCAACCCTGTGCAGTCGATTGAGATTGTAGGTGCTGATTGTGTCGGCGGAGGCAAAACGCTAAAGTTTACCAGTCATGTTCTGGGGGATGTTTTGGATATTGCCCCCACAAGCTACAAAATCGCTTGGTCGATCGCCCCAGAGGATGCGGTATATGCCAGCATCAGTAGTTCCGGTGTGCTGAAGGCGAAAAATGTGCTTGAGCATCATACGGTGCGGATTTACGCGTCTGTGATTGGAAGCGACATAGAGCCCTCCATTCACTACGTAACAATTTTCCCAATCGCTACCGCAGTCACATTGCGGAGCATAGAGGGCAATACCATAGATATTCGCAGCACACAGCAGATCTCCCTGCAGGCGAATGTCCTGCCCGCGCAGGCCAGCCAAAGCGTAACGTGGTCCTGCAGCAACAAATCCGTAACCCTCCAGGAGAACGGCATATTGATTCTTCCGTCCAATATCAAGCCAGGAAATATTACAGTCACAGCAACTACCCAAGACGGGTCCAATAAGAAGGCCTCGATTCAGCTGAAGTTGACGCACAGAATGACAGCAGAGGATCTGGTCATTCCTGAAAGCCTACATATGGCGGGTGGAACATCTATTAAAATTCCGGCATCGGTCGCAAACGCCTCAAATAAGCAGTTGGAATGGAGCGTTGACAGCACGGCATGGGCAACCATAACAAATGGTACTCTGAAAGCAAAAAAAGTCACGGGCATAAAGACTGTGTATGTCACTGTTTCAGCAAAAGATGACAGCGGGGTAAGCAAAATCTGCTGTGTATCGATTTACCCGCAGACAACTTCTGTCAGGATATTCAATGGCACACAAGAAGTTACTGGGAAAACGGTTGCGTTTGCGGATGGGATGAATCTGCAGATCATTAATACGCCGTCAGTATCTTTGCAGCAGTGGTCCGTAAAAACAAGCAACGGGGCCATTACCTGCGAATTAGACCAACAGGGCATCTTAACACTTCGCCGTGACTCCAGTAAAAAACTCGCCCGGAATGCGAAAGTAATGGTTACGATAGCTGCAAATGACGGAAGCAAAAAGAGCGCAAAGGTGACACTCATCGTTCAATAGCACTGGCCGAGAGGGGCTGTCTCAAAATGATTTTCAAAAATCATTCGAGACGGCCCCTTTTTTGTGTAGAGAAAATCACACATCAGATATTTGATCCTATCACCGGAACAAAAAAATCCCACCGAAGAGGGTTGAAGCCTTTTCGGTGGGACGCAAAGATGATTACTTCTCAGCAAACAGCGGGGTGGACAGGTACCGGTCGCCGGTGTCGGGGAGCAGGACTACGATGGTCTTGCCCTTGTTCTCCGGGCGCTTGGCGAGCTCGATGGCAGCCCAGACGGCGGCGCCGGAGGAGATGCCTACCAGCACGCCTTCCTTCTTGCCGATGCGCTTGCCGGTGGCGAAGGCGTCCTCATTGGTGACGGGGATGACTTCGTCATAGATCTTGGTGTTCAGCACATCGGGAACGAAGCCGGCGCCGATGCCCTGGATCTTGTGGGGGCCGGCAGTGCCCTTGCTCAGCACGGGGGAGGTAGCGGGCTCTACGGCCACGACCTTCACGCCGGGCTTCTTGCTCTTCAGGTACTCGCCGGTGCCGGTGATGGTGCCGCCGGTGCCTACGCCTGCCACGAAGATATCCACTTCGCCATCGGTGTCTTCGTAGATCTCGGGGCCGGTGGTCTCAAAGTGGGCCTTGGGGTTGGCGGGGTTCACGAACTGGCCGGGGATGAAGCTGCCGGGAATCTGCTCCGCCAGCTCGGCGGCCTTGGCGATGGCGCCCTTCATGCCCTTGGCGCCCTCGCTGAGGACCAGCTCAGCGCCGTAGGCCTTGATGAGCTGCCGGCGCTCCACGCTCATGGTGTCCGGCATGACGATGATCAGCTTATAGCCCCGGGCGGCGGCCACGGAGGCCAGGCCGATGCCGGTATTGCCGGAGGTGGGCTCAATGAGGGTGGCACCGGGCTTCAGCGCGCCGGACTTCTCGGCCTCGTCAATGATGGACTTGGCGATCCGGTCCTTCACGGAACCGGCGGGGTTGAAGTACTCCAGCTTGGCCAGGATCTTGGCCTCCAGCTTCTCTTCCTTCTCAATATGGGTCAGCTCCAGCAGGGGGGTCTTTCCGATGAGCTGGTCAGCAGAGGTATAAATCTGAGACATAATAAAACTTCCTTTCAAATGTTCACAAAATAAGGTTTCTGTTTTGGTTTGTCAGGAATGGCAACATCGAAATACAGGGTCATGGCTCTGCGCCTCCGCAATCTGTTTTGCTTGATAGCCGTATTATAACCCTTAATACCTATATTGTCAATAGGTATTAAGGACAATTTTCGGGAAATTTTTGGGGACCCTCTCTGCCCTCTCCAAGCAGGAGAGGGTGCCGCCCGCAGGCGGCGGGTGTGGAGGGGACCCCTGACGGCAAAAATCGGGCCACGCTGAATGGAATTGCCTAACGATTCGGCTCGTTACATTCCGCCTTTCAACATAGCCCATTCTTAGCTTTTAGGTGTCCCCTCCACACCCGTCAGGGCTTCGCCCTGCCACCCTCTCCAAGCAGGAGAGGGCTTTTTCGCTTAATTAAAGCTGCTCTGGTCGAAGGTGATGATGGGGTAATAGGTGACGCCTCCGTCCTGGTTCAGCTCTTCCTCCAGGATCTTCTGGATCTTCTCCTCCTGGCCCCGCAGATCCGTGGGCAGGACGATGTCAAAGATCAGGTTCACGTGGCCCTTGCCCGGCACCATACGGAAGTCGTGGACCCCCAGCCGCAGATCCACCTTATGTAAAATCTGTTCTACCCGGACGTGCATCCGGTCCAGCTCCGGGTCGTCGGTGACCACGGGATCGTAGTGGATCACCAGGTGGACGCCGTGGCTTTTCAGGCACTCCCGCTCCAGGTCGTCAATGATCTCGTGGCACTCCATGGGGTCCTCCCGGCGGTCCATCTCCACATGGATGCTGGCGAAGCGCTGTCCCGGGCCGTAGTCGTGGACCATCAGGTCGTGAAAGCCCAGCACCTTGGGGTTCTCCCGGAGCTTATCCACGATCTTCTCCCGGAGTTCCGGGTCCGCCCCCTCGCCAAGCAGAGGGGAGATGGTATCCCGGGCCAGGCCGATGCCGCTGTAGAGAATGAACAGGGCCACGGCCAGACCCATGAAGCCGTCGACTTTCAGCCCCGTGAAGAGCTCGATAAGGGAGGCGGCCAGGACGGCGGCGGTGGTGATCACGTCGTTCCGGCTGTCGGCGGCGGTGGCCTCCAGGGTTTCGGAGTGGATCTTCTGGCCCAGGGTGTGGTTGAAGGAAGACATCCAGAATTTCACCAGAATGGAAACCACCAGCACGACACAAGGGATCAGGCCGAAGCTGATGGCCTCCGGGTGAAAAATCTTCTCCAGGGAGCTCTTGCCCAGCTCCACGCCGATGACCAAAATCAGGGCGGCTACCGCCAGGCCAGACAGGTATTCGTACCGGGCGTGGCCGTAGGGGTGGCCGTCGTCGGCAGGTCGGGACCCCAGCCAGAAGCCCAGCATGGTCACCACAGAGCTGGTGGCGTCGGAGAGGTTATTCAGGGCGTCCGCCGTAATGGACACGGAGGCCGTCATGATGCCCACCAGGAGCTTGCCGAGAAACAGCAGCAGGTTGCAGACGATGCCCGTCACCCCTGCCAAAACGCCCACAGAGGAGCGGACCTTGGGACTGTCCAGGTCCCCGGAATTTTTCACAAAGGTGCGAAGCAGCCAGTTTGTCATGGCTAATAACCTCCTAAATACGCCGAAACCCCCAAAACCGACAAGGTTTTGGGGATTTTCTTTTGATTCATTATAAGGCATGGGGCTGGAAAAAGCAAGGGGTTTTTGAAAAATCTCCCGCCCTCTCCTGCCTGGAGAGGGTGCCGCCGCAGCGGCGGGTGTGGAGGGGACCACTTACATTTCAGACCGGGTCCGACCTTAACTTTGAGGGGTCCCCTCCACATCCGGCCCTGAGGGGCCACCTTCTCCAAGCAGGAGAAGGC
>JBNMHR010000077.1:0-8760 GCA_050872865.1 Faecousia sp. | reverse complement strand
GCTACGACTACGACAAAAACAGCGAAACCACGAAAGCCTTTTATGCCTTTGTACAAAACAAGCTCCACTATGCCGTTACCGGCAAAACAGCGGCAGAGCTGATTTCCGAACGGGCCACCCTGGACAGCCCCACCATGGGCCTGACCACATGGAAAGGAGCCCCGGACGGAAAAATTCTGAAAAGCGATACCTTGGTTGCGAAAAACTATCTGAACGAAAAGGAGCTGTCCCGGCTGAACCGACTGGTGACTATGTTCATCGACTATGCGGAGCTTATGGCTGAGGACGAACAGCTCATGTCCATGCAGGACTGGCTGAAAGAGACAGACCGTTTTCTGACCAACAACCGCCGCCAGGTATTGGATGGCAAGGGCCACATTCCCCGGGAGGCGGCGGTGAAAAAGGTCAGCAGCATCTACGAGGAATTCCGCAAACGGCAGGATGCAGACTATATCTCCGAATTTGACCGCCAGACCGAAAAATACCTCAAGGGAGAATAACCATGACCGAAACCTTTGACATTGCCGGCTACTGCCGCATCTCCGTGGACGAGGAGCTGGACCGGGACAATGTGTCCATTGAAAACCAAAAGGCCATCATCCGGGATTTTGTGAACCGCCGATTTCCGGGAAGTAGCCTGACCTTTTATGAGGATCGGGACCGTTCCGGCTATACCTTTGAACAGCGGGAGGGCTACCAGGCCATGCGAAAGGGGCTGATCCGGCATCAGTATGACATTCTGGTGGTGAAGGATTTTTCCCGATTTTCCCGGCGAAATTCCCGGGGACTGGTGGAATTGGAGGATCTGCGGGATGCAGGCGTTCGCATCATTTCCGTGGGGGACAACATCGACTTCCCCAACGATGACGATTGGCTGAAAATCCAGTTTCAGTTTCTCATCAACGAAATGCCTGTCACCGACACCAGCAAGAAGGTGAAAAACGTCATCCGGCGGCGGCAGGCCGACGGGAAATGGCTGTGCGCCGCCCCCTACGGCTATATCATCAACAGGCAGAAAGAATTTGAAATCGTCCCTACGGAAGCGGAGATCGTGCGGCAGATTTTTGACCTGTACAACAACCAGGGCTGGGGCTACAAGAAAATCGCCAACTACCTGACAGAGCAGGGCATTCCAACGCCACGGATGTCGGAGCAGATGCGCAAGGAGGCGGCTGGGGAACCCACCAGCCGGAAAACCAAGGCCGCCTGGGCCATCGTCACGGTGCAGGGGATTTTAGACAATGATTTTTATATCGGCACCTTCCGGCAGGCCAAGTACACCCGTGCCAAGATCAACGGCAAGGATGTGAAACGGGACGAGGAGGAGCACATCGTCATTGAGAACCACCACCAGCCCATCATTGACTACCGCACCTTTGCCACCACCCGGGCCCTCCGGGAGAAGCGTTCCACCGCCAATTACCGGGGCGTGAAGAAGTACGACAACGTGTACTCCGGCTTCCTGTTCTGCGGGGACTGCGGCAGCCCCATGTTTGCCATGAGCCGCAGGGATTTGAGTGCCGCCTACACCTGCGGCACCTACCACCGCCGGGGCCGTTCCGGGTGCAGCTCCCACCACATCCGGGTGGACAAGCTGGACGAACTGTTGAAAATCTATGTGCGGCGGGTCATGGAGCATTCCCATGCCATGCTGGAAGAACTGAACGCCGAACTGGCACGGCAGGATTCCGATGTGGTGGAAACCGAGCAATCCGCCGACCATCTGGCCCAGGTCATGGAGGAGCTGCGGGAGGAGCTGAAAGCCACCAAGCGGCAGCGCATCCGGGATATGGTAAAGCACCCGGATCAGGAGGAGCTTCTGGCGGAGACCTATGACGAGCTGGAAGCCGACCTGCAAAAGAAGATCGAGGGGCTGGATCACCAGATCGGTATGCTCTCGGACAAGCGGAACACCATCATTCAGGCGGGGCGTGCCGCCAAAACCGCCATGGAGGTATTCGGGGACATTCTTTCCAAGGAAACCCTGGAACGAAACGATTTAGAGCTGCTGATAGAGCGCATCGACGTATTCGAGGATCGGCTGGAAATCCGGCTCCACAGCGATGTGGACACCCTGCTCCACGTCAACCAGGGAGACATTGCCGTAAATTTTAATTTCGGCACGGAAAATATCGAAAACACCCTGATCCAGTCCTCCAAAAACCACGAGGACAAGGTTTTCCGTGTCAATGTTATCAGTGACGGTGACCCGCTGGAAATCTATACGGAGAAGGACGGGGGCGTGATCTTCCGGAAGTATTCGCCCATGGGGGATCTGCAGGAATTTGCGGCACAGATGTGTGAGTCCATTTCTTCGGCAACGGGGCATATTGCAGCCATTGCGGACCGGGACGGGATCATCGCCCTCCATGGGGCGCCGCGGAAGGAGCTGCTGGACAAGCCCAATTCGCCGGAGCTGGAGAAGCTGATGGAGCAGCGGAAAAACTATCTGTATCAGGCGGGAGAGAATCCGATCCCGGCCTCTCAGGGGGAGGAAAAGTACCACCTGGGGGCGGCATCACCGATCCTGTCCCAGGGGGACCTGATGGGAAGCGTGCTGCTGCTTTTGGGAGAGAATGACAAGCCCCTGGGGGTCAGCGACCAGAACCTGACCAAGACCGTGGCGGGCTTTCTGGGACGGCAGATGGAAAGCTAAAAAAGATGTCATTGCGAACCAGCGCCCACGCCGGTTCGCAATGACATTCGTTTTATTTAGGTTTTCCGCACAAACTTCTCTTTGCACCTGGGGCAGGTAATGGAGATCTTCCCCTTGCCCCGGGGGACGCGGACGGTCTGGCGGCATTTGGGACAGTCGAAGTAACGGTTGTTTCGGTCCTTCAGGCGGTCGAAAAACAGGAGGAAGGTCCGGTTCTCCTGGTAGCGCTTGTAAGTATTCCGGGAGAGGGCCCGGAAGATGGCCCAAATCATCAGGGCATAGCTGAGAAACCAGAAAACAGTGCCCACAACAGACCGGGCAAAGAGGGAGGAGAGAATGCTTGCAAGCAGACCGAGCCCCAGGATCACCATATTCAGCCGATCCGAGCCATAACGGCCGGACATAAAATTACGGAACCCTGCGTTGAAGCGGCTGGCCGCCTGCCTCAGCCAAAGGCTGAATTTATTCATATAGAAACCACCTTATGTGCCAATGAGATTTATGTACTATTATATTGCGGATTCCAGGAATTTCAACCTTATGCGGTAAGAATTAACGGATTGTTTAAGATTCTTAAGAATTTGCCCACAGGAATCCGCACTTGATTTATGGAGGATATTCTGGTAATATAAATGGGTTAAATGGTAAGACAAGGGCGTCAAAATGGAAAAGGAACTCCTTTTGGCGCGTATCAACCATCAGGAGGCAGCTATGACGATCCAACAGCTTCAATATGCTCTGGCCGTATATCGGGCGGGGTCCATTTCCGGCGCGGCTGCAGTCCTTGGTCTGGCGCAGCCCAACCTCAGCGGCACTATCCGGGCCCTGGAGGAGGAGCTGGGATACGCGATCTTCCTGCGCAACAGCAAGGGGGTCCAGGCTACGGAGAAAGGAGTGGAGGCCCTGTCCCTGGCCTCGCAGATGGTGGAAAGCTACCAGAAGATGGTCCGGCTCAGCAGCAAGGCCGACGCAGAGCGGCTGCGGGTGGGCGGCATGTCTTACGCCCCGGTGTGTGATGCTTTCTCCAGGCTCTGCCGGGAGTTTGAGGACCAGCCGGAGCTGGAGATGTCCTACTTCTGCGATGCGGCATCCAGCGCTATAGACAAGCTCCTGTTTGCCTCCTTGGATCTGGTGATGGTGCTGCAGAGCCCGGAAAACGAAGACAAGCTCCAGCGGGAGTGCCGCCAGAAGGGCCTGCGGATCACCCCCATAGCCGACATCCCCATTGTCCTGCGCATCGGCCCCAAGCACCCCCTATACCACGCCCCGGAGATCCGGCTGTCAGACTTCCGGAACTATACCTATGTGGATTACAACAACCGGTATTTTTTGGACTCCCAGTCTCTGGGCTCCATTTTCCAGATCAACCCGGACCGGGTCATCACTGTGGCGGACCGGACCCTGAAAAACCGGCTGATTTCCGAAACCAGTATGTACGGCATCGGCTGCAAGATGCCCCCCTCCACCAACGAGCGCTTCCACTTCCGCTGCATCCCTCTGGGGGATATGCATCAGCGCCTTTTGGCGCTGGAGCGGACCGGAACGCCCCGGTCCAAGCTGGCCCAGCGATACCTGGATATCCTGGCGGAGGTTTTTCGAAATGTATAAGGAAACCGGGAAGGCCCCAATGGCTTTCCCGGTTTTTGTCACATCAGCCCGTACTCCATGCCGTAGGGCCAGCCGTTGAGGCCTCCCAGGTCGTAGAGACGGGTGTAGCCCAGGTCAAAGAGCTGGGCGGCCGCCAAGGCGGACCGGCGGCCTGTGCGGCAGTAGAGAAGCACAGGGGCATCTTTCTTTGGCAGAATGCTGTCCAAGTCCGCGTCCTCAATGTCGTCCAGGGGCAGCAGGACTGCCCCGGCGGCATGCTCGGCCGCGTACTCGTCCTCCGTGCGGACATCTACCAGGGTGCTCCCCGGCACCGTATCTAAAATATGTTTTCCCTGAGCAAAGCTAATGGGTTGAATCATGTAGGCTCGACCTTTCGATTTTTTCTTCTATCATAGCACTTTTTCCCTGCAAATACAAGAAGCCGGAATGGGACGGATGCCCCATTCCGGTTTCTTCGCGGGGTATGTGATTTTGTCGGGAACGAAAGCCGTTGCCGCTTCAAAACCCCTCCCGCGTTTTGTTACTGCATGCCGCTCTCGTAGGCCTCGATCATTTTCTTGACCATCTGGCCGCCCACGGAACCGGCCTCACGGCTGGTCAGGTCGCCGTTGTAGCCCTGCTTCAGGTTGACGCCCATCTCCTGAGCAGCCTGCATCTTGAACTTGTCCATAGCCTCCCGAGCCTGGGGAACGTTCAGTTCGTTGCTGTTTTTCATAGTGTTTCTCTTCCTTTCCGTTTCTTTTTGCGGGTTTTGTCCGCAGTCATAGGTTGCGCCGAAACGGTTGGGAAATGTGTGGATTTTTGAGGGAAAGGTGGGGGAGAATGGAAAAACATTGTTGACTAAGAATGCTGATCGTATATAATAAAAAAGCAGCTCTTACAGATCGATGAGGTAACACCATGAAAACTATTCACGTAGCGGCGGCAGTCATCCACACGGCAGAGCATCCCTTTCAAATCTTTGCAACGGCCCGCGGATATGGCCCACACAAAGGTATGTGGGAATTTCCAGGAGGGAAAATAGAACCCGGCGAATCGCCGGAGCAAGCTCTGAAACGGGAAATCAAGGAGGAACTGGATGCCAATATTCGGGTAGAAGGTCTAATAAAGACCATTGAATATGACTATTCGGATTTTCATTTGAGCATGGATTGCTACTGGTGTGAACTGCTGGATAAGCATCTGGTTTTAAGGGAAGCCCTTGACGCAAAATGGCTGAATCGGTCGGAACTGTACAGTGTGCAGTGGCTGCCGGCGGACTTGATGCTGATTCCTGAAATTGAAGGTGCATATCCCCAATAATAATCCCCCAAAACCAAAAAAGAGGGAAGCTCCCCACCCCAAGAGCTTCCCTCTTTTCCTATATAGTTCCTTACCCCTTCTCCGCGTTCAGCGGATCGATCCGCACATCCGGATACGGGTTCACGATGGCCGTCCGATAGGTGTGGTAAATTACCATCCCCGGCTTGCCGCTGGGGACCTTTTTGACTTGCTTGACGGTGGTCACGTCCACGGGGATGTTCTGGCCGCCGGTGGATTCGGAGTAGTAGGCAGCCAGCTGGGCGGCCTGGGTGACGGTGTTGTCCGGGGGCACCTGGCCGCCGCAGGAGATGATGACATGGCTGCCGTGGACCTTGGAGGCGTGGCACCAGATGTCGTCTTTTCTTGCCAGTTTGAAGGTCAGTTCGTCGTTCTGCCGGTTGTTCCGGCCTACGTAGATGGGGAAGCCGTCGGTGCTTTCGAAGCGCTGGGGCGGGAGCTTCGAGGCCTTCATCCGCTTCCGGCCGGAGTCCATGCGGACGTAGCCTCCGGCGTGGAGCTCCTGGCGGATCTCCTCCAGCTCCGCGTCCTGCTGGGCACGATTCAACTCCTCCAGGACGCTTTCGAGATAACTGAGCTCTTCCCGGCCCAGTTCCAGCTGGTGGGTCAGCTCCTTTTCGGCATTTTTCATCCGGGTGTAGTCCTTATAGAACTTGGCGGCGTTCTGCTGGGGGGAGAGGATGGGGCTCAGGGGAATTTCGATTTCCTGCATGTTCTCGTCGTAGAAATCCTCGCAGAGGATCTTCGTCTCGCCTTTTTTGATCCGGTGGATGTTGGCGGTGAGGATATCCCCCAGCTGCCGCAGCCGCTCCCGGTCGTAGGTGGCGGTGAGTTCCTTTTCCTGGAGGGCGATTTTCCGGCGGAGCCGCTGGGCGTGGTTGGTGATGGTTTTCCGCAATGCCTGGCCCTTTTGCCGCATGGCGTCCTTCCGGTCCCGGAGGGTGTAGAAGCCATCCAGGAGCCCGCTGAAGCTCTCACCCTTCTGGCAGTCCCCGTACTCGTGAATGGGGCAGAAGGCAAACTGCTTGGGGGCGCCGGTCTGGTCCGTCCAGAAGTAGGGGGCAGGGGGCTGGCGGAAGAACTCCAGAAGCTTACCTGCAGCGTTGTCGACCCCGGCGGAAACTCGGGCATCGGTGGCTCCTAGGGCATACAGCGCTGCCTCCCTGCATACGAGGGGGGAGAGCCCGCCCAGGGTATCCATGAGCCGGTCACTGAGCAGATCCGCTCCGGGGGAGCGGAGGATCGCTTTAAAATCCGCCTCTTCCAGGGTCAGCGGGTCCTGCTTTTCTACTTTAGAGGGCTTCTGGTAGTGGAGCCCCGGCAGGGCGGGGCGGCTGGTCTCGTCCAGGCCTACCCGGCGCAGGCAGTCCAAGATCCGGCCGTCGGGGCCCAGCAGATAGACATTGCAGGTCCGGCCCATGAGCTCAGCTACCAGGGTTTTCTGGATGGGGTAGCCCATCTCGTCGGTGCAGTCAAAGGTGAAGAAAGCCGCCCGCTCCATGGGGATCTGGGAAATGGAGGCCAGGCGGGCACCCAAAAGGTGCTTGCGCAGGAACATGCAGAACATAGGCGGCTCCGGGGGATTCTCCGGAGAGGCGGTGGTCAGGTGCAGCCGTGGAGCCGTGGGGTTGGCAGCGATCAGCAGCTTTTCCCGGCCCTGCTGGCAGCGTAGCAGAAAAATCAGGGTATCCCTGCTGGGCTGGTAGATCTTCTCCACCCGGGCGGAGGCGCACTTGGTTTCCAGCTCTCCCAGCACGCAGGAGAGATATCGGGCATCAAAGGCCATTTTCTTCTCCTCCTTCCAGCCCCAGGCAGAACAGGGCGTTGATCCGCTCTTTTCTCCCCTCTAGGTACAGCCGCCCGAAGAGGGCTTCCAGCCCTGTGGCCTTGGCATACTGGGCGGGGGTGGCCCCTTTGGGTACAGCGTGGACGTGGGCATTTTTGCCCCGGCGGTAGTAGTCCAGCTCCTCACTGGTCAAGCTAGGCAGAATGCGGTCGATAAACTCTGCCTGGGCCGGGGCCTTCACCATGGCCACCGTCCGCTTGTGGAGCTCTAAAACATTGGTATGGCCCTGGGCGCAGAGATAGCTGCGGCACAGCAGTTCAAAGACGGCGTCCCCAATGTGGGCCAGTCCCAGGTTGGAGATGGCGTCGATCTGCCCCTTGGGCAGGTTCATTTCAAAATAGTTTTCCAAAAACGATTCCCTCGATTCCATAAAAACTGGGCGCAGAAGCCGGTAAAAGCCCCGGTGAGAATGCTGATGCCGATCATAATGGGCAGGTACAGCACCAGCTGGGGGGTCCCGGCTACCCAGATGGCCACGATCATCTGCCCGATGCTGTGGGCTACGGCCCCCAGGCACCCGACAACCCAAAGCTGGTTGTCCTTCAGCACCTTTTTCAGCAGGATGGTCACAAGAATGGCCAGAGCCCCGCCTCCCGCGGAGTAGAGAATGGTGCTGAAATTCCCGGCGAACACCGCCCCCAGGAAGATCCGGGAAAACAGCACGGCCACGCCTGCCCCGGGGCCTAAAAGGCAGACGGTAAAGACGGTCACAATATTGCTCAATCCCAGCTTGATCCCCGGCACGGGAATGGGGGCCGGGATCTGGGCTTCAATCATAAAAATTGTCAGGGCTATGGCCGTGAGCAGGGCCAAAAGCACCATTTTTTTTGTTTTCAAATTGGTTACCTCCAAGTTTTTTCTATCATACCAGAAAATCGTCCCAAAGTAACGCGGGGCCTTTCGGGGGATTTTTCCAGGGGGAGGTGGTATGCTTGCTCTTGACGAGTAAGTCTCCGGAGGGTATCATGAGACCAAAGGAGGCACCGTCATGGAAGATATGGATTATATGAAAGAGGCCCTTGCCCTGGCCCGGGAAGCCAAGGATGCCGGGGAGGTGCCCGTGGGCTGTGTCATCGTCTGCGACGGGCAAATCGTAGGCCGGGGCCGGAACCGCCGGGAAGAGGGGAAAAATGCCCTGTGCCACGCGGAGATCGAGGCCATCAACGATGCCTGCCGGAACCTTGGGGGCTGGCGGCTGTGGAAATGCACCCTGTATGTTACCCTGGAGCCCTGCCCCATGTGCGCCGGGGCCATTCTCCAGGCCCGGATTCCCAGGGTGGTCTTCGGGGCCCGGGACGAAAAGTTTGGCGCCTGTGGGTCGGTGTGTGAT
>JBNMHR010000076.1:0-8841 GCA_050872865.1 Faecousia sp. | reverse complement strand
GTTCGTAAAAATCGTTCTTCAAAACGGGTAAAAAAGCATAAAGCAATGAAATATCCGAACAATTCAAGGCGGCCTTGAGAAACCTTAAGTTGATGACATTGCCAGGCTTGGAGAGGGGAGGGATTTTTCCCGCCGGTGGGCCTGCACCATTCAACCGGGGGGTTGCCACGGCAGTGTGCGCACTGCCTCGCAACGACATCCTTAATCCTATAACTCCCCACTTATCGTGCTGCTCTCTTTATTTCTCATACCCTGTTGAATTCTCTCCTTTTTTGCTTCTTTTGGCCGAAATGTACAAGAAAAGATCACACAATTTTACTTGAAATTTCAGGCTTTCTATGTATAATAACACATGAAAAGAACATTTATCTCATAAATGCGAAAAATGTGCAACATAAATGGAGACGGATATGGAAAACAATCACCAGCTGCAATACACGGAGGAGTTCCATTTGGTAACGCCCTTTCGGGAATTGAGCCCGGGGGTGTTGGATGGCATTACAAGGGTGTTTGACGAAAGCGACCCGGTGGGCATTGCCGTGGGGCGGTATGACGAAAACCTTTCTATCTGCGCCTTCAGCCGGTTCTTTGCGGAGAACCTGGGGGCCGGGGTGGAGGAGCTGCTAGGTAGATGCCCGGATGGGCTGCGGGCCCTCATCTGTCAGACGCCAAAGTATCCCTTTTCCTATACGGACTTTCCCAATATGGAGGGAAAGTTCCGGGTATATATGCAGAAAGCAGACGGGACACCGGTTTTGGTCACCTGCTGCAAGGCCCAGGCCAGCAGCGCCCAGGGGGAGCCTATGTGGGTGCTGTCCGCCCGGATGAGCAGCCGGGAGCAGGCCCTGTCCCTTATTGAGGACATTCGCCAGATCGCCCAGTGGAGCATCGATTACGGCATGGACGGCAAGCCCGTGGCCCTTTCCTACGGCCGGAGCCTGCTGACCATGCTGGAGGAACCGGACGAAATGAAGCTCCAGACGGCCTGGGACCTGCAGCGGCGGCTCCATCCCGAGGACCGGGACCGGGTGCGGGATGGGATGCGTCAGTTTTTCCGGAACCGTGACCAGGGCCGCCATTCCGATGAATTCCGGCTGCGGCTGGGGGACGGCAGCTACAAGTGGGTCCAGGTCAGCTGCCAGGCCATCCGGCGGGCGGAGGGGTCCGTCAGCCGGGTCATCGGCCTGTTCCTGAACGTGGACATCTGGAAAAGAACAGTCCTGCGGCAGGAACGCCAGGCGGCGGAGAACCAGGCGATGGAGCTGCTGATCCAGGGCATGGTGAACCAGATCGACCGGTTCGCCATCATCGACTTTGAAAAGGACACCTATGAATTCTACACCCAGGTGGAAAAGCTGGATGTCCGGCCCAGGGGCAGCTATCACGAGCTGCTGGAGCAGATGAGCGCCCTTTTAAAGCCCATCGGCACCACCAGGACCCTGGCCCAGCTTCTGGCTGTAGAGGCCATTCGCCAGGATATCAAGCTGCCCACCAACGTATACAAGGTGGAGCTGGAGGTGATCGGTGAGGACCGGATCCATCAGGTATCCATGATCCCCACCCTGTGGAAGGAAGGGCAGCTTGTCCAGGCGCTGATGGTCTCCGCCGACGTGACCCGGGCCAAGAAGGCGGACGCCGATGCCCGGAACGCGCTGCTTCTGGCCTACGAGGCGGCCAACCAGGCCAACGAGGCCAAGACCCAGTTTCTGACCAATATGTCCCACGACCTGCGGACGCCCCTGAACGCCATTCTGGGCATGACAGCCCTGGCCAGGGCGAATCTATCGGACGGGGCCAGAATTTCCGACTGCCTGGAAAAGATCGAAGGGGCAGGGGAGCTGCTCCAGAATATGGTCAACGAGCTGCTGGATATGGGCCGGGTGGAAAGCGGCGGCATGAAGCTGCGGGAGGAGCCCTTCCGGTGGCAGGAGCTGATCATGAGCGTCATTGACCTGTACCGGCAGGAGATCAGGATCCACGGCCACGAGCTTACCGTCCGGCTGAACGATCTGGAACACGAGCAGGCGGTGGGCGACCAGGTCCGGATCCAGGAGGTGCTGTCGAACCTTCTGACCAACGCCATCAAATATACCCCGGATGGGGGGCACATCCAGGTCACCCTGTCTGAAAGCCCCTGTGCCATTTCCGGCTTTGGAAATTACAGCCTGACGGTAGAGGACGACGGCATGGGCATGAGGGAGGACTTCCGGAAGCAGGCCTTTGAGCCCTTTACCCGGGAAGACAGCGGCCGGGTATCCGCCATTCCCGGCACCGGCCTGGGGCTATCCATCGTCCGGAATCTGGTGAACCTGATGAACGGCACGGTAAGCCTGGAATCGGAACTGGGGAAGGGCACCAAAATCACGGCCTCCTTCTGCCTGAAGCTCCAAGTGCTGCTCCGGAAGGACGCGGAAGAAGGCCCCCGGTACCGAATCCTGATGGCGGACGGGGATACGGTGTGCTGCCGCCGGGTCACGGGAGAGCTGCGGCGATTGGGCATGGAGGCGGACAGCGCCGTCACCGGCCGGGAGGCCCTGGAAATGCTGCAGGCGGCCCGGGAGGAGGACAAGCCCTACGACTATCTGATTTTGGCCTGGGAAATGCCGGACATGACCGGCCCCAAGGTCGTGAACAAGGCCAGAAGGCTGCTGGGAGAGAAGGCCCCCATCTTCGCCTTTGAGGATTACGACATTGGAGAGATCCGGCCCTTGGCCCAGGAGGCGGGGGTGGAGATCCTGCTGGAAAAGCCCATTTTCCGCTCCACCCTCCGGGACCTATTGCACCTGGAGACGGAGAAAAAACCGGAGGAGAAGCCCCTGGAAGGGCTGGAGGGGCTTGACTGCCGGGGAAAGACCATCCTGGTGGTGGAAGACAATCCCCTGAACCGGGAGATCCTGACGGCCATCCTGGAGCCCACAGGGGCAAGGGTGCTGACGGCCGAAAACGGCATGGAGGCCTTCTCCCTTGTGCGGGACCATCCGGGAAAGGCGGACCTGGTACTGATGGATATCCAGATGCCGGAAATGAACGGCTACGAGTCCGCCGCCGCCATCCGCAGGCTGGACCGGGAGGACACCAAGGCCCTGCCCATTGTGGCGGTCACCGCCAACGCCTTCGCCGCCGACGTGGCAAAGGCCTTCCGGGCAGGCATGAACGGGCACCTGAGCAAGCCCATCGACTTGACGGCACTGGCCAAGGTTTTGAATCAATTTTTAATGTGACAAAAAGATCCCCCCCAGGCACAAAACCGTGTCTGGGGGGATCTGCATGGTTGGGTATTTTAGAAATCCAATTCCTGCTTGGCAAAGATGGTGCTTCCGATGAAGAAGAAGCCCACAATGTAGACGCAAAGGAGAAGGACGGACCGGATGGGGAAGGAGATGCCCAGGCCCACCTGGGTGGAAATGTCGCCGATCAGGTTGGAGAAGGTCAGCTCCTGCAGATGCAGCTGGATGACGATTTCGTTGGTCTGGACCATAGACAGAAGCATCGCGACGGGATCGACGAACAGCAGCAAGAATACAATGCCTGCGACACCGGTCTTCTGGGTATAGAACAGAAGGATCATGGTCACATCCGTGGCCACTACGGCGGAGAGGGTGGTGCAGAAGGAATTCACGAAAAGCTGGAGAAGCTGCATGGGCTGGAAGTGGATGCCCACGGCGGTGCAGCCGACAACCAGCAGAAGGTTGCACAGCACCAGGTCGATGAACACCAGCAGGGTGACCTCCAGCAGCTTTGCCAGCATGCAATGCCGCCGGGAAATGCCGCTGCCGATGGCCAGCTGCAGGGTCTTGGCCTGGAAATCCTCGGCGAACACGGCCATCAGCTCCAGCACGCCAATGGCGGCCCCTACAAAGGCAATGGCGGTGCCGGCGTTGGTGCTGACGCCCAGACCGTTCAGCTCCTTGGAAGCGCCTTCCATGGTCAGGCCAATGACATAGATGCCGATGAACAGCACCAGCAGAACGTATCTGGGGATCTGCCGGGTAATGCGGTACAGGTCCGCGCGCATATATTTAAGCATTCTTTTCTCCTCCCACAAGACCAAAGTAAAAATCTTCCAGGCTCCGGGTCTCCTGAACCTCGTCCAGGATCTTAACGCCTACGGAATCCAGGGCGGCTTTCGCCTTTTCCAGGTCATCTACCCGGATGCGGACGGCCTTTTGCTCGGTGAGCAGGTCCTCCTGGGTGATGATCTTGGGCACGGTGCCGTTGTTGACGATGCCGAACCGGTGGGCGGTGTGCTGCAGCTCTCCCAGGATGTGGGAGGAGATGACGATGGTCATGCCGTACTTTTCGTTCAGCTCCTGCACCAGGCTCCGGATGTCCGCAATGCCCTGGGGATCCAGGCCGTTGGTGGGCTCGTCCAGGATGAGGATCTCGGGACGGCTCAACAGGGCACCGGCAATGCCAAGCCGCTGACGCATGCCCAGGGAGAAGTTCTTCACGGGCTTTTTGACGCCGGTGAGGCCTACGATCTCCAGGACCTCGCCGATGACGGACTTGTCCTTGATGCCCTTCAGGCGGCACTGATATTCCAGATTCTGCCGGGCGTTCAGGTTGCCAAAGTAGTTGCTGCCGATCATAAAGCCGATCTTGGCCCGGCTGGCGGACAGGTCCTTGCTGCTGCCGCAGATCTCCAGGGTGCCCTTTTCATAGGGGGACAGGCCCAGAATGACCTTAAAGAGGGTGGTTTTACCGGCGCCGTTCCGGCCCACCAGGCCGAAAATGTCACCCTTCTGAATGTCCAGGTCCACATTGGTCAGGACCTTGTGCTTGCCGTAGCTTTTTTCAATTCCCTTTAGGGAAATCACGGGTTCACTCATACTTTTCTCTCCTTTTCTTACCAGACCGAGATCCGGTCTTCCGGGGCCAGGTACATGCCGTCGCCGGGCTGAATATCGTAGGTCTTCTGGAACTGCTCAAACTGGGAAACGGTGACGTTGCAGCGGAGGAGCCCCAGGGGGTGGGCGTCGTTCATGCGGATGGTTTCCATCATATAGGTATTGTGGTTGCGCCACAGGGAGGCGTAGCTGCGGAAGAACAGGTCGTAGTCAAAGTCGGGGTTCTCCTCGGCCACGGCCAGGGCAAAGGCCATGCCGCCCATATCCGCAATGGCTTCGCCGGATACCAGACTGCCGTTCATGTGGACACTCCGGTTGATGGGGGTCAGGCTGCTGTAGTAGCGGATCAGCTTAGCGGCTCTGTTTTCAAAAGCCACCCGGTCTTCCTCGGTCCACCACATCCGGTGGTAGCCGTTTTCGTCGTATTCGTAGCCCTGGGTATCAAAGCCGTGGGTGATCTCGTGGCCTACGATGGTGCCCAGCATGGCCAGGTTCGTTTCCTCGGGACCCTCCGCATCAAAGAACCCCCCATCGGCGACAATGCCGGCGCAGATGTTGATGGAGTTGTCGGTGGGGCTGTAGAAGGCGTTTATGGAGATGGTGGGAAGTGCGGTCAGATCCCAGTTGGACCGGTCCACCGGCTGGTTGATGAGGGCGCTTTGCTGGCCCATCTGGAACTCGGTGATCCGGGCCATTGCATCCAGCATGTTGCTGCAGCCATCAAAGGAAAGGGCGGTGTAGTCGATGAGGTTGTCCGGATACAGGATGTGCAGGCCCATGTTGTTTAGCTTCCCCAGAGCCTCGGCCCGGGTCTCTTCGCCCATCCAGTCGGCCTGTTCCAGGGCGGTACGGAAGGCAGCCTGAAGTTTGTGGGCCATTTCGGTGACCTGCTCCTTCTGCTCCGCGGTGCAATACCGGGCAACGTACATCTGCTGAATGGCATCGTAGAGATAGGGGTTGACGAACCGGGGCAGAACAGAGACCAGGATGGCGGTCTGTGCCTCTGCTTCCTCCGACTGGTCAGTTTCGTCTTCTGCCGGGAGGGTTTCCACTTCTACCTGGGTATCGTCCTCATCCGTCTGGATAATGTCCCCCTCTTCCGTTTCGGGGGCATCACCGTTGATCTGCCGGATGTACTCCTGGGACATGGCATAGGTTTCATCATCCAGCAGGGATATGGATTGCAGAACGGTATGTACGGTCAGGTAGGCCTTGATGTCTTCCAGGTTCTTCTGGGTGTAAAGGCTGCCGATGGTCTCCAGCTGAATGGGCAGGGGAACGGTAAAGGTTTCGGAGGCGCCGAAGCCGTAGGCATCCAGAATGGTGCCGATGGGGTAGTTCCCGGCCAAGGCTTCCAGTCCGGCGCGGTCAAAGGTGCTGTCGTTGTTCGTGTAGTATGCAACGTCCTTTTCGTCGTCGTCCAGGCACCGGGCAAGCTTCTTCTCGAACCGGTAGCACCGGGTAAGCAAAAGCTGGATCTCCCGGTCGCTGTAGCCCAGGCGGCTGAGCAGCGCCCGGTTGTATCTGTCGTAGCCGTAGCCGGAACCGGCGGCGTCCTGATATTTGGAGGGTCGCTTCAAAGAAAGCAGGGCGTTGGGGGTGAAGAGGACCGTATAGCGGTTTCCGCCCTTTTCCGTATAGGGAGGAAGCACGCCAAAGGGGGCCAGCTGGAAGCCAAAGAGGTTATCCCCGTTGTCGTTGCGGAAGTAGGCGGTCAGGTCCTCCAAAGAGGAGATGCGGTCGATGGCCGCCAGGAAGGGCTCCAGGGGCTGGGTGCCCGCCGCGTTCCGGCCTTCCTCGTCGATGCCAAACTCCAGCAGGGTATGGACCAGGGACTGGATGTGCTGCAGCTTTTCGGGAGCTAAGACCGCCGGATCCGATCCGGTGGTGTCCTCCGGGTCCAGGAAAAACATGGAGACATATTGCTCCTGGAAGGCATTCTGCACCGGCGTAAAGGCATCGATGTGCTCCTCGCCGTTCATGGGCTCCAACAGGAAATCCTTATTGATGGCGGTATAGAAGTCGTCTTTCACATTTGTGGGGGTATCGGCATCGATGGCGCCATCGATGCTGGAATTGATCCACTTGGAGCTGTCGGAAATGGTCTCGTTTTTCTTAATGTCAGGCAGGTAATTGCCGATTTTGGACAGGAGCCCCTCTTGGCTACAGCCCGTCAGCAGAAAAACGGCCAGTGTGCAGGCAATCAGACGCAATACCAAGGGCCTTTTTTTCATTCTCAACGTCCTTTCTTTTCTCCTGGGCATCCCCAGGGTGGTAGGGTATCCTTGCAAAAATCGCAAAGATGCCATTTACCGTATGATAACACAGATACTATGACAAAAGTGTGACAAATTTCGGGGCTCTCTGTCATTGCAAGCCAGTCCATCCGGGACAATTGCATGCGTTACAAATATATGAATACCTTGACAGATGGGGCTTGACGGTGTAGAGAGTTCAGCCTGGTTTTCGTTTGAAGCAAGGCTGGTTGTACACTGAGACGTTCTCCCTGCGGGAGATTCTTTCTTGTCCCGGCAAGAAAGAATGAAAGAATCCGGCTTAGGGGGGAGCGCTGAAGTTTCGCTCCCACTCAAAGCCGCCTCCCCCCTAAGGACCCCCTACCGGCATACCATTCAACGTACCAGTCTAAACTCTATTTACTGCGTCTCGAAAGAGTAAATGTTCGTAACAATCTACCAACGCATTATCTCGGCAAACGGAAGAGTTGATTGTTTGTATCGTCGGGCTTTCCAGCATAACACTGTTGTATCACTCGAAAAAGGCTTTAGATTGGTATGTTGAATGGTACGCCGGGGGGGATTCTCAAGGGGGGATGGCTTGGAGTGGGAGCGAGACTTCAATGCCCCCCTTGAGCCGGCTTCTTATTGATTTTCTTGCCGGAACAAGAAAACCACCGCCGGAGGCGGACACCTTTCAGAGATGGTACCTGTTTGTAATAAATCGGATTCCCGACAAGCATGGAATGAAACGCAATTCACAGATTATTAACTCGTGCAATCGTCGTGCGGAGCTGCATGACAATTGCGTGAAGTTTACATTTTATCTGTTTTCCTTTCGGTGCAAATGTGGTAAACTATGGAAAAAGGGAGGAAGAGAACATGGAAAAGTGCGTGATCTTCTGCGCCGGGGGCTTTGATCGGCTCATCGAACCGGCGGAAAACGCTTACATCATTGCGGCGGACGGGGGCCTGACCCATCTGGAACAGCTGGGCCTGAAACCAAACGCCATTATTGGAGACTTTGATTCCCTGTGTTATGTCCCCCAGGGAGCGGAAGTTTACCCGGTGGAAAAGGACGATACCGACGGGATGCTGGCGGTGAAGCTGGGGCTAAAAAAGGGCTTCCGGGAGTTTCTGGTTTACGGCAGCCTGGATGGGCCAAGGCTGGACCACACCGTGGCCAACTATCAGCTGCTGCAATACCTGTGCGACCACGGGGCCAAGGGCGTGCTGGTGGGGCTGACCTTCTGCGCCACGGTGGTGAAAAATGGGGAAATCCGGTTCCATGGCGGGGAATACGGGGATATTTCCGTATTCTGCATGGGAAAGGATGCCCAGGGCGTGACCATCGAGGGGCTGTACTATACTCTGGAAAACGGCACCCTGACCCCGGGCTTTCCCCTGGGCGTCAGCAATCATTTTACAAAGCAGGATGCCCGCATCGCGGTAAAGGACGGTTCTTTATTGGTCCTCTGGCGCCGGGAAGCGGGGCTGCCGGAATAACTGCACCGTAGGGGCGGCTACCAGCCGCCCGAAAGCTTACCGGCACAAATCGGTATGATAAATGGGACCAGTCGACGGGCAGGAAAGCCCTTTCCCCTCCTGCATGGAGGGGATGGGCGAAAAGTCAATCAAGTGCAACACTTATTTCCTCAAAAAAGACTTCAGCAGGAGTCTTCCAGCCAAGGACTTTTCTTGGACGATTGTTGATAAGGTTAACAACACAAATCACGTCTTCTTCGGTGATTGAGTGGAAG
>JBNMHR010000075.1:0-9003 GCA_050872865.1 Faecousia sp. | reverse complement strand
TTGTTCTCCAGAGTGTTCAGACCTCTCTGCAGAGCGGGAGCGGTGGACTTGTAGGTAGCAGCCTTACGGCCGTTCTTCACCAGCTGATTAAAAGTAGGCATCTAATTTCTCCTTTCTTTTATTCTCGCCGCTTGGCGGGCAATCTATTCTACGGAATTTCTTCCGGTAGAACCTTACTCTTCGGCAGTTCCTGCCGCGGCGGCACCCACTTCGATGCCGCAGATGCGGCCAAGCTCCGCCTTTGTGCGGACCCAGACCGGCTGGATATTTGCCGCCGCGCAGAGCTCCGCAATGGGCTCCGTCACATTGGGATCAGCGTTTTCCGCCAGATAGACCGTTTTTACGGCCCCGGCCAGCAGTCCTTTTTTCAGCTGCTTGGCACCGACCAGGAGCTTCCTCCCGGCCAAATTCGGCTCTACGCCGGAATTCGGTATTCTACATACTTTTTTCATATCCATACAAGATTGTATTATACCCAAAATTTCCGGTTTGTCAATAAAATTTCCAAAATAAAGTTTCACAAAACCAAGGATTTTCCCGGATGGTTTTTGACTTTTCGCACAAAGGGAGTGAGGTGTATTTTCATGAAATACAAATGGTTTTTGTGGGAGTATGGGGTGAGCGGGCCGATAAATGTGAATTGGACGAATCAAAAGAAACGCATGTCGTTGCGAGGCAGTGCGCACACTGCCGTGGCAACCCCCGGTTGAGCGTACAAGCCCACCGCCTTGAGTCCCTTCCCCTCTCCAAGCTTGGAGAGGGTGCCCACCGCAGTGGGCGGGTGTGGTTGGAAAGGTGCGACATTTTGAGCCGCTGGATGAATGGTATTCCTAAATATACCTTTATTTTATCAACGAAACGATCTATTATCGTACCGTGTCCCCAACCACACCCGGCCTGCGGGCCACCCTCTCCAGGCTTGGAGAGGGGAGGGATTTTTCCAGCCCGTCAGCCTATACCATTCAACCGGGGGATTGTCCCGCAAGGGGATTCCCTTCGGTCACCACACCAGGAAAGCGGACTGGTTCGCAATGACAGATACCCCCACGCCCGTTGCCGGGCGTGGGGGTTGGGTTTTACTTTGCCTGTTTCCACTGGGCGTAGAGCACGATGGAGTCCTCCGCCACGAGATTCTTGACCTTGGCTTTGTCCTTATAGGTCTTGCCCTTGCCGTCCGGCTGGGTGTTCCAGCCGGTGAAGGTGTAGCCTTCTCTTGTAAAGGCGTTGGGGGTCAGGGCTTCCGTCTTGTCGTAAACCAGGTGCTGGGGTTCCGTATTCCCTTCGCCGCCGTTGGCATCGAAGATGACCGCATAGTCGTTGGCCTTCCACTGGGCATACAGGGTAACGGTTGCCTTGTTCTTGGTAGTCAGGTTGCCGACCACGTCCTCTTCGTCGTACCATTCACCGGAGCCGTTCTTGGCGGTGTTCCAGCCGACAAATTGATAGCCGGTTTTTTCAAAGAGGTTCTCCGCAATGGTCAGCTTCTGGTCGTAGGTCCCGGGGGTCTTGTCCATCTTTCCCTTGCCGCCGTTTGCGTTGTAGGCAACGGTGTAGGTGATGGGGTCGAAATGAGCCATCAGTGAAACGGTATCCGAGGTCCCCTTGGGCAGCTTTGTGACCTTGGTCCCATCTTGATACCAGCCCCGGAAGATAAAACCATCCATGGTGGGGTTCTTCAGGGAAATGGCCTGATTTGCGGTAACGGATTTGGGGTTGGGGTTCTGGAAGGTCAGATAGCTGGTCCAGGACACGTTTTCGCCGCCATCCACACCGTAGATAATTTCATAGGCAAAGGTGGGATATACCGGCAGCTGCCCACGGCCTTCGATCTCCGTCCACTTTGTTTCCCCGTTCTGATAGTAAATGGTCGCTACCCTGGAATTCCGGAAAGCGCCTTCCGCAATCATCCTGGTGCTGATGGGAATGGTAATGGCCCCGGTTTTTCCCTCCGGGCAGCGGAGGAGAACTCCGCCGCCAGCGCCATACAGTACGCCGTCCGAACTGATAAGTCCGCCTTTGGTATACAGTGTTTCGGTATTCAGCGCCGTCACATTGGAGCAGCCGTCAAAGGCGCTGGGTTCCATACTGACCAGCTGAGCAGGCAATGTCACCGCGCCCTTCAGGCCGGTGCAGCCTTCAAAGGCATAGTCCTCAATAACCAAACCCTTTGTGTTCATGCTGCTTGCAAAGGTCAGCTTGGTAATGCCCTTCTGGCCGTAGAAGGCCTCCTCGCCGATGGTCTCCAGGGAGGCGGGGATCTGGACCTCGCCTTTGATCAAAACGTAATCCTCATCAAAGATGCGATCCAGCCTGGTAATGCCCTCTTCGATCACCAGCTTCTTGGCAGTGATGGGCTCCCGGCCCTCCGGCTCCAGGTGTTCCTCCGCGGCACCTTTGCCGAAAATGGTCAGGGTGCCGTTCTTTTCCAGGGTCCAGTAGGCGTTTTCGCCCACCCGGCCTTCCTGAGCCACGCCGTTCTTCCGGAATTGGGCCGTCAACGTCATATTCCCCGCCAGGGACAGGGTGGTGCCGGGCTGATAGACGATCTCCAAGCCGATATTCGTAGTTGCCGCCAGCCAGCCCAGGAAGGTGTAGCCTTTCAGGCTGGGGGCCTTCTTGGGAATGGTCACCTGGGTGCCGAAGCTGCCGGACAGGGGGGCCGGGATGCCGGTGGTCCCCTCCGGGGCCTCGAAGGCGATCTGAGCGGTTTCCTCCAGGTTCAGATAATCATAATCGATTCCATAGCTTTCAAAGTCGTACATTGCCTGGCTGTCCGGGAGGCACAGGCCATGGTAGCACAGGTTGCTGCCCATCAGCCTGGTTTCGCTGCCCAGGACCACCAGCTCCAAGGTCGAACTCCGGATGCCGAAGGGATGGGAAACCTCCAGGGTGGCCGGGAGGATCATCCGGTTCAGCTGCTCCGGGTCATACACGGCGCCGCTGGCAATTTCCGTGATCTCCTCCGGCACCCGGTATTCCGTCCCGGGCCGGTTTACGGGATAGACGGCCAGCGCATTGCCCTCGAACAGCACATTGTCTTCCACTCGGAAATAGGGGTTCTTTTTGCTGACGGAAATGCTGGACAGCCGGGTCCCGTCGGAGAACATCGAGTAATTATTGTAGGGGGTATTCCTTGCCAAAGGCGCAAAGCCCGCGCCCAG
Organism: Faecousia sp.; assembly: GCA_050872865.1. Lineage (GTDB taxonomy): Bacteria > Bacillota > Clostridia > Oscillospirales > Oscillospiraceae > Faecousia. The sequence goes on along the minus strand of JBNMHR010000075.1, from coordinate 5,842 downwards.
GGTCAGACTGGTCAGGCTCTTGTTCGACAGCGCATGGTCCACTATGGTGGTAACGCTGTCCGGGAGGGTCAGCTTCTTGACGCCTGCGGGCACCAGCAGAAGCTTTGTCATGTCCGCAGTGTACAGAACGCCGCTCTTGACCGTCAGAGACTTACTTCCCTTGGCCACGGAAACGGTCTTCAGGTAGTAGTTATCCAGGCTGTATTCGCCCAGCTCCCGCAGGCTGGCGGGCAGGGTGATCTTGGTCAGGTTTTCGCAGCCGGCAAAGACTTCCGCCCCCAGCTTTTCCAGGCCCTCAGGGAGGGAGACCTCCGTCATGTCCATGTAGTTGAAGGCTGTGTCCCCAATTTCCGTGATGCCAGGCAGGATCACCAGCTTCCGGACCCCCAGATCCCGGAACATGTATTTTTCTTCATATCCGAGGGTCAGCGTCCCCTGGCCCTCGATGGTCAGGGTGCCCTTATTATCCAGGGTCCAGATGGCGCCGCATTCCAGGGTGTCCTCGCTGCTACCCTGGCAGGTCACCTTGGCGCCGCATTCCGCCAAGGTGTAATCCAGCCGCATCAGCTGGGCCAGAGACCCGGCGTAGGTAACGGTCTTTAGGCCGGTGCAGCCCGCAAAGACGTCTTCTCCCAGGTAATCCAAAGAGGCGGGCAGGGTCAGGGCCGTTACCTTGGGCAGGTTGCCAAAGGCGGCGTCGCCGATGTCCACAACGCCCTCGGGGATCACCAGGCTGCCGGTGATGCCGGTGCAGCCGTAGAAGGCCTTCTCTCCGATGGCCTCCAGGCCGTCGGGCAGGGTCAGCTTTTTCAGGTCCGCCATTCCGTAGAAGGCGTTTCTGCCGATGTAATAGAGCTCCTCCGGCAGTTCTACCGCCGTTACCTTGTACTGGCTCCAGGGCGCTTCCAGGGGCTCGTAATCCAGGATGGCGGAGTAGCCCTCGCAGGTAATGCGCAGGGTTCCCTTGCTGTCGACGGTCCAGATGTTCCACAGCTCTCCACCGCCCATATACTCATGGCCGCCATAGGGATAGGCGCAGTGGAGCTTTTTGCCCAGCAGCGGATGGTCCTCTCCCAGGAACTCCCGCAGATAGGTTTCCGCAAAGGAATAATACACATCCGTCAGCTTGCTGCCTTCAAAGGCATTTTTCGCATAGCCAATCGGCATGTCGCCGCCGGCCACCGACTGCAGGTATTCCTTGGGCATATCTATATTGATCCGCAGGGTTTTGATGCCGGTATTGGCAAAGGCCCTGTCTCCGATATAGAGCAGCCGATCCGGCAGGGTCAGTTCTCCCGTCAGGCTCTCGCAGCCGGAAAAGGCATTGGCGCCGATGCCAATAATTCCATCCGACACCACCAGCTTTTTGACGGTCTGCCCCGCCCAGGGGGTCTCCTCATAGCTTTTGTAATCAGGAATAATGCCGAAACCGAAGCCGTTTATGGATAGGGTCAGGGTCCCCTGCTTGTCCAGCTCCCAATAAGTATAATCGCCTAGCGCTCCGCCGTTGGGCTTCTGGGCGTGGATCATGACCGCTTCGGAAACGCTGTCTCCCAGCATTTCCCGCAGCACAGCTTCGCTGCCGCCATAGGTGATCTCCGTCAAAGAGCCGCAGTCCGCAAAGGCATCTTCCAGCAGTTTGATACCTGCGGGCAGCTCCAGGGCGGTAATGGCCGTTCCCCGGAAAGCTCTCTTGTAAATGTACCTCGTATCGGTGGGAACGGTCAACTTGCCGGTAAGGCCGGAACCGTTAAAAGCGCTCTGCCCGATGACCTCCAGCTTTTTCGGCAGGGTCACCTGCTGCAGGCTCTGCATTCCCGCGAAGGCAGAGTGGCCGATATAGGTCACGTTGTCCAAAAATACCAGCTTCTGAACGGGGATCTCCCAGGAAATCCATTCCGGCTTATCGTTGTAGTAATCGTCCATCTCACCGGAGCCGGACAGGGTCATGGTGCCGTTCTTGGCGTTGAAGCTCCAGGTCAGGTCGCCGGTGACGTTCTTTCCCTTTGCCGTTACCTTAGGCTCCTCCAGGCCCCAGCTTTCTTTGTTGAAACCATAGGTCCAGCGCTCATTGGAACCGGCGTAGGTGATCTGGATGGCCTTGGGGGTATCCGCGAAGGCATCTTCCCCGGCGGCTTCCAGGCTTTCCGGCAGGGACATATTTTTGATGTTCAGCCCCGCAAAGGCATGGCTTCCAATGTAGGTCACGCCCTCCTGGACGATCAGCTTGGCAACGTCCTTTCCCTGCCAGGGAGCGGGATTTTCTGCGGAATAGTCGGCCATGTCCCCTGTGCCGGAAACCGTCAGGGTCTTTGTTTTTTCGTCATAGGTCCAGGCCTCTCCGGCGCCGGGCATATCCGCGGTTTTCCAGGTGACGTTCAGGAGCGCATCGTTTCTGTCGGCAATGTCGATCGCATCCTTCTCCGCCTGGGTCCCCCCATAGGTCACCCTGCGGATCGGGGCATCATCAAATGCACCCCACTCTATGGTCTGCAGGGACTTTGGCAGACTGACCGCCGTAATGCGCCCATTCTCAAAGGCTCCCCTCTTAATGGTCGTTACGCCTTCCGGCACCACCAGGGTCCCCGTCTTCCCGGCAGGACCGGAAATTAAGGTCGTGCCGTCCTTGGAGTACAGTACCCCGTCTACGGTTTGGAAATCCGGATGACTGTCCGAAACCAGAATTTCCGTCAGGCTTTCACAGCCCGCAAATGCGTCATTGGCATAGTTGTCTGCTCTCAGCCCATCCGGCAGGGTCACTTTGGTGATCCCGGTGGCAGCGAAGGAAGACCAACTCAGTTTTTGCAGGCTCTCGCCAAAGCTTACTTCCCCCGTGATCCGGCCGCAGTTCACAAACGCATAGGTTTCGATCACTTCCAGGCTCTTCGGGAAGCCGCCCTGGAGCGTCAGCATCTTGGAGTCTCCGAAGGCCCGATAACCGATCTCCGTCAGTCCCTCGTTCAAGGTCACAGAAGTAAGCCCCGTACCGTCAAGGGCATTGTTTCCTATAATTTTCATGCTCCCCGGCAGTACCAGCGCCCCGGTGAGAGAGGTCATTTCGTCGAACGCATATGCACCAACAGTGGTCACGCCCTCGTTCAGGACCAGGGTCTTCACATCCAGATCCATCCAGGGGGTAATGGCCTTTTCCCTGTCGCGGTCATACTCAAAATCGTACATCTCCCCGGTTCCGGAGATGGTCAGGGTCTTGGTGTTCTCGTCATAGGCCCAGGTCAGGTTTTCGCCGCAGGTACGGTCGTTGGGGTATTTCCAAACGGCGTTCTCCGGGAAAGCTTCCTCTCCAATAGAGATATTCTGCCCATCTTTCCGGGTCCCGGCATAAATCACCGTTTGGACCTTGCTGTCATCAAACGCTCTTTCTTCCACGGTCTTTATCGTTGCGGGCAGGCTTACTTCCGTAATATGCCCATTGTAAAAGGCATTCTCCTTGATGGTCTCTACACCATCAGGCACCGTCAGCGTCCCGGTCTTGCCGGAGGGGCCGGAAAACAGAGTTTTGCCGTCATAGGAATACAGCACCCCATCGATAGACCGAAAGTTCTTGTTTTCTTCGGATACCAAAATCTCCGTCAGTCTTTCGCAGCCCATAAAGGCTTTCGGGTCGTAGTTCTCCGCCGTCAGCCCGTCCGGCAGGGTCACCTTGGTAACGCCGGTATAGGCAAAGGCATTTACACGCAGCGTCGTTAGCTCGCTGCCAAAGATCAGCTCGCCCGTCAGTGCGTTGCAATCAAAAAAAGCAGTGGGCCCGATTTCCCGCAGGCTATCCGGGAAATCGCCAGTTAGCGCCATATTTTCGCAGCTTCCAAACGCCGCACCTCCAATTGTCTCCAGTCCCTCATTCAGAGTAACCGCAGTAATGGAAGCCATTTTATAAAAGGCGTATCTGCCAATATAGGTCACGCCCTCTCCAATGACCAGCGTTTGCACATTCAGGTCCGCCCAGGGGGCAGTGTTTTTCCCCATCTCAGAATCATATTCGTAGTCTGACATGGTCCCCATACCGGAGACGGTCAGGGTCTTGGTAGCATCGTCATAGGCCCAGGTCAGCTTTTCGCCGCAGGTGCCGAAGGTTTCCCCGGCCTCCAAAGCCGCTTCCTCGGAGATGGGCTCCTCCTCGGAAGGCTCTGTGGCTTCCTCCTCGGCAGGGGGCAGGGTTTCTTCCTCGGTGGGTGCTGTGGTTTCCTCCGAAGGGTCCGTAGGGTCTTCTCCGGTGGGAGCAGTGGTTTCCTCCTCGGTGGGTTCCGTGGTTTCCTCCGCAGCCGGTTCGGTTTCCTTCTCCGGTTCCTCCTGAGGTTCCTCTTGCGGCTCCTCCAGTTGCTCTTCCAGGAAGGTTTCTTCCTCGATTCCCTCCTCTGCCAGCACCGTGGCCGGAAGCAGGGAGATCACCATGGAAAGGGCAAGCAGCATAGCAAGTAGTCGCTTCATACAGTTATCCTCCATTCTCGTAGTTTTTCTATGCTGTCATAGTACCAGTTTTCTCCAAGAATAGCAATCGACGAATTCTATAATTTTCCGGCAAATTTTTTGTAGCATTTTACAAAGGCCGCCATAGGCACACGGATGCAATTGGTGCAAGAACATTCGCAATGAACCGTAGGGGCGGCTACCAGCCGCCAGAAAGCTACAGATATAGACCGGTAGGATGAATGGTGGGAACCGGAAGTATGCTCCCCTAGCCTTCCCCTGGGAGGGGAAGGTGGCCCGCAGGCCGGATGAGGTCGCTAAAGGCTACGATTTTATCCCGCTAACAGTAAAAACAGCTCGTTTCACATTCATTTTCAACTTTAAGCGCATACTTTATCCAACCCCAGCGACCTCATCCGCCGCGACACGCGGCACCTTCCCCTCCCAGGGGAAGGCTGGGGATCCCGCCGTTCGGCTGGTACCATTTACCTACCGATTTATACCGTTTGCTTTCTGGCGGCTAATAGCCGCCCCTACGGTGAAATCATTTCCCGCACAAAACAAAGCACCCCTCCGGTTTCCCGGAAGGGTGCTTGATATTAGGGGGGAATTATTCGCCTTCGATGGCAGCGGCTTCCTGGTCCTCGGGCATACGGGCGGCGGGGGTAATGCCCGGCTCGTAATCCCGGTAGGCCATCAGGCCGGAACCGGCGGGGATCAGCTTACCGATGATGACGTTCTCCTTCAGGCCAACCAGGTGGTCTACCTTGCCCTTGATGGCGGCATCGGTCAGGACCTTGGTGGTCTCCTGGAAGGATGCTGCGGACAGGAAGGAGTCGGTAGCCAGAGAGGCCTTGGTGATGCCCAGCAGCACGGCGGAGCCGGTAGCCAGACGGAGGTCGGTCTCGCCGGCATCGATCCGGGCCTGGACCACGGCGTTGGCATCCTCGAACTCGAAGTTGTCCACCACGGCACCAACAAGCAGTGTGGTGTCGCCGGGGTCTTCCACCCGGGTGGTACGCATCATCTGGCGGATGATGACTTCAATGTGCTTATCGTTGATCTCAACGCCCTGCTGACGGTACACGGCCTGGACAGACTGGACAAGATCGTCCTGGACCGCCTCGACGCCGGAGATACGCAGCACATCCTGGGGATACAGGGCGCCATCGGTGATGGGCTCGCCCTTCTGGACCACCTTGCCGTGAGTGACCTTCAGGCCCACGGAGTAGGGGACCTGGTAGACCTTCACCTCGCCGTCGTCGGCGGTAACGGTGATGTTACGCAGGGCAGTACGGTGGGTATCGTCAATGGAGACAACACCGGTGATCTCGGAAATCTGAGCCATCTTCTTGGGACGGCGGGCCTCAAACAGTTCTTCAACTCGGGGCAGACCCTGGGTGATATCGTCACCCGC
>JBNMHR010000074.1:0-9107 GCA_050872865.1 Faecousia sp. | reverse complement strand
GGAGGTGCAATCAACATGGCTAAGATCACCGGTAAGTATGAGGTGCTCTACATCATCGACCCTGCTCAGGGCGAAGAGGGCATCGCTGCTTTGGTAGAAAAGTTCAAGGCAATGGTGGAGGCGGAGGGTACTCTGTCCAGCATTGATGAGTGGGGCAAGCGTCGGCTGGCCTATCCCATCAACGACCTGGTCGAGGGCTACTATGTTCTCATGAACATGGAGTGCAAGCCCGAGTTCCCCGCAGAGCTGGAGCGTGTGATGAAGATCACCGACGGCGTGCTGCGCTGCCTGACCACCGCAGTGGAGGCTTAATTTATTTATGCTGAACCACATTGTCGTTATGGGTCGCCTGGTCCGTGACCCGGAGCTGCGCCGCACTGGTAGCGGTGTTGCTGTGACGAGTTTTCGCGTAGCCGTAGACCGGGACTTCGTTCCCAAAGACGGCGGCGAGAGAAAGGCCGATTTTATTGACTGCGTTGCGTGGCGTCAGACCGGAGAGTTCATCTCCAAGTACTTCGCCAAGGGCCGCATGATCATTGTAGACGGCCGTCTCGAAATGCGCGATTGGACCGACAAGGAAGGCAATAAGCGCACGTCTGCTGAAATCGTAGTAGCAAACGCCTACTTCGGTGACAACAAACGGGATGACAACGGAAGCTACAACGGCAACAGCTACGGGAACAACTATAGCGCCCCCGCCAACAATTACGGCAGCGCGCCTGCCAATAATTACGGCGGCTACTCCGCTCCCGCTCCCAGCTATTCCGCTCCCGCCAGCGCCCCCGCATCCGATTTCGCGATGCTGGAGGATGACGACGCTCAGCTGCCCTTCTAAAAGAAACTTTTCTATCAAAACTTAAAGGAGGGAATTTTCCATGGCTAACGAACAGCGTATGCGTCCCCGTAAGCGTAGAAAGGTCTGCGCTTTCTGTGTGGATAAAGTGACCAGCATTGACTACAAGGATACCGTGAAGCTCCGCCGTTACCTGTCCGAGCGCGGCAAGATCCTGCCCCGCCGTACCACCGGTACCTGCGCAGCCCATCAGCGTGACCTGACCACCGCCATCAAGCGCGCCCGCCAGATCGCCCTGCTGCCCTACGTCACTGACTGATTTCAAAACAGTTTTCCCCGCTTCGTAAGAAGCGGGGATTTTTTTGCGCCTTTGTTGCAGGGGGCAATGTCTGAATGGTCATGGGGGCCATAAATATGACGATTTGTCATTGCGAACCAGTGCCGCAGCACTGGTGTGGCAATCCCCCGGTTGGATGGCAGCCGTTGCAGCGAGCAGCCTCTCCCCTCCAGACTCGGAGAGAGAAAAGAGCCGCTCTCCTCTGGCGTTCTAAAACCTATGGGGATTGCCACGCCAGCGTGCGCGCTGGCTCGCAATGACACTTTCAATCTTTACGCCAAATTCAGTTTCTTCTCCGTCAGCCAGTACATCAGGAAATAGCCGCCTACGATGACCAGAATGTTCAGGCAGTCCAGGCTGCCCAGGTAACCCCATGCATTGGAAGACCCGAAGGATGTAAAAAGTCCCAGGCCGCCAATGATGGATTTCAGCATTCCAATGCCGTAATACGCCACCACAGACATAAGAATGGGATGCTTCTTGGCTGCCATGCCGCCTACGGTCACGGCCAGCATCAGGGTGATCAGCTCTCCCAGGCCGAAGAGCAGCAGGAACAGCAGCACGGCTCCAACTTCGCCGGCGTGCTTGCCCAGTTCCCCCAGGGTCTCCCCGGCGCAGCGCCACAGGTAGGCCCAGGCTTCCGGGTCCACTTCATTCCAGGGCAGCGCCAGGGCGAAGATACCCATGGACAGCATAACCGCCACCCCCGCCGTAATCAGGACCAGCAGAATTTCCAGGGTATTCATCAGGATGGAGGACAGCATCAGCTCGTGGTTATTGACGGGCAGGGTGTAGGTCAGATACCCTTCCTGGGTAAAGCGACTCTGGTAAAACCTGCACAGCACATATACAATGCTGGCCGCGCAGGACACGCCTACGGCCATCACGCAGAGCATCACCAAAATGCCTAGCGCAGCCCCAATCACCTCCCGGCCCTCGAAGCCCTGCTGCCACTTGGCCATGGTAAAAGCAGACGCGCCGATCAGGACGCCGGAAATCAAGATAATGGCACACAGCAGCCCAATGACCTTCCGGCTGGACCGCCATTCCTTTTTCAGCAATTTGGCAAACATTTGAAAACCTCCCGAAACAGTTCATCCAGAGACTTGCCCGTCTCTTCCCGTACCTCGTCCACACTTCCAAAGCGGACGATCTTCCCTTCGTTCAAAAACACAAAGCCATCCAGTACCCGCTCCACATCGCTGATCAGGTGGGTGGAGATCAGCACCGTGGCATCAGGGTCATAATTCGTAATGATGGTATTTAAGATGTAGTCCCGAGCCGCCGGGTCCACGCCGCCGATGGGCTCATCCAATAGGTACAGCCGTGCCCGCCGGGACATGACCACCACCAGCTGAACCTTTTCCTGGTTGCCCTTGGACAGGGTCCCCAGCCTGGCATTCCGGTCGATGCCCAGGTCCCGGATCATAGCTTCCGCCCGCTCCCGGTCGAAATCCGCATAAAAATCCCCGAACAGGTCCAGAAGCTCTTTGATTTTCTGGCCCTTCTGGAAATAGGTTTTGTCCGGCAGATAGGATACCAAGGCCTTGCTCTTGGGGCCTACCTGCTCCCCGCAGACGGTGATGGTGCCGCTGTCCGGGGTCAGAAGGCCCGCCGCCAGCTTCATAAGGGTGGTCTTGCCGCTGCCGTTGGGCCCCAGAAGGCCCACGATCTTTCCCTGAGACAGGGTCAGGTCAACACCATCCAGGGCTTTTTTCCCGCCGTAGCGCTTAGAAACGCCCTGTACTTCCAATACATTTTCCATATTATCCTTCCTCCTCTTCCAGCTCCATGAGAAGCTGGGCCGCTTGCTTTGGGCTCAGGCCAAAGACGCGGAATTTTTCCGCGCAGGCCCGGGCCAGCTCTTTGAATGTGTCCTCCCGCAGTGCTTCCAGGACCTTTTCGTCCCGGGTCACCGTCCGGCCGCTGGTGCCGCCGCTGATGAGCAGCCCGTCCCGTTCCAGCTCACTAAGAGCCCTTTGGACCGTATTGGGGTTCACCTGGGCACTGGCCGCGATCTCCCGCACCGAGGGGATCCGCTGCCCCGGAGAAAGCTCCCCGGTGACCACGGCCCCACGGATCAGGGTCCGGATCTGCTGATATACCGGCTGATCCCCGGTAAATTTCCAATCCATAGGTACCTCCTTGTATCGTTGTATTAGTGTATTAATACAATAGCACGGTCAGCACGGTTTGTCAAGGGGAAAATAAAAAAAGCCTTGAAGCACCCCTTCATCAGGTGCTTCAAGGCAACGAAGCTTCTTATGATAACTTTGTAAACACAAACTTCTCCATCAGTCCGTCGGTAGTGGTATGGACGGTCAGGCTATCGGGCCCTGTTTCGTCTGCGGAGATCTGGATGTCCTTCCCCTTCAGGCGGCTGCGGACGTAGGCCACCGGGTCGTCGCATTCGATCTCCTCGAAAAACACGTCCCGCATCTGGTTGTTCCGGCAAAGGTTTTGGATCTCGTGTACCAGCTCATATTCTGCCATAAATGGGCCTCCTCTTTTTTCTTTTCAGTATACCATAGGGAATCAGGAAAAACTGCCCAAAAATGCCGTCTTTTGATTGTAATAATTTACCAAATTTCCGTGATTGCATTTTCCTTAGCCTTTGAGTATAATGCGCTGGATAATGAATTTCTAGGAGGATAATTATGGCGCAGGACCGCTGTGTAGACATGACCCAAGGCAGTGTATTTCGGCACGTTTTGGTATTTACGTTCCCGCTGCTGATCGGCAACCTTTTTCAGCAGTTTTACAATCTGGTGGATTCCCTGGTGGTGGGCAATTTTGTAGGAGCCAATGCCCTGGCTTCCGTAGGCACCTGCGGAAGCCTGAACTACCTGATTTTCGCTTTGTCCTCCGGCCTGTCCGTAGGCCTTGGGGTCATGGCCGCCCAGGCCTTCGGCGCCAGGAATACCGGGGAGATAAGGAAAATCATCTCCGGCGGCATTTATATCCTGGCCGGGGCGGGGATCATCGTCAGCATTCTCTTCTATGCCCTGGCTCCCAACCTTCTGCGTCTGCTGCGGACACCGGAAACCGTTCTGCCGGACGCCGTCACCTATCTGCGGCTGATCTGCCTGGGCACTGTTCCCGTGGCCCTGTACAATGGCATTGCCGCCATTCTGCGGTCCATGGGGGATTCTAAGACCAGTTTATACTTTCTCATCGCCGCCAGCCTGACCAACGTGGTACTGGACCTGGTATTCGTGCTGGGCTTCCGAATGGGTGTTTTCGGCGTAGGGCTGGCAACCTTCCTTTCTCAGGTGGTCTCCTTTGTCATCAGTCTGGTGTATGCCCTGACCAAGGTGCCCTACTTCCGGCTGACGAAGGAAGAGCTCCGGCCGGATCTGCAGATCATCGGCAGGGCCCTGACCCTGGGCATCCCCGTAGCCGCTCAGACCTCCATTATTTCCGTATCCACCATGGTGCTCCAAGGCGTGGTCAACAGCTTTGGCGAAACCGTCATGGCCGCCTATACCGTAGTAGACCGGGTGGAGCAGATCGTCCAGCAGCCCTACACCTCCCTAGGCACCGCCCTGACCAGCTTCTCCGGCCAGAACATCGGCGCCCAGCGGTTGGACCGGGTGAAGAAGGGCTTCCAGGTGTCCGTCTACCTGGCCCTGGGCTTCAGCCTGATTTTGCTCCCCATTGCCTATCTCTTTGGGCCCCAGATCGTAGGCATCTTCGTGAAGGACCCGGAGGTCATTTCCGTCGGCGCCCGGGCCCTGCGGATCAACAGCCTGTTCTACTTTGCCCTGGGCATGATTTACGTCCCCCGTTCCATCCTCAACGGCTGCGGCGACTCCGCCTTCGCCATGATCAACGGCGTCACCGAGGTGGTGTGCCGGATCGTCTACTCCAACATCTTTACCCGCATCCCCGCCATCGGCCAATGGGGCATCTGGATCACCACCGGCTTCACCTGGGGCACCACCGCACTGGTGTGCCTGCACCGGTACTTTAAGGGAAAATGGCGGAGAATGTTTGATACGGTCCAGTAATATCTTTCCGAAGCGAAGCAAACGAAGCAAATGCTTGTGTGCAAAGCAAAAGGAAGCAAATTCACAAATCAAGCCAATTCAATTCAATACAATACAATTCAATTGAGAGTATGCAGAAGCCCCCAGTCCTTCCCTTTCACAGGAGGAACCGGGGGCATTTTTATACCTATTAGAACTTCACAGGCTTGATGTGCCAGATCTCGTCGGCGTACTGGCGGATGGTGCGGTCGGAGGAGAACTTGGAGCCGGAGGCGATGTTCTCCAGGCACTTCCGGCCAAAGGCCAGGCGGTCGGCGTAGTCGTGGTTGGCACGGAGCTTGGCATCGATGTAGGATGCGTAGTCCAGCAGCACATAGTAGTTGTCCGCCTTGTGCCAGGAAGCACCGTCCAGCAGGGCATGGTACAGCTCCCGCTGTGCGTCGTCGGTGGGCACGGTGCCGTCTACCAGGGTATCGATGGCACGGTGCAGGTGGTAGTCGGTGTCGTAGATGCCACGGGAATAGTAGCTGTCCTTGGCGTTGTTGATCTCCTGGACGGTATGGCCGAAGATGTACTCGTTGTCCATACCGGCCTCCTGGGCGATCTCCACGTTGGCGCCGTCCAGGGTGCCCAGGGTCACAGCGCCGTTCAGCATCAGCTTCATGTTGCCGGTGCCGGAAGCCTCGGTGCCGGCAGGAGAGATCTGCTCGGAGATATCAGCGGCGGGGATGATATGCTCAGCGTAGGAGCAATTGTAGTTCTGCACGAAGACCACCCGCAGCTTATCGGCCACCTGGGGATCGTTGTTGATCATCTTGGCGATCCGGTTGATGTAGCGGATGATGGCCTTGGCCCGGGCGTAGCCGGGAGCGGACTTGGCGCCGAAGATGAACACGGTGGGATGGAAGTCAGGCAGCTCGCCGTTCCTCAGGCGGAAGTAGATATCCACGATGGACAGGGCGTTCATCAGCTGACGCTTGTACTCGTGGAGCCGCTTGACCTGCACGTCGAAAATGAAGTCGGGGTTCAGCTGGACGCCTTCCTTCTCGGCGATGACCTTGCACAGCTGCTCCTTTTTCTCATGCTTGATGGTATTGAACTGGCGCACCATGTCGTCGTCGATCATGGGCTTCAGGTCGGCCAGACGGTCCAGGTCCTTCAGGAAGTCGCCGCCAACGCGGTACTTGAGGAGCTGGGTCAGCTCGGGGTTGCACAGGCCCATCCAGCGCCGGGGAGTGACGCCGTTGGTCTTGTTCTGGAACCGGTCCGGGAACACCTGATACCAGTCGTGGAACAGGTCGTCCTTCAGGATCTGGCTGTGGATCTCAGCCACGCCGTTGACATAGCTGCTGACATAAACAGACAGGTTTGCCATGTGGGCGGTGTTGTCCTTGATGATGTAAAGGCCGGGATGCTCCCACTTCAGCTTGTCGTCAATGCGCTTGATGATGTCCACGATCTCGGGCACCACGGAAGCCAGCAGATCCAGGGGCCACTTTTCCAGCGCCTCAGACATAACGGTGTGGTTGGTGTAGGAGAAGGTCCGCTGGGCGATGGAGAAGCTCTGGTCGAAGTCCATGCCCTCGGCCATCAGCAGCCGGATCAGCTCCGGGATGGACATGGCGGGATGGGTATCGTTCAGCTGCACGGCATAGTAGTCGGCAAAGCGGCTCAGATCGTTGCCGTGGGCGTTCTTAAAGGTCCGCAGCATATCCTGCAGGGAAGCGGAGGACAGCACGTACTGCTGCTTGATGCGCAGGCGCTTGCCTTCCCAGGTGGAGTCGTTGGGGTACAGGACACGGGTGATGTCCTCGGCCTTGTTCTTCTGGGCCAGGGCGCGCAGGTAATCCTGATCGTTGAAGGCGGAGAAGTCCAGCTCCTCTTCGGCCTCGCACTGCCACAGGCGCAGGGTATTGATGTTGTTGGTGCCATAGCCGATGATGGGCACGTCATAGGGAACGGCCAGTACGGTGTGGTCCGGGAACTTGACCTTGACCGTGTGGTTGTACCGGCGGTAGGACCAGGGATCACCGTACTTGGTCCAGTCGTCAGCGTTCTCCTTCTGGCTGCCGGACTCGTCAAAGCTCTGCTTGAACAGGCCAAACTTATACCGCAGGCCATAGCCGGACAGGGGGATGTCGCAGGAAGCGGCGGAATCCAGGAAGCAGGCGGCAAGACGGCCCAGGCCGCCGTTGCCCAGAGCGGCATCTTCCACTTCTTCCAGGCAGCTCAGGTCCACGCCCTTGGCGGCGAAGAGCTGCTTCATCTCGTCCAGAATGCCCAGGTTATACAAATTAGAATACACCAGACGGCCGATCAGGTATTCGGCGGAGAAATAATAGGCCTTCCGCTGCTGGAGCCGGGCAGACTTGCTGCTCTTCCAGTTGTCGGAAATGGCCATCATCACGGCCTCGCCCAGAGCCTCATGCAGCTCCTGGGGGGTGGCCTCCTGGAGGGAAACGTCGTAGGTGTACTTCAGCTGTGCTTCGGTCCACCGGAGGATGTTTGCGCAATCGTAATTCATTTTCAAACTCCAATCTCAACGCAGAGGTTTTGCCCCCTGCGGCGTAGTGATGCGGCACAAAACATGCCGGTTATCTGTGGGCGTCCCCCCGGCGATTCCGGGGATAAGCCCATACGATGGTCCAAGGTATAATTTAACGACTTAGGGCCCTTTTGTCAAGCTATTTCTGGGTCCACAGCACCAAAACCGGCAATTTTTTCCCATTGTGCCCGTATTTTTAAACATATCTATAGAGTCTGCCCAAAATTTGTTTCGCTGGTGGAAACGGCCGCTCCAAAGAAACGCCTCCGTTCCTTTGGAGAAACGGAGGCGGGACAGATTCTATTGTTACAGGTCGCTGTACAGGTCTTCCTTGTACATACCGGCTTCGATGAGCTGGCGGAAGCTCTCGGTGACGGCGGCCTTGTCGGCGGCGTAGGTGACGCCGAACCACTTGTCGTGGGTGGGCAGGACCTGGACCGTCAGGGCATTTTTCTGCAGGAGCTGCCCGATGAGGATGGGCAGCAGGTACTCGGCCTTCAGGGGATTGGCGGGCACGTCGGTTTCGAAGAAGGTCTTGAAGTTCTCCTCCAGGGTGCCCAGGAAGGCGGGAGACAATCCCCACAGGTTCATGGACACGTAGCTCTCCGGGTCCAGCTGCACGCCGTCGGCGGTGGCATCACTCTGGATGTTCTTGGTCTCCACCACGTTGGTCAGGTACCCGTCCTGCACCTGGCAGATGCCCCGGGTAACGCCGCCGTTGTCGGACAGGGTATTCTTTAAAATAAAGCCTGCCATGCAGAAGGCGTTGTCCGGGTGGTCCTGGCACAGGTAGTCGTGGATATCCTTATAAATGCTCTTGCCGTAGTAGTCGTCGGCATTGATGACGGCAAAGGGAGAATCGATGAGCTCCTTGGCCGCCAGCACCGCCTGGCCGGTGCCCCAGGGCTTGGTGCGGCCCTCGGGAAGAGTGCCGGGAATGTCCGTCAAAGACTGGAAGCAGTAGCCTACCTCTACGTTGCGGGCGGCACAAACCGCCTCGATCCGGTTGCCGATGATCTCCCGGAAGTCTTCTTCAATGTCCTTGCGGATGATGAAGAGAATTTTATTGAAACCTGCCTCAATGGCATCGTGGATGGAATAGTCCATAATAATGTGCCCGGAGCCGTCAACGCTGGCCAGCTGCTTGATGCCGCCGCCATACCGGCTGCCGATGCCCGCAGCCATAATGACTAGGGTCGTCTTTTTCAAAAGTACGTCCTCCTTATTTCTTTTTGTTTTGACTCTATGGTATAGCATATCATGTTATGAGACAGATTTCAAGGAGAAATGAGATTTTTTATAAGGAGAACGGCAACTGTGTTTCTGGAAACAGGCTGATAAATGGGGAGTTGTGGAGGTAACCCTAGCGCCCCGTAGGGGCGCATCTTAGCCTTCCCCTGGGAGGGGAAGGTGCCGCGTGTCGCGGCGGATGAGGTCGCTAGG
>JBNMHR010000073.1:0-9275 GCA_050872865.1 Faecousia sp. | reverse complement strand
GGGAAGTCAGTAAATAAGGATTTGCACAGTTCTTTGCCCTCGGGACGATGCCCGCATCGTCCCGAGGGGTCTTGTCTTCCCCTGCCGGAGGAAGGTGGTGCTTCGCGCAGCGCGAATCAAGATAATAAATGATTGCCGGATTCGTGGCACGGCCGTCCCACACAAGGCCGTGACGAATGGTGGAGGAAACCCTTTGCCATCTCATACAGCTTTCGATATACAGCAGGAGGCGGACAAGGCGTACACACCGGTAGTCTGGCCGCACCAGGGAAACACCGTGCTAAAAGCTCCCCCAAGAGGAGCGGAGTTTTACAACTCTCCATTTACAGAATCCCCCAGCTTTTTCCGCACAATGAAAAGGCCGCCTCCGAAGAGGCAGCCTTGATCTCATTATTTTATCCGTCTGTTATATCAGCCCACGCTGGTTTCTACATAGTCCATGCTGACCCAGCCGGAGGAGATGCAGCCCCAGGTGGTGTTGCCGATCTTGTACTGGGCCAGAATGTCCAGAGTGTCGCCCTGGCTGACGGAACCCACGATGTTGTACCGGGTGCCCGGGCCGCTGCGGACGTTCACCGCGCTGCCGGTCACGGTACCGGTGGCGGCGTCATCGCCCCGGGTGCCATCGATGTAGACGTAATCCAGGCTGATCCAGCCGTCTTTGGTGCGGCCCCAGGTGGTGCCGTCTACGTCCTTCTCTTCCACGATCTCTACCCGGGTCAAGTAGCCGTAGCTGCTAACGGAATTGTAGCCGGTACCGGCGTTGGAACGGACATTCAGAGCGTTGGTCAAAACCAGGCCCCGATCAATGACCTTCTCGTTGGTGGTATTGGTCGTGGTGTTGGTGGTATTATTGGTAGTACCGGTGGTGCCGTTCTGGCTGACATAGGTCATGCTGATCCAGCCCCGGTTGGTCCGGCCCCAGCCATTGCTGGTTTCCAGGATGGTGACCTTCTCGCCCTTTACATAGCCGCCGACGATCTTGCCCGCATCACCGGGGGTCTCCCGGATGTTCAGGGTCGTCGCCGTAATGGTGGCGTTGCCGGTGGTGCCGGTATTCGTATTGGTATTGTTGGAAGTGGTAGGCGTGGTTGCGGTGGTTGCCGTGGTAGCATTGGTCGCCGCGGGGGTGGTCGTAGTCGTGCCTGCGGGGGTAGAGGAAGCGCCGCCTACGGTGACGTTGCTCATATCCAGGTACTGGGTATCCACCCAGCCCTTCAGGGGAATATAGGCCCACTGGGTACCGCCGTTAGACTCCACCCGGTTGACCTCCACCTCATCGCCAATGTTCAGCTGGCTGAGCACATTGCTGTCGGTGGTGGGGGCGGAACGGACCGGAGCCTTGTCTTTGACGGTAGCCACATTGGCCTTCTTGGGGGCCTCGGTGGTGGCGGGCTCGGTGGCTTCGGTAGTGGCCGTAGTGGGGGCCTCGGTGGTCTCGGTGGGGTTCACCAGATTCAGGCCGCCGGTGGCCTCGGTAGAGGGGGCGGGATCATTTTTACTAAAGCAGCCGGTAAACATGGTGGCACAGAGCACCGTGCAGGCAGCCAGGCTGAGAACTCGGGTCTTATTGAAGGAGTAATTCATAAAGGTGTCCTCCCTTTCTTATTTTCTTGGGGATATTATACCTTGCCAAGCATGGAAATGTCAATAGGATAAGATTTATTTAATAAACCAAATCCGCCCGTTTTTGGGTATCCTTTCCAAGGAAAGCCGGAATTTGACCGGACCGTGAAGGAATTGTGACGAAAACATTTTCCTTGACACACCCCCTTGTCCAATGGTAAAATATAATGGCAATGATCGGGAAGAGTACCGCATTTCCCCTTTTTCAGAGAGCTTTGGACATGGCTGGGAGCCAAGGCAGGGGGCGGCGGGAAGGTGCGCCCGGGAGCACAGCTTCATATTTTAAATGAGTAATAAATGAGAGTGGAACCGCGGAACTACCGCCTCTTGTGGATCTCCCCTTTTGGGGCAGACTACAAGAGGCGTTTTTGCGTCCACCCTTTTGACAGGAGGAAACATTATGTATCTTTACAACTCCCTTTCCCACAAGAAGGAGCTCTTTACCCCCAAGGACCCGGAAAACGTCAAAATGTATACCTGCGGCCCTACGGTATACCACTATGCCCACATTGGCAACCTGCGCAGCTACATTATGGAGGATGTGCTGGAAAAGAGCCTGCGGTATATGGGCTACGGCGTCAAGCGGGTAATGAACATCACCGACGTAGGCCACCTGTCCTCTGACGCGGATACCGGCGAAGACAAGATGCTCAAAGGCGCCGCCCGGGAGCACAAGACCGTTATGCAGGTGGCAAAATTCTACACCGATGCCTTTTTTGACGACTGCGACAAGCTGAACATCAAGCGGCCCGACGTAGTAGAGCCCGCCACCAACTGCATCCCCGAGTATATCCACATGGTCCAGACCCTTCTCGACAAGGGCTACGCCTATTTTGCCGGGGGCAACGTGTACTTTGACACCTCCAAGCTGGAAAAATACTATGTCTTCAACGACCACGACGAAGAGGATCTGGCCGTGGGCGTCCGGGAAGGCGTGGAAGAGGACACCAACAAGCGGAACAAAAATGACTTCGTCCTCTGGTTCACCAAGAGTAAATTTGAGGACCAGGCCCTGAAGTGGGACTCTCCCTGGGGCGTAGGCTATCCCGGCTGGCACATTGAGTGCTCCTGCATTTCCATCAAGCACCTGGGAGACTATCTGGACCTGCACTGCGGCGGCATCGACAATGCCTTCCCCCACCACACCAACGAGATCGCCCAGTCCGAAAGCTACCTGGGCCACCCCTGGTGCCACTACTGGTTCCATGTGCACCACCTGAACACCGAAAACGGCAAGATGAGCAAATCCAAGGGCGAATTCCTGACCGTCAGCCTTCTGCAGGAAAAGGGCTACGACCCCATGGTGTACCGCTACTTCTGCCTGCAGAGCCACTACCGCCGGAACCTGGTGTTCTCCTGGGAGAACCTGGATAACGCCGCCGCCAGCTACGAAAAGCTCATTGCCAAAATTGCCACACTGAAAGACGAGGGCGACGTGGATATGGCCGCCTTTGAAACGCTCAAGGAAAAGTTCCTGGGCGCCCTGAACGGGGACCTGAATACCTCTTTGGCAGTCACTGCCGTGTTTGACGTCCTGAAGGCCAAGACCAATGACGCCACCAAGCTGTATGCCCTGAAGGACTTTGACAAGGTACTGTCCCTGAATCTGATCTCCGCCGCCCAGGCGCTGAAAGAGAAGCAGCAGGCCGAGGAAGCAGCCAACGCGGACCCGGAGATCGACGCTTTGGTTGCCGCCCGGACGGAAGCCAAGAAGGCCAAGAATTTTGCCGAGGCAGACCGGATCCGGGACCAGCTGAAGGCCATGGGCGTGGAGATCATTGATACCCCCCAGGGCGCCAAGTGGAGAAAAGTATGAAGCTGATGATCCTTGATGGCAACAGCGTCATCAACCGGGCCTTCTTCGGGGTGAAGCCCCTGACCACCCGGGACGGGCTGTATACCAACGCCATCTACGGCTTTTTGAACATCCTGGAGCGGATGGAAAAGGAGGAGCAGCCGGACGCGGTGTGCGTGGCCTTCGACCTCCACGGCCCCACCTTCCGGCACCTGAAATATGAGGGCTACAAAGCCAACCGCCACGGGATGCCGGAGGAGCTGGCCGCCCAGATGCCCATTATGAAACAGGTCCTTACCGCCATGAACATCCCCATCTACTCCGCCCAGGGCTGGGAGGCGGACGACGTCATCGGCACCGTGGGAAAGATCTGCGCTCAGAAGGACTGGCAGTGCGTCATCGTCACCGGTGACCGGGACAGCCTGCAGCTCATTGACGAACACGTAAACGTAAAGTTGGTCATTTCCAAGCCCGGCCAGACCGCCGCCACATTGTATACGGAGGATCTTTTCCGGGAGGAATACGGCTTCGAACCCAAGCGTCTTATCGACCTGAAGGCCCTGATGGGAGACTCCTCCGACAATATCCCCGGCGTCGCCGGGGTGGGGCCCAAGACCGCCAAGGATCTGCTGTATAAATTTGGCACTTTGGACGGGGTATACGAGCACCTGTCGGACCCCTCTATCCGGCCCAAGCTCCGGGAAAAGCTGGAAAACGACAAGGAAAACGCCTATCTTTCCTACGACCTGGCCACCATCATTCCGGAAGCGCCCATCGAATTCAGTCCGGAGGACGCTGTTCTGAAGCCCTATAACAAACCGGCTCTATACGACCTGTTCCAAAAGCTGGAATTTGTAAAGCTCATCGACCGGTACGGCCTGCGGGGAGCGGAAAGCCTTTCCCCTGCCCCGGAAAGGGCAGAAACAGTAGTCCTTCCCAAAGTGGATGTGCTACCGGAAAAATTAAACAAGTGCGCCCTGTATCTGGCTCCCGACGGCACTGTGGCCTTTGCCTGGGAAAGCGGCCTTTGCGCCCTGACGCCCATGGAGGCCCAGATGGGGGCCTTCCCCTACTGTAACCAGCTCATCCTCCACGATGCCAAGGCTTCCCTGCATCAGCTGGAAAATCTGAACATTGGATACGGGGAAGTGGTTTTTGATACCGCTTTGGCGGCCTACGACCTGAACCCCTCCCAGTCCGATTATCCGGTATCCAAGCTGGCCACGAACTTCTTAGGGATCACCGTAGAGGACGGAGATGCCGCTGCCTGCGCCCAGGCGCTTTGGAATCTGGAGCCGATCCTGCGGCAGGAGCTGGAGAAGGTAGGAGAAACCTCTCTTTACGAAACCATCGAGCTGCCCCTTTGCAGCGTTCTGTATAAAATGGAGCGCCGGGGCATTGCCATTGACGAAGCCCAGCTCCGGGCCTTTGGGCAGATGCTGTCCCAGCGGATCGCCGACTGCGAGGGGCTGATTTTCGGCTACTCCGGCGGGTCCTTCAACATCAATTCCCCGAAGCAGTTAGGCGAACTTCTTTTTGAAAAACTGGGGCTGCCCGCCGGAAAGAAAACCAAAACCGGCTACTCCACCAATGCGGACGTCCTGGAAAAGCTGAAGGACAAGCATCCCATTATCCCCGCCATTATGGACTACCGGATGCTGACCAAGCTGAAATCCACCTACGCCGACGGCCTGATGAAGGAAATCAAGGAGGATGGGCGCATCCACACCACCTTCCAGAACCTGGTCACCGCCACCGGTCGACTCAGCTCTACGGAACCCAACCTGCAAAACATCCCCGTCCGCACGGACCTGGGGGCAGAGATTCGGAAGATGTTCGTGCCCAAGCCCGGCTGCGTCCTGGTAGACGCGGACTACAGCCAGATCGAGCTCCGGGTTCTGAGCCACATTGCCGACGACAAGGCCATGCAGGCCGCCTTCTGCAGCGGCTTCGACATTCACGCCGCCACGGCCAGCCAGGTATTCGGCGTCCCCATGGAGGAGGTCACCCCCCTGCAGCGGCGGCACGCCAAGGCGGTGAACTTCGGCATTGTATACGGCATCTCCGAGTTCTCCCTCTCCGAGGACATCGGTGTCAGCCGGTATGAGGCCAAGGCCTATATCGACAATTACCTCAATAATTACCACGGCGTCCGGGACTATATGAAGAATATCGTGGCCTCCGCCCGGGAAAAGGGCTATACGGAGACCATGTTCGGCCGCCGCCGGTATATCCCGGAGCTGAAAAGCAGCAATTTTAACGTCCGCCAGGGAGCGGAGCGCATCGCCCTGAATACCCCCATCCAGGGCACCGCGGCAGACCTGATCAAACTGGCCATGATCCGGGTGGAAAAGGCCCTGAATGCGTCCTTCCCGGAAGTCCAGCTTCTATTGCAGGTCCACGACGAACTGATCGTGGAGTGCCCGGAGAGCCAGGCCAAAGAAGTAGCAGCCCTGGTCAGCCGGGAAATGGAGCAGGTGGCCGACTTGAAGGTCCCCCTGACGGCGGAAGCCAAATTTGGAAAAAGCTGGTATGACGCGAAATGACCATTGTACCCATGAAGGAAACCCACGTGGCCCCCATTGCAAGCCTGGAAAGGGAGTGCTTCGGGGACCCCTGGAGCGAAAAAAGCATTGCTTCGGAACTCACCAACCCTCTGTCCCTGTGGCTGGTGGCCATGGAGGGGGATACCCTGGTAGGGTATGTAGGTTCCCAGACCTGTATGGACGAGACGGACATGATGAACATCGCCGTCTCCCCTACCCATCGCCGGAACGGTGTTGGCAAGGCCCTGATTGAGGCCCTGGTAGAGGCCCTCAAGAAAAAGGGCAGCCGGTGCCTGACTCTGGAGGTCCGGGCCTCCAACGAAGGGGCCATCGCCCTGTACACGAAAATGGGCTTTGCCCAGATCGGGCTGCGGAAAAACTACTATCATAACCCCAAGGAAGACGCCCTGATCCTTAGAAAGGAGTGGACCCTATGAACATTTTATCCGTGGAATCCTCCTGCGACGAAACCGCCGTGGCGATCGTGCGGGACGGCCGGGAGGTACTGACGGACTGCATTGCCTCCCAGGTGGACCTCCACCGGCTGTACGGCGGCGTGGTGCCGGAGATCGCCTCCCGGAAGCACATCGAGGCCATTTACGGCCTGGCTGACCAGGCCCTTAAAAACACCGGCCTCAGCCGCCAGGATATTGACGCCGTGGCCGTGACCTATGCCCCGGGACTCATTGGTGCCGTGCTGGTTGGCGTGAACTTTGCCAAAGCGGCGGCCTATGCGCTGAACAAGCCCTTGATCCCGGTACACCACATCCGGGGCCATATCGCCGCAAACTATCTGGCCTACCCGGACCTGGAGCCCCCCTTTTTGTGCCTGGTGGTCTCCGGCGGACACACCATGATCGTAAACGTGAAGAACTACACCGATATGGAGATCCTGGGCACCTCCCTGGACGACGCCGCCGGAGAGTGCTTTGATAAGGTAGCCCGGGTGCTGGGCATGCCCTACCCCGGCGGCGCGGCCCTGGATAAGCAGGCGGCATTGGGAGACGAAACCAAGTATGTTCTCCCCCGCAGCAAGCCCGGGGAGAACCCCTACAATATGAGCTTTTCCGGCCTGAAAACCGCCGCCCTGAACCTGATCCACCATGCCGAACAGGTAGGCGAAGAACTGGATATCCCCAGCCTCTGCGCCAGCTTCTCCGCCGCCGTGTCCGACACCCTGGTGCCCAGAGTGGAGCGGGCCATCCGGGAGACGGGCTGCCAGAAAATCGCCATCGCCGGCGGCGTGGCCGCCAACTCCCGCATCCGCCGGGATATGCTGGCTATGGCGGAAAAACTGGGAGCCACCGTATATATGCCGCCCCTGAAGCTCTGCGGCGACAACGGCGCCATGATCGGCGCCCAGGCCTACTATGAATATCTGGCCGGGAACACCGCCGATATGCACCTGAACGCCTACGCCACCAAATCCATTCTGGGAGAAGCGCTGTAAACATGCTCTCCCTTTTCTCCTCCTCCAAGTCCTTCCCCTATCGCACCATTGCAAAAATTTACCGCACCAGCATTTTAGAGGAAGGGGCCAGCCGCTATCCCGAAGAGCCCGGGGAGGTACAGGCTGCCTTTGCCGAATCTGATTTTCTCTCCTATATCCGGCTGGACTTTTTCCCGAGAAAGGGCAGCCTTTACGCCCTGTGGCAGGAAGAAGGCCAATATGTCAGCGCCGCCCGCATCGAGCCCTACCGGGACGGGGTGCTGCTCTCCGGACTGGAAACCGCCCCGGAATACCGGGGCCAGGGGTACGCCTCTTCCCTGCTGGCTTCCCTTCTGGGCACCTTGGAAAACCGGGGCATTTCAAAAGTCTATTCCCATGTAAAAAAGCGGAACCGCCCTTCCCTGGCGGTCCACAAAAAATGCGGGTTCCGTATTTATAAAGACAGTGCCGTATATTTAGACGGCTCCGCGGACAGCAGGTCTTATACCCTTTTGAAAATTTTGGAAGAAAACGAAAAAATTTTGGAAGAAAACGAAAAAAACGCTTGACTTTTCTTGGCTTCCGTAGTATTATATCAAAGCTGTCTTGAAGCAAAGAAGCGAGCAAGCGTATGGAGAAGTCGCGTAGCTGGCCGAGCGCGCACGATTGGAAATCGTGTATACCCCAAAAGGGTATCGAGGGTTCAAATCCCTCCTTCTCCGCCATAAAAAAGGACCTTCACCTTTTGGTGGAGGTCCTTTTTTATCGTAAGAATCGGGGGGGATTTGAACATTTTAATGTAAGTCTCCGGTGGAGACTTACCGAATGTCGGCTTGACGACATTCACACCTTGATTCCCAAATCCCTCCTTCTCGACCATAAGAAAGAACCTTCACCTTTTGCTGGGGGTTCTTTTTTATCATAGAAATTGAAGAGGGATCTGCACAATGAAATGCAAGTCTCCGGTGAACATTTACCGAAATCAGTTCAAAACGGAAAGGAGCTTTCCATATTATATGGGCTTTACAACCAAATTACTTCTAGCGTATCTGATCCTGGGCGCGGGGGCAGTAGTTGCCCTAAAACGAAGGCAAAAGGCAGTTGGCGCCGCGCTGATCCTTGTGATCGTTGCCAGTATTTTGATTTTGGGATATCTGTGGGTAACCTCTCCCATGTGACCATGCCGCAACCACACGTTGCTTGCATATTTGCTTTTTCCGTGGTTTAATAGAAGAAAATCACAAAAAGGAGCAATCACTATGGAACCTAAGGACGTTTTATTAGAACTGCGGACCCGGAAGGGGCTTTCCCAGGAGGCTCTGGCTGAGCAGGTGTTTGTGACCCGGCAGGCCGTATCCCGGTGGGAGACCGGAGAGACCCTGCCCAATACCCAGACACTGCAGCTGCTTTCCAAGCTGTACGATGTTTCCATCAATACCCTGCTGGGGTCCCCCAGGCAGCTTACCTGCCAGTGCTGCGGGATGCCCCTGGAGGACAACATCCTCAGCCACGAGCCGGATGGGGCCATCAACGAAGAATACTGCCAGTGGTGCTACGATGGCGGCAGCTTCCGATACGAAAGCCCGGAACAGCTGATTGACTTCTGCGTGACCCATATGGCAACGGAAAGCTGGCCCGCCGAGCAGGTCCGGGCCCATATGGAAGCCGTTGTGCCACAGCTGCGGCACTGGAAGATATAAGGACCCAGAGACTTTATCGTTTTGAAAAAAATTTACAAATGTAGGTTTGTCAATGATGTGTTACACCCCAGGGAAAGCAAATAGGATTTCTTTTGGCGACTTCCAGTTGAGTGGTCTCATGGGGAAGTTGTTATACTGTCTCTCTCGGACGGCGAGCTGCTTCACATAGTCTTCAAAAG
>JBNMHR010000072.1:0-9530 GCA_050872865.1 Faecousia sp. | reverse complement strand
TGGAGGGGGTGGTGCTCCGCGCAGCGAATCAAGAAAATAATGATTGCCGGTGGCAATCATACCATGATACAGTGCCCACCGCAGTGGGCGGGGGTGGTTGAAAACGCTGCGATATTTTGAGCAGCTGGATGAATGGTATTCCCTAAATATACCCCTATTTTCTCAACAAACCGGTCTATTATCGTACCGTGTCCCCAACCACACCCGGCCTGCGGGCCACCCTCTCCAGGCTTGGAGAGGGAATGGGGACGCCCGACCTGCGGGCAGTCTAAAACCTTGGGGGATTGCCACGGCAGTGTGCGCACTGCCTCGCAATGACAATTCCACAAGTCCCCATTTACCGAATTCCCTCCAACCCAAATTCCGCTCCAATCACTGCCTATCCTTCAACCGCTCCTTCAGCGTCAGAATATGCCTTTGGATCTCTTCAATAACCTTCCGGAACTCCTCGTCGCTTTTCCCTGTGGGGTCCTCCAGCCCCCAGTTGTCGTCGAAGGGTCTGCCGATGAAGGGGCAGCCCACGTTGCAGCCCATGGAGATAGCGATGTCCGGCTCCGGAATATCCGAAATCAACTTGGAATACTGGGTCTTCTCCATATCGATGCCGTAAAGCGCTCTCATAAGCCTGACGGCGTCCTGGTTGATTTGATGCTTAACCTCCGTCCCGGCGGAGTAGCTTTCAAACACATCCCCGGCCAAAAGCTTTCCCAGCGCCTCGGCGATCTGGCTGCGGCAGGAATTGTGCACGCAGATAAAGGCGACCTTTTTCATATTTTCCCCCCTTATAAGGATAACAGTCTGTCACCCTTTACGTCCTCCGGGTGCCAGGGCAAAAGAACAGTTTTGCCGTTTGTATGCTGTTCTACCTTGCCGATCCACTCCGCTTCGTTACTTGCCTTGGCTGCCAGCGTCCGGTTGCTGCTGCCGATAAGGGCAAAGGACTGATTAATGACCCACCAGTTTGCCGCAAGGCCTGCCCGCTTCAAATCCTCCTCCAATCGCAGTGCCTCATAAACCGGCGTTGCTTCGGGAAGGGTCACAATAATGACTTCCGTTTCCGCGCCTTTCAGCCTGGGCAGCAGATGCTTGACGGATTCCGGGGTTTCCCCCTTTGTGCGGCGGATCTCCCGGTCGTAGCTTGCCGTAGATTCCAGCAGGAGAAGCGTATGACCCGTGGGGGCGGTATCGATTACAACGACCTCGTCGTCTGCCTTTTCCACAACTTCCGCAAAGGCCCGGAATACGGCGATCTCCTGCGTGCAGGGAGAGCGCAGGTCTTCCTCAATGTAGGCAATATCCTCACCGGACAAGCCATTCTGCCGTGCTTTGGAAAGTACTTCCTCCTGGTACTTTTTCAACTCCGCCGCCTCATCGATATGGCTCATGGTAATGCCGTCCTGCTCGGTCAGCACAAATTTCAGATGTGCCGCAGGGTCTGTGGTGGTCAGATGGACTTTCCGTCCGCGCTTTGCCAGTCCCAGCGCAATTGCGGCGGCAACGGTTGTTTTGCCAACGCCGCCCTTGCCCATAGTGAAAATGACTTTTTTGTTTTCTGCATCCAGTGTATCCACAAGTTCATGCAAATTATGCAGCTTCGTTATATCCACGTCGGTTTTCCGCTCCTCAACGCGGTCCTCCGTCAGCATAGAACGAATATTGGCAATGCCGGTGATGGGATAGGCTCGGAGCGGCACGGCATACCGCCTCAGCTTTTTAAGACGCTCCGGCATCCCGGCCAGAGCAGATTGCTGCTTGCGGTACAGCTCGGAAGACAGCACATCGTCATGCTGCATCAGCACACCGTTGACAATGAGAATCTGATTTTGAATGCCCAGCTCCCGCAACTCATTGGATGCCCGGTTCGCTTCCTGCAAAGGTGCGGTTTCCGGCCTTGTTACTAAGAGCAGCGTTGTTTTTCTTCCATCTGCCAGGGCATCCACCGCCGCCTTGTAGACGGATTTTTTCTCTTCCAGACCGGATAGCTGGCCCAGACAAGAGGCACCATGGGTACTTTCGCTGATGAAATTGCTCCATGCGGACGGAAGCTGCAGCATCCGCAGCGTGTGCCCGGTCGGCGCCGTATCAAAAATGATGTAGTCATAGCTTTTCTGGATGGCTTCATCGGTAATAAAACCGGAAAACTCATTGAATGCTGCGATCTCAACGGTGCAGGAGCCGGAAAGCTGTTCTTCCATATTGGCGATCACCGCATCCGGCAAAACACCGCGATAGGGTGCGATCACGCTCTCCCGATACTCTGCCGCCGCTTCTGTGGGGTTCAGATTCGCCGCATACAGTCCCGGCACTTCCGGGATAGGCGTAGGTTTGCTGCAAAGCTCCCTGGCGAACACATCCTGCAAGTTGGAAGCAGGATCGGTACTGATGAGCAGCACACGCTTTCCGCTATCCGCAAGACTGGTGGCAACCGCACAGGCAGTAGAGGTTTTCCCCACACCGCCCTTGCCGGTAAAGAACAGATACTGCGTCAGGTTGAGTTTACTCAGTGTAAAAGTTTCCATTAACAGCACCCGCCCTTACAGGAGCAGCTTCCGCCACAGCAGCTTTCCTGCTTGCCGAAAACTTCCTGCGGCAGGGCCAGCCATTCGGCAAACTCTTCGTTGGTTGGATACCGGCCGGAAACAGCAAGCTCACCGTCTACGACCGTTACGGGCAGCCTATCCACCCCATAAAGCTTGACAAATTCACTGACGGCATGATTGGTAACAAACTGCATCGGCGCACTGGTGAGATTGTAACGCTTGACCTCGATGCCTCTCTCTTTCAGAGTGTTCAGCACCGTGGATATCCGCAGCAGCTCCGGGTCAACGCTCACACCGCAAAGTCCGGTGGAGCAGCACATAGCAGGTTCAAAGATTTCAATGTTTTTCATAAGAATACCTCCATATTATTTTGCGGGGAACAATCCCCGTGTTTTGTTGGCGATCTTCACCAACAGCAGCATCACCGGTACCTCCGTCAGCACCCCAACGGTGGTGGCCAGGGCGGCGGGAGAGGTGGTGCCGAACAGGGCCACTGCCACCGCCACGGACAGCTCGAAGAAATTGGATGCGCCGATCATTCCCGCCGGGGCGGCAATATTATGGGGCAGCTTTAGGAGCCAGCAGGCGGTATAGGCAATGGCGAAGATCAAAAAGGTCTGCAAAATCAGCGGTACGGCAATGAGTACAATGTGCAGCGGGTTTTCCAGAATGACCTGACCCTGAAAGGCGAAAATCAGAATCAGAGTCAGCAGCAGGCCCACCGTGGTGATGCCATCAAACTTTTTGACAAACACCGTTTCGAAATATTCCTTTCCCCTGCGCCGGGTCACCAGAAGCCGGGTCAGAATACCGCCGGACAGAGGAATGACCACGAACAGCACTACCGACAAAATCAGCGTATCCCAGGGCACAGACACATTGGAAACCCCCAGCAGGAATTTCGCAATGGGGATAAACGCCGCCAGGATAATCAGGTCATTGGTGGCCACCTGCACCACCGTATAGGCCGGGTCCCCGTTTGTCAGGCTGCTCCATACAAATACCATGGCCGTACAGGGAGCCGCCCCCAGCAGCACCGCACCGGCCAGGTGCTCCGTAGCCAGGTCCGGAGCGATCAGGGACTTAAATACCGTAAAGAAAAACAGGCTTGCCATGCCATACATGGAAAAGGGCTTGATAAGCCAGTTGACCACCCAGGTCACAAACAGGCCCTTGGGGTTCTTGCCCACGTTGCGGATGCTCTGGAAGTCCACCTTCATCATCATGGGATAGATCATCACCCAGATAAGGACCGCCATGGGGATGGACACCCGGGCGTATTCAAACCGGTTCAAAAACGCCGGGACCTGGGGCAGGAACCGGCCCATCAGCACCCCCAGCACCATGCACAGCAGCACCCATACCGTCAGGTACCGCTGAAACACGCCCATCTTCGGCTCATTCTTCGCAGCCACAGCAGCAGCCCCCTTTCGGTTCCTTCCGGCAGCATTCCAGGCCCTCGATAAATTCTTTGAAGGCCCTGAAGGTTTCGCAATTCAGGCTATAGTAGCTCCATTTGCCTTCCTTGCGCGCATTGACAAGCCCGCATTCCACCAATATCTTCATATGGTGGGAAAGGGTCGGCTGGGTGATCTCAAACCGTTCCAGCAGCTTGCATCCGCATTTTTCGCCGTCGGACAGCATTTTTACGATTTCCAACCGATTGCTGTCCCCCAGGGCTTTGCAGACAAGGGCTACGTCCATTGTTTTCATTTCATGCACCTCACATTGATATTTATCTATGTGTTGAGTATAGCACATAGATAGATGGTTGTCAATGTGTTTTTCAAAAAAGCGCCGCCGGACTTTCTGAAAAATCCGGCGGCTATCCCATTCATAATTCCATTTCCGGATGCTCCGCATCCACAAATCCAAGTTTTGTTTCACAGTGGAATATCTTCTTTAGATTCTCTTCCAGCTCCTGCCGGGCGGCAAGGACCCGGTCCCGGTTGAAGTCTGTAAAGCCGTCAATGGGGAAGAAAATATCCGCAGACGCGGGCGTGATCTTTCCGTGCTCACTTTGCCGCCAGGTCCAGCGGCGGGTCCGTACCTGGTGGCCCACGGCGTAGACCACCTCCCCAAAGTCCGGCGTTTCCTCCGCTTCGCCGCCAAAGGGCAGGAAGGTGTCCCCTTCTTGGGCCAGGCGAATGCAAATATCCTCCTCGCTGCCGCCCAGGTCGTGGGCACCCATTGGCAAGGTGTATTTCAGGGAGATGGCATTTCCCAGGTCCACCACCGGGTCAATGTGCGGCATTCCCTTTCCCTTGGCGATCCGGGTAAACAGGGCTTCTATGGAGCAAAGGTATTTATTGGGATTCATCCCCAAAGCCCGGAAAGCCTCCCTATAGGGCAGGATATCCGGCTCTTCTTTGACCTTTTTCCCCTCAAAGCGCCGGGCCGCCAGGCGAATGCTTTCTTCCAGCAGACCGTCGATCTCCGGATATACCTTGGCATTATCAATGCCTCTTGCCATCACGACCCCAAAGCAGACATTGGGCAGCTTTTCGAAAATTTCTTTTTCAACGCGGAATTTCATACTTTTCTCCCTTATTCACATTTGATTGGAATGCAGATCTCCGTCACAAACTTTTCCGGGTCCCCGGTGACGCCGTAGTCGATGAGGGTCACCTCCCGGGAAAACCCCACGATCTCCATCCGGTGCTTTTGGATATAGCCCAGCAGTTTCCGGTATTGACTCTGGGCCTCTGTATGGCTGCCCCGGAAGCAGAGGCGGACGCAGAAGGCCTCCGGCAAGGGCAGCGTCTCTCCGGTATACACATCCTCCTCGTCCAAAGTCAGAAAGATACCGTCATACCGGTCCGTTTGGGCAGAGCGCAAATGCTCCGCGGAAATGCCCAGGCCCACCTTGCCCAGGAACACCACCGCCTCGGCATCGGACTGGTCCAGCTTGCGGATGGGGGCCTCCATGTCCTGGAAGCCGTCGATTTTCAAAGGCGCCTCTACCCACACAATGCGGCAGGCCGGAAGCTGGACCAGAGAAACCGTATCCAGTGGCACCGACTGGGCATCCCGGAGCCAGCTCAACCGATGGTCGATCTTCCGCTCGATGCGCTTTAGCTCCCGCTGCTTTTGCAGCACCGCTTCCTTCTGCTGGCGCAGCTTTTCCTCGATGCGGCCAATATCCCGGTTTTGAAGGAAATCCTCAATTTGGGATAGGGGCATATCCAGGGCCCGCAGATAGCGGATGGTATTCAAAACCTCAAACTGGGAGGGGCCATAGTACCGGTAGCCGGACTCCGGGGCAATGTATTCCGGGGTCAGCAGGCCGATGTTTTCGTAGTGCCGCAGGCTGCTGATGCTGATGTGGAACAGCTTAGACACCTCCCCGATGGGAAACAGGGTCTTTTTGTCCATGTTACCCCTCCGATTTTCTTTTCCGGATGACCGTAAAGGCGATCAGGCAGATAATCACGGAGAGCAGAGAGCCCGCCGCTGTCGCCAGGCCCATGGGGAACAGGGTCGCCGGGAACAGCCGGGAGGTCAGATAGACCCCGGGGACCCGGACCAGGGTAATGGCAATGATATTATGCAGGAAGGACAGGCCAGACTTCCCGCAGGCGCAGAAATAGCCGCTGAAGCTGAAATGGATCCCGGCGAACACGCAGTCCCAGATATAGCCCCGGAGATATTGGCCCCCCAGCCGGGCTACCTCGGTGCTGTCCGTAAACAGGGAAACAATGGGCTCCGCCACAAACTGGACCGCCCCGGCCACCACCAGGCCGAAACCCACCGCCAGCAAAATGGCATAGCCCAGGGTCTGGGTGGCCCGCTTGGGCTTCCCCGCGCCAATATTCTGGGCCCCCAGAGCCGACACCGTAGACAGCATAGAGGACGGCACCAGGAACAGGAAGCTGATGACCTTTTCCACAATGCCTACCGCCGCCGCGTCATTCAGCCCCCGCTGGTTGGCGATGACGGTAATGAGGATAAAGGCGATCTGGATCAGGCCGTCCTGCATGGCAATGGGGATGCCGATCTTCAGAATGCTGCCCATCACCGGGCGTCGGGGAGCAAAATCCTCTTTTTCCAAAACGATGAGCTTCCGCTTCCAGATCACCGCCAGAGACACCACCACGCTGATGGCCTGGGACAGGGTGGTTCCCAAAGCTGCCCCCGCGGGGCCCAGGTGCAAAACGCCCATAAACAGGTAATCCAAAACAATGTTGGCCGCGCAGGCCACGGCGATAAAGTACATGGGGCTTTTGCTGTCCCCCAGCCCCCGGAAAATGGAACTGATGATGTTATAACCCGTAATAAAGGGGATGCCGATAAAGCAGATGGTCAGATAGGTGACGGTGCCGTGGACAGCCTCCGTAGGAGTGGACATAACGGAAACAATGGGCTTTACCAGAAGCAGCAGCCCCGCCATCAGCACCAGTGCCACCGTCATAAACAGCACCACCGTATTACCAATGTCCCGGGCCGCCTTCTTTTTGTCCCCTGCCCCAACGGCCTGGCCGATGCTGACCGTGGTGCCCATAGCCAGGCCCACCAGCATCACCGTCAGCATATGCATGACCTGGGAGCCGATGCTCACCGCCGTGGTGCTGGCCACGCCCTCAAACTGCCCGATAATAAACAGGTCCGCCATGCCGTACAGGGTCTGCAGAAAGTAGGATAACAGATAGGGCAGCGAGAAGAAGAGCACATTCTTAAACACGCTACCGGTAGTCAGATTTTTTTCCATGGGTCTCAGCCTTCTTTTCTCTGGATTCTGTAGGCTATTATAAACCCTACAATAGATGTAGAGTCAAGAGCAAAATATATTTTTTCATGGGAGGCCTCGACAAATGGGGCGTTGGCGAAGCCCCATCCCCGCAAAAAGGCCCCGGCAAGCGCTCTACGCCCTGCCGGGGGTCTTACTATGATTGATCGATTTCCCGAAACACCCCTGCCCTACACCGCACACTGCGAAGGGCACTATGCCGCAGACCCAGCAGAATATCCATCTCCCGGGCAGCATTTTCGTACCGGCTGTTTTGGTGGTGTACCAGGATGTAGTCCGCCTCTCGAATCCTTCCTGCCGCCTCCATGCAGAAGCTACGGACTGGGGATGCCAGGGAGAAGACCCAGATGGGGCTGCAGATGGTCACGTGATCGTATTTGGTCAGGTCCATGGGGGGCTTTTCAATCGGCATGGCCCATTTGTGCATTCCGTAGCGGCCGCACCACCAGAAGCCTAGAGTCCCGGCGGTGCGCTCCGTGGCCTTGATCTCGTAAACCTCCGCCCCGGTGCGGTCCGCCGCCTCATAGGCCAGTTTTTTTACGTAGCCCATGCGGGAAAAAAACACCACCAGGCGGCTGTCATCCGTTCCAATATTGGGATAATCGGAAAGTGCTACCCAGAACTCCTCCTGTTTTTCAAACACCCAGGCCATATACCCGGTAGCTGCCTGCACCAGGCCCACGAAAAAGAATCCGGTAGACAGGGCGTTGGGCGGAAAGATGTAAAACTGAATGCAGATCCACAGCATCAGTGTCACCCCAAATATGCCGCCCAGAAGGACCCCCACTTTCTTTTTCCGCAGCAACAGCACCGCCGCCGTCAGATTTGTCAGGCCGTTGACGATGAGCAGCGCCCAGCCGGAAAAGAGATAATTCTGAAATACAATCTTCGCAAAGGGAAGCACCTGGAAATAGGGCAGCATTTCCTCCATGCCCAAAAGCCTTCCCGTAGGATCCAGCAGCATTCCAATGGCCCCACCTACGGCACCGATGCCCACAAACAGGGTCCAAAAAAGCAGTACCCGCCGGGTGGGCCGGAATCTGGAGTTTTTCATTTTCGCACCACCTTTTCCACTTTTTCTCCACAGATGAGCATCTGAATACAGCCGGAAGATAAGGGTCTTCCCGCGAAATCTCCAAAGCCTTCCCTTACCCGCATCCCTACGGAAGCATAGATTTCCGTTATCTCCGGAAGCGTATACAGTCGGATGGGGTTCCCCTCTTCAAAAACCGGCCTTTCCAGGGGCGCCCCGTAGGAAAAATCCCGCTGTCCGTAAAGCAAGATCCGTGTTTCCGGGTCCCATTCAAAACGGGATAACGTCAGCCCCCTTTCCCCCGCATCCCACAGCTGGCCGGGAAAATGGGTATCGGCGTAGCTGCCATTCATAAGGTCCATAAAGTGCTTTCCACCAGGCTTTAGGGCTTTGGAAATCACCTCGAAGATCTTCCGGTTCTCCTCCTCGCTTTCCAGATACCCGATGGCCCCGTCTGCCATGCTCAGTACCACATCAAATTCTTGCTCAAAAGAAATCTCCCGGATGTCCCTGCAGATAAATTCCGCCGATAGGTTTTCCCTTTGTGCCTGTTCCCTGGCAAAAGCAATATAATCCGGCGTAATATCCACCCCGGTCACCAAAAAGCCCCGCCTGGCCAGCTCCAGCGCATGCCGCCCAAACCCGCAGGCCAGGTCCAGGATCCGTTCCCCGCCGGAAAGGTGCAGCGCTTGAATGAGAAAATCCACCTGATCCCCGGTCTCCTCCACCCAGGATTGATCCCGGATGTCCAGGGTCCAGATGTTTTTGTACCAGTCTTGCGCCATTGGTTTCATTCTGTTTCCCTCCTTCAGCAAATACTAACTAATGTTCGTTCGTATTGTAGCAAGATGGGGGCCTGTTGTCAAGGGGTGAAGGATAAAACATGGCAATTGAAAAAGGGTTGCGAAAATAAGGATTTGTAAAACTCTGCTCCCCTTGGGGGGAGCTGGCGCCGCAGCGCCTGAGGAGGGCCGTTGTCGTTGCGAGCCAATTCGCTTTCCTGGTGTGGCAGCCCCCCGGTTGGATGGGACAGGCCACAACGTTCAGAGTCCTTGTCCCCCTCCAAGCATGGCAATGTCATCAACTTAAGGTTTCTCAAGGCCGCCTTGAATTGTTCGGATATTTCATTGCTTTATGCTTTTTTACCCGTTTTGAAGAACGATTTTTACGAACTGGGACTACAGCCTTTTTTAGATGTGATGTTATCCGC
>JBNMHR010000071.1:0-9861 GCA_050872865.1 Faecousia sp. | reverse complement strand
TTCGAAAGCTTTATGCGGTATTAGCAGTCGTTTCCAACTGTTGTCCCCCACTGAAAGGCAGGTTCCTCACGCGTTACTCACCCGTTCGCCACTAAAGTAAAAACCGAAGCTCTTACTTCCGTTCGACTTGCATGTGTTAGGCACGCCGCCAGCGTTCGTCCTGAGCCAGGATCAAACTCTCAAAAAATTGTATCTAAAGCCCAAAGGCTTCAAATCAAGTTTTTGAATAATTCGCTCTTAGCAATAATTACTCAAGAATTTCGTTGGCTGTTTTTTCGCTTACGCTTAAACAATCCATTAATTGTCCAAGGTGTTAATTAGTTCGTCTTAACGTTATTCAATTTACAAGGTACAGACGTCGCTTTCTTTCGAAAGCTTCTTGATTCTATCACAAGATTTTCCATTTGTCAAGAACTTTTTTACAAGTTTTTCAAACTTTCGACACATTTCGTGTCGTCTCGCGACAGCTCCGGTATAATACCACAGCGGTTACCATTTGTCAAGCACTTTTTTCATTTTTCCTAAAAGAAAAACCGGGGTCCGAAGGCCCCGGCTTGGATCCTATTTTACTGTGCGTCGTCGATGAGGCCATAGCCGCCGTCGTTGCGCTTATAAACCACAGCGAAGCTGCCGCCGTTATCCGTATCCCGGAAGGCAAAGAAGGAATGGTTCAATAGCTCCATCTGGAGCACCGCTTCTTCTCTCGTCATAGGGCGCATATAGAAGTGCTTCTGCTTGGTGATGGTGATCTCCCCTTCCTCGGGTTCCGGGGCGAAGGAGGTCTCCTCTACGGTACGGGTAAAGGCATCCTGGCGGAGGCGGCGGGCAAGTCTTGTTTTGTTTTTCCGGATCTGGCCTTCGATGGTACCAATGGCGGCATCGATGGAGGCAAACATATCGGAAGTGCTTTCACTGGCACGGAACCAGGTCCCCGCCCCGTGAACAGTCAGCTCTGCCTTATTTCGGTTCTTCTCTACGGAAAATACGATGAGCGCCTCCGCATCGTCCTCAAAATACCGGGCCAGCTTCATAACCTTTTTCTCGGCATAGGCATGGACGTTTTCGGGCAGCTTCACTTTCTTTTCACTGTACTGAAACTTCATAATCGGCAGCTCCTTTCGTATCCACCGGTCTTCCGGTGTGACTTAACTATACCACAACTTCACCAATTCGACAAGGGGTATCAGGAGTCTTGTTTGTCGTCATCGTCCAAAAGTTCCGCCATGGTCAGGCTGTACAGGCTTTCCGCCTTCTGCTCAAAGAGCTTGCTGAGCCGATTGGCCTGCTTCTGATTTGGAGCAACCAATTCCAAGGTCATCAGGTTCCCCACCTCGTCGTCCAGGGACATGATGACGGAAAAGTCCCCGTTGTCTCTGGGCACCACCCGGGTCTTGACAAAGCTGGACCGGCGGACCTGGCGATTGAACCGGGAAACCGCATTCTCTGCCTTGCTGCGCACGGTATAGGCAATGGAATCCTGGGTCAGGGAGCAGTCGGCCCGGCCCTTGTCGGTGATCTCATAGGTATTGCCCTCCAGCTCTTTCAGGTGGCCGCTGGATACCATCTCCGGGATGGCCGTGCAGACATCAAAATAGCTGAGGCAGTCGTCCTGATAGCATAGCTCATAAATCTGCTGAACGTTTACAGGATACTCCACCTTGCTCATAACAAACAGGATAAGCACTTTGACATCCAGCATATCGTGAATAAAACCCAATCTCTGCATAACCTTCACCTCTTGTAACCATTATACGAAATAATGGAAAAAAATCAAGTGCTTTATGCACCTTCTCCAAAATAGGGGCATATTCTGGCCCAAAGGAGGAATGGAAATGCCTATTTTCTGGAGCCCCTGCCAAAGTGCCTCCGGGCTGCAGGCCTGCAGGATCCTGCGGGGCGGCGGCTGGACACAGCAGGATGCCCCGGGCCCGGATACCCAAGCAATGCTATTGGATATTCCCAGTGCCCGGAATATGGACTTCGGCCTTTTGCCGGATGGCTGCCGGGTATTTGGCGGAAATCTTTCCAGCCGAGTCCCGGACCGTCTTCAAGCCACGGACCTGTTGCAGGACCCCATGTTCCTGGCAAAGAACGCCGACATTACCGCCCGCTGCGCCCTTCGCCTGGCCTGCAGTCATTTGGAAGAGACCCTTTGGGAGCTGCCGGTGCTAATTCTGGGCTGGGGCCGGATCGGGAAATGCTTGGCCCGGCACCTGAAAAATCTGGGTGCCAATGTAACGGTTTTTGCCCGAAAGGAATCGGACCGGGCCCTGTTGAATGCCCTGGGCTATCATAGTATCGACCGGAAGGAAATGCCGGATGTACTCCCCCATTATCGGGTCATTTTCAATACCGCTCCGGCGCCGGTTCTCTCATCCGCGGACACGGAAGGTCTTTCCGGCTGCTTACTCATCGACCTGGCCTCTACCCCAGGAATTGAAAATCCTCAGGTCATCCGTGCCCGAGGCCTTCCGGGAAAAATGGCCCCGATCTCTGCCGGGAACCTGATCGCGGAGACTGTGGAACGGCTGTGGAAGGAGGAAACAGTATGACCGTCGGCTTTGCCCTGTGCGGCTCCTTTTGTACATATCATAAGGTCTTCCCGATTTTGGAAGCACTGTCCAAAAAATATGATGTAATCCCTATTTTCTCAGGTGTTTCCCAGAAAACGGACAGCCGATTTGGAAAAAGCGAGGACTTTTTATCCCAGGCAGAAGCCATCTGCAGCCACGCACCCTTACTGACCATCCCCCAGGTAGAGCCCATCGGCCCAAAAAGGATGTTGGACCTGCTCGTCATCGCCCCCTGCACCGGGAACACCTTGGCCAAGCTTTCAAACGGCATTGCCGACGGCCCCGTGACCATGGCCGCCAAAAGCCACCTGCGGAACGGCCGCCCAGTGGTACTGGCGGTGTCCACCAATGACGCACTGTCCGGTGCCGCGGAGAACATCGGAAGGCTCCTGAACCGGAAGCACTATTACTTTGTCCCCTTCCGCCAGGACGATTGGCAGAAAAAGCCCACCTCCATGGTGGCAGAATTTGAAAAGCTGCCTGAGACTATCGAGGGGGCTTTGGAAGGGCGGCAGGTGCAGCCTGTGGTGTTGGAGCCGCTGCCATAAAGAAAATCCCCCGTTTCCGGTTCTGGGAAACAGGGGGATTTTCTTATTATTCTTCCTTCTCCTGAGGGAAAATCAAAGTCGCCTTAAACAGGTCTCCATCTACCAGCAGCTCCAATGCGCCGTGCTGCAGCTCCATCATGCTTTGGGCGATGTTGAGCCCTAAGCCGCTGCCCTCCTGGTTTCGGGAGGCTTCGCCGCGGACGAACCGCTCCATCAGCTCCTCGGCGCTGATGTTCAGGGGGTCCCGGGAGATGTTCTTAAAGGAGATACACACCTTTCCATCCACCGCCACCATGTCGATATACAGCCTAGTGCCGGGGAGGGCGTACTTGACGGCGTTGCTTAATAGGTTACTCATGGCCCGCCACACAAGGCGTCCGTCGGCGTGGATATACAGATGCTCCTCCGGCTGGCGGAACAGGGGGTTCAATTCCGCGGCACTGAGCTTATCCGTAAACTCACCCAGAGCCTGATTGACCGCTTCCACCGCATCCAGCTTGACGGCATTCACCGGGATATTGCCGGTAGAGGCCTTGCTCAGCTCAATGAGATCGTCAATCAGCCGCTTCATCCGGCTGGACTGCCGGAACAGGACCTCCAGATAGGCCGTCTCCTCCTCCTGGCTGTGGGGCTTTTGCAGCAGGTCCACATAGTTGATGATGGAGGTCAAAGGAGTTTTGATGTCGTGGGACACGTTGGTGATCAGCTCCGTCCGCATCCGCTCGGAACGCATCTGCTTCTGGGCCGCCACCTGGACCACGTCGGATAGGCCGTTCAGCTCCCTGGCCATATCCTTGTAGGCCCCCAGCATATATTTTTCGTCCACCTTAATATCCAGGTCCCCGCCCCGCATCCGCTTGGCGGCATCCAGGAGGGTGCCGAAAATATAGGCGCTGTAAATAGTCAGAGCCACACCAGCCAGAACGACAACCAGCAGCAAAAATCCACTGTCGCAAGCCAGTGCCACCGCAAATCCGCCGTAGATCAGCAGGCCTGTAAGGACCCACTGCCAGACAAGGGGCAGCAGTCCATAGAGCCGGGCGACGAATTTCCAGAAGCCTTTCCACAGCTTCTTCACAAAGGCCCAGCATTTTTTCACCAGGCCCAGCGCCCACAGAAGGATGGGTAACGTGATGGCCCAGAGGATATGGTAGCAGCCGCAGACGATCTTCCAGCACAGGTTCCAGCAGAAGCCGGTAACGCTGTGGTGCCACCAGTAGCCCCCCTCGGTTTTGAACTGGGCGGCGCAGGCAAAGCAGAAGCCCACGAAGAGCAGACAGCAGGCGTATCCGCCGTAGCCGTAATAGGCAACGGCGATGGTGTTGCTCTGGCTCATCAGATACCTGAACCCGTAAATACCAATATTGGCATAGAGTACGCACACTGCACTCACAACGGTAAAGTACACGTCCAGGGGCAGGCAGTTCAGACCGCCGGGGTGGATTTCCTCGCTGCCCGGCTTATGGCCCGCGGCGCAGCACAGGTATACGGCCAGCAGACCGAATAGCACCAGGGAGGCACCCAGCAGGGCCACGATCTGCCCCAGATGCCGCCAGACCCCATCCATGATGGAAGCCAGCTTGGCATCCAAAGCGTTGTCCCCCCCTGTCAGGTCCGAATGGATCACCACTGTGTAATTTTCTTTCAGGGGCACATCCTGAATTTTATAGACATTCCAGCCGTCCTTGTAATCGATCGAGTAAATGCTTCCGCCATCGGGCAGCTCCTCCCGCATAGGGAAGTAGTCCTCAGGGGAAAGTTCTCCTTCCAGAATGTCCGTACCGGCCAATTTGAGCTCCGCCTGCTGAAGCTCTTCCAGAGTTTCTACATAGATGGGCCCCTCCATCACCTCCACATAGGTCCGGTCCCCTTTGGAGATTTGGAAGGTAAAATCCGTAAAATTCCCTGTCTGGTCGTCCTTCCGTTCCAGCACCTTTCCCTTGCTGTCCAGAAGCTCGTAATTCGCGTTTTTTAAAGCGGTATTATAATCCAAATAGTTGTAGTATTGCTCCAGCAAAGCTTCGTCCGCCTTGGGAGCGGTTCTCGCCGCGTATCTTGCCGCAAGGGCATCGGCGATCCACTCCAGGCTCTCTTCCCTGCTTTGCCGGTAGCTCTCGGAAGGGGAAACATTTTCTTCCAGATTCATGGCCGCCAAAACCATCAGGCTCCCGCCGGAAAGGGCGGCGGTCATCAGGCACAGGGCGCACAGGACAATGGCAAGCCCCTTAAAAATTCCATGGTTTCTCATTTCTTCTCCCCCTCCAGCTTATAGCCCTGGCCCCAGATGACCTTCAGGTATCGGGGTTCCGAGGGGTTGATCTCGATTTTCTCCCGCAGGTGGCGAATGTGGACGGCAACGCTGCCCTCGCTGCCCAAAGCCGCCTCCTGCCAGACCGCTTCGTACAGGGTCTTGGTAGAATACACCTTGCCGGGGTTGGACATGAGCAGATGCAAAATGGCGTACTCCGTAGGGGTCAGGTTCACCGGCTCCCCTTCCACGGTGACGGTTTTGGTGCGGTCGTTCATGGTGATGCCGCCGATGGTCAGATCGTCCGTCTCCTCTTTCCGGCTGCCCAGACTGGCATACCGCCGAAGCTGGGACCGGACCCGGGCCAAGACCTCCACGGGCACAAAGGGCTTGGTGATATAGTCATCTGCCCCCACGTTCAGGCCCAATACCTTGTCCTCGGTTTCGGACTTGGCCGTCAGCAAAATAATGGGCACATTGGAAAATTCCCTTATTTTCGCCGTGGCTGCAATGCCGTCCATCACCGGCATCATCACATCCAGCAGCACCAGATGGATGCCTTTCTCCTTCACGATCTCCACCGCCTGGGCGCCGTTCTTGGCCTCAAACAGCTCGTACCCCTCCGGGGCCAGGTAGATCTTTAAGGCGTTGACGATATCCGGCTGATCGTCGCAAATCAGTATTTTGTACATCTGCTCTTCCTCCGCTTCCTTGACTTTGTGCTTATTATAGCATTCCATTTCTTAATAAGAAAGAGGGAGACGGTTTAAGAAGTGTTTAAAATTCGGCATCGCAGAATGTCATAAAAAATTCTCTGTTTTTCCATATGGAAGAATGGCCCCTTTTCCGCTATAATAGGACCATCTTAGAAAAACACAGGAGGGGCACCTATGGCATATACGATTTACAAGCCCATGCAAAAGGTCCAAGGCGTACTGTTCGACATGGACGGCGTGATTTTGGATACGGAAAAGCTGTACACCCGCTTCTGGCTGGAAGGGGCCCACGCCCTGGGGTATCCGCTGACCCGGGACCACGCCATGTGGCTGCGGGGCCGGAACCGGAAGGAAGCTGCCCAGATGATCACCCGCTTCTTTGGCCCCGATGCCAGCTACGAGGCCATTAAGGGCAAGCGCATTGAACTGATGGATGCCTATATTGAAGAAAACGGCGTAGAACCCAAGGGCGGCATCCGGGAGATTTTGGAATTTTTGAAACAAGAGCACATCCCCTGCGCCATCACCACCGCCTCCCCAATAGAGCGGGTCCGGAAATATCTGGTGCCCCTGGGTCTATACGACTATTTCCAGAATGTGGTCACCGCCTACGATGTACCCAACGGCAAGCCGGAGCCGGATATTTATTTATACGGAGCCAAGGTTTTGGGGCTGCCCCCGGAAAGCTGCATCGCCATTGAGGATTCCGCCGCCGGGATCCAGTCCGCCTACCGGGCCGGGTGTATGGCAACTTTGGTTCCGGACCAGGACCTGCCGGACGAGGAGACGCTGAAGCGGATCACCGTGAAGGCGGATTCGCTGCTGGATGTGATTGAAGTGATCCGGGAGAGTGGAAAATAAGGATTTGACGGGCTGTCATCGAGAACGGGTGCACCAAAATAACGGATGTCGTTGCGAGGCAGTGCGCACACTGCCGTGGCAACCCCCCGGTTGAATGGTGCAGACTGACGGGCAGGAAAATTCCCTTTCCCCCTCCTGCATGGAGGGGGTGGCCCGCAGGCCGGGGGTGGAGGGGACCCCTACCGAAAACAGATAGGTTTGTTAAGAAAATAAGGGTATATTTAGAGAATACCCTTCATCCAAACGCAGAAAAATTATCGTACCGGGTCCCCTCCACCCCTGTCCGCTGCGGCGGGCACCCCCTCCATGCAGGAGGGGGGAAGAGCGTGCCTGCGGGCAATCTAAAACCTATGGGGATTGCCACGACAGTCTGCGGACTGTCTCGCAATGACAGGTTGTCTTCTCCCCCTTTGCCAAACAAATCCCCCGCCTTTTCCACACAGCTTGTGGAGAAAAGGCGGGGGTTTTATTATCTCATATATTCAAATTGCAGATCGTAAATATCCACGGTGTCGCCGTCTTGGACGCCCATTTCTTCCAGCCGGGCGAACAGGCCGCATTTGCGGAGCATCTGGTCGAAGTAGTTCCGGGACTCGTAGTCGTCGAAGTTGATGTTCTGCACCAGCCGTTCCAACCAGGTGCCGGTGACGACCCAGGTGGAGCCCAGGTGCTCGACAGTCAGCTCCTGGGGGTCTCCGGCCTCTACGGGCTTTTCCACATACTCGGGCTCGTAGATGGTGACGGGAGGCAGGGTCCGCAGCTTTTCGGCCACGACCCGCATCAGGTTCCGGGTGCCCTGGGTGGTACCGGCGGAAATTTCATACAGCTCACAGCCCGCGGCCTCGACGCAGGCCCGGAGGCGCTGCAAATTGTCGCTGTCCGGGGGCAGCAGGTCGATTTTGTTGGCGGCTACGATCATGGGCCGGTTACTCAGGTCCACGGAGTAATTTGCCAGCTCGTCGCAGATGGCGTTAAAGTCCTCTACCGGGTCTCTGCCCTCGCTGCCGGACACATCCACCACATGGACGAGAAGACGGCACCGGTCAATATGCCGCAAAAAGTCGTGGCCCAGGCCGGCACCCTCGGCAGCGCCTTCGATGATGCCGGGAATGTCGGCCATGACAAAGGACACGCCCTCGTCTACATAGATGACGCCCAGGTTGGGAAACAGGGTGGTAAAATGGTAGTTGGCGATCTTGGGCCGGGCGTTAGAGGTGACGGAAAGCAGGGTGGATTTGCCCACATTGGGGAAGCCCACCAGGCCCACGTCCGCCAACAGCTTCAGCTCCAGGATCACGTCCCGCTCCTGGCCCTTAATGCCGGACTTGGCAAACCGGGGCACCTGCCGGGTAGCGGTGGCGTAGTGGGCATTGCCCCAGCCGCCCCGGCCGCCCTTGGCGATGACAAAATCCTCCCCGGTGGACATATCGACGATAATTTGGTTGGTCTCCGCGTCCCGGACCACGGTACCCCGGGGGACCTCGATGATCAGGGGCTCCCCCCGCTTGCCGCTCATGTTCCGGCCCAGGCCGTTCTGGCCGGGCTGGGCAGCGTACTTTCTCTTATAGCGGAAATCCAGCAGGGTGGACAGATTGTCGTTGACCCGCAGGATCACACTGCCGCCGTGGCCGCCGTCTCCCCCGTCGGGACCGCCGGAGGCCACATATTTCTCCCGGTGGAAGGCCACGGCGCCGTCGCCGCCCTTGCCGCCAAGGACCGTAATTCTTACCTTATCTACAAACATAGCAAACCTCCATGTTTTTCCGGCGGGTGACACAGAAAAAAGCCCCCTTGCCTTCCCCTGGGGGGGAAGGGGGACCGCCGCAGCGGTGGATGAGGGCCAAATCCAGCCCCTCACCCGTCATGGCCTTCCGTGAGACGGCCATGACACCTTCCCCCAAGGGGAAGGCTTTTCCCTTTTCTCTGTCACCCAGTTTCAAAAAAAGGACTGCCGCGTAAAAGCAGCAGTCCTTCGATTCACAGGCTTGTCTTACTGCTCAGCGTAAACGGAGCACTTCCGACGATCCTTGCCCATGCGCTCGTACTTGACGGTGCCGTCAACCAGGGCGAACAGGGTGTCATCCTTGCCGATACCAACATTGGTGCCGGGATGGATGTGGGTGCCTCTCTGGCGGACCAGGATGTTGCCAGCCAGAACGAACTGACCGTCGGCACGCTTGCAGCCCAGACGCTTGGACTCGGAATCACGGCCGTTCTTGGTGGAACCGCCGCCCTTGTGGTGAGCGAAGAACTGAATACCAATCTTCAGCATATATTACACCTCCAAAACTTCGATATTGTCGGGATAATCGTCCCGCAGGCTGCACAGGTAGAGCATCATACCGGCGAGACACGCCTGGACACTCTCTTCTTCATCGCAGCTTGCAGGCAGGGTCAGGGTGATGCGGGCATCCTCCTCTTTGACCCGAACCTTGGCCTTTGCGCCGCACACATCATTGATGGTGGCTTCGGCCATGGCAACAGCGGCAGAGATGGCGGCACAGACAATATCGCTGCCTGCTTCCGCGTAGCCGCTGTGACCGGAGACGGAGAATCCGGTGATCCGCTCGTCCTCGGTAAAAAATTCAACCTTGGTCATAATTACAGTGCGATCTTGGTGATCTCGACCTTGGTGTAGGGCTGACGGTGACCGATGTGGGTCTTCTCGTTCTTCTTAGCCTTGTACTTCAGGACGTCGATCTTCTTGCCCTTGCCATTCTTGATGACCTTCGCCTCTACAGCGGCGCCCTCGACCACGGGAGCACCGATCTTGGAGTTCTCGCCGTCCAGGACAGCCAGAACCTGGTCGAACTTCACGGTCTGCTCAGCTTCCACAGCCAGCTTCTCGATGAACAGGACATCACCCTCGGCAACGGTATACTGCTTACCGCCGGTAACAAAAACTGCCTTCATTT
>JBNMHR010000070.1:0-9871 GCA_050872865.1 Faecousia sp. | reverse complement strand
CCCCCGCCCACTGCGGTGGGCACCCCCTCCATGCAGGAGGGGGAAGGGATTTTCCCGCCGGTGGGCTGGTACCATTCAACCGGGGGGGTTGCCACGGCAGTGTGCGCACTGCCTCGCAACGACATCCATTCTTTCACCCCTACAACTCCCCATTTGTCGAGATTTTCCATTTTACGCCAATAAAAAACTCCCCCAATTCCGAAGAATCGGGGGAAGAAGCTTATTTGCATTCCGCCAGGCACCTGGCGATGACGGCCTCCATTTCTGGCCGCTTTTTCTGCAGATCTTTGGCAAGGGCAATCTGGCAGCGGGTGCGGACCAGGTTGTGGTCCGGGTAGCGGATGGTGAAGTAGGGGTCGCCTTCCAGGT
This sequence comes from Faecousia sp., assembly GCA_050872865.1. Classification (GTDB taxonomy): domain Bacteria; phylum Bacillota; class Clostridia; order Oscillospirales; family Oscillospiraceae; genus Faecousia. The sequence goes on along the minus strand of JBNMHR010000070.1, from coordinate 9,502 downwards.
AGTCCGTTAAAAACCGGGCGGAGAGCTCCATGGCCAGGCAGCAGCAGCTGACGGCCAGGGTATCGGCTTCTGCCTGGGTGATGGAACCGGCGGTCTGGGACAGGAAGCCTTTGGTAAAGGCCTCGAAAACCGCCATATTGACGCCTGCTTTGCCGGGGTCCGGGCAGTCCTCTTCGCAGAGGTTGGCGGCGGAGCGGATGGCGTCGCCGTAGTCGGCACCCATGAGCCCGGGCATCACCGTATCCAGGTCCACCACCACCAGGGCCTTGCCGGTATTGGGGTCAAAGAGCACGTTGTTGATCTTGGTGTCGTTGTGGGTCACCCGCAGGGGGAGCTGCCCTTTGCGCTGCAGGTCCGTCAGGGTGCAGGCCAGGTCCTCGTTTTCCAGCAGGAAGCGAATTTCTGCCGCTGCCTCCTGGGCCCGGCCGGCCTTATCCTCTGCGGCGGCCATTTTCAGGGCCTCGAACCGGCGGCGGGTATTGTGGAAATCCGGGATGGTTTCGTGAAGAGAGCCAATGTCAAAGTCAGAAAGCTGGGCCTGGAAATGGCCGAAGGCCACACCGGCGGCTTCTACAATATTTAAATCCTTTACGGAGTCGTAGGTCACGGAGGGAATGTAGTTGGCCATGCGCCAGAAATTTTCCCCGTCCTGCAGGTAGGTCTTCCGTTGGGCGGTGTGGTGATAGTGGAGGCAGGTCTTTTCCGGGTTCTTCTTCCGGATGTGCTCCGTTACCTTGTCGATGTTGTCCATAAGCCCGACAGGGTCCCGGAAGGCGAAGGTATTCACATTCTGGACCAGGTAGGATTTTGGACTGCCGTCCTCCCGACGGAAATTGACCTTATAGGTCTTGTTTACATTGCCGATTTGGATGGCGTCGAAGCCTACGTAGGCATCCGCAATGCGGAAGGCCTCGCAAACCTGACGCAGTTTCTCATTTAACTCCATTGGAAGGACCCTCTCTTTTTGGTTTCTGTTTCCTACATAATTTATCATTTTATCGCAAATGATAAAAAGTGTCAACGAAGGAAGAAAAAATGGGGATTCTATACAAGATTGGGTCGGAGTTTCTGTGGAAAATGACCGGACCGATCTGTCATTGCGAGGCAGTGCGCACTGCTCCGCGCTAAGAGCCGCCTACGGCGGTTGCGCTATGCACAGCACTGCGGTGCTAGACTGCCGTGGCAATCCCCCGGATGAAAGGGCCAGTCTGCAAGTTTTTGAGTCCCTTACCCTCTCCAAGCATGGAGAGAGGGTGCCCACTGCAGTGGGCGGGTGTGGTTGGAAAGGTTCAACATTTTGAGCCGTTGGATGAATGGTTTTTCTGCGTTTAGCTGTATTTTCTCAACAAACCTATCTGTTATCGTACCGTGTTCCCAACCACACCCGGCCTGCGGGCCACCCTCTCCAGGCTTGGAGAGGGGAAGGGGTTCTCCCCGTCAACTGGTCCCATCCAACCGGGGGATTGCCACACCAGTCTGCGGACTGGTTCGCAATGACAACGGCCCTCCTCAGTTGCTGCGGCAACAGCTCCCCCCAAGGGGAGCAGAGTCTTACAAATCCCCATTTGTAAAAGAGACTATTCCGCAATATCTCTCCGGAAAATTCTCTAAAACCCTTGCAATTCTATAGGAAACCGGATATAATAAACTGATTCATTATCGATATTCCAATCGGAAGAGGTTTTGACGTGTACTTAAAATCGCTGGAATTACAGGGCTTTAAATCCTTCCCGGACCGGACGATCATTCGGTTTGGGGATGATATTACGGCCATTGTGGGGCCCAACGGCTCCGGAAAATCCAATATTTCCGATGCCATTCTGTGGGTCCTGGGGGAGCAGAGCACCAAAACCCTCCGGGGGGCCAAGATGGAGGACGTGATCTTCGGCGGCACCGCCAAAAGGCCTGCCCAGGGCTTTGCGGAAGCCACCCTGACCCTGGACAATTCCGACCGGGCCCTATCTTACGATGCCGACGAGGTAGTGGTCACCCGGCGCTATTACCGGTCCGGGGACGGGGAATACTATATTAACCGCCAGTCTGCCCGGCTGAAGGATATCCATGAGTTACTCATGGACACCGGCCTGGGCCGGGAAGGGTACTCCAACATCGGCCAGGGCCGCATTGATGAGATCCTGGCCATCAAGTCCGAGGACCGGCGGGAGGTCTTTGAAGAGGCGGCAGGCATCTCCAAGTACCGCCACCGGAAGGAAGAGACGGAGCGGCAGCTGGAAAAAACCGAAGACAACCTGATGCGCATCGGGGACAAGGTCTCGGAGCTGGAGCTGCAGCTGGAACCCCTGAAGATCCAGTCCGAAAAGGCAAAGCAATATCTGGAAATGAAGGAAGAGCTCCAGGGGTTAGAGGTGGCCGTGTGGCTGGATACCCTGGAAAAGCTATCCGCGGCGGCCAAGAAGGCGGAGGAGGACTATCGGTCCGCGTCCTTCGTTCTGAGCCAGGCCCATGAAGAATTGGACAGCCTCTATAAGCAGGCCGAAGAATTGGGTACCGCTCTACGAGAAAAGGATCTGCTTTTGGAAGCGGCCCGGGGAAAGACCACCTATTACCAGACCACCCACCAGCAGCTGGAGGGCCAGATGGCAGTGCTCCGGGGCAATCTGGAAAACAACAACGCCAACTTAGAGCGGATCGAAGAAGAGCTGAAGGGCACCGAGGACCGGTCCGGCGGCATTGAGGCCCAATTGGCCCAGGCCCAGGACCGCATTTCCCAAATCGGCCACGACCTGACGGATGTCCAGGGGGCCATTGCGGAAAGCAAGAGCCGCTTGGCGGAAATGACCGCCTCTGCCCAGGGCCTGTCCCGGCAGTTTTTGGAGCTGCGGGGGAAGGAATCCAGCCTCACGGCGGAAAAAGCCGGCTGTGAAGCGGAAATTCGGGCCATCGAGGAAAACCGTGCGGCCTCCAGGCAGCGCTTGGAGGAGCTGGACGGGGACCTTTCCGCCGGGCAGCAGCGGCTGGAAAATGCGGACAAGACCCTGGAAGACAGCCGGAAGGCCTTGGAAAAGGCAAAGGAAAAGGTATCCGCCTCCAATAACGTCCTCTCCGGCCTGAGCTTACGGCAGAAGGGCCGGAAGGAAAAGCTGGATGCCGCCCTGGAAAACCTGCGGGACCTGACGGCCCAGCTGGACGGGGTCTCCGCCAAGGTCCGGGTGTTCCGGGCCATGGAGCGGGACTTTGAAAGCTATCAGAAATCCGTAAGGATGGTTATGCAGGAGGCCAAAAAGGGTGGGCTCAAAAACATCCATGGCCCGGTCTCCCGGCTCATCTCCACCGAGGATGAATACGCCGTGGCCATTGAGATCGCCCTGGGCGCCGCCATGCAGCAGATCGTGGTGGACAGCGAAAACGACGGCAAAGCCGCCATCGGCTTTCTAAAGCGCACCGGCGGCGGGCGGGCAACCTTTTTGCCCTTGAGCACCATTACCGGCAAGCGTCTCCAGGAGCCGGGGGTAGAGACGAGCCGGGGCTTTGTAGGCATCGCCTCGGACCTGGTAAAATTTGACCAAAAGTACAATAACATTTTGTGGAACCTGCTGGGAAGGACCGTTATCGTCTCCAACCTGGATGCGGCCATTGCCATGGCAAAGCAGTTTAAGGGGAGGTTCCGCATCGTCACCCTGGACGGCCAGGTGATGAACAGCGGCGGCTCCATGACCGGCGGCTCCGTCAATAAGGAAGCGGGCATCCTTTCCCGGGCCAACGAGCTGCAAAAGCTTACCGCCCAGGAGCAGAGCCTGCAAAAGCAAAGATCCGCAGCGGAAGCGGAAAGCAAGGAATGCCAGCGGCTTTACGATCAGGTGGCCTATGACCTGACCGTGGCCCAGGATGCCCTCCGCCAGGCGGAGGACCAGGTGCTGCGGCTCCAGGGCCAGGAAAAGCAGTTTGAAGTGATGGTCAGTGCCATCCGGGAGGCGGCGGCCTCCGCTCAAAAGGAGCGGGACAGCCTTTTAAACCGGGACCATACCGACGGGGAAAAGCAGGCCGGCCATCGGGCCAAGATCCAGGTATACGAAAAGGAGCTGTTGGAAGTCCAAAACCAGCTTGACAGACTGGAGGGCAGCCAGCAGGAGGCCAAGCAGGCCAGCGACGCCATTACGGACCACCTGACCCAGCTCCAAACCAAGGAAGCCGCCCTGACGGCGGAAAAGAATACGGCTCAGTCCCACATGGAGGACCTGAGAGGGCTGCAAAGCGCCATGGAAGGGGACCGGGAGAAAAAGCTTTCTCTGATGGAGTCCATCCGCCAGGATAATGAGCGCCTGCAAAAGGACCTGGAAGACCTCCGGCATCAGCAGGAGGAAGGGGATAAGCAGGCGGATAGCGCCAACGAGGAGCTGCAGGCCCTGCTGCAGGACAGATCCGACACCGAGGCCCGGAAGACCAAGGCCGAGCGGGAAAGCCAGGAGAAGAACAAGGACCTATTAAACATGGAGCGGGCCTGTGCCCTGTTGGAGCAGAAAAAGGTCACCACATCTATGGAGGAAAAGCAGATCATCGATAAGCTCTGGGATACCTACAGCCTGACCCCCAGCACCGCCGTAGAAAAGCGGGGCACGCTGGAATCCGTGGCTGCCGGTACCAGGCGCATTGGAGAACTGAAGCGGAAGATCGCCGCCCTGGGCACCCCCAACCTGGGGGCCATCGACGAATACGCCCGGGTAGACGAGCGGTACCGGTACTTAACGGGCCAGCGGGACGATGTGCTTACCTCCAAGCGGGAGCTGGAGGGCATCATCCGGGACATCACCAAGGAAATGACCGCCATCTTCGTAGAGGAATTTGCCAAGATCGACAAGCATTTTGGGGAAGTATTTGAAGAGATGTTCGGCGGCGGCAAGGGCCAGTTGATTCTGGAGGACCCCCAGGAGCCTCTGACCTGCGGCATCGAAATTCGGGTCCAGCCCCCCGGAAAGCAGCTAAAGACCATTACCCTGCTCTCCGGCGGCGAAAAGGCACTGGTGGCCACGGCACTGTACTTTGCGATTCTAAAGGTACGGCCCACCCCCTTCTGCCTGTTGGACGAAATTGATGCCGCTCTGGACGACCGGAATGTAGACCGGTTTGCCTCCTATCTGCACAATTTAAAGAAGACCCAATTCATCGTCATCACCCACCGCCGGGGCACCATGGAATCCGCCGACGTGCTCTACGGCGTGACCATGCAGGAGCAGGGCGTTTCCAAGCTGCTGCGTCTGGACCTGAACCAGATGGAGGAGTATTTGGGCATCGGCGAATAAATACAATATACAAGGAGTACAACATGGGATTTTTTGACAAGATCAAGCAGGGCCTGACCAAGACCCGGGATGCCCTCAGCGAGAGCTGGAACGAGCTGTTTTCCGAGGACACGGAGCTGGACGATGATTTTTACGACGAGCTGGAGGAAAGCCTGATTCTGGCGGACCTGGGCTGCGAGACCGCCGCCAAGGCCACCCAGAAGCTGCGGAAGGCCGTAGCGGACCAGGGCATCACCAAGGCGGACCAGGCCAAGGCCGCTTTGCGGGTGATCCTTACCACCATGGTGGCGGTGGGAGATCCCAACCTGGACCTTTCCACCAAGCCCAGCGTGATTCTGGTCATCGGCGTCAACGGCGTGGGCAAGACCACCACCATCGGCAAGATCGCCAAGCAGCAGGTAGAGGCGGGGAAGAAGGTACTGCTCATTGCAGGCGATACCTTCCGGGCCGCCGCCGCGGACCAGCTGGAAATTTGGGCCCAGCGCAGCGGGGCGGACATTGTCCGCCAGCATGAAGGGGCGGACCCGGCCTCCGTGGTATACGACGGCATCCAGTCCGCCAAGAATAAGGACGTGGACGTGATCATCATCGATACCGCCGGACGGCTCCACAACAAGCAGAACCTGATGAACGAGCTGGGCAAGATCACCCGCATCGTAGAGCGGGAGCTGCCGGATTCCGCCCGGGAGGTGCTGCTGGTACTGGACGGCACCACCGGCCAGAACGGCCTCATCCAGGCCAAGCAGTTCAAGGAGATCGCCGGGGTCACCGCCATCGCCGTTACCAAGCTGGACGGCACCGCCAAGGGCGGCATCGTCATCGCTGTGGCGGACCAGCTGAATCTGCCGGTGAAGTTCATCGGTGTGGGCGAAAAGGCCGAGGACCTGATGCCCTTCGTGGCCTGGGATTTCGTGAACGCGTTGGTATAAGGAGAACCGTATGAAAGTCGTTCTTGCAAGCAAAAACAAGCACAAGCTGGTGGAGATCAGCCAAATTACAAAGAAATTCGACATGGAGCTGGTGCTGGAATCGGACCTGGGGGTAGACATCGACGTAGAAGAGACCGGCACCACCTTTGAGGAAAATTCCTTCCTGAAAGCCAATGCCGTCATGCAGGCCACGGGGCTTCCCGCATTGGCCGACGACTCCGGCATTGCGGTGGACGCTCTGAACGGGGAGCCGGGGATCTATTCCGCCCGGTATGGCTTTGACGATACCCTGGACGACGCCGGCCGGGTACAGCTGCTTTTAAAGAATATGGAAAACGTCCCCGACGGCCAGCGGCAGGCGAAGTTCGTCTGCGTCATCACCCTGGTGACGCCGGACGGAAAAACCATCCAGGCCAGGGGAGAGGTCCACGGCGAAGTGCTGCGGGAGGTAAGAGGGGAAGGGGGCTTCGGCTACGACCCCATTTTCTACTATCCCCCCTTTGGAAAGACACTGGCCCAGGTGGCACCGGAGGAAAAGAACCAGGTGTCCCATCGGGCAAAAGCACTACAGGTATTTTACGAGAAATTAAAGGAGGCAGGCTATGCTGACAAGTAAAGAACGGGCCGAATTCCGGGCCCAGTCCAACGATCTGGATACCACCCTGATGGTGGGTAAGGGGGGCGTGACGGAAAGCGTCATCGCCGAGGCAGAAAACCAGCTCACCGCCAGAGAACTGGTAAAGGGGAAGGTTTTGGAGGGGGCCCTTATGTCCCCCAGAGAGGTAAGCGACGCCATCTGTGAGGCCACCGGCGCCGAGGGCATTGCCTGCGTAGGCAGCAAGTTCGTCATCTATCGCTTCAGCGAAAAGAAGCAGGCTGAGCGGAACCTGACCGGCCGGGCCAAGCGGAAGCCTACCCCCATCAGCAAGTCCGACCCCGTCCGCAAGGGCATCCGTGCCCGCCGCCACGCCGCCAAGGTGGTGCGGGAGCAGCGGAACGCCTTCTTCAAGGAAAAGGCGGTAGAAAAGGCCATCGAGCGTGACCGGGAGAAGCAGCTAAGGAATAAGGAACGGTAAAGATCTTCACTTTTCGCATCTACGCTATCAGAAAGGGAGAGAGAAAATGGAAAAAATCGGTATTTTCGGAGGCTCTTTCAACCCGCCCCACCTGGGGCACATCCAGGCGGCACGGTACGCCATAGAGGTATTGGGCTTAGATAGGCTCTTGCTGATCCCCTCCGGGAAAACGCCGCAAAAGACGGTTTCCGGCGGCATGGCCACGGGGGAGCAAAGGATCAAAATGCTTTCTCTTGTGGCGGAAGGCAAAATGGAGGTCTGCCCCCTGGAAGTGGACCGGGGCGGGGAAAGCTACACCTGGGACACGGTCCAGGCGTTACAGGAACAATACCCCAACGGGGAATTTACCCTGCTTTTGGGCACCGACATGTTTCTGAAATTCCCTCAGTGGAAGGATGCGGAAAAAATCGCGGGCTGCGTCACCCTGGCCGCCCTGCGCCGGGGGGAAAAGAAGGAAGCGGAGGCCATTGCCGATACGGCAAAGGTCCTTACGGCTCAGGGGGCCAAGGTGCGGCTCCTGGAAAACCCGATCCTGCCCATTTCCTCTACCCAGGTCCGTCGGCTCCTGGCCTTTGAAGGGGCCGGGGAGTTCGTGCCGGAGGCGATGTTGGCCTATATCCGGCAGGAGGGGCTATACTACGTAGGCAGAGACCTTCAGCACCTTCCTATGGAAGAGCTGGAAAAGGTTGTTGTGGACCTGCTAAACCCCAACCGGGTCCGGCATGTGCTGGGCTGCCGGGATACGGCGGTGGCTTTGGCGGAAAAATGGGGAGCTGACCCTGTGGATGCCGGGCGGGCTGGTCTCCTGCACGATATTACCAAGGCCCTGGACGGCCCCCTGCAATTGACATTGTGCAGTGCCTATGGTAAACTACTGGATGATTTCTCCAAAAAGTACCCCAAAACCCTCCATGCCCTCACAGGCAGCCTGGTGGCGGAGCGGATCTTTGGAGAGAACAGCGCCGTGGTCTCCGCCATCGAGTCCCATACCACGGGCAAGGCCAATATGAACCTGTTGGAGACCATTATTTACGTTGCGGACTATATGGAGCCCAACCGGGATTTCCCCGGGGTAGAGGAGCTCCGGACCCTGGCCTTTACCGATATCCGGGGGGCCTTAAAGCTGGGTCTGGAAATGACCATGGAGCACCTGAAGGATCAGGGCTGCGAAATGTCCCCCGCCTCCCGGGACGCTCTTTTATATTTGAACCAGAAAGGATAATCCAATGCTTACACCCAAAGAAATCGCCTACGAGGTCACCAAGGCCCTGGACGCCAAGAAGGGCCAGGACATTCAGCTGCTGAAGATCGACAAGGTCAGCGCCCTGGCCGACTACTTCCTCATCTGCACCGGTACCTCCAATACCCACGTCAAGACCCTCTGCGACTACGCCGAGTACACCCTGGAGCAGCTGGGAGAGCCCATGCTGGGCCGGGAAGGCCACCGGGGCAATTCCTGGGAGCTTCTGGACTTCGGCACCATCGTGGTCCACGTATTTACCGAGGAAGCCCGTCAGTTCTACGCCCTGGAGCGCCTGTGGGCCGATGCGGAGAAAATTGATCTGAAAGATATTATTGTAGAAGAGAATTAAATAGATTGGGGTTTTACTGCCATGAATTACGAATTTGCGAAAATCGAAGCCAAATGGCATAAATACTGGGAGGAGCACGACACCTTCCACACCGATGTGTGGGATTTCTCCAAGCCCAAGTACTATGTGCTGGATATGTTCCCGTACCCCTCCGGTGTGGGCCTCCACGCCGGCCATCCCGAGGGCTATACCGCTACGGACATCATGTCCCGGATGAAGCGGATGCAGGGCTATAACGTGCTGCATCCCATGGGCTACGATTCCTTCGGCCTGCCTGCCGAGCAGTACGCCGTCAACACCGGCCACCATCCCGAGGGCTTTACCCAGGAGAACATCAAAACCTTCTCCAAGCAGCTGAAGGAGCTGGGCTTTGATTACGACTGGTCCAAGATGGTGGCGACCTCCGACCCCAGCTTCTATAAGTGGACCCAGTGGATCTTCAAGAAGCTCTACGAGGCAGGCTATGCCAAGCGGATCGAAATGCCGGTAAACTGGTGCGAGGAGCTGGGCACTGTGCTCAGCAACGACGAGGTCATCGACGGCAAGTCCGAGCGGGGCGGATACCCTGTGGTCAAGAAGAACATGATGCAGTGGGTCATCGATCAGCCTGCCTTTGCCGAGAAGCTGCTGGAGGGCCTGAACGAGAT
>JBNMHR010000069.1:0-10005 GCA_050872865.1 Faecousia sp. | reverse complement strand
TTTGTAAATCTCCGCTCCCCTTGGGGGGAGCTGGCGCCGCAGCGCCTGAGGAGGGGTGCCCCGACATTTTGTCATTGCGAACCAGTCCGCAGACTGGTGTGGCAATCCCCCGGATGAATGGTACCAGCTCAACCGGCGGGAAAAATCCCTTGCCCCCTCCTGCGTGGAGGGGGAAAGGGGATTTTCCCGTCAGCCCGTACGTTCAACCGGGGGGTTGCCACGCCAGTGTGCGCACTGGCTCGCAACGACAGATGAAATCTACAAATCCCTATTTGACGACCTGTTCATGCAATCAAACCCTCCCTCCAATTAGATTTTCATACAAAGAGGTTTCCTTATGATTCGTTTTTTTGTCATCCCCGAAGAATTGAATGTTCCCACCCATACCCTCACCGGCGAAAACGCCAAGCACGCCAAGGTCCTGCGCTTGAAGACCGGGGAAGAGGTGCTTTTGTGCGACGGCCAGGGCCGGGAGTGCCTGTGTAAGGTAGAGGACCCGGAGACGCTGACCCTATCCCTGGGGGAATGCCGCGCTTCTGCTTCCGAGGCGAAGGTCCGGGTCAGCGTGTATATGGCCTTTCCCAAGGCGGATAAGCTGGAGCACGTGATCCAGAAGGCTACGGAGCTGGGCGCCGCGGAGATCGTGGCTTTCCCCTCTAATCGGTGCGTCTCCAAGCCGGATGAGAAGAGCCTCCGAAAGAAGGTGGAGCGCTGGCAGAAGATCGCCGCCTCCGCTGCCGAGCAGTCCGGCCGGGGGGTGATCCCGAAGGTGCTGACGATAGGCTCCTATCAGCAGGCCCTGGAACGGGCTGCAAAGGCCCAGAAGGCCATTTTGTTTTATGAGCACGAGGACACGGTGACCCTCCGTTCCGCCCTGGAGTCCGGCCCCTACGAGACCGTCAGCTTGCTCACCGGCCCGGAAGGCGGGCTGGAAGAAAGGGAAGTGGCCCAGGCCCTGGCTGCCGGTCTGACGGTATGCACCCTGGGCAAGCGGATCCTCCGCTGCGAAACGGCTCCGCTGTGTGCCTTGTCCGCGGTGATGTACGCCGCAGGGGAATATTAAAAATGTCAAGGGGCTGCTGCATTTTTTGCAACAGCCCCTTGACACATGTAGCGGGATTAAAAATGAAGGAAGATTTTCGTTTAAGCGATACCAGAAAGAAATCTTTGCTGATATCAGGGTGAAACACTGCTTTGCAGAAGAGATCCGTCCTCTCTCCCGCCGCAGGCGGATTTCACTCCGTAGGAATTTCACCCACATGTGTGGATTTCACCTGTCCGAAGAACGGATTTCACTGAGCGGAAGCTCAGGATGGGAACACATCCTCCATATAGGCGGACAGCGCCACCTCTTCCTTGGAGATCTGCTCGCCGGTAGCTTTGCTGATCTTCGTCTTAAAGGTCTTGACATACCGGCCGCCGACGCTGTAGGACATCTGGATATCATAGTCCCGGGTCTCCAGGCCCAGGATGTCTACCTTTACATAGCCGTCGGAGGCCTCGGCTTTGATTTTTACGGGGAAGTCGGAATCGTTCCGCATTTTCAGGTCCGTAAAGCCCCAGTTTACCGTGGCGTCCATGCCGTAGGGGATGTAGTGCACCGGGTAGCCGTGGTTCACCCGCTCCAGGATGGTCAGCTCGGCGTAGACGCTGGCAAGATACAAGGTAGAAGAGACCTGGCAGATGCCGCCGCCCAGGGAGTCTACCAGAGTAGTGCCGGAGTAGGCAGGGGCGGGCTGGTAGCCCTTTTCCGCGGTGCGCTCCCCCAGGGTATCGTTGTAGGAAAATTCCTGCCCCGGCTCCAGAATGAGCCCATCCAGGGCTTTGCAGGCCAGCTCCAGGTTGGTGATCCGCTTGGGATTGTTGCTGTAGGGAGTCTCGCAGTGGCCCAATACATCCTGGAAGTAAACTTCCTCGTCGGACAATTCCGGGGCGATCTCCTCCATGGGAAGGGAGAGGATCTTTCCGTAGGCGGCCTTTTTCAGGTTCTGCTTTGCCTGCTCCAGATCAAAGCCGGAGCCGGGGACGCCCTTTGTAAGGGCCAGGGTCTCCCGGTCGATGCTGGGTTCCTTGGGGGAAACGGTGGTTTCCTGATAGATGGCCTCCAGGTCCGGGGCCTTTGGCAGGGTAAAAGACACGGAGCCGGTGTACTGGGCCTGGGGGGTGTCTGCCTCGTAGCAGGAAAGGACAAAGTCATACAGTTCGTCTTCGTCCACTGTCACACCCGGCATGCCCAGATCTATTTCTACGGCCCCCGCTGATTGCGTCCAGCTGGGGTCCCGGTAGAGGCCTTCCAAATCGCTGCAATAGGCGGTGACGGCGGCGTGGATGGCGTCGGTATCAAGGGTCAGATAGGGGAGAAGGGGAAGCGTGTGGTCGCCTTCCTGTTTTCCCAGGGCACAGGCATCCTTCACGGCTTTCCCAATATCCAATTTCAGTCCTGTGGCTGCTTTGGTCAGCTCCAGGGGATAATCGGACAGGTCCACATTTTGAGCGTTCTTCTGGGGAAAGGTGACGGTAAGGTCCTCCTGCAGCAGAAGATACTGCTCCTTCAGCATCTTTTTGGCCTCTGCTTTGGTCAGCCCCCCAAGAGCGATGGGGCCGACGGTTACATCCTCCGCCAGGGTGCCCCCAAAGTGGTCCAGGGCCCTGGGAATGCCGAAGATCAGCCCAATGCACACCAGTACCCCCACCAGAATGCCTAGGAGCAGAGGGGCTTTCTTGGCGTTTTTTTTCTCCGGCGGGGCATCCGGTTCTGGTTCCGGCTCCTTGGGGTCCTCCTCCGGCAGCTCCGCCGGGGTGGGGTCTTTCAAAAAGTCCTCCAGGGATTTTAGAAAGGCATCATCATCCATTTCTTCCTCGGTGGAGAGATCAAGTTCGTCCATATTTATAATACCTCCTTGCGAAGGATAAAACGATTTCTATGTGAGTATAGCATATTCCGGGAGGAATGACAACTAAGGATTTGTAGAGGCCGCCGCAGGCGGCATTTGTCTTCCTCCTGCTGGAGGAAGGTGGCACGGCCGCAGGCCGTGACGGATGGTGGAGGGGATCCCTTACCATTTTGTACAGCCTTGAATAAACGGTAGGTGCCTAAGCCCCATTCATCGAAGTGCGTCGGAAAATCCAACCGGGTCCCCTCCACCACCCTGGCTTTCAAACGACGGAGCGTTTGAAAGCCGTCCCTCCTCCAGCAGGAGGAGGATAAGGTGTATCGTCCGGCAGCCTATACCATTCAACTGGGGTTTCACCCCCATAAATTCTTATTTCTACAGCTGCTGTCCTCTTACTGGCAATACCCCTGATACCGGGCCACGAACACCTTGCTTTGCTTCAGGCTGTCGCTGCCGGGGGCCAGGTGGAGCTTCAGGGTGGGCTCTTTGGCGTTGGCCTGGAAAATCACCCGGGTCTTGTAGTCCGGGTCGGCGCAGAGGCTGCCTACGGCTTCGAAGTTCAGGTTGGTCAGCACAAAGAACACGTCGTCGCCCTTCTGGCGGATGTCCTTGATGCCCAAATTTCTGGCCTGGGCCCGGAGCAGGGCGATGTCGATGAGGTTCAGCACGCCCTTGGGGGGCTCACCGTACCGGTCTACGATCTCGTCCAGAAGGTCGTCGGCGTCCTCTTTGCTGCGGATGGCGGCCATCCGGCGGTACAGGTCCATCCGCTCCTCGCCCCGGGATACGTAGTCCTTGTCCACGTTGGCGGTGACGTTCAGGTCGGCGGTGCAGTCCGGACCCTTGGGGGCTTCGCCCTTTTCTTCCAGCACCGCCTCGTCCAGAAGTTTCAGGTACATGTCATAGCCCACGCTCATCATGTGGCCGGACTGCTCGGCTCCCAGCAGGTTGCCGGCGCCCCGAATTTCCAGGTCCCGCATGGCGATCTTAAAGCCGGAGCCGAACTCCGCAAAGTCCCGAATAGCGCTGAGCCGCTTTTCCGCAATTTCCGTCAGGTTTTTGTCCGGGCGGTAGGTAAAGTAGGCGTAGGCGTGGCGGGTAGAACGGCCTACCCGGCCCCGGAGCTGGTGGAGCTGGCTCAGGCCGAACCGGTCCGCATTTTCAATAATCAGGGTATTGGCGTTGGGGATGTCCAGGCCGGTTTCAATGATGGTGGTGCATACCAGAACGTCGATTTCCCCTTCGGCCATATTGGTCATGACCTCGCCCAGGGCCTCTTCCGTCATCTGCCCGTGGGCAATGCCGATGCGAAGGCCCGGGATCCGCTTTTGCAGGGCGCTTGCGCACTGCTCGATGGTTTCCGTCCGGTTGTGCAGGTAGAATACCTGGCCGCCCCGGTCAATTTCCCTTCGGATGGCGTCGTCAATAACGGCGGTATTGTATTCCATGACGAAGGTCTGTACCGGGTACCGGTCTGCCGGAGGGGCTTCAATGGTGGACATATCCCGGATACCGGACAGGGCCATATTGAGGGTCCGGGGAATGGGGGTGGCGGACAGGGTCAGCACATCCACGCCCTTGGAAATTTCTTTTAAACGCTCCTTGTGGGTCACGCCAAAGCGCTGCTCTTCGTCTACGATGAGAAGCCCCAGGTCCTTGAATTCCACGCTCTTTTGCAGCAGCTTGTGGGTACCGATGATCAGGTCCACGTTGCCGCTGCGGACCTCCTGCAGGGTCTTTGCCTGCTGCTTGGGGGTCCGGAACCGGCTGAGCACATCAATGTTCACCGGGAAGCCCCGGAACCGGGATACCGCCGTCTGGTAGTGCTGCTGGGCCAGGACCGTGGTGGGCACCAGGATGGCCACCTGCTTGCCGTCCATGACGGCCTTCATGACGGCCCGGAGGGCCACCTCCGTTTTGCCGAAGCCTACGTCGCCGCAGAGGAGCCGGTCCATGGGAATGGGGGACTCCATATCCTTTTTGATATCCGCGATGCACCGCAGCTGGTCGTCGGTCTCCGGGTAGGGGAAGTTGTCCTCAAATTCCCGCTGCCAGGGAGCGTCGGCGGAGAAGGCGTAGCCACTCTGCCGCTTCCGGGCGGCGTAGAGCTGAATCAGCTCCCCGGCCATATCCTTGGCAGCCTTCCGGGCTTTGGCCTTGGTCTTCTGCCAGGCGTCGGAACCGATCTTATTCAGACGGATGTTGGCATCCTCGCCGCCGCCGATGTATTTGCTGACCAGGTCCAGCTGGGTGGCGGGGACAAACAGGGTATCGGAGCCCTGGTAGGCGATCTTGATGTAATCCTTGATGGCGTTCCCGACCTTGATCTGCTCCATGGCTACGAACCGGCCGATGCCGTAGTTTTCGTGGACCACCAGGTCCCCGGGGGTCAGGTCCGTAAAGGAGTTCAGCTTCTGCCGGTTGGTGGCGGTTTTCTTGGCCGGGGCCTTCCGCTTGGGCTCCGTCTTGGCGATGAGCTGGCCTTCGGAAAGCACCGCCAGCTTGGACAGGGGATATTCCATCCCGTAGGGCAGGGTGCCGTCGGTGAGTAAGATCTGCTCCGCCTTGGGCAGGGTGTTCAGGGGGATGGCCAAAAAGGCAGACAGGTTCTTTTCCCGGAGCATCTGCTGCATCAGCTCCGCCCGGTGCCGGGTGCCGCAGAGGACCAGGGTACCGAAGCCCATCTTCTGGTAGTGGCTCATATCGCTGACCGCCGCGTCCAGGTTGCCGCCGTAGGAAGGCAGCTGCTTGGCGGTAACGGGGAGGAGCTGGCTTGGCAGGCACTCTTCCGGGTATGCACTGCCGCCGAAGGTATCGAAATAAGCGACGGTCTTGCCGCTTAGACGCTTGGTAAAATCCTCCCACTGGATGACGAAATCGCAAAGCTCTCCTGCCACCTGGCCGCCGTTTAAGAGGCTGTCCAGCTGGAGCCCGATCTCCTCCGTCCGGTTCCGGGCAGTGCGGGAAAGGTTTCCGTGGTCGCAGAGGACCCAGATGCAGCCCTCCGGGGCGTAGTCCGCGGCGCAGGCAAACTCCGGGTAGATGAGGGCCAGGTACCGGTCCCAGGCGGAGTTGTGGAGGTTGTTTTCCAGTTTTTCCAGGTCTTTATTCAGGGTCTCGATCAGCAGCTCGTTGGGATGCTTTCTTCTGCGCTGCCGGGAGATGAGGTTTTGCAGGTCCTTGGCTAACCCCTCCACGCCCTTGGGATGGAGCCCGGGCAGGGCCTCGGAAACGGGTAGGACCTGGATTTTTTCTACGTTTTCACTGCGGCGCTGGGTGTCCGGGTCGAAGTAGCCCATGGTATCCAGCTCGTCGCCGAAGAATTCCAGCCGGACGGGCCGGTCCTCTCCGGGGGAGTAGATGTCCGCAATGCCCCCACGGAAGGCAAACTGTCCGGCGCCCTCTACCATGCCGCAGCGGCTGTAGCCCGCGGCGGTGAGCTTGGCGGCCAGATCGTCCAGGTCGTATTCCTTGCCTACCTCCAGGGTAAAGGCGGCGGTTTGCAGGACTTCCGGTGGCATGGTCCGAAGGCTCATGGCCTCCCAGGTGAGGATCTCGATGGGCACGGCGCCATTCTGCCAATCCCGCAGCTGCCGCAGACGCTTCTGCTCCCAGGATTTGGAGACGGAGGCGGCATCGTAAAAGGTCAGGTCCCGGCCGGGGAGGATGGGGGCGGTGAGGCCTAAGAAGCACTTTAATTCTTCCTGAATTCTCCGGGCGGTCATATCATCCTGGCATACAATGGCTATGGGGCGGTTTAAGTCCCGGCTGAGGCCTGCGATCATGTGGCTCCGGTTGATCTGGCCCACGCCGGTAACGGCAGCGGCCTGGTTTTTGCCCAGAGTTTCCGAGAGAATGGCATACTCCGGGATGGTTTTCAGCATAAAAAGAAGGGGTTGTTCCATAGAAATGGTACCTCGTTTTCACATTTGCTCCACGCCACAAAGCGGAAAGAGAAAAATTCTCTTTCCGTTTTAAGGGCGTATAAAATATCTCTGCAAGCCAATCCCCCTTCTTTAGAGCAGCACTCTGAAAGTCTGGGGGGCTGCCACACCAGTGTGCGCACTGGTTCGCAGCGACATGTTTACGGGTGGCTTCCGTTAAACTTGTTGGCGGCCTGACTGACGCCGTCGGTGATGAGAGTCAAGGCGGCCTGGGCGCCGTTTTCCAGGGAGACGGCCAGAGCTTTTTCCTCCTGGGCGGAGAAGGTGCTTAAAACCCAGTCCGCCAGGTCGAAGTCCGGGTGGGGCTTGGCGCCCACGCCGATTTTGACCCGGGGGAAGTCCTGGCTCCCCAATTGGGCGATGATGGACTTGATGCCGTTGTGCCCACCGGCGGAACCGTCAGAGCGCACCCGCAGCCGACCGGGCTCCAGGGAAATGTCATCAAAGATAACGACGATCCTCTGGGGCGGGATCTTGAAAAAGTTGCTCAGCTGCAGGACGGAAACGCCGGACAGGTTCATATAGGTCAGGGGCTTGAGTAGATACAGCCGATTGCCCTTGTAATCCACCTGGCCGTAGAGCCCCTGGAATTTGGCCTTGTCGATCTTGACCCCCAGCTTTTCGGCCAGCAGGTCAATGCACCGGAAGCCAATATTGTGTCTGGTTTTGGCGTACTCGGGGCCCGGATTGCCCAGGCCCACGATCAGCCAGCTGTTTTCCTGCATGGCTTAGAACAGATCCGCAATGGAGGTGCCGCCGTGGACATGCTCGATGGCCCGGGCGAACACATGGGAGACATCCAGGAACTTGATCTTGCCGCTGGGGGTGTTGCCCACCTGGGGGATGGTGTTCAGGAAGACCATCTCCTTAATGGGGCTCTGCTCAATGCGCTCGTAGGCAGGGCCGGACAGCACACCGTGGGTGGCGCAGGCATATACTTCCTTGGCACCGCCGATCTCTACCAGGGCGTGGGCAGCGTTGCACAGGGAACCGGCGGTATCCACCATGTCGTCGAACAGCAGGCAGGTCTTGCCCTTTACGTCGCCGATGATGTTCATGACCTCGCACACATTGGCTCTCTGGCGGCGCTTATCCACAATGGCCAGGCCCATATGGACCTTGGCGGCGAAAGCGCGGGCCCGGCCTACGGAGCCCACATCGGGGGAGACCACCACGAACTCATCGTGGTTATACTGGTTTTCGGGGAACTTATCGAGGAAATAATTGACGAAGGTGGGGTTGCCCAGCAGATGGTCCAGAGGAATATCAAAGAAGCCCTGGATCTGTGCGGCGTGCAGGTCCATGGTCAGCACCCGGTCTGCACCGGCGGCGGTGATCATGTTGGCCACCAGCTTGGCGGAGATGGGATCCCGGCTCTTGGCCTTCCGATCCTGGCGGGCATAACCGAAGTAGGGGATGACGGCGGTGATCCGTCCGGCGGAAGCCCGGCGGCAGGCATCACACATGACGAGCAGCTCCATCAGGTGGTCGTTTACGGGCTTACAGGTGGACTGAACCAGGAAGACATCGGCGCCGCGGACAGTCTCCAGCAGGCTGACAGAGGCCTCGCCATCGGCGAAGGTCTTTACCTCGGCCTTGCCAAGCTCAACGCCCAGGTTCTTGCAGATACCTTCGGCGAAAGCCCGGTTGGAGTTGCCGCAGAAAATCTTGATATTCTCTCCGTACGTAATCATCAATGATTTACCTCGCTTCAAAAATCTATTTCATCCGGTTTCCCGGACAACGTACCCAGTTATTATACCATTGTGCTCACTGGCAATGCAATAGACACTTTCCAAAAAAACAAGCCAAAAAATAGGGGGGCGGTGGGGAGTACTTCCGTCAAACCGACGGATTTCCCCGGGTTTCGCCGGTTTTCTCTTCCAAAGAAGCAAAGCAGGCATACATGGGGACAAAGATGGGATTGATGAGGGAGTATTCCATGGTGGAATACAGGGCTCCTGCCAGGGCTGCGGCCACGATCTCCCAGCGCCCGGCCCTGGCCCCCCGATAGGCGGCATAAACGCCAAAGCCTAAGTAAAGAAGGCTTGGCACCACCCCCAGGCAGATGGGGCCGTAGGCATAGAGGCTGTCCACCGGGTCCCAGCCGAAATCCACATGGGCCCCAAAGAGGGACACCCCAAAGAGCCGGAAGCCCTGGTTGGCATAGCCCAGCCGCTGGGAAAAGAGGGTATTCAGCAGTTCAAAGACCCGGCTGTCCTCTTTATATAAAAGCGCCAGGCATACAAACCCAAAGGCAGCCAGGGCCATAAGCGCCGCGGCGGCCATGGGCGGCCAGGTCCATTTTGCCAGGGCGTTTTTTGCCGCCCGGAACGTAAGGCACAGGATGATTGCCAGCAGGGAGGAGAGAAAGGCCGCCTTGGAATCCGTCAATAGAAACAGGCCCACAGAGAACACCAGGGCCAGCAGCGGGACACGGATGCCCTTTTTGGAAGCAAGCAGCGCCCCGAATACCGTCACCATGCCCCACAGGGCCAGGGTATTGGGGTAGCCAAAGCCCAGGGTATGCCGCACGTTGCCCTGGCCGATGAGCTCCCCCCGGATGATGGTGGTGTCCTCCAGAACCCCCAGCAGGACCAGAAGGGTATTGAGCAGAATGGCCCCCGCAAAGAGGAAAAAGCTGCATCTGGCGATTTTGGAGAAGGGAACATCCTTGCAGGCCATGACCAGCAGGCCCGTGCTGAACAGGCTCCGGATGCCGGAAAACACCACACCCAGGGCCAGAAGCGCCAGGATGAGGGTGATATAGAGAAGCTCTTTTTTGCTGTGGCCGTCCAGAAAATAGATCTTGTAGGCAAGTACCCCATAGGCCAGCAGGGAAGAGGCATAAATGGCATATTTCAGAACAGGAACCCCGCTCAGGTCGAACTGGCCTAGGTAGACGGGGAAGAGCAGTAGGAAGAAGGAGAAAAACCAAAGCGCGGTTTTGTGGTTTTTAAGTTTGGACTGGGCCATAGGGCACCTCCGGGTAGAGAAATAGACAAACAAATGGAGATTTGACGGACTGTCATCGAGAACGTGCGCACCAAAATAACGGATGTCGTTGCGAGCCAGTGCGCACACTGGCGTGGCAACCCTCCGGATGAATGGGACAGCCGACGGGCGGCACGTCTTGTTCGCCTCCTGCTGGAGGAGATGTCACGCAG
>JBNMHR010000068.1:0-10294 GCA_050872865.1 Faecousia sp. | reverse complement strand
GTCTCCTGCGTCGCCCGCCCCCTCCAAGCAGGAGGGGGACAAGTGCCGCCATTTGGCTTGAATCGTTCATCTAAACACTCAAAATGTCGAGGCTTTCCAACCACACCCGGCCTGCGGGCCACAAAATCATGGTATGATTGCCACTGGCAATCATTTGTTATTTTGATTCGCTGCGCGGAGCACCACCCTCTCCAGGCTTGGAGAGGGAAGGGGTTTCTGGCTTTGGGCTGGTCCCATTCATCGAACACATGTGTTATCGTTATATTTCGGGACGATGTGCCTCAATCGTCCCCTACGGGCAAAGAAACCCACAACTCCCCATTTGTCGGAGCGGTCCCCTTGGGTCAAAAATCTTCCACGGTTGACTTTGAACAAAAAAACGGATATAATAACAGAAATAAAATAGGCAAAGTATGGCAGGTAATTGATTATGGCAAGAAAACAACAAGAAATCTATGGCAATTCCAGCATTTCCATGCTGAAGGGAGAAGACCGGGTGCGGAAGCGTCCGGCGGTTATTTTTGGGTCGGACGACTTAGAGGGCTGCAAGCACGCGGTGTTTGAGATCCTGTCCAACGCCATCGACGAGGCCAGGGAGGGCTACGGCAATACCATTATTGTCACCCGGTACCAGGACCTGAGCGTGGAGGTAGAGGACTTCGGCCGGGGCTGTCCGGTGGACTTCAACGAAAAGGAAAACCGGTACAACTGGGAGCTGGTGTTCTGCGAAATGTACGCCGGCGGCAAGTACGGGGAGAATGGGGAAAATTACGAGTATTCCCTTGGCCTGAACGGCCTGGGCTCCTGCGCCACCCAGTATGCTTCGGAATTCTTTGACGCCACCATTCGCCGGGATGGGTTCCGGTACGATCTGCACTTTGAAAAGGGCCGGAACATCGGCGGACTGAAAAAGGAGCCCACCGACCGGAAAAAGACCGGCTCCACCTTCCACTGGAAGCCGGATAAGGAGGTCTTTACGGACATCAACATCCCTGTGGAATACTACCGGGATGTGCTGCGCCGTCAGGCGGTGGTGAACAAGGGCATTACCTTTAAGTTCCGCAACCAGGTTTCTGCCTCCAGGTTCGAGACCGAGGAATTCTGCTATGAGGACGGCATCCGGCAGTATGTAGAGGAGCTGGTAGGGGACAACGCTTTTACCATGCCGGTGTACTGGGAGACCGAGCGCCGGGGCCGGGATGCGGAGAACCGGCCGGAAATGAAGCTGAAGATCACCGCTTCCTTCTGCTTCAGCAAGCAGATGTCCCACATCGAGTTTTACCACAACTCCTCCTGGCTGGAATACGGCGGCAGCCCGGATAAGGCCGTCCGCAGCGGCTTTACCGCGGCCTTCGACAAGTACCTCCGGGACAACAACAAATACACCAAGACGGAAAGCAAGATCATCTTCCAGGACATTCAGGACAGCCTGGTGCTGGTGACCAACTGCTTTTCCACCATCGGCTGCTTTGAAAACCAGACCAAAAAGTCGGTGAATTCCAAATTTACCCAGGAGGCCATGACTGCCTTCTTCAAGGAGCAGCTCCAGGTCTGGTTTATCGAAAACAAGCAGGAGGCTGACCGGGCGGCGGACCAGATTTTGGTCAACAAGCGGGCCCGGGAGTCCGCGGAAAAAACCAAGTCCAACGTGAAAAAGAAGCTCTCCGGCAGCGTGGACATTTCCAACCGGGTCCAGAAATTTGTGGACTGCCGCAGCAAGGACCCGGCGGTGCGGGAATTATACATCGTGGAGGGCGATTCCGCTCTGGGCTCCGTGAAAATGGGCCGGGATGCGGACTTCCAGGGCATTATGCCGGTCCGGGGCAAGATCCTCAACTGCCTGAAGGCGGACTATGTAAAGATTTTTGCTTCCCCCATCATTACGGACCTCATTAAGGTCCTGGGCTGCGGCGTGGAGGTCCAGGGCAAGCGGGCCAAGGAGCTTAGTAGCTTCGATATCTCCCAGCTCCGGTGGAACAAGGTAGTCATCTGTACCGATGCGGACGTGGACGGTTTCCAGATCCGGACCCTGATCCTGACCATGCTCTACAGGCTGTGCCCCACCCTCATTCGGGACGGCTACGTGTATATTGCCGAATCCCCCCTGTTTGAGATCACCTGCAAGGATAAGACCTGGTTTGCCTACAACGAGCAGGAGAAGGTACAGATCCTCAAGGAGCTGGAAGGGAAGAAGGTCACCATCCAGCGGTCCAAAGGTCTGGGCGAAAACGACCCGGCCATGATGTGGATGACCACCATGAACCCGGAGACCCGGCGGCTCATCAAGGTCATGCCGGAGGACGCCGAGCGGACGGCCCACTACTTTAATGTGCTGCTGGGCGACGGCCTCCAGGAGCGAAAGAATTTTATTGCGGAAAACGGCTCCAAGTATTTGGAGCTTGCGGATATTTCCTGATAGGAGCGCAGTATGGCGAAGAAGAAACAACAGGACAAAGAAGAGAAAAAGGTAAATCTGGACGGTGTGGTGGGCCTGGTGGGCTCCACCACGGAGCAGGCGGTATCGGAGACGTTGGAAGTCAACTACATGCCCTATGCCATGTCCGTCATTGTCTCCCGGGCCATCCCGGAGATCGACGGCTTTAAGCCCTCCCACAGAAAGCTGCTATATACCATGTACAAAATGGGGTTGCTCACCGGCGGGCGCACCAAGTCCGCCAACATCGTGGGCCAGACCATGCGCCTGAACCCCCATGGCGATGCGGCCATTTACGAGACCATGGTCCGTCTGGCCAAGGGCAACGAGACTCTATTGCATCCCTTTGTGGACTCCAAGGGCAACTTTGGTAAGGTCTATTCCCGGGACATGGCCTACGCCGCCTCCCGGTACACGGAGGCCAAGCTGGACCCCATCTGCGGGGAGCTGTTCCGGGACATCGATTCCGACACCGTGGACATGGTGGACAACTACGATGCCACCATGAAGGAGCCCAGCCTGCTGCCCACCACCTTCCCCAATGTATTGGTATCCGCCAACCAGGGCATCGCTGTGGGCATGGCCAGCAACATCTGCTCCTTCAACCTGAAGGAGATCTGCGATACCACCATCGCCCTGATGAAAAACGAGGACCACGACATTCTGGAGACCCTGCCGGGCCCGGACTTTTCCACCGGCGGCCAGCTCCTATACGACGAAGCGGCCACCCGGGAGGTATATGCCACCGGCCGGGGCAGCTTCCGGCTCCGGTCCAAGTGGCGCTATGTGAAGGAAGGGAACCTGATCGAGATCACGGAGATCCCCTATTCTACGGCTACCGAGGTCATTATGGACAAGGTGGCGGAGCTCATCAAGGCCGGCAAGATCCGGGAAATTTCCGATATGCGGGACGAGACGGACCTGGGGGGCCTGAAGCTGACCATCGACCTGAAGCGGGGCGTGGACCCGGAGAAGCTGATGCAGAAGCTCTTCCGCATGACCCCCCTGCAGGATAGCTTCGCCTGCAACTTTAACATTCTGATCGCCGGGATGCCTCGGGTCATGGGCGTGGGGGAGATCCTGGCGGAGTGGACCGCCTGGCGGATGGACTGCGTCAAGCGCCGGATCTTCTTCCAAATTCAAAAGAAGCAGGACCGGCTGCACCTTCTGAAAGGCCTGGAGCGGATCCTGCTGGACATCGACAAGGCCATTTCCATCATCCGGGAGACGGAGCTGGAAACGGAAGTGGTGCCCAACCTGATGATCGGCTTCGGCATCGACGAGATCCAGGCCAACTACGTGGCAGAGATCAAGCTGCGGAATATCAATAAGGAATACATCCTCAAGCAGACCAAGGCCACCTCCCAGCTGGAACAGGAAATTGCCGAGCTCCAGGATACCCTGAATAGCAACCGGAAGCTGAAAAACGTGATCATCAAGGAGCTGCAGCAGGTATCCGAGAAGTACGGCCAGCCCCGGAAGACGGAGATCATCTACGACGCTGCCGACCTGGAGCCCGAGAAGGAAGAGGACCAGGTGCCGGACTATCCCGTCACCGTGTTCCTCTCTAAGGAAGGGTACCTGAAAAAGATCACCGCCCAATCCTTGCGGATGAGCGGCGAGCAGAAGTTTAAGGAAGGGGACAGCCTCAGCTATTCCCGGGAGGCTACCAACCGGGCAGAGCTATTGGTATTTACCGACAAATTCCAGTGCTACAAGACCCGGCTCAGCGACTTTGACGACGGAAAAGCCTCCCTTCTGGGCGATTACCTGCCCACCAAGCTGGGCTTTGACCAGGGGGAAAACATCCTGCAGGTGATTTTCCCCGGGGACAGCAAGGGCTTTGCGCTGTTCTTCTTTGAAAACGGCAAGGTGGCCAAGGTGCCTTTAAGCGCCTACGAGACCAAGACCAACCGGAAGAAGCTCACCGGCGCCTTCTCCGATAAGAGCAGGGTGGTCAGAATTCTGGCCCTGGAAGCCGATACCCAGATCGCCCTGTACGCCACCGACGGCCGGGCCATGATCTTCTCTACGGCAGACCTGCTGCCCAAGACTACCCGGAGCACCATCGGCGTGGCGGTAATGAGCCTGAAGAAGAAGGCCCTGCTAAAGGACGCTGTGCTGCTGGAGGAAAGCGGCATTGAAAACCAGGCCCGGTATCGGGTGAAGTCCATCCCTGCGGCAGGCGCCATTCTCAGGCAGGAGGATTCCCAGGAGAAGCAGGCCACCTTTGACCTGTAAGGAGGCGGCGACGTGAACAAAGTCTCGAAAAACATCCGCTGGGCTCTGCTGACCGTTGCCGGCAGCGCCCTGTTTGCCCTGGGCTTTGCCTGGTTTTTGATCCCCAACGACATCAATACCGGCGGCATTTCCGGCCTGGCCATGATCGTGAAGGAGCTGACAGGCTTTGGCAGCGTGGGTACCCTGACCCTCATTATGAATATCCCATTGTTCCTGATCGGCGGCCTGCGGATCGGCAAACGGTTCTTTGCCGGGTCCCTGATTGGAATGGTAGTGAGCTCGGTGCTCATGGATGTGTTCGCCCTGATCCCCTTTACCACCCCGGAGCCCCTGATCGGGGGGCTCTACGGCGGCGTGCTCTGTGGGGCGGGGCTGGGCCTGGTGTTTATGGCCGGGGCCTCCACCGGCGGCTCGGACATTCTGGTGCGGCTCATCAAGAAACGGTACCGGAATCTGCCCATCGGAAGCATTTCCATGATGTTTGACGCATTGGTCGTCCTGCTCACGGGCCTGGTGTTCCACGACATCAGCAAGGCCCTGTACAGCGGCGTGGTGGTGTTTGTCAGCGGCCAGGTCATCGATGCGGTGGTATACCGGTTCGATTATTCCCGGGTGGCGCTGATCATCTCCAAGGAGCACGCTGCCATCGCCAAGGCCATCAGCGACCGGCTGGACCGGGGGGCTACCTATCTCCACGGCGCCGGGTCCTATACCGGAAGGGATATGGAAGTGGTGCTGGCGGTGGTCCGGAAGGGCCAGCTGGCGGAACTGAAGGAGCTGGTCATGGAGATCGACCGGGACGCCTTTGTCATCGTCCAGGAGGCCCACCAGGTACTGGGGGACGGGTTCTCCCATTATTCCGCGGATTCTTTATAAAGGAGGGACTGCCTGTGAAATGGATACGCCTTGTGTGCCTGGTGCTGTGTGTGGGGATGCTCACGGGCTGTGATGCCTTTGACGGGCAGTATGTCCGGGTCACCCCCCACGCCATGCAGCCGGGGAAGACCCAGACGGAGACGGGCCAGGTGGAAACCTATTCCGAGCTCCGGGATACCTTGGTCCGGATGGTGGCCTCCGGCACGGAGACCGGGGTCATCCTGGCGGAAAACTACCCGGAGGAGAAGCTGCCGGACGGATTGGCCATTGCCAGGCGGCACATCTGCACCTACGACCCCATCGGGGCCTACGCCGTATCGGATCTGACCTATGAGATCGGCAAAAAGAACGGCGCCCAGGCCGTGGCAGTGACCATTGCCTATCGCCACAGCCGGTCGGACATCCGCAGCATCGTCAAGCTGCCCAGCATCGAAGGGGTGGAGGGCACCGTCCTGAAAGCCCTGGAAAGCCTGGAGCCCCGGAAGGTGATGCTGATCTCGAACTATGAAAGCCAGGACATCCCCCAGATGGTCCAGAACCTGGCCCAGGCCAATCCCCAAACCATTATGGAAACGCCCCAGACCACGGTAGATACCTACGGCGCCGGAAGCACCCGGGTGGTAGAGCTGACCTTTGCCTACGAAAACAGCAACGACGCCCTGCGGCAGATGCGGACCCAGGTCTCTACGGTGTTCGATTCCGCCTCCCTGTACGTCAGCGGCGACGGCTCCGACCGGCAGAAGCTGGGCCAGCTCTATTCCTTTTTGATGGACCGGTTCAGTTACACTTTGGAAACCTCCATTACCCCCGCCTACAGCCTGCTGCGCCACGGAGTAGGGGACAGCCGGGCCTTCGCCATCGTCTACGCCGCCATGTGCCGCAGTGCAGGCCTAGATTGCCAGATCGTCACCGGCACCCGGGACGCAGAGCCCTGGACCTGGAACCTCATCTGCGACGACGGGGTCTACTACCACGTGGACCTGACCCGCTGCAAAGAAGAAGGCGGCTTCCAGGAGAAACGGGACGGAGAGATGGCGGGGTATGTATGGGATTATTCGGCATATCCCAAGGAAGAGGAATCATTTTGAAAACGGGGATGGGGGATTCTGCAAATAGGGATTTGTGGCTATCGGCTTTAGTAAGCAACCCCCAATATATTGTGTTAATGTCCGTTTTATGGGATATAAAGGTCGCTATAATGAGTGCCATAAAGGTGGTGCTCATTATGGCAAAAAAAAAGAACTCAGCATTGGAAGATTTATGAAGCGATTCTCCACAGAACAGGCTTGCGAAGAGTATCTATGACCAGGCAAAGTGGCCTGACGACTATTGGCTGATACTACATCTTGTGTTTTGCTTACTAAAGCCGATAGTCACAATCCCTATTTATCGCTTCGTCGCTCAGAACCCCCTTGACAAACTCCCAAACATCATGTAGAATATCCCCACAATTGTATAGGACAGTTCGTAACCATCCTGTCGGTAAACAAAACTAGGACTTTCGCAGGCGCTTTCTGCCTGCGTTTTACCGGATGGACGCTTTTGTAAGCGCCCATTTTCTTTTGTTGTGCGATGGGTGGTTTGTCCGCCCATTTTTTATACACAAAAGGAGTTACCATGAAGAAAATCAATGTCCACTACCTGACCCAGGCGGCCATCATTGCCGCTATGTACGCCGTTCTGACCCATATGCAGAATATCCTGCTGCCTGGTACCACCACCTGGGCCATCCAGATGCGCATCAGCGAGGCCATGACGGTGCTGGCCTTTTTCACCCCGGCGGCCATTCCGGGCCTGAGCATCGGCTGTTTGCTCTTTAACCTGACCTATTCTGCCACCCTGCCTCTGGACTTTGTAGTGGGCACCCTGGCCACCTTCCTGGCCGCCTGGGGCATGTGGAAAACCCGGAACATTCTGACCTTTAAGCTGCCCCTGCTGGGGCTCACCATGCCGGCCATCACCAATGCCTTTCTGGTAGGCTGGGAGCTGACCCAGTACGTCGGCGGCGGATTCGTCATCAACGCCGTGTATGTGGCTTTGGGGGAGCTTGCCGTGGTGCTGGTATTGGGCTCCATGCTGTATATCGCCATCAAGAACAGAAACATGAAAAAGGTCTTTGCGGTTTCCTGATTTTTGGAAACTTGGGCTGCTGAGGGGGTCTCCCTTCGGCAGCCCTTTTGCGTTCACATCCTCGTTAATAATTTGTTTTCCCTTTTTCAAAAATATGTGCTATACTGTTTAAAAAACAAAGGGGCCGCTTTTTGGAGCGGTCCCGGGCGGCGAGGAGCCGCTTTTAGAAGGAGTGAAGACGATGCAGCCGAAAATGTGTTGCAAGTGCAAAAAGAACGTGGCAGTCATTTTTATCAGCAAGATCGAAAATGGCGTTACCTTGAACGAGGGTTACTGCATGAAGTGCGCCCGGAGCCTGGGGATCCCCCAGATCGACCAGGCAGTGAAGCAGATGGGGCTCAGTGATGAAGATCTGGAGCTGATCTCCGACGAGATGAGCTCCATGTTTGGCCAGAAGGAGAACCTGGAAGGGGAGGACGACGAGGTCGACAGCCAGACCGCCACTTTTCCCCTGATGAATCAGCTCTTCGGCGGCAATTTTCCCAAGCCCCAGAAGCCTGCCGAGAAGGAAGAGGCCAAGGAAGACAAGAAAAAGCCCAAAAAGAGCAAGCACAAGTTCCTGGATAACTACTGCATGGATCTGACCACCCGGGCCCGGGAAGGGAAGCTGGATAAGGTCATCGGCCGGGATGTGGAGACCGAGCGGGTCATTCAAATTCTGAACCGCCGCCAGAAGAACAATCCCTGCCTGGTAGGCGAGCCCGGCGTGGGCAAGACCGCCATTGCCGAGGGCCTGGCCCAGCGAATCGCCGCCGGGGACGTGCCCTATAAGCTGAAAGACAAGGAAGTGTTCCTGCTGGACCTGACTGCCCTGGTGGCAGGCACCCAGTTCCGGGGCCAGTTTGAAAGCCGGATGAAGAGCCTGATCACCGAGATCAAGGAGTGCGGCAACATCATCCTGGTCATCGACGAGGTCCACAATCTGGTGGGCGCCGGAGATGCCGAGGGCAGCATGAACGCCGCCAACATCCTAAAGCCTCCCCTGTCCCGGGGGGAGATTCAGGTCATCGGCGCCACTACCTATAATGAGTACCGGAAGTACATCGAAAAGGATGCGGCCCTGGAGCGCCGGTTCCAGCCGGTCTCCGTGGCAGAGCCCACCATTGAAGAGGCCTGCCAGATCATGCAGGGCATTTCCAAGACCTATGCCGCCTTCCATGGAGTCAGTATCTCCTCGGAAATTGCCCGGCAGTGCGTGATTTTGTCCGAGCGGTACATCAACGACCGGTTCCTGCCGGATAAGGCCATCGACCTATTAGACGAAGCCTGCTCCGATGTGAACCTGCGGTGCAAGGAGATTTCCCAGCTTGCCGAAAAGAAAAAGGAACGGGACGACTACGAGCTGGAGCTGCAGATGCTCAACGACGACCCGGACAATACGGATTACGAGCGCCTGGCTATGCTGCGGATGAAGCTTCAAAAGCTGGCCGGGGAAATTGAGTCCCTGGAGCAGGTGCCGCCTCCCGCGGTGACTATGGATAACCTGGCCCGGATCATCGAGCTGTGGACCAAGATCCCGGCCTCTAAGATCAAAGCCCAGGAGTACCAGCAGCTAAAGGGCATGGCGGACCGGCTGAAGAGCCACATCGTGGGCCAGGACTACGCCGTAGACACCGTGGCCCGGGCCATCCGGCGGAACCGGGTGGGCATTTCCCCCAAGCGCCGCCCGGTGTCCTTCATCTTCGCCGGACCTACCGGCGTGGGCAAGACGGAGCTGGTCAAGCGTCTTGCCAGTGACATGTTCGACAGCGTGGACGCTTTGGTCCGGGTGGATATGTCCGAATATATGGAGAAGCACTCCGTGGCCAAGCTCATCGGTTCTCCTCCCGGCTATGTGGGCTACGACGAGGCGGGCCAGCTGACGGAGACCATCCGCCGGAAGCCCTACAGCGTGGTCCTCTTTGACGAGATCGAAAAGGCCCATCCGGATGTAATGAATATCCTTCTGCAGGTGCTGGACGATGGCCGCATCACCGATGCCCAGGGAAGGGTGGTGTCCTTTGAAAATACCGTCATCGTCATGACCACCAACGCCGGTTCCGACGGCGGGGTAGGGGGCATGGGCTTCGGCCGCACCGATGAGGACCTGGTCAAGGAAAA
The DNA here is from genome assembly GCA_050872865.1 of Faecousia sp. Taxonomy (GTDB): domain Bacteria; phylum Bacillota; class Clostridia; order Oscillospirales; family Oscillospiraceae; genus Faecousia. The sequence continues at coordinate 513 of JBNMHR010000068.1, read as the reverse complement.
GACTATGAAGGCCCTCCACGGCTTCCTGCGCCCGGAGTTCATCAACCGGGTAGACGAGATCATCACCTTCAACCACCTGACGAAAGAAGATTTTGCCGGCATCGCCGACATTATGCTGAAGGAGCTGAAAGAAAGCCTTGCTTCTCGGGAGCTGTCCTTTGATTGGACCCAGGAGGTAAGGGACCACCTGGTAGATATGGCCTACTCCGTCACCTATGGTGCCCGGAACCTGCGCCGGATCATCCAGAAGGAACTGGAAGACCCCATCAGCGAAGCCATCCTGGACAGCTTCGAAAAGCCCATCACCGGGCTATCGGCAAAGCTGGAGGACGGGAAGATCGTTTTGGAGACGAAGGAGTAAAAGTTGTCATTGCGAACCAGCGCGCACGCTGGTGTGGCAATCTCCCGGATGAATGGTATAGTCTGATGGGAGAAAATCCCCTTGCCCCCTCCTGCATGGAGGGGGTGGCCCGCAGGCCGGGGGTGGAGGGGACCCGCTTCGAAAATAGACTG
>JBNMHR010000067.1:0-10453 GCA_050872865.1 Faecousia sp. | reverse complement strand
TGAAAAGCAAGGATTAACTGTTGCCTAGCACCTACTCTTGAATACTTTACCTTTGCAAAATGGTGGTTTTGCAAGGGTGGTTTTGTGCGCCTTGTTAGCGCTGTATTGCTAAGGAGGATTACTTTCACACTATTGTCCTGAGCTTTACAAATCCCCATTTGCATCCTTGTCCCAAATCTGCTATACTGAAAGAAAAACCAAAAAGGAGCATTCCCATGACCACGGAAGAATATCGGAAGAAAACGCCATTGCAGATCTTCCTCCACTACTTTGCAAACCACAAAAAGCTCTTTGCCCTGGACATTGGGTGCGCCATGCTCATTGCCCTCATTGACCTGGCCTTCCCGCTGGTGACCCGGATGAGCCTGTATGATTTGTTGCCCAACGGGAAGTACGGCGTGTTCTTTGGTCTAATGGCAGGGGCGGCGGTATTTTATATCCTGCGGGCGGGGCTCAATTACATCGTCTGCTATTATGGCCATACCTTCGGCATCCGGGTGGAGGCGGATATCCGGGCGGACCTGTTCCGGCATATGCAGGAACTGAGCTACGACTTTTACGACGCCAACCGGACCGGCGCCCTGATGAGCAGGCTGACCTCGGATCTGTTTGAGCTGACGGAGCTTGCCCACCACGGCCCGGAGGACCTGCTGACCTCCTTTGTGACCATTGTAGGTGCCCTCATCGTCATGGCGACCATCCGCTGGGAGCTGGCGGTGGTAGTGGGGATCCTGATCCCCATTTTCCTGATTGTCATTATGACCATGCGGAACAACATGAGCAAGGTCTCCGTAGGGGTCAAGCAGAAAACCGGCCACATCAATACGGAGATCGAATCCAGCCTGTCCGGCATCCGCACCGCCAAGGCCTTTGGCAACGAAGAGGTAGAGGTGGCCCGGTTCAATGCCGCCAACGACATCTATAAAACCTCCAAGCGGTCCTTCCACAAGGCCATGGGCGCCTTTAACAGCGCCATGGAGCTTTTTCTCACCAGCATGAACGTGGTGGTCATCGCCATGGGCGGCTACATGATCATGAAGGGAAAGATGGACTATCGGGATCTTATTACCTTCAGCCTGTATATCGCTACCTTTGTAAACCCCATGCGAAAGCTCTCCACCTTCTCGGAGCTCTTTGCCAACGGCTTTGCGGGCCTCAACCGGTTCGTAGAGGTCATGCGCACCGAGCCCACGGTCCGGGACAGCAAGGACGCCAGACAGATGGAAAACGTAAAGGGCGAAATTGACGTAAACCATGTGTCCTTTGCCTACGATGGGGACCTGGCGGTACTCCATGATGTGAGCCTGCATGTTGCCCCCGGGGAGACCATTGCCATCGTAGGCCCCTCCGGCGGCGGCAAGAGCACCCTGTGCCAGCTGATCCCCAGATTCTACGATGTCACCGGCGGCAGCATCTCCATTGATGGGATGGACGTTCGGAATATCGCCCAGCACAGCCTCCACAAGACCATCGGCATCGTCCAGCAGGATGTATTCCTGTTTGCGGATACCATTCTGGAAAACATCCGCTACGGCCGCCCCGGTGCTACCGACGAAGAGGTGGCCCAGGCTGCCAAGCGGGCGGAAATTTACGACGATATTCTGGCCATGCCCAATGGGTTTGAGACTTATGTGGGCGAGCGGGGGACCCTGCTCTCCGGCGGCCAGAAGCAGCGGGTGGCCATTGCGAGAATTTTCCTGATGGATCCGGCCATCCTCATTCTGGACGAAGCCACCTCCGCCCTGGACTCCGTAACGGAGGCCAAAATCCAGCGGGCCTTCGATAACCTGAGTAAGGGCCGCACCACATTGATCATTGCCCACAGGCTTAGCACCATTCGCTCCGCCAGCCGCATCGTCTCCATTTCCGACGGCCGCATTACGGAAGTGGGCACCCACAAGGAGCTGCTGGAAAAGGGCGGCGTATACGCGGACCTGTACAAGACCCAGAACGCGCTGGCGCTGGAGAATATGTAAAAAAACTCTGTCATTGCGAACCAGTGACCGATGTCACTGGTGTGGCAATCTCCCGGATTTTTGAACCGTTTGGTAGTAAGACTAAGCTGGTTCCATTCAACCGGGGGATTCCCACGCCAGTGTGCGCACTGGCTCGGAATGACAGATTTTTCTATTTCTCCATCAATTCCCGGTAAAACACGCCTAAGGTACCCACATAGTGGGGCAGCCAGGGCCGGTTTTTGCCGCAGAAATGAATGATGACGGTATTTTCCCGCACCCAGGCCTCGTCGTGCTTTGGATGGGTGGGGCCCATGTTGTAGAAGTTTAGGATGCGGTCGCTGAGGTTGTAGCGCTGGGGGTCTGCCAGACGGATGAGATCGGCGTGCATGACGGTCAGCAGGTCCTGGTCCGGCAATAGGAAGGAGCTGACCTTTTGCAGGGCGGTTTCCTTGATATCCTCCATGGTAAGGATCCCTCGCAGCAGGGGCAGGTTCAGCAGCAGCACCCCGGTATTGACGTAAGGGGAGCCCTCCGGTACCTTCAGGCGGCGGTCGTTGAACCTCGTCAGGGCCTCCCGGATATGGGTGCAGGCAATGTAGCCGCCGGTGCCAAAATCCGAATTGTAAAACTCCCGCAGGGGATTGATGACGATGGTATCCACATCCAGGTAGAGGATCCGGTCTAGGGCCTCCGGCAGCAGCAGGGGAGAAGCCAGCCGGTAGTAGATCTGCCGGGGGTACCGGTCGCTTTCCGGGAAGCCCTCAAAATCCTGGGGGTCCACCCGGACAAAATGGAACCGGAAGCAGGGGGCAGCCTGGGCTTGGATGACCTCTATATCCTCCTGCCGCAGATCGGAGTGGAGGATATAGGCATCGTACTGGGCTTCCCCGCCGTGTTTGGCAATGGATTTGAGGCATTGCAACAGCAGGCTTCGGAACTTGGGGTTGATGCAGAACAGCAGATTCATTGGTTCAGCAGCTCCATGAACTCTTCACCGGTAATGGTCTCCTTTTCATACAGGTGCCTGGAAAGGGCTTCCAGCTTATCCCGGTTGTCGGTAAGCAGCTTGATGGCCTTTTCATGCTCCCGCTTTACAAGCTCTACCACCAGGGAATCGATCTTGGTCTGGGTCTCGGCGGAGCAGCTCAGGCTGGTGTCGCCGCCCAGGTACTGGTTGGTGACGGTTTCCAGGGCCACCATGTCGAACTGGTCGCTCATGCCGTACCGGGTGATCATGGCCCGGGCCAGCTTGGTGGCCTGCTCGATATCGTTGGAGGCGCCGGTGGACACGGTGCCCAGGGCCACTTCCTCCGCGGCCCGGCCGCCGGTGAGGGTGGCGATTTTGTTTTCCAGCTCCTCCTTGGTCATCAGGTAGTGGTTGCCCTCTTCCACCTGCATGGTGTAGCCCAGGGCGCCGGAGGTCCGGGGAATAATGGTGATCTTCTGGACAGGGGCGGAGTGGGTCTGCAAAGCGGCAACCAGGGCGTGGCCGATCTCGTGATAGCTGACAGCCATCTTCTCTTTGTCAGTCAGGATGGCATTCTTCTTCTGGTAGCCGGCAATGACGGTTTCGATGGATTCTTCCAGGTCCGCCTCGTTGGCGGCCTTCCGTCCGTCCCGCACGGCCCGCAGGGCGGCTTCGTTGATGATGTTGGCCAGCTCCGCGCCGCTGGCGCCGGAGGCCATCCGGGCGATGGTTTCAAAGTTCACGTCGTCGGTGAGCTTGACCTTCTTGGCATGGACCTTCAAAATGGCCTCTCTACCCTTCAGGTCCGGCAGCTCAACGGGCACTCTCCGGTCAAACCGGCCGGGGCGGGTCAGGGCGGGGTCCAGGGACTCGGGCCGGTTGGTGGCGGCCAGGATCATCACGCCGGAGTTTCCTTCAAAGCCGTCCATTTCGGTAAGCAGCTGGTTCAGGGTCTGCTCCCGCTCGTCGTTGCCGCCGTAGCCGCCGCCGGAGCGCTTCTGGCCGATGGCGTCGATCTCATCGATGAAGACGATGCAGGGGGCCTTCTCCTTGGCCTGCTTGAACAGGTCCCGTACCTTGCTGGCGCCCATGCCTACGAACATCTCCACGAATTCGGAGCCGGAAATGGAGAAGAAGGGCACGTCGGCTTCACCGGCTACCGCCTTGGCCAGCATGGTCTTGCCGGTACCCGGAGGGCCCACCAGCAGCACGCCCTTGGGCATGGTAGCGCCGATCTCCCGGTACTGGGAGGGATCGTGGAGGTAGTTGACGATCTCCGTCAGGCTCTCCTCCGCCTCGTCTACACCGGCTACATCGGAAAAGCGAATGCCATCGGAGGACTTGACGTAGACCTTGGCGTTGGACTTGCCCATATTAAAGGACATGGCGTTGGGGCCGCCCATCTTGTCCATCATTTTCCGGGACAACATTTGGCCCAGAGCTGCAAAGACGATCAGGGGCAGGACAAAGGTCAGCAGGGCCGTCAGGAAGGGCGAGGTCTCCTCTACGATCTCGCTGCTGAACTTTGCCCCGGCGTCGTAAAGCCGCTGGGTCCGGTCCGGGTCCTCCATCAGGCCGGTTTTGAAGATTTGGGTTTCGTCCTTATTGGTAAAGAGGATCTGGTTGTCCTCAATTTCCACCTGGCCAATGTTTTTCTCCTCGGTCATGGACATAAAGGTGCCGTAGTCCACTTCCTTGATCTTGGCATTGGTGATCATGGGCATGACTAGCCAGTTGAATACCAGCAGCAGAAGCAGCACAATGCCATAGTAATAGGCAAGCGGCTTTTTGGGTTGCTTGACTTCGTTCATAAGTTACCTCCTTGTGTAAATCCTTGCCTTCCCCTGGGGGAAGGTGGTCCGCAGGCCGGATGAGGGGCGGTACGGCTCCTGCGTCCGGTGTGCTGCCACCTCCCGGTGGGAAGAAAATTACTGTTTCATGACCTTATACTTTTCCAGCTTCTCCTGCATTTCCTTCAGCCGCTCGGCAAGGGGATGCTCATCGTGGAAGGGACGGAAGAAGTTGTACTTGAGCCGCTTGTTGCTCTCCTCGAAATTCTCCCGGATGTGGTTCTTGAGGGCTTCGTAGCGGACCACCATCTGGTTCTCCTCGGCGAAGGCCTTGAGCTTGACCACCAGGTTGGCGGAATGGCACACATCAATGATGAAGACGCCAAAGAACATACCGATAAAGAAGGAGAAGGCCAGGTTCCGGGACAGCCAGTCCAGCCCGTTCAGGATGTAGGGGTGCACCAGGAAATAATACAGGGCCCCCAGCACTGCCCAGAAGAAGGAGAACAGGGGGCAGATCAGCCCCTGGACGTTGCCCCAGAGATTGGAGTAGTCCCACAGCATGACCTTGAAATATTTTAGGCAGAACAGGCCCGCAATGTATTCAATCAGGGTCATGCCAATGGCCATGGCCACAAACAGCACGATCTTGTTGACCAGGGGATTTGCGATCATTTCGTACTTTTCAAGGCTTGCCAGCAGATACAATGTACACAGCCCAAAGCCGTAAATGGGCAGGTAGGGCCCGGTACAGAAACCGGGGTTGACCCACTTCTTATTGTGGTGTACAATGTTCCGGAACAGCAGCTCGATGATCCAGCCGATGACGCTGCCGATGAAGAACAGGTAGGCCAGGGTCAGGAAAATGCTCATAGAAAAACCTCCTAAAACTTCTCTTTTGAACTGTTTTATCATGGATTTCCCGGATAGTCAACCAAATAATTCTTTTTTTATTTATTCACAGTTTCTTCACAGACAGTTCAGTTTTACTTTCGCGTTTCTACGTACCATAGTTCATAATTTTGCCAGAAAAGGGGAAGGTTCCATATGGCGGGAAAAAGAAGAGCAGGCAAGCGGCTTGCAAGAGAAAAGGTCAAAAAATGGAAAAAGGCCCTGCGGGAATTCGACACCGTTACGGAAAACGATGTGATCTACCCGGAGGAGGCCCAGAGTGCGGTCCTGCTGGAGACGCTGGACCAGGAAAAGCCCAACCTGGAAAGCCTGTACGAGGACCTGGCGGAAGCCACGGATCCGGAAAGCTACGGCAAGGCGGTGATGACCCGGCTTCGGTCCCAGCGGCGGGCGGCGGTGAATATCGCCAAGGCCAATCAGCAGATTTTGGAGCGGTCCGACGAGCTCTCCGCCCGGTGGGACGACCTGACAAGGCAGCCCCACTTCCGGCTGAAGGCCCCGGCCAACTCCGTCATCGACCTGGAGGAGACCCGCACCGGGCACTTTGCCTCCGGCCTGAACCTGTATAAGCTGCTGCTGGTGTGCTTTATCGGCTGCTTCGGCGGCGTGGTTGTGGAGCTACTTTGGTGTCTGCTGACCAACGGATACTTAGAAAGCCGGTCGGGTCTCGTGTATGGCCCCTTCAACATGGTGTATGGAGCCGGTGCGTTGGTCCTGACCATTGCCCTATACAAGTACCGGAACCGGGGCAAGTGGCTGTCCTTTTTGGGGGGCTTCCTGGTGGGCAGCGCTCTGGAATACTTCTGCTCCTGGGCCCAGGAAATGCTCTTCGGCTCCGTCAGCTGGGACTACAGCCATATGCCCTTTAACATCAACGGCCGGATCTGCCTGGTGTACTCCGTATTCTGGGGCTTCCTTGGCGTCTTCTGGGTGAAGACCCTGTATCCCATGATGGCAAAGCTCATTTTGAAGATCCCCAACAAAATCGGGAAGATCGCCACCTGGTTATTGACGGCATTCTTTGTTTTTGACTGCGTGGTCACGCTGCTGGCCGTGTTCCGCTGGTCCCAGAGAGTGGACCTGATCCCGGCCTCCAATGCCTTCTGGGCCTTTATCGATGCCCGGTTCCCCAATACCCGGATGGAGCGTATCTTTGCCAATATGGTGTTCCGGTAAGTTTTTCCGGGATCCGGGATTGTAAACTCCAAAACCCTGTGTTATAATAGAAAAAATTGACAGAAGACAGGGGAGAGACGCCCATGAACCTGAACTTTCGCTCCGCCCTGAACGGCTTTAACCGGCAGGATGTGGCCCATTATCTGGAGTACTTAAATAACCAGCATACTGCCCAGATCAACCGCCTGACCACCGACCTGGAAAACCTGACGAAGAAGGCTCAGGAGGATGGGCCTAAGGACGAGCGGGTGCGCCAGCTGGAGGAAAAGTGCCGCCAGCAGGAGGCCCAGCTCCAGGCCTACCAGACCCAGTGGGAGGACCGGTGCAAGGCTCTGGAAGCCCAGGTGGCGGCCCTGCAGGCCCAAAGGGATGAGGCCCTGCGCCAGCGGGACGAGGCCCAGAAGGATGCGGTGGTCCAGATCAGCGGGGCGCGCTTAGACAGCAATCAGGAGCTGGAGGCCTATCGCCGGGCCGAGCGGGCGGAACGGGTGGCCAAGGAACGGGCCAACCTTATCTATGCCCAAACCGGGGCCGTATTGAACCAGGCCTCTGCCCGGGTAGACAGCGCCGTCCGCCAGGTAACAGGCATCGCACAGGAGGTCACCACCCAGCTGGATACCCTGCAAGCCGCCATCGCCGCCAGCCGCCTGGCCCTGCAAGACGCTTCCGAGACCATCAACCGGCTGAAACCAAAACAGGAATAAATACTTACGCTTCCATTGCGGCCCCGGCTGCAATGGAAGTTTTTGTAGAAAGGAGACTTCCTCATGCTTATCCGCAAACCGAAATTTTACGATACCTTTCGCTGCATCGCATCCCAATGCCCGGACAGCTGCTGCCAGAAGTGGGATGTGTCTGTAGATGATGAAAAGGCGGCTTACTACCGCAATATCCCCGGCCCCCTGGGAGATAAACTCCGGGAATTTCTGACAGAGGAGGATGGAGTCACCTATCTCTCCCTGGACGGCACCCGGTGCCCCATGTGGCGGGCAGACGGCCTGTGCCGCATCCAGGCGGAGCTGGGGGAGAAGGCCTTGTGCAAAACCTGCCGGGAGTTCCCCAGGCTGACCCACGAATACGATGGCTTTACGGAGCTGGGCTTAGAGCTCAGCTGCCCGGAGGCGGCTAGGATCATGCTGCAGGAAGAAAACTGGCAGTGGCTGGAGAAAGGCCAATTGGAAGAGGACTTGGACCCGGATACCGCCCTTCTTCTGCGCACCCGGGAAAAGGCCATGGAGCTGACGGAGGAGGAGCAGCCTCTGCAGAAGCTCTTTTTCTACGGCCTGTACGTCCAGGACCTGCTGGACGGGGAAGAGGAGACTTATTTTTCCACAGAAAACCTGCCGACTGTGGAAAACCTTGGAGATATGGAGGCCTTTTTGGATGCCTTTCGAAATCTGGAGATCCTGACCCCGGAATGGGCAAAGCGGCTGCAGTCCCCAAGCCCCCGGCCTCTGGGAAAGGAGGACCGGGCCATGCTCCGGTATCTTATTTCCCGCTACTGGCTCCAGGCGGTTTCGGACCTGGATATTGTGTGCCGAGTCAAGTTCATGCTCGCATCCGTTTTGCTGGTGTGCATTTTGGGCGGCGATACGTTGGAAACCGCCCAGCTGTTCTCCAAGGAGATCGAAAACGACGCGGACAATGTGGATGCCCTTCTGGACGGGGCCTACACCCTCCCGGGCCTGACGGACCGGAATTTGCTGGGGCTCATAAACTGTGTCATTGCGAACCAGTGACCGACGTCACTGGTGTGGCAATCCCCCGGTTGAATGGGACCAGCCGAAAGAATGGTATCCCCAGCCTTCCCCTGGGAGGGGAAGGTGCCGCCGCAGCGGCGGATGAGGTTGAGGGCTGAGCGTTGCAGGTACCTAAAGTTGAAAGAGAATGTAAAATAGTCTTATCCTGTAAGCCTTTACCCCATTCTAAACTTCGACTTTTCGACCTCATCCGGCCTGCGGGCCACCTTCCCCTCCCAGGGGAAGGCTAGGGGAGCATGCCTTTGGTGCGCACCATCATCGTACCAGGCCTATATCGATAGCTTTCTGACGGCTGGTAGCCGCCCCGACAGATGCATCCATTCATAAATTATTTACGGAAAATGCAAAATTGCCTCTTGCTTTTTTGAGAAGAGTGGTATATGATATGTTAGCACTCAGGAAGAACGAGTGCTAACAAAGTAGATAATCGCCGAAGACCTTACTTCGACAGTCTAAATACCTACAGTATGGAGGAATCATTATGAAGCTGAAGCCTATGGCAGACAATGTTCTGCTCAAGCAGCACGAAGCACAGGAGACCACCGTCTCCGGTATTATTCTCGCCACCAGCAGCAAGGAGAAGCCCGCAATTTATGAGGTCGTCTCCGTTGGCCCCGGCACCAAGGACGTGACCATGACCGTCTCCGTGGGAGACAAGGTCGTCGTCGGCAAGTTCGTTGGCACCGACCTGACCCTGGACAAGGTGGAGTATAAGTTCGTCAAGCAGGATGATATCCTTGCCGTTGTGACTGACTAAGGAGGAAATGAATTATGGCTAAGATGATCGTATATGGCGAAGAAGCCAGAAAGAAGCTGCAGTCCGGTATTGACCAGCTGGCCGATACCGTTAAGGTGACCATGGGCCCCAAGGGCCGGAATGTGGTGCTGGGCAAGAAGTACGGCGCCCCCCTCATTACCAACGACGGCGTGACCATCGCCAAGGAGATCGAGCTGGAGGATGCCTTTGAGAACATGGGCGCTCAGCTGATCCGCGAGGTCGCCACCAAGACCAACGATGTGGCCGGCGACGGCACCACTACCGCCACGCTGCTGGCCCAGGCCATTACCCGGGAGGGCCTGAAGAACCTGTCCGCCGGTGCCAACCCCATGGTCATGCGTAAGGGCATCGAAAAGGCCGTTGCCGCCGCTGTGGAGGCCATCAAGGCCAACTCCGTTCCCGTCCACGGCTCCGATGACATCGCCCGTGTGGGTACCGTTTCCTCCGGCGACGAGGCCGTCGGCAAGCTGATCGCCGAGGCTATGGAGAAGGTGGGCACCGAAGGCGTCATCACCATCGAAGAGAGCAAGACCGCCGAGACCGGCCTGGACGTAGTCGAGGGCATGCAGTTTGACCGGGGCTATATCTCCCCCTACATGGTCACCGATACCGACAAGATGGAAGCCGTCCTGGACGATGCTTACCTGCTGATCACCGATAAGAAGATCGCCAACATTCAGGAGATCCTGCCCATCCTGGAGCCCATTGTTAAGTCCGGCCGGAAGCTCATCATCATCGCTGAGGATGTAGAGGGCGACGCCCTGGCTACCCTGCTTCTGAACCGTCTGCAGGGCCGGTTCAATGTGGTCTGCGTCAAGGCCCCCGGCTTCGGCGACCGCCGCAAGGAAATGCTGCAGGATATCGCCGTGCTGACCGGTGGTACCGTGATTTCCAGCACCCTGAACATGGAGCTCAGCGATGCGCAGATGACCGACCTGGGCCACTGCCGTCAGGTAGTCGTCACCAAGGACACCACTACTATTGTTGACGGCGACGGCACTCCCGAGGCCATTGCGGACCGTGCCCACATGATCCGTTCCGCCATCGCTACTACTACTTCCGATTACGACCGTGAGAAGCTCCAGGAGCGTCTGGCAAAGCTGTCCGGCGGC
>JBNMHR010000066.1:0-10467 GCA_050872865.1 Faecousia sp. | reverse complement strand
TCTGGTCGTGGGTAACGTAAATGAAGGTGGTGTTGATCCGCTGACGCAGCTTGATGATCTCGGCACGCATCTGGTTACGGAGCTTGGCATCCAGGTTGGAGAGGGGCTCGTCCATCAGCATGACCTGGGGGTTCCGGACGATGGCCCGGCCGATGGCCACACGCTGACGCTGACCGCCGGACATAGCCTTGGGCTTCCGGCCCAGGTACTGGGTGATGTCCAGGATCTCAGCGGCTTCCTTGACCTTCCGGTCGATCTCTTCTTTGGATTCATGGCGCAGCTTCAGAGCAAAGGCCATGTTATCGTAAACAGTCATATGGGGGTACAGAGCATAGTTCTGGAAAACCATGGCGATGTCCCGGTCCTTGGGGGCCACATCGTTTACCAGACGGTCGCCGATGTACAGTTCGCCGTCGGAAATATCCTCCAGGCCGGCGATCATACGCAGGGTGGTGGACTTGCCGCAGCCGGAAGGGCCGACCAGGACGATGAATTCCTTGTCCTTGATGTCCAGATTGAAGGCCTGAACGGCAACAACACCTTCATCGGTGATCTGCAGATTGGTCTTCTTGGTCTCTTCGCCCTTCTTTTTCTTCTTGTTCTTCTTGGCATCGTCGCCGTTAAAGGGGTAGACTTTCTTGATGTTCTTCAGGGTTACGCTTGCCATAGGTTTTCGACTCCGGACATACTGAATCCTCAATGTATGCCCTCGCGCTCTGCCGAGCAAAACAGCAGAGGCATTACGACAGGTCTCCACACTGCCGCACCGTGAGTCAGACGGGGTTTCCTCCTTTATTTTAGCGGGATCAAAGCTATTTTGTGGAGTAGCAGAGTCCCACCGGGATAGCGTAATCATACCACAATTCCGCGCTTGCCGCAATCGTTTGAGTTTACAGATTTATAAGCGCACTTTTGTGAGATTTGACGAAGGAAGCCCCTTCTTTTGCTTTTTTCTTGACTTTTCGGAACCTGAGCGCTACACTTGCCTTGTGGAAACCCACCGTCCACTTCTAATGTAGACGGTGTACGGTAAAAAGACGGTTGCCCCCCGATCCTGCGAAAGCGGAAAGGAGGGCCGTGTATAGCTTTCGCGGGAAATATTTCCGCAGGAGGCAATACATATGACGCTTCAGGATTTTTTCTGCTGCTTGTCTATCGTTTGGATCTTGGTTCAGATGATCGACCGGTTTCATGATAAAAACAAGTGAGCCGTCTGCCGCAACCAGACGACTCACCTCTCGGACACATAGTGCCCTAAGCTGACGACTCACATTTGTGGCAACCGTCTTGGGTTTCCACACCCTTATTTTAGCACAAGCCCCAACCGGTGTCAATGCCGGTTGGGGCTCTTTTTTACGGTTCCTCCGGCCAGAAGGGCTCGGGGCCCTTGTCGCAGCCACGCTGGCGGATCTGGAGCTCCTGGCTCTTGACGCTGACGGTGGTGCAGGGGGGGATGGAATTTGTAATGAATACATTGGAGCCGATGACGCTGTCCCTTCCAATGACAGTGGCGCCACCCAGGATGGAGGCACCGGCGTAGATGGTCACATTGTCTTCGATGGTTGGGTGACGGCGCTTGCCTCGCAGGCTCTGGCCCCCGCGGGTGGTCAGGGCGCCCAAGGTCACGCCCTGGTAAACCTTTACATGGTCCCCGATGACGGTGGTCTCGCCCACTACGATGCCGGTGCCGTGGTCAATGAAGAAATACCGGCCGATGGTGGCACCGGGATTGATGTCGATGCCGGTAACACTGTGGGCGTGTTCCGTCATGATCCGAGGGATCAGCGGTACCCCCATGGTATACAGCACATGGGCCAGCCGGTACACCGTAATGGCAAACATGCCGGGGTAGCAGTACACGATCTCGTCGGTGCTGTAGGCCGCCGGGTCTCCCTCGTAAAAAGCCTCCACATCAGTCTGGATCACTGCCCGGACCTCCGGAATGGCCCGGAAGAAATCCAGGCTGATTTTCTGTGCCTTTTCCTGGGCCTGGGCCTCGGGAAGCTCGGTTTTGAACACCATGGTCATTTGCTTGACCAGATTGTACATCACATCCTCAATGAGCATGGACAGGTTGTGATGGGTGTTGTAAATGCGGTAGTTTTTGTCCCGGGAGAAGCCGGGGAAGACGATGCGCATGAGCTTGCCGATCATATCGATGACCACTGCCTTGTCCGGGTGGGCAAAGGGGTCCATCCGGTCGATGCTGCGGCCGTTGCGATAGTCCTCCAGAATGGTATCTACGATCTGTTCCGCCTGCTGTTCCATGGTAGCCATGCTGCATTCCTCCCGGTGGTTATTCTTCTACTCTCTTGATATCCGCCCCCAGGGCGGTGAGCTTGCCGATCAGGTCCTCGTAGCCCCGCTCCACATAGTGGATATCCTGTACAATGGTGGTACCCTGGGCAGACAGCCCCGCGATCACCAGTGCCGCACCGGCCCGCAGGTCGTGGGCGTACACGGTGGTGCCGGAAAGGGTTTCCACCCCCTGGACCACGGCGGTTTTCCCGTTGATAACGATATTGGCCCCCATGTTCTGCAGCTCCGAGCAGTAGCCGAAGAACCGGGTCTCGTAGACGCTTTCCGTTAATCGGCTGGTACCCTTGGCCAAGGCCATGCACACGCAGACCTGGGCCTGCATATCCGTGGGGAAACCGGGATAGGGCATGGTCTTTACGGTGGACTTCCGCAAAGAGCCCTCTCGCATGACCCGGATGGCATCGTCAAATACGATGACCTTGGCGCCCATTTCCTGGAGCTTACTGGTAATGCACTCCATGTGCTTGGGGATCACGTTCTGCACCAGCACATTGCCCCCGGCCGCCGTCACCGCCGCCATGTAGGTACCGGCCTCGATCTGATCCGGGATGATGGCGTAGGTGCCGCCCCGCAGGGAGTTGACGCCACGAATTTTGACGGTGTCCGTGCCCGCACCGGTGATCCGGGCTCCCATGGTGTTTAAGAAGTTGGCCAGGTCCACAATGTGGGGCTCCTTGGCCGCGTTTTCGATGACGGTCTGGCCGGGAAGCAGGGTGGCCGCCACCATGATGTTCACCGTGGCGCCGACGCTGGCCATATCCAGGCTGATCCGGGCCCCGTGGAGCCCCGCTTCAGAGGGCTTCAGGGCGATGTATTCTTCCGTTTCGTCCACATCCGCGCCCAGGGCCTCGAAGCCCTTGATGTGCTGATCGATGGGGCGGGAGGCAAAATTGCAGCCGCCGGGCAGGGCCACATGGGCGTGGCCAAAGCGGCCCAAAAGGGCGCCCATCAGATAATAGCTGGCCCGCATTTTTCGAACCAGCTCCGGGTTCGGCATGGTGCACTTTACATCCGTGCTGTCCAGCTCTACCACATGGGGTTCCGGATAACGCAGCCGGACGCCCATTCCTTCCAGAATGTCTAGTAAGATCCGGACGTCGGATATATCAGGTACGTTTTCAACGCGGCATACTCCGCTGACCAGCAGTGCCGCAGGCAGAATGGCCACTGCCGCATTTTTGGCGCCGCTGATGGTGACGGTCCCCTCCAGGGGTCTGCCGCCGTTAATTTCATATCTGGCCAAGGAATGATCCTCTCCTTGTGATAGATTGGGGATTCAAAACACACTGTTTCCAGCGTATTCTAACACAAAAGCGGAAAGATGTAAAGAAGGAAATCCTGCGCTTACCGTCTCAGGCCCTTGGGATAGTGGTTTTTAAGCTGATTTCCGTCTCCCTTGGCCCAGCCGATGCTGTAGCCGTCTACGGTCACAAGGCACCAGCCCTTGGTTTTCCCGGGCAATACCTCCCCATGGAGATACCGTTTGATCTCTTCGCTGTCCCAGGCAAAATTCACCGTGTTTTGGTAGTCCTTCAGCCATAGGGCCAATGCGTGGGCAGGTTCCAGCCGGTCTTTTTTAAGGGTCCCCAGCTCCAGCCCCGGCCGCAGGACCCGGAGCCCCTGCAGCCTTGGCACTCCTTCCGGCAGGAGGAACAGCCGGTCCCCAAAGGTGACGCTGTTCTTTCCCGGAAGGGATATCCCCGTCTCCCGGGCAAAGCTCTGCCAGGCCTTCGGCAAGGCTGCCCCGGTCTCCTCCATGATTTCCGTCTCTTCCCCATCCAGCTTACGCAGCCGGGCGGCAAAATGTCCCTCCCCCCGGAGCTTATGGGGCCACATCCGGTAGGAGCCCTTTTCCCCGGAAACGAACCAAGGGGCCTCCACCGGCTCCGGTACAAATTCCGGATGCCGCTGCAAGAAGGCCTCCACCGCCTCCTCGTCCTCCTGGGGGGCGAAGGTGCAGGTAGAATATACCAGTAAGCCACCGGGGCGTACCATCTTTGCCGCGCAGTCCAGAATTTCACTTTGGCGGCGGGCGCACATCTCTACCGTCTCCGGGCTCCAGTCCGTCACCGCTGCTTCCTCCTTCCGGAACATGCCCTCGCCGGAGCAGGGGGCATCCACCAGCACCCGGTCAAAAAATCCGGGCAGACGGCGGCAAAGATTTTCCGGCTTCTCATTGGTCACCAGGGCATTGCCTACCCCCAGACGCTCGATGTTCTGGGAAAGGATCTTCGCTCTGGCCGGGTGGATCTCATTGCAGACAAGAAGCCCCTTGCCCAAAAGCCTTCCCGCGATCTGGGTACTTTTCCCTCCGGGAGCGGCGCACAGATCCAAAATTTTTTCTCCCGGCTGGGGGTCCAGCAGGACCACCGGCGACATAGCGCTGGCCTCCTGCAGGTAGTATACCCCTGCCTCATGGTAGGGATGCAGCCCCGGCCGGGCCTGGGGATCGTAGTAGTATCCCATAGGCTCCCAGGGTACCGGCTCCAAAGAAAAGGGCAGCGCAGGCTTCTCCCCTTTTCCCTTTAAGGGATTGAACCGAAGCGCCACCGCCCGGGGCCGCTGGAAGCTCTCCAAAAATGCCCCATATTCCGGCCCCAGCTGGGCCTCCATCCGTTTCAAAAATGCCTCCGGTAGCATAGCAGTCTCCTTTGTGTATGTTTTTCCGCATTATAGCATATTCTGTGGTTCTTTTGAAGAGGAAAGCGAAAAATCCCCCGCCTGGGCGGGGGAAAATACTTACTTGGGCAATATCGTGTCCATTTCATCAAATTCCTTCTGTTTCTGCTTTTTCTTTGCAGGCTTCCGGGGCTGCCTGGGTGCCAGGGCCAGAACTGCTTCCATGATGGCATCGCTCCTTTCTCGGGTGGCATATACCGTTTCCGGTTCCTCCAGCAGGTACACGCCCTTTGTCCCCACTTCCCGGCTGTAGTCGAAAATCATGGGTTCGATCCCAGGAAGATCCATAGTGATCTTCTCTGGCCGGGTACGGCCCTCCAGGGTCACGGCCAGATAGTTAAAGTCGTAAATTGGGTATTCCGAAATCTGCGTCAGCAGCCTGAGCCGGGGCGTTTTCCGTTTTTCCGTAAAGGGTTCCCGGACCCGGCGGTCAATGTTCAGGCTCAGGTCCTCGTAAAAGCCGCTGTTTTTCCGGATCTCCATAGGAAGCGTGGGCGCCCGGTCGTAAAGAAGCCCCAGCCAGTCTTCCACCTGCCCCGTCAGGTCCAGGATCTGGAAGGCATACAGCCAGGTTTCCCCGGCCTGGGTCACGTATACCGGCTCTACCTTCAGAGATACTCGGTATTTTGGCGTTTCCAGCTCTAAGAAAATATCTCCGGTTCCCAGATAGATGGGTTTTTTCAGGAAAACCGCCGCCCCGGTCTCGGACAGGTCCTTGGTAAGGCATTCGTAAGGCTTCCCGGAAACCAACAGGTGCCCCGGAAGGCTGACCTTTACCCGCTCGCTGCCCCGGTAAAGGGCCCGGCCATCTACAAAAAACAGGGCCATCACCAGCATAAACAGGTTGTTGATGAGCCAGAACAGCACCACAATGGGGCTGAAGGAACCGCTGTCGAAAATAATGCGGACACAGTTGGCAATGCCGATGAGGGACAGGAAGATGAGGATCAGGAAAGGCACCATGTACAGTAGATTCGTGCCCTGCTTCCCTGCCCGTCGTTCCTTCTGGGTGACCTGAAACTGCCGCAAGGAAATACCAACGGTTTCCAGCAGCACGGGCAGCAGCAAAAAGGGAAACAGGGCCGTCTCGTAAATGGCCGTCCACTTGGTATTTCGGATGTTCTGGCTCAGGGTCCGCAGGCTGATGTTGCTGCTCAAATACATGGGCAGCCAAAACAGCAGTACCTGGGGCAGGGTACAGCGGAAGACCATAAATCCAAAGGTCGCATAGAGAATGGGAGACATAATATAGCTCAGCCGCTTCACGGGGGCATACCAGTACCACACGGAGGCCCAATAGTTCATCTTCTGGGCAAAGGTCAGCTTCCGGGAGGTAAAGATGTGCATTTTCCGACCGGTGGAGATCACCCCTCTGGCCCAGCGGGAACGCTGCTGGATGAGGCTTTGCAGGCTCCCCGGATTCATGCCGGCGGCCAGGGGCTCCCCCAGGCCCAAGCTGACAAAGCCCGCTTTTTCAATGAGAATGCCTGTGGCAAAGTCCTCGGTGACGGCCCCCGTATAAAAGCCCCCTACCTCTTCCAGTGCCTTCCGGCTGAGGACGGTATTGGAGCCGCCGTAGATCACACTGTTGGTCCGGGTCCGGGCCACCTGGATATCCTTATAAAAGTAGTCCTGCTCGTTGGGCACCCGGCCCTCGGAATACAGGTGGAACTGGAACAGGTCCAGGTCGTAAAAGCTCTGGGGGGTCTGCACAAAGCCCAGCTCCACCTGCTTTTCCGGGGGAAGATCTGCGTTCTTCCGCTCCGCATCCACAAAATAGGGAATGGTCTTGGTCAGAAAGCAGCTTCTGGGGATCATATCCGCATCAAAGGTCACAATATAGGGGGAATCGCTGCTGCTGAGCGCATGGTTCAGGTTTCCCGCCTTGGCCCCCTTGTGGGTGTTCCGGCAGAGATAGGTTACTTCCAGCTCCTCTGCCAGGGCTCGCATTTCCTCCCGATTCCCATCGTCACAGAGGTAGATATGTACCTTGCCTTTGTCCGGGTAGTCCATATGCTTGCAGCCCAGCAGCGTCTTTCGCAGCAAGGCCGGAGGCTCGGAGTAGGTGGAAACGAATACGTCTACCTCCGGCCAGGTGTTTTCGTCTGTTATGGGCAGGGGATAGTTTTCCACATTGTACATATTGAGATAGTGGATAAAGGCCTCCACCATGCCCAGGGCCTCTACGACCAATAGGGTCAGCCCCGCAAAAACAGACACAAAGCCGTAGCCAAAGGGAATGGTAAAGAAAATTCTCCACAGCAGATACACCGCCGTAAAGTACATATTTACCAGGAACCATATTCTTTTGCCCCAGCCTTTTCTCATTTTCATCCCTCCCGAAAGAAGTTGAACGCCTCGTCACCGATATTGTATGGGTACAGCTCCAGAATGATGTAATCGAATTGATTTTCTTTTACAAAGCTTTCTATGTCCATCTGCTTTTCCAGCAGCCACATGGCCTCCATCCGGCCGAAGCAGGGGGCCAGGAAGGTCATCACCGGGGAAAAATAGGAATCCCGCAGGAAAAATACCGTTGGCCGCTCCGGGTTCGTCACATTCAGGATCCGGTCGTAAGCCCGGACCCCGTTGAGATACAACGAGTACATGGAGTCCCGGTAGACTCCCCGGTCCTGTTCCAAAGTCTCCAGCATCAAAAGGGTCTCCTCGGTGCTGCCCTCCGTATGGGTCACGGTGCCGCTTTCCTCCAGAGTATCCCGGATGTATTGGTTGTCGTACAGGGGCCACAGGGCGGTAAAATCCTCCAGGCCCACAAAGTTGACTCCCGTACGCCTGCCCATGGAGCCCAGCATGCCTTTGGGATAGGTCACGGCCCGGTATTGGTTCGCTTCCAGGCTCTTGCCGTCCAGGTCCGCCCCAAAGCGCTGATTTAAGGCATCAAAGAGGATTTTACCGGCTTCAAAAGCCGCCGGGATGGTCCAGTGGTGGTCCGTGCGGAAGAACGTCTCCTCATAGCTTAGTCCCTCCCCGGGTAAATAGTCCCCCAGGTCCAGGGTCTGGACCCCCAGGCGATTTAAATAGATCAGCAGGGTTTCCGCCTCCGCCGCCGGATCGTTGGCCGAAAGCCCGGGCCGAAGCCGGGTGATCCCGGGGATGTACTTACTGGGGGCCAATACAAACAGAAGTTGTGTATCTTTTTCGGCCGCCCAGTCCTGCATCCGTTTGACCCGCAGGGCGTAGTCAAACAGCTGAGGCTCCGCCTCCCGGAAAAAAGAGTTGTAGTGAAGAAAGCCTGCTTCATCCTTGATGTAAGCAAAGTTGCCGATCTCCCGTTTGTCCATCAGCCGCTGGAGCCAGGAGTAGAATTCGATAAAATCCATTCTCCCGGCTAGGTTTTCCGTCACCGCGCTGTCCAGCGCCGTCACGGCCTGCTGAGGGCTCTTCCCCCGGGCCGCGGCAAATAACGCCGGTGCGGTTTTCCAGGCGTTCCAGGCGGAAAAAAGAAGCAGTATGGGAATAAACAGCGCCGTAAAAATGTGTTTGCGAAGAAGATACATAAAGCTTCACCCTCATCAAGCGTAGGGGCGACTATCAGCCGCCCGAAAGCTACCGGTACAGAAGAGTACGACGAATGACAGGCACCGAAGGCAAGCTCCCCTTCCCCTCTCCAAGCTTGGAGAGGGGAAGGGACTCTGGACTCACGGCAGGTACCATTCAACCTACCGGTTTCGTATCGCTACCTTTTGGGCGAAAAAGTAGCCGGCCCTACGTTTTCGGCTCTAAAAATTAAAATAAATAAACGGATTATAGCTCCCGCTGGCCAGGTAGGCAATACAAGTCACCAGCAGCAGCAGCATCCCCGCCGGGTAGCACACGGCCAATAGCCTATTGAGCCCGGAGTCGGTTTTGTATAGGTATTCGTTTCCCATCCTTGCCACCGGGGCGCTGAAGAAGATCCCTGCCAAGAAGAACACCCAGTTTTCCCTGAGAAACAGTACCGCCACATCGCTCCAAAGCCCGTTCCGGTTCAGGCCCAGCATATTTAAGAGAAACCTTCCCGCCTGGTACAGGTCATCCGCCCGGAAAACCACCCAGGCAAAATTGACGATGAGCAGGGTATACACACGGTTCCAAATAGGCCCCGGGATCTTTTCGGCGTACCCGAAGAACCGCTCCGTCAGCTGGACCAAAAAATAAAAGAGGCCCCATAACAAAAACGTCCAGTTGGCCCCGTGCCAGATCCCCGTGAGAAGCCACACCAAAAAGAGGTTCCGGACCATGATATCCTTGTTCTCGTGGCGGTTGCCTCCTAAGGAGATGTATACATATTCCCGGAACCAGCTGGTCAAAGAAATGTGCCACCGCCGCCAGAAGTCCGTAATGGACACGGCGGCATAGGGGTAATTGAAATTTTCCGGGAACCGGAAGCCGAACATGGCCCCCAGTCCAATGGCCATATCGGAATAGCCGGAGAAATCAAAATAGATCTGCAGGGTGTAGGCAATACTCCCTACCCATGCCAGCATGGCCGGGACCTGGAGCCGTTCCGTGCCGATGGCGGACCAGGCGAACACATTGTCCGCAATGGCCGCAAAATTGTTGGAAAGCAGCACCTTTTTCCCCAGCCCCGCCACAAACCGGCAGGCCCCCAGGCAGAACCCGTCCCAGGACTCCTTCCGGTGCCGGATCTGCTCCGCCACGGTGCTGTAGGTCAGAATGGGCCCGGCAATGAGCTGGGGGAAGAAGGAAATGTACAGCCCCACATAAAAGGGATTTTCCGCCTTGACCTTCCCCCAATACACATCCACCACATAGGATAGGGCCTGAAAGGTATAAAAGGAAATGCCAATGGGCAGGCTCACGGAAAAGCCCCGGACCCCCACACTTTTCAGGAGAAACGTAAGATACTTGAATACAAACAGCATCCCCAGATTGCACACCAGGGCAGCGATCAAAAAGAACCGTTTCCCCTTCCGCTCCCCCTGGACAAGGTACCCCATCAGGCTGTTAAACAGGATAGAAAAGAGCATCAAAAGAATATACACCGGCTCCCCCCAGGCATAAAACAGGAGGCTGGAAAGGAGCAGCAGTATGTTCTGGGCCGTCCTGGAAAAGAAAAGCAGGTAATAAAGCACCAGTACCGCCGGGAGAAAATAACACAGGAAGATGACACTGGAAAAAAGCATGGTCTATTTCCCTCCCCGCTTATGGGCGATCCAAAGAAGGGTCCCCAGAAATAAAATGGCCGCTGCCAGGAACAGAATACGGAAAAGGGTATCCATCCGGGGGCTGTAGACGGCCTCTAAAAAGAAATGCTTTTCGGGGACACTGCTGGGGTTTACGATCAAAAACACGTGGATCACCTTTCTTGCGGGAATAAGGATTTGTGGAGGGCTAAAGAAAACAGATGTCGTTGCGAACCAGTGCGCACACTGGTGTGGCAACCCCCCGGTTGAATGGTATAAGCTGACGGGGCGGAAATCCCCTAGCCCCCTCCTGCATGGAGGG
>JBNMHR010000065.1:0-10707 GCA_050872865.1 Faecousia sp. | reverse complement strand
GTTCTCCCTGCGGGAGATTCTTTCTTGTTCCGGCAAGAAAGAATGAAAGAATCCGGCTTAGGGGAGAGCGCTGAAGTTTCGCTCCCACTCAAAGCCGCCTCTCCCCTAAGGACCCCTCTCCGGCGTACCATTCAACGTACCGGTCTAAACCCTATTTACTGCGTCTCAAAAAGCAGAAACGTTCGTAACGATTTACCGACGTATCATTTTAAAAAACAGAAGCAGTGATTTTCGTATCGTCTGGCTTTCCGGCGGTCCACTGTTGTGTTACTCGAAAAAGGTTTTAGATTAGCAGGTTGAACGGTACGCCGGGGGGATTCTCAAGGGGGGATGGCTTGGAGTGGGAGCGAGACTTCAATGCCCCCCTTGAGCCGGCTTCTTATTGATTTTCTTGCCGGAACAAGAAAACCACCGCCGGAGGCGAACTCCTGTCAGAGATGGTATCCGTTTCTAACAAATGCTACCTGAAACAACTACAGACAAATCGTTAACTCATACAATTGTCCCGCTTGTCAGAGAAAATATTCTGCCTGTCAAGGAAAAGTACTTGACAAACCGAAAAAAATATAGTATCATATCCAAGCTGTCAAGGGGAAAGCCTTGACAAGGGAAAGGACGCATCCATGGACGACGCACTGGAAATGACTCTGCTGTTCGACTATTACGGAGAACTGCTGACGGAAAAGCAGCGTGCCTGCCTGGATATGCGCTACAAC
Source organism: Faecousia sp. (assembly GCA_050872865.1). Classification (GTDB taxonomy): domain Bacteria; phylum Bacillota; class Clostridia; order Oscillospirales; family Oscillospiraceae; genus Faecousia. Next base: position 9,991 of record JBNMHR010000065.1, on the reverse strand, counting down.
CAAGACCTTTCCCTGGGGGAGATCGCCCAGGAGCTGGGCGTCAGCCGCCAGGGTGTGTACGACAACCTGAGCCGGGCAGAAGCGATGCTTCGGAATATGGAAGAAAAGACCGGTTTCGTCCGCAGGGACGAAAAGGTCCGCGCAGCCGCAGGGAAAATTGCGGAGGCTGCCAAAAAGCTTCTGGAAACAGGGGACAGGCAGTGCGCGGACCTGGCCCAGATCATCCTGTCCCAGGCCCGGGAACTTGAGGAGTAAGCTATGGCATTTGAAGGCTTGACCGACAAAATATCCGCCACCTTCAAAAAGCTTCGCGGCAAAGGAAGGCTGAAAGAAGCAGATGTGAAGGAGGCCATGCGGGAGATCCGGATGGCGCTTTTGGAGGCGGATGTCAGCTATAAGGTCGTAAAGGATTTCACAAAGTCCGTTACCGAGCGCTGCGTAGGCGTGGACGTGCTGGAATCCCTGACCCCCGCCCAGATGATCGTGAAGATCGTCAACGAAGAGCTGTGCAAGCTCATGGGCGCGGAAACAAAACACATTCATATCAACCCCAACGGGCCCACCGTGGTTATGCTGGTTGGCCTTCAGGGCGCCGGTAAGACCACCAATGGCAGTAAGCTTGCAGGTCTCATGAAGCGCCAGGGGAGAAACCCCTTGCTCGTCGCCTGCGACGTCTACCGGCCCGCCGCTATCCAGCAGCTGAAGGTCTGCGGCGAAAAGCTGGGCATCCCTGTTTTTGAAAAGGGCACCCAGGACCCTGTGGTCACCGCCAAGGAGGCGGTGCTCTACGCCCGTCAGAGAGGCTACGATATGGTCTTCCTGGATACCGCCGGCCGTCTCCATGTGGACGAGGCGCTGATGGAAGAGCTGAAAAACATCAAGGCCACCGTAAAACCGGATGAAATTATGCTGGTGGTAGACGCCATGACCGGTCAGGATGCCGTCAACGCGGCCCAGACCTTTAACGAGTGGCTGGACATCGATTCCGTCATGCTTTCCAAGCTGGACGGCGATGCCAGAGGCGGCGCGGCCCTGTCCGTTCGGGCCGTCACCGGAAAGCCCATCAAGTTCGCCGGTATGGGCGAAAAGCTGGAGGACATCGAGGTCTTCCACCCGGACCGGATGGCAAGCCGGATCCTGGGTATGGGCGATGTGCTTTCCCTCATCGAGAAGGCCGAAAAGGCATACGATGCCAAGCAGGCCGCCAAGCTGGAGGAGAAGCTGAAAACCAACCGCTTTACCCTCCAGGACTTCTACGACCAGATGGTACAGCTGAGAAGCATGGGCTCTATGGAGGATATCCTGGCTCAGATGCCCGGCGGCGCCAACCTGAAGGACGTGAAGCTGGACCCCAAGGCCATGGCCCACACCGAGGCCATCATCCTTTCCATGACCCCCAAGGAGCGGGAGAATCCCTCCATCATCGGGGCTAGCCGCAAAAAGCGGATCGCCGCCGGCTGCGGCCTGAAGGTAGAGGACGTCAATAAGCTGCTAAAGTCCTTTGAGCAGATGCGCAAGCTCATGAAGCAGTTCTCAGCCCCCGGCACTGCCAAGAAGCTCAAGCGACTGGGCGGCTTTGGCGGGATGCGTTTCCCGGGCATGTAAATTCTTTGGTTCGCTGTAAGCAATTGCTTTGCGATATATATTTTTAGACTTTTTATGGAGGTGAAACTTTCATGGTTAAGATCAGACTGAGAAGAATGGGCGCCAAGAAGGCTCCTTACTACCGTATCGTTGTTGCCGATTCCCGTTCTCCCCGTGATGGCCGCTGCATCGAAGAGATCGGTACCTACAATCCCCTGACCGCTCCCGCCACCATTACCGTGGACGCCGAGAAGGCTCAGAACTGGATCAAGAACGGTGCTCAGCCCACCGATACCGTTCGGGCTCTGCTGAAGAACGCCGGTGTTCTGTAAGCCCCTTTGAAGGAGTGGCACAATGAAGGAACTTTTGCTGTATATGGCAAAGAGCCTGGTTGACGATCCCGATTCCGTCACCGTTGTCGAAAAGACCGAAGAGGACGGCACGGTGCTGGAGCTCCATGTGGCCGAAGGCGACATGGGCAAGGTGATCGGCCGCCAGGGGCGGATCGCCAAGGAGATCCGTACCATTATCAAAACGGTGGCCCAGCGCACTGGCGAAAAGGTCACTGTGGAAATTGTGGACTAAACGGCTATGCGTGGCGATTTCGTCACGCATTTTCGTTTTTTAGTATAAAGGAGAAACGTATGAGACTTCCGTTTATCGAGGCAGGGGAGATCGTCAATACCCACGGGGTCCGGGGAGAAGTAAAAATGCTTACCTGGCTGGATAGCCCCGAAACTATGCTGCCCTTTTCCCGGTGCCGCATTGCCGGGAAGCCCTATGACATTGCTTCCTGCCGGGTGCAGGGCACCTGCAATCTTCTGAAATTAAAGAATGTAGACACCATGGAACTGGCCCAGGCCCTAAGGGGGAAAAAGGTAGAGATCTTCCGGGAGGATGTAAAAGGCGACGTGATCTTCGCCGGGGAGCTTACCGGCATGGAGGTCTATGCCGACGGGAAGAAGATCGGCGCTTTATCCCAGGTGCTGGACTATCCCGGGAATCAGGTGTACGTGGTAGAGGGGACCAGGGAATACATGATCCCCGCGGTAAAGGAATTTATCTTAGGGACAAACCTGAAAGAAAACCGAATGGACGTAAAGCTGCTGGAGGGCATGGAAACCGATGCGGATTGATATTCTCACCCTGTTCCCTGATACGCTGGGGGATGTATTGTCCGAAAGCATTCTGGGCCGGGCCCAGGAGCGGGGCTATATCCGCATTGAAGCCCACCAGATCCGGGACTATACCTCCAACAAGCAGAACCAGGTGGACGATTACCCCTACGGCGGCGGCCGGGGGGCCATCATGCAGGCAGACCCTATCTACCGCTGCTGGGAGGCGGTCTGCGACGAGGCCGGCGGGCCGGTACACACCGTATATATGTCCCCCTGCGGCCATACCTTTCGGCAGGAGGATGCCATTCGCCTAAGCAAAATGGACAACCTGATCCTGGTCTGCGGCCACTATGAGGGCATCGACCAGCGATTCATTGATGAGTGCGTAGACGAAGAGATCTCCATTGGGGACTTTGTGCTCACCGGCGGCGAAATTGCCGCCATGGCGGTAACGGATGCCGTTTGCCGGATGGTCCCCGGAGTGCTGGCAGACCCGGAGTGCTTTGAGGATGAAAGCCATTTTTCCGGCCTCCTGGAATACCCCCAGTACAGCCGCCCCGCCGTCTGGCACGGAAGGGCAGTGCCGGAAATACTGCTCTCCGGAAACCACGAAAAGGTAAACCAATGGAGACGGAAGCAGTCCCTCCGCCGGACCCGGGAACGAAGGCCCGATATGTACGAAAAGCTGGACCTGTCCTCCAAAAAGGACCAGAAGCTCTTAAAAGAAATGGAAAAAGAGGACGGGGAAAACCAATAACAAAACGCAGCCGGGCATGGCTGCGTTTTTGCGTAGGATGGGTTGAGATTAGTAAATAAGGATTTGTAGATCTAAAAAAACATGTCGTTGCGAGCCAGTTCGCAAACTGGCGTGGCAACCCCCAGGATGAATGGTACAGACTGACGGGCGGAAATCCCCTTGCCCCCTCCTGCATGGAGGGGGTGGGCCGCCGCAGCGGCAGGGGTGGAGGGGATCAGGTACGATATTTTCCCGTAGTTGGATGAATAGTATTTTCCAAATTTAGGCTGATTTTTTCAACGAACCTATCTGTTTTCGTAGGGGTCCCCTCCACCCCCGGCCTGCGGGCCACCCCCTCCATGCAGGAGGGGGCAGGGGATTTTTCCCGCCGGTTAGCCTGTACCATTCACCTGGGGGATTGCCACACCATCCTGCGGGATGGTTCGCAATGACACATACAAATCCCCATTTGTCTATGTGTTCCGAAAAACGCAACGCACAAAATCTGCCTGCTTTTATAATTTTTTATAGCTTTTCCCCCTTTTCCATGATATGATACCGGCAAAGAGGGGAGGTGGCAGGATGCGGAAGCTAGGCTGGTTTGCGGTGGGTTTTGCCGGGGCTTTACTGCTGTGTACGGGCCTGCTTTGGGGCAAAAGCCTTTTTCTGCTGCTGGCCGCCGGAGTTCTCCTGGTCCTATTGACCCTTGCTTTTCGCAAGCTCCCCTGGCTGCGGATCCCTTTGGCGGTGATGCTGGGGATGGCGGCAGGGGCCGGGCAGATGTTCTTTTTGCAGAAAACCTATTACGAGCCCTTCTATATCTTAGACGGCCAGACCCTTACCGCTGAAATTCTGGCTCTGGACTATGGGGAGGAAACGGACTACGGGATGCGCCTTCCCGGCCGGGTGTATATCGACGGAAAGGCCTACGATGTGCTGACCTACCTAAAAGAAGACCAGAAGGTGGAACCCGGGAATACCCTCACCGGCCGGTTCCAATTTAAGCTGACCCTCCCCGGCGGGGAAAGGGAATCGGACTACTATCCCGGAAGCGGCATCCTGGCCACCACCTCCGCAAAGACGGAGACCGTCTTCGGAACGGGAGAGGCGGGAAGTCTGCGTTATTTTCCCAGAAGAATGGCCCAAAGGATGAAAAACATTCTGCGGAAGTGCCTAGAGGAGGACTACCCCTTCGCCCAGTCCCTGCTTTTGGGGGACAGCAGCGAATTGGATTACGAGACCAAAACCGCCCTGACCGTCAGCGGCATCCGGCACGTCATCGCCGTGTCCGGCCTCCATGTGGCGGTATTGTATCTGCTGATCCAAAGGCTCACCCTGGGAAAGCCCTGGCTGACTTTTTGCCTGGGCGGTCCTGCACTGCTGCTTTTTGCGGCTCTGGCGGGGTTCACCCCTTCCGTATGCCGGGCAGGCCTCATGCTGGGGCTCATGATGCTGGCCTTTCTCATCCGTCGGGAATATGACGGCCTGACGGAGCTGGCCTTTGCGGCGCTGCTGATTTTATTTCAAAATCCATTTACCATCCAGGCAGTGGGCTTTCAGCTGTCTGTACTTAGCGTGATGGGTATCTTCCTGTTTGCCTCCCGAATCCAGGCCTTTTTGGAGGCGAAAATGGGCGGAGCAAAAGGGAAGAGCCTTCTTTCAAGACTCAAGCGGTGGCTGGCAGGGTCCCTTTCTGTGACCCTCAGCGCCACAGGCCTTTCTACCCTGGTGGGAATGCAGGCCTTTGGGGTGGTGAGCGTCATTGCACCGCTGACCAATTTACTGTTTTTGGGCCTGATCTCCATCATCTTCTATGGCGTGGCCCTTACCTGCGCCCTGGGGGCGGCGTATTTGCCTCTGGGAATGCTTCTGGGAAAGCTCCTCCACTATCCCATCCGGCTGGTTTTGACCGTTGCGAAAACATTCAGCCGGGTGCCTATGGCGGCCATCTACACCTGCGGCATTTTCAGCGTCGTCTTTTTGATCGGGGCCTATCTTCTGGCCGGGCTGCATCTGGTGACGAAACGGGGCAGGGTCCGGTACTATGCCTTTGCAGGCTGTGTCCTGTTTGCCCTGTGTCAATTTTTGTCCTACTGGGTGCCCCGGCAGGACAAATGCCGGCTGACGGTGCTGGATGTGGGCCAGGGCCAAAGCTTGTTGCTGCAAAGCGGGGGAGAGACCTTCCTCATCGATTGCGGCGGCTGGAGCGGAGAGACGGCGGCGGATGCGGCGGCAGAGGAGCTGCTGAGCCAAAACATTTTTCGGCTGGACGGCATGGCCCTGACCCATTTTGATGCGGACCACGCAGGGGGCGCCGGGTATCTGCTGGGCAGGGTCGGTACCAAATACCTGGCATTGCCTGGGGAATATCCATCGTTAGAAGAAAAGATGGATGCGGTCCTGACGGTGGCCCAGGACACGGCGATCCCCTTTGGCGGGGGACTGCTGCGCTTTTTTCCCTACGACGGCGGCAATTCCAGCCAGGAAAACAGCATGGTCATCTTGTTTGAATCGAAAAACTGTGTTATACTTGTCACCGGCGATTTAGACCTGGCCGGAGAACGGCGCTTGGTGGAGACAAGGCGCTTGCCGCAGGTGGATATTTTGGTCGTGGGCCACCATGGCTCCAAGAATGCCACGTCAAGTGCGCTTTTTCAGGCGGTCCGCCCCAGAGTGGCGGCCATTTCCGTTGGCAAACACAATTCCTATGGGCACCCCGCCGAAGAGGTGCTGGCCAGGCTTTCGAATATCGGCTGCCCCGTGTACCGGACGGACAAAGGGGGCACCATTCTTTTCAGGAGGTAACACCCTTGGCAAAACCAAAATCTGACGGCGAGGAGCTGAACAGGCTCCGGCAGCAGATCAAAAATAAAGATTTGAAGCGGCTGTACTTTTTCTACGGCGAGGAAACCTTCCTCTTGGAAAACTACCTGGGCCAGGTGAAAAAGCTGCTGCTGGACGAACTGACGGAGTCTTTTAACTACCATCGGTTCAATACGGAGACCTTCGACCTGACCGCCTTTGGGGAGGCGGTGGAGGGGCTGCCTATGATGGCGGAGCACACCCTGGTCCAGGTGGACGATATTGACCCCTTTAAGCTGACGGAAGGGGACAGGGACCGGGCGGCGGCCATTTTGGGGGATATTCCGGACTATTGCACCGTGATCTTTGTCTACCCCAATGTGGTCTGGAAGCCGGACAAGCGGATGAAAAAGCTCTGGGAGGCGGTGGACCGGCAGGGAAGCCTGGTGGAATTTGCCAAGCAGGACCAGCGGCATCTGGTAGACTGGCTGACCCGGGGCTTTGGCAGCCGGGGGAAGAAGATCTCCACGGACCTGTGCATGTACCTCATCGACATTACCGACGGCACAATGACCTCCTTACTGGGAGAGATCGAAAAGATCTCCGCCTATTCAGGATCGGATACCATCTGCAAGGCGGATATTGACGCAGTGACGGAGCCGGTACTGGACGCAGTGGTGTTCCAGATGACAGACCTGATGAGCGCCGGGAAGTACGACGGGGCCCTTTTGAAGCTGCAGCAGCTTTTAAAGATGCAGCAGGAGCCCATTGCCATTTTGGGTGCCATCGGTGCCCATTTCCGGCGGCTGGGTACCGCCAGGACCCTGATGGACAACCGGAAAACCAGCTTTGACCTGCAAAAGCTCTGCGGCCTGCCGGATTATCCCGCCCGGAAAACCATGGAGGCGGCCAAACGTTTTTCGCCCGCATTCTGCAAAAAAGCGGCTGGCCTGATTTTGGAGACGGACTATAAGCTGAAAACCTCTTACGATGACAGCCAGCGGCTTTTGGAGCTGCTGATTTTAGACTTGGCGCGGGAGGCGGGCAATGGTTAAAATTCAGGAGGCCATTCTGGTAGAGGGCCGGTACGACAGCAATACCCTCCGCCAGATCGTGGAGGCTCCTATTTTCGAGACCTCCGGCTTTGGCATTTTTAAGGATAAGCAGCAGTTGGCCCTTTTGCGCCGGGTGGCGGAAAAGCGGGGACTTATCGTTCTGACGGATTCCGACGGGGCGGGCTTTGTGATCCGCAATCACATCAAAAGCGCTATCCCCGCCAAATACTTAAAGCATGCCTATATCCCGGATGTGCAAGGCAAGGAAAAGCGCAAGGCGGCCCCGGGCAAAGAGGGCAAGCTGGGAGTAGAGGGCATGTCCCCCAAGGTGCTTATGGAAGCCCTGCGCCAGGCGGGGGCCACCATCGAGGGGGAGAACTTATCTCCCAAAGGCAGCATCACCAAGCAGGATTTTATGCAGTGGGGCCTCTCCGGCGGCCCGGACAGCAGCATGAAACGGGCAGCCCTATTAAAAAAACTGGACCTGCCGGAGCATATGAGCGCCAACGCCCTATTGCAGGCGGTGAATCTATTGTATGATCGGGATACATTGGAGAAAATCGTAACGGAAAATCAATAAGAGGAACAAACATGGTAGATATATCCGTAAAAGACCTCAATAAATTCTTCGTCATCGGGGAAAACTTATTGCAGGGTCTTTCTTTTGAAATACAGGAAGGGGAGCGGGTGGCCATCCTGGGCCGGAACGGCTGCGGGAAGACCACGCTCTTTAAGATCATTACCGGGGAAATGGACTACGACGGGGGAGAGGTCTACGTCAACCCCAACAAAAAGCTGGGTATGATCTCCCAGATCCCCCATTTCCCCCTGGGCTACACCGTGGAGGATGTGCTGCGGTCTGCCTTCCGGGATATTTTAAGTGCCAAGAAAAAGATGGAGGCCCTGGAAGCCCAGATGGAGAAGGGCGCTACCTCCGAGCAGCTGAAGGCCTACGATGCCCTGGTTGCCCGGTTTCAGGCCGGGGGTGGCTACGACGTGGACGTAGAGGTGGACAAGATCTGCAATGGCCTGGGGATCCCCCAGCAGCAGCGGCCCCAGCTCTTTGACAGCCTGTCCGGCGGGGAGAAGACCCGCATCAATCTGGCCCGTCTTCTGCTGGAAAAGACGGACATCCTGCTGCTGGACGAGCCCACCAACCACCTGGACCTGAACAGCGTGGAGTGGCTGGAAAACTATATCAAAACCTTTAAGGGTACCGTTCTGGCCATTTCCCACGACCGATACTTTATCGACCAGATCGCCCAGCGGGTCATTGAGATCACCGATGGCCACGCGGAATTCTATACCGGCAACTATTCCTTCTATATGGAGGAAAAGCAGGCCCGGTTCGACCTGCAGCTCAAGCAGTACGAGCAGGAGCAGGCCAAGCTCAAGCAGCTGGGCTACACCGTGGAGCGGATGAAGGGCTGGGGCATCAACAACCGGACCCTGTACCGCCGGGCCATGTCCATTCAGCACCGGATGGAGCGGATCCAGAAGACCGAACGGCCCAAGGGGGAGAAGACCATGAAGGCCTCCTTCGGGGAAAAGGACTTTTCCGGCGATGTGGTCTTTAAGATGAAAAACGTCTCTAAGTCCTTTGGGGACCGGACCCTCTTTTCCGGAGTGGACCTGCTGGTAGAAGGCGGCGAGCGCATTGCCCTGCTGGGAGACAACGGTACCGGAAAATCCACCTTTATCAAGTGCCTTCTGGGGGAGGAGGACTGCGAGGGCAAGATCCAGTTTGGCCCTACGGTAAAGTGGGGATACCTGCCCCAGATCATCCATTTTGACCACCCGGAGCGTAGTTTGTACGACACCATGCTCTACGAAAAGAACCTGTCCCCCCAGCAGGCAAGGGACCGGCTGGGCGCCTTTCTCTTCCAGGGGGAGGATGTGTTCAAAACCGTGGGCACCCTGTCCGGCGGCGAGCAGTCCCGGTTAAGGCTGTGTATGCTGATGGATGAGAAAATCAATCTATTGATCCTGGACGAGCCAACCAACCACCTGGACATTGCCTCCCGGGAGTGGATCGAGGCGGCCATCGAGGAATTCGAGGGCGTGCTGCTCTTCGTCTCCCACGACCGGTATTTTATCGAGAAGTTTGCCGAGCGCATCTGGCTGCTGGAGGACGGCACCATCCGGGACTTCCGCTGCGGCTACAAAAAGTACCGCTCCATCCTGGAGCACGAGGCCGCGGCTAAGGTCCTGCCCACTGCTGCCCCCAAGATCAAGAAGGAGCGCCCCAAGCCCGGCGGCACCAAGGAAGCGGAAAAGACCGTCCGCCGGTTGGAGCGGGAGATCGACAAGCAGGAAAAGCTGATCGCGGACCTGGACACCAAGATCGAAGCCGCCGCTGCCGACTACCAGGAGCTGACCCGCCTTTTAGGCGAAAAGGAAGAGGCGGAAGGAATGCTTATGGACCTGATGGAGCAATGGGAACAGGCCAGCAGCGAGCTGGAGTAACAGGACAATTGCATGCGTTACAAATATGTGAACACTTTGGCAGCTGTGGCTTGACGGTGTGGAATGTTCAGCCTTTTTTCGTTTAAAGTAAGGCTGTCACTACACTGAAGCGTTCTCCCTGCGGGAGATTCTTTCTTGTCCCGGCAAGAAAGAATGAAAGAATCCGGCTTAGGGGAGAGCGCTGAAGTTTCGCTCCCACTCAAAGCCGCCTCTCCCCTAAGGACCCCTCT
>JBNMHR010000064.1:0-10719 GCA_050872865.1 Faecousia sp. | reverse complement strand
CACCCGCCCACTGCGGGGGGCACCCTCTCCATGCTTGGAGAGAGAAAAGTGCTGCTCTCCTTTGGCGTTCTAAAACCTCTGGGCATTGCCACGCCAGGGTGCGCACTGGCTCGCAACGACAGCGCCCCTCCTCAGTCGCTGCGGCGACAGCTCCCCCCAAGGGGAGCAGAGTTCTACAACTCCCCATTTGTCGTACTGAATACATGGTCCCCACTCCCCCCAAAAATAGTGCTTGCAATTTGGCTCCCCATCTGCTATAATACCCTCACCACGCAGGGTTAGTTCATCGGTAGAATGGTCGCTTCCCAAGCCACAGAGGCGGGTTCGATTCCCGTACCCTGCTCCAAAAAAGCACCTCAAAAGAGGTGCTTTTCTTTTTATATTCCTGGGAATCGAACCCACTTCAATACAAGTATCTCGGCGGCACCCCAAGATTGGGGTGCTGTTTTCTTATGTATACCGTTTTTCTAGGCTTTCATGTCTATTATAACCGTTAATTATAACCAGCCATGGATTTCCCATTATTGACTTCCTGCCAAATTGGGGTATAATAGCCCCATCAGCTTCCAAAAGCTACCTGAAATTTACAGAAACGAGGTACATACCCATGTCTGATTACCGTTTTGAGACCCTGCAGCTCCACGTTGGCCAGGAGCAGGCCGACCCCGCCAGCGATGCCCGGGCGGTGCCTATTTACGCCACCACTTCTTACGTGTTCCACAACTCCCAGCACGCTGCCGACCGGTTTGGTCTGGCGGATGCGGGCAACATCTATGGCCGCCTGACCAACTCCACCCAGGATGTGTTCGAGAAGCGTATCGCCGCTCTGGAAGGGGGCAACGCCGGTCTGGCTGTGGCTTCCGGTGCCGCTTCCATTACCTACACCATCCAGGCTCTGTGCAAGCAGGGCGAACACATCGTCGCCCAGAAGACCATCTACGGCGGCACCAGTAACCTGCTGGCCCACACCCTTCCCCAGTGGGGCATCACCGCTACCTTTGTAGATGCCCACGACCTGGCCGAAGTAGAGGGCGCCATCCAGGAGAACACCAAGGCCATCTACATTGAGACTTTGGGCAACCCCAACTCCGATATTCCCGATATCGACGCCATTGCGGAGATCGCCCATCGCCACGGTCTGCCCCTGGTCATCGACAACACCTTCGGCACCCCCTACCTGATCCGGCCCATTGAGCACGGCGCAGACATTGTTGTTCACTCTGCCACCAAGTTCATCGGCGGCCACGGCACCACCCTGGGCGGCGTCATCGTAGACGCCGGTACCTTCGACTGGGCCAAGAGCGGCCGTTACCCCTGGATCTCCGAGCCCAACCCCAGCTATCACGGCGTCCGGTTCACCCAGGCGGCCCCCGCTGCCCCCTTTGCCACCTACATCCGGGCCATCCTGCTGCGGGATGAAGGCGCCTGCATCAGCCCCTTCGCCGCATTCCTGCTGCTCCAAGGCACCGAGACCCTGAGCCTCCGTCTGGAGCGCCACGCGGAGAACACCAAGAAGGTGGTCGAATTCCTGACCAAGCATCCCCTGGTGGAAAAGGTCAACCATCCCAGCCTGCCGGACCATCCGGACCACGCCCTGTACGAGAAGTACTTCCCCAACGGCGGCGCTTCCATCTTCACCATTCAAATCAAAGGCGGCAAGGAAGAGGCCTTTAAGTTCATCGACAACCTGAAGATCTTCTCCCTGCTCGCCAACGTGGCCGACGTAAAGAGCCTGGTGATCCACCCCGCCTCCACCACCCACTCCCAGCTGACCGACGAGGAGCTGGCAAACGTAGGCATCTACCAGAACACCGTCCGGCTGTCCATCGGCACCGAGCACATCGATGACATCATCGAGGATTTGGACCAGGCCCTGAATTCCCTGAAGGCCTGAGAATGCGACATAAAAACCCTGGGTAGGAAACTGCCCAGGGAATTTGTGCATAGAGAAAAGGAGAAAAGCGTATGAAAACGAAGACCAAATTTCCCGGGGCCACGGCCCGCATCTTTATTGGCCTGGTGCTGGGCATTGTCCTGGGCTTTCTGATGCCTGGGCGGCTGGACGGCCTGCTGCCCACCCTGAACCTGGTCAGCGGCGTTTACATGAACGCCCTGCGGATGATGATCTACCCCCTGGTGTTCTGCAGCCTGATCGTAGGCATCCACAGCATTGGCAGCGTCTCTGCCACCGGTAAAATCGGCCTGCAGAGCATTCTGTACTTTACCATCACCACTCTGTTTGCCAGCCTTTTGGGGCTTTTCCTTCCCCAGGCATTGGGCCTTGGCAAGGGTGTGGTCATTACCATGATGGACTCCACCGTCACGGCCACGGAGTTCACGTCCCTTTTGGACACGGTCCGGGACCTGATCCCCGCCAACCCCATTGCCAGCTTTGCCGAGGGCAACATGCTGCAGGTGCTGGTATTTGCCATCATCGTAGGCGTGGCCTGCCTGCCTTTAAAGGAAAAGGCCCAGCCCTTTGTGGATGTGTGTATCGCCGTCAATGAGATCTCCGTGAAGATCATTTCCGTGGTCATGCTCTTTACCCCCATCGGCGTGTTCTGCTCCATCGCCACCGTGGTCTACGCCAGCGGCACCCAGACCATTGCCGCCCTCATTGGGGTGTTGGGTGCACTGTATCTGACCATGTTCCTGTTTGTGGTCCTCATCTACGGCGGCATCGTCAAGTTTCTGGGCAAGACCAGCGTGAAGAAGTTCTTCATCGCCGTCATGCCCGCCGCCCTGAACGCCTTTGGCACCTGCTCCTCCTCCGCTACCCTGCCCATTTCCAAGGCCTGTGCCGACGAGCTGGAGGTCCCCAATGAAATTTCCTCCCTGGCCCTGCCTCTGGGCGCTACCATCAATATGGACTCTGTATCCATCGTCATGTCCTTTATGATCGTCTTCTTTGCCAATGCCTGCGGGGTGGAAGTCAGCCTGGGTATGATGATCGTGCTGATGCTCTCCAACACCCTGCTGTCCATCGGCACTCCCGGCGTTCCCGGCGGCGCCATCGCCAGCTTTGCGGCCCTGGCTTCCATTGCCGGCCTGCCCAGCGGCATTATGGGTACCTACATCAGCATCAACACCCTGTGCGACATGGGCGCTACTTGTGCCAACGTCCTGGGTGACCTGGCATGCGCCGTGGGCATGAAGGAGGCCCTGAAAAAATGACCCTGCAGCAGATCCGCTACTGTCTGACCATTTCCGAAACCGGCTCTATGAACCGGGCAGCGGAAAAGCTCTATGTATCCCAGCCTGCCCTGACCGGGGCCATTCAGGAGCTGGAGACGGAACTGGGCATCACCATCTTCAACCGGACCAACCGGGGCGTGACCCTGACCGGGGACGGCCGCCGGTTTCTCCACTACGCCCGTCAGGTTTACCAGCAGTATGAAATTATGGAGCAGGAGTACCTGCGGCCCAAGAAGCGGCTCTTCGGCGTATCCACCCAGCACTATTCCTTCGTGACCAAGGCCTTTGTGGATACCGCCCGGCAGTTCGATGCCAGCCGGTTTGAGTACGCCATCCGGGAGACCCGGACCGTAGACGTGATCCACGATGTGGCCCAGGGCCGAAGCGCCATTGGGGTCCTGTTCCGGTCCAAGCACAACCGGATGGTATTAAACAAAATGCTGGCGGAAAACCGGCTGGAATTCCACCCTCTCATCCAGTGCAGCGCCTATGTATACCTATGGCGGGGCCACCCTCTGGCAAAGAACGAATCCATTTCCATGGAAGAGCTGTGCGCCTACCCCTGCCTGTGCTTTGAGCAGGGGGACCAGAGTTCCTCCTACTTTGCCGAAGAGATCCTCTCCGAACGGGAATACCCCCAGATGATCCGGGCCACGGACCGGGCCACCATGCTGAATCTGATGGTGGGCCTCAACGGCTTTACCCTGTGCTGCGGCATCATCTGCGAAGAACTCAACGGTACCGACTACCTGGCCGTCCCCTACCGGGAGGACCGGGACAACCAGAACGCCCGGATGGAAATCGGCTACATCACCCAGAAAAACACCCAGCCGGACGATATTACGGCGGTGTTCATCCGGGAAATGGAAAAGTACCTGGGGAACCAGGATAAATAAGAAGCTCCGCTCCCCCTCGGGGGAGCTGTCGCCGCAGCGACTGAGGAGGGCCGCTCACACAACTCCCGTTTTGCCGATTCTTCAGTTGTTCCATGTCGTTCTCTTACACCAGCCCTCATCCGGCCGCTGCGGCGGCCACCTTCCCCAAGGGGAAGGAAAGCGATATAAAACCGCCTCCGGGAAAAGCCGGAGGCGGTTTGTGTTATAGCGTATGGTAATACGGGCAGATATCTTCGTAGCGGCCGTCCTTCAGGCGGAAGCCGCCGGGGATGGTGCCCAGTTGGACGAAGCCCAGGCGCTCATACAGGTGCCGGGCGTGGGTATTGGAGGCCACCACGGCGTTGAATTGCAGCACCCGGTAGCCGTGGCTCTTGGCTTCCGTCAGGCAGTCGGACACCAGCTGTTCGCCGATGTGGGTGCCCCGCTTCTCCCGATCCACTGCGTAGCTGGCGTTGCAGATGTGGCCGCAGCGGCCGATGTTGTTGGGATGCAGGATGTATAGACCCGCCACCTTGCCGTCTTCGTCCACGGCCACGCCGCAGTAATCCTGGGCGGCAAAAAAGGTCTTCCCCGTCTCCGGGGTCAACAGCTCCTCCTGGGGGAACGCGACACCGTCCTCTACCACCTGATTCCAGATGCGGACCATGCTTTCCACATCTGCCTGTGTATACGTTCTGATTTTCATTAGGCTCGAACCTCCTGCATTTCCTGGGCATTCTCTGCCTTGCAATTGACCTCTTCCGGGTCCCGGAAAGTCTCCACCGTCTGCTTCAGGGCCTGACGGCAAACTTCATCGTCCTCCGTAGCCACGGCCTGGGAGAGAATGGCCAGCTTTTTCTGGATCTCCTCGGGATCCAGATGCTTGTCCCGCTCCACAAAAATCTGGTCATTATCGGTCTTGTCCAGGTCCTCGGTCTTTACCAGCAGCTCCTCGTAGAGCTTTTCCCCGGGCCGCAGGCCGGTCTCCACAATGTCGATGTCCTTGTATGGCTCGAAGCCGCTGAGGCGGATCATGTTTTCCGCCAGCTCCAGAATGTGGACCGGCTTGCCCATATCCAATACGAACAGCTCCCCATGCTTGGCGAAGGCCCCGGAGGTCAGCACCAGCTGGGCCGCCTCAGGAATGGTCATAAAATAGCGGATGATCCGCCGGTCCGTCAGGGTCACCGGGCCGCCGTAGGTGATCTGCCGCTTGAAGAGGGGGATCACGCTGCCGTTGCTGCCCAGCACGTTGCCAAACCGGGTGGCAGAGCAGTTCATGTTCCCCCGGTGGCTCAGGACTTCCATTTCGCACATCCGCTTGGTGGCACCCATGACGTTGGTAGGGTTCACCGCCTTATCCGTAGACACCATGATAAACTTCCGGCAGCCGAAGCTTTCCGCCACGTCCAACAGGTTCCGGGTGCCGAAGACGTTGTTCTTTACCGCCTCGCAGCAGTTGCACTCCATCAGCGGCACGTGCTTATGGGCGGCGGCATGGATCACTACCTCCGGCCGGTGGGTACCAAATACCCGCTCCAGCTGGCCCTTATCCGTAATGGTGACGATCTCCACGCACAGGTCCAGTTTTTCGCCGTACTTGATCTTCAGCTCCTGCTGAATGTCGTAGGCGCCGTTTTCGTATACATCCAGGACCACCAGCCGCTTGGGACCGATCTTGGCGATCTGGCGGCACAGCTCCGAACCGATGGATCCGCCGCCGCCGGAGATGAGGACCGTTTTCCCCCGATAGTAGGCCTTGGTGTCCTCGCTTAAAATCTCCGTGGCCTGCCGGAACAGCAGCTCCTCGGCGTCGAAGTCACGAAGGCTCCGCTTGCCGCCCACGGCCTGGGTAGTGGGATAATCGTAGGTTTTCAGCTTGCAGCCGGTTTTCCGGTAGAAGTCGTACAGTTCCTTCTTTCGCTCCGCCGGGGCCCCGGGGATGGCAAAGACGATCTCCTGAATGTTGCAGTTCCGGAAGGCTGCGGCATCCGCTTCCCGCTCGGACAACACCGGAATGCCGTTGATGCTGCGTCCGATCTTATTCCGGTCGATATCCACAAAGAACTTGGCGGTATAGGCTGCTCCCGGGTTGCTGGCCAGGTCCGCAGCCAGACCGGCCCCTACCCGTCCGGCGCCGATGATGGCAATGTTGATCCGGCGGCCCCGCTCAGCAGCGTCCATAGGCTCTACCTGGATGCCGGTCATCTTCTGGGTCATGGTCCGCAGGAAGTCGGCGATTTTGGACCCCCGGCTGTTGGCATCGTACAGATACTGGTAGATCTGCCGCATGAGGATATCCCCCAACAGATTCAGAGCAAACAGAGTCACCGCCCGCAGGAATTCCACATCCCGCAGGGGCAATACTTTTTGAATGATATAGTATACGGCACCGGCCAGCACATCGTAGCAGATCAGATTGATATACAGGTTGTTGCCGCCGTAGCGCCATACATTGTTGTAGGAATCTCCAATGGCCCGGCAGCCCAGCATACAGGCGGCTGCCAGCAGGTAGTGCAAAAAGGCCTCCGGTCTGGAAATCGGGTAATAGCTGCTGGGGTAAAAAAACAGCAGCAATACGGAAACGATCGCCAGCATCACCAGGTCGTAGCCCATCAGCATCAAGGCATGAAGGGATACGGACTTGGATGTGTTATTTCTTCGCATCTTATCTTATCTCCTTACGGATCATAATCCCAGCAGGATCCGGATATAGGGGGTCATGCTGCTTTTTATGGCCGTCAAAAGGCCGAAGTGCTTGCGCAGGTAGTAGAACCAGGGGCCGATGGGGTCTCCCTTCACGGTCTCCTTCTTTTTGACACGCTGCACCCTGGAAAGGCTCCGGTCATGCCAGGTACCTGCCACGGGATTGTCGCAGCACACCCCCACATAATCCCGGGATACATGGAGCTTGGCCCCCGCGTCCCGCAGAGCTAGGCCATAGTCAAAGTCCCCCAGGCTGTGGACATAGTGCCGGTCCATGACCCCCACCCGGCGGAACCAGTAAAAGGGGATGAGAACGCAGTTGGCGTTCATGGTGTCCGCATCCACCCCGGTCTCCCCCGGAGGGAGCTGGCGATAGTGGATGCCTTTTTCATACAAAATGGCGCTGTAGCTTAATTGTCCCCCGTGGTCGCAGGTAGCCCCAACGACGACGGCATTCCCCTGAGCCCGGCTCTGGGCGATCAGCTTGCGGATGCAGCCCGGGTAAAATTCCACGTCGTCGTTCATCATAAGCAGGTACTGGGCTTCCTCCCCCCTGGAGAGAATGTCCTCCATGCCCAAAGCCATGCCGCCGGAGTAATACAGTCCGCCGGTACCGTGGACCACATGCACCGGGGCACCGAAGTCCTCTTCCTCCAGCATCTGGGTAGTGCCGTCGGTACTGGCATCATCTACGATCACAAAGGAAAACCGAACTTCCGGATTTCCCTCCACCAGCCCTTTCACCGCCTGACGGGTTTTTTCTTTTCGATTGAAGCAGGTAAACAGCGCCAGTACAGAATCCAAAATCTTCTCTTCCTTTCAGTGTTCCCCTTGGCGGGAAATCCATGTAAGTTGTTTTTACAGCCGGAACATCTCCCGGGTAGCTTCCTCTACAGACAACCTGGGGTAAGCATAGGGGCCCAGGTCATAGCGTTTGTTTAAGGGGCGCCCGGCCACGGCGCAGGCGGCTTTGTAGCCTGCTTCCCGGACCATATTCACAATGCCCTCATCGTAGCGGCCGTTGGAATAGGCAAACAGGGGCAGCTCCTTCCCCAGCAGCTGCTCCAGCTCCTTCTTAGACTCAAATATTTCCTCCCGGCGCGCTTCTTCCCCTACCTGGGTCAAGACCCGGTGCTCGGTACCGTGGACGCCGATGGTGCATAAGGGGTCCGACGCCAGCTCCAGCAGCATCTTTTTGTCCAGATACCCGGGCTGCCCAACCTTCCGGGAGAGCACGAACAGGGTAAAGGGGATATTCCGCTCCTTCAGGGCAGGATATCCGATGGTATAGGCATCCAAAAGTCCATCGTCAAAGGTGATGGCCGCTTTCCGGGAATAGGCCTTGTCCTGCATCACCTCTTCCAGAGAGGCATAGCTATGGGGCCGGTCCAGGAAGCGCAAAAACGCCTCGGTCTCCAGCATCAGACTCAGCTCCCGTTCCGGGGCGGTGGTCACATGGTGAAACATAAAAATATCGCTGCAGGGGCCCAGGTGCCAGATCTTATTCAGCACCCGTTTCACTTCCATTTTGGGATTCATCCTTGGACCTCCTACATACTGCCTTCTTTTTTCAGGACCGAGGTAATGGTCTTCACCAGAATTTTCAGGTCCAGTCCCAGGGACCATTCGTCGATATACTTGGTGTCCAGCCGGACCACCTCTTCAAAGTCCGTAATGTTGCTCCGGCCGGAGACCTGCCACATACCGGTGATGCCCGGCCGCATAGCCATCCGGGCCCGGTGGTGATCTTCATACAGTACCCATTCGTCCTTCGTAGGGGGCCGGGTACCCACCAGGCTCATGTCCCCTTTGAGTACATTGAGAAACTGAGGAAATTCATCCAGGCTGGTTTTCCGGATGAACTCGCCGATACCGGTTTTTTTCGTGCCGTCGGGCAGGATCTTATTGCCGATGACCCGTGGGTCGAATTCCAGCTTGAACATAAAACCGCCGGACACCCGGTTTTCCTGCATATACTTCTTTTTCAGCTCGTCGGCATTGGGATACATGCTACGGAACTTGTACATCCGGAACACCTTGCCGTTCCGGCCGATGCGCTCCTGGCTGTAGAAAATCGGGCCGGGAGAGGCAATATAAATAGCCGGGCCAATAAAAAGGGTCAGGATCAAGGTAATGATGCAGCCCACCAGGCCCCCCACAATATCGAGACCCCGCTTTAAGGCCGCAGACAGGAAGCTGATCCGGTTCCAGTACACCGTCAGAACATCATAGCCCCCCAGCTCCTCTACCGTCTTCTTCCCGGCGCCCACCATATTACGGATATAATCGATGCCGATGTGCACCGTAATGCCCATAGAAGCCACGGCACTGGCAAGGCCCAGGACCTCTTCCGTAGGCGGCAGCAAAACCAGGACTTCATCCACCCAGTTCCGACGGATCCAGTCGTCCGCATCGGCGTAGCTCGCCACAATTTCCAGCGGTGCCTTCTCCCCTTCCGGAAGAGGCTCCGAAAGGATGATTCCCGCCATCCGATAGGCGTTCCAGTAGCCCTCCCGGATCCTCCGGTCCAGCTCCGCCAGGTCTCCCGGAGCCGCGATCAC
Organism: Faecousia sp.; assembly: GCA_050872865.1. Taxonomy (GTDB): domain Bacteria; phylum Bacillota; class Clostridia; order Oscillospirales; family Oscillospiraceae; genus Faecousia. The sequence goes on along the minus strand of JBNMHR010000064.1, from coordinate 1,382 downwards.
CAGCAGTGACCGGCCGTTTTTGGGAATGATCCGCTTTTGGTAATACCACTTATACCCCACCCGGGAGCAGTAGCTCAGCAGAAAATAAATCACGCAGGCATAACCAAAGTTCTTCCGGGAATAAAAGCTGCCCATTTTTACCACAAAAAACAGCAGTGCTTCCGCGGAAAAGACCACAGCGGTATTTTTCAAGGTGGCATAGAATTCCCGCAGGAACCCCCGCTTCAGGACGCCATCCATGGTGCTCATCAGCACGATCACCATGAAGTCCAGCAGCGGCAGGCCAAAAAGCAAAACCATATACTCCGGACTTCCGGACAGGTGAAAATCCGTAGGGATATAAATATAATAGGCTATGATCTGGGACAAAAACATAGAGACCATATCCAGCAGAATAAAGTCCCAATGCCTGGTCCAGGGCAGCCCGGATTTGTGATACATTCTGATTCCTCCCGCCCAAGCGGCGCAAAAACCCTTATAATCTTTGCTATTATAGCAGACAAGCGCTCTGATTACAAGCAGAGAAAGCAAAAACCCCCGCCGAAAACGGCGGGGGTGAGCATTTTTGTAGCTTAGCCTCCAGGTTGATACCAGTCTCCTTGTTGAAGACATGACACACATGGCCGCCAAACGCAAAAATCCCCCGCCGCAAGGCGGGGGATCTCATTGCAATTTTAGGCTTCCAGGTTGATGCCGGTCTCCTTGTTGAAGACGTGGCACACGTGGCCGGCGAAGCTGTACTTGACGGAAGTACCGGCGGTCAGGGCGCTGACTTCGGCACCGGTCATGTTCATGGTGGAAACCACCAGGACCACATCTCGGCCCATGGAGGTGACGTGCAGGTGCACGGAGGAACCCATCATTTCGGACACATCCACCTTGGCATCGATGCCTTCCTTGCTCAGCTCAATGTGCTCAGGACGGACGCCCAGGACCACATCCTGCTCGGCAACGTTGTTCTTCTGAAGCTTTTCCTGCTTCTCGTCGGACAGGACCACGGTCTGGCCGCCTACCTGGACGGCGTACTTACCATTGGTCTTTACCAGCTTGGCATCAAACAGGTTCATCTGAGGCGTGCCAATGAAGCCGGCGACGAACAGGTTGTAGGGATGGTTGAAGACCTCCTGAGGAGTACCGATCTGCTGGATGAAGCCGTCCTTCATGATGACGATCCGGTCGCCCAGGGTCATAGCCTCGGTCTGGTCGTGGGTAACGTAAATAAAGGTGGTGTTGATGCGCTGGCGGAGCTTGATGATCTCAGCACGCATCTGGTTACGCAGCTTGGCGTCCAGGTTACTCAGGGGCTCGTCCATCAGCATAACCTGGGGGTTACGGACGATGGCACGACCGATGGCAACACGCTGACGCTGACCGCCGGACAT
>JBNMHR010000063.1:0-11072 GCA_050872865.1 Faecousia sp. | reverse complement strand
CCATAGAAGCGGTCAATGTGCTATTGGAAGCCTCCGGGGCCAACGAGATCGGATAATTTTCAAAATTGCAAAAATAATGCTTGACATTTCTTCTCTTTTGCGATATAATTCCCACTGTTCCGAGCGCTGCGGAACATCTGGACGATTAGCTCAGCTGGCTAGAGCATCCGCTTGACGTGCGGAAGGTCATAGGTTCGAGTCCTATATCGTCCACCATTGGAAAAGGCTCTTGCTCCCGCAAGAGCCTTTTCCAGTTAAATCCGTCCGCTGGACGGGTGAAATCCACCTTCGGTGGGTGAAATCGGTTCCCGGTGAAATCCGCCTTCCGGCGGGAGTAAAGACGGATTTAATTTCACCGAGGCCCGCCAGGACTCGATTTCTTCCACAGCAACGCTGTGGATTTCACCTTTGCGTCAGCAAAGATTTCATTCTTTTAGCATTCACAATATCTGTCTTTCGATGGGTGAAAGCCACCTTTCGGCGGGAGTTGGGAAGAGTTTTGCTCTTGCTCCTGCAAGAGCCTTTTCCAGTTAAATCCGTCCGTTGGACGGGTGAAATCCACCTTCGGTGGGTGAAATCGGTTCCCGGCGAAATCCGCCTTCCGGCGGGAGTAAGGACGGATTTCATTTCACCGAGGCCGTCAGGACTCGATTTCTTCCGTGGCAATGCCACGGATTTCTCCCTTGCGTCAGCAAGGATCTCATTTCATATAGGAGGAACCACACCATGGTAGAATTCAAATACGACACCCAGCTGCTCATTGAGGGACACGACCTGGATGAGGACGAAATTCACGATTACATCACGGAGCACTTTAAGGGCGACTGCCTTTTGGCCGTGGGCGACGAGGAGCTGATCAAAATCCACTTCCATACCAACGAGCCCTGGCTGGTTTTGGCATACTGCGCCTCCCTGGGAGAGATCTACGACATCGTGGTAGAGGATATGGACCGGCAGGCCCGGGGGCTGAAGGGGTAAACCCGCTTTTTATTGGGCAAACTTCCGTAAAACTGTACGATACGGTCCGATGTGGGCATCGGCCCATACGGTTGGTTGGAAACCTTTTGCGATCCCTCTAAAAACTGCAAGCGAGGCTTTTTATGACCAAAAAAACAAAAATCATCCTCTCTTCCCTGCTGATCCTTTTGGGGCTTTCCCTGCTGGGGACGGCGGGCTGGCTGTGGTATGACGGGAATGTGGACCGCAGCGGCTGGGAACAGCTCCAGGACGGGGGCTACAGCTACCGGGATTTCCACGGAAAGCCCGTAACGGGCTGGCTGGAACTGCCGGACCGAATATGCTATTTTGACGAAGAAAACAGAATGGTCACCGGCTGGCAGGAGCTTGACGGCCAATACTACCATTTTGGTTCCGACGGCGTTCTCTCCACCGGCTGGGTGGACATCGACGGCGACCGGTATTATTTTGGAGACGACGGCGTCCTGCGTACCGGCTGGCTGGAATTGCCGGAGGGGAAATACTACCTGGGCACCGACGGTCATATGGTCACCTATTGGCAGACCATTGAGGGCCGGGACTATTACTTCCTCCCGGAGGGCCCCATGGCTACCGGTTGGAAGGACCTTCCAAAGGGCCGCTACTACTTTGACGAGGATGGCCACTATCTCACCGGCGTCCAGCAGATGGAAGTCGGCGAGCGGTACTTCCTGGAAGACGGCACCATGGCAACGGACTGGGTGGACCGGGAAGACCAGACCTACTACTACGATTTGGATGGCATCAAGGCCACCGGATGGCAGGAGATCGAAGGCAAAAACTATTTCTTTGATGACGGCGGCGTCATGCAGACCGGCTGGCACGAGGAAGGCGAATACAGCTACTACCTCCAGGAGGACGGCAGCGCTGCGGTAGGCCCCCAGACCATCGACGGGCAGAAATACTACTTCTCCCCCAAGGGCATTATGGTGATTCTGGTCAACAAGAATAACCCCATCCCCAGCTACTATAAAACCGACGTGGTGGTGGCCGAGGACTATCACCTGATCCAAAGAGTCGCCCAGGAGCCCCTGCAAAAGATGCTGGCGGACTGCCGGGCGGCGGTAGGGTCCTGCGGCTTCAACAGCTCCTATCGGACCCAGAAGGAGCAGACCACCATTCTGGAGACCCGGACCCAGGAATACATGGATACGGGCATGACCTACGAGGAGGCCTACGAGGAAACACTGAAAACCGTGTCCCTCCCCGGTACCTCCGAGCATCAGCTGGGCCTGTCCGTAGACCTGACCGGCGCCGAAGCCAATGCGTGGCTTGCCCAGCACTGCTGGGAATACGGCTTTATCCTCCGGTACCCGGAGGGGAAAAAGGAGATCACCGGCATCATCAACGAGCCCTGGCACTTCCGCTACGTGGGCACCCGGGTATCCCTGGACATGAAGGACACGGGGCTGTGCCTGGAAGAGTATCTGGGGGCGGCCTAAGCCTCAAAAAAAGGGGCTGTTAGAAAACGGTCTGTCATTCCGAGCCAGTGCGCACACTGGCGTGGGAATCCCCCGGATGTTCAAACATTTTGGTTATAAAACCAGCCTGTTTCCATTCAACCGGGGGGTTGCCACACCAGTGACATCGGTCACTGGTTCGCAACGACGTGCTTTTCTAACAGCCCCTTTTGTTATGCAATGGGAATCAGCAGCATTTTTCCCTGGGGCGGGTCCCCTTCCAGGCCGTTGGCTTTTTGGATGGCCTCTACCGTGGAGCCGGTGTCTTTGGCCAGGGTCCACAGATCCTTCTTTTCCGCCCGGCAGAGGATGAGAGACGGGCGGTCCGGGTCCGGGGCGGTCAGCTCTCCCAGGTCCAGGCCGGTCACCTGGGAGATGGGCTCCCGGGACAGGGTGACCACATGGCATCTCAGCTCGCAGCCGATGCCGCTGGGGTCCGGCAGGGGCTTGCCCGGCTGGCAGGCGGTGACCGTCACCTCTCCGGCGGCATTCAGGAGCTTTTCCCCCTCCAATGGCACCTGCGTGCCCGAAAGGCCATTCTCCCCTTCCCATAGGATCTGGGCAGTCCCCTGGGCGGTAAGGACCGTCCCCTCTTCCCGACGCTTCAGGCCCACAGGCTCCGTCCAGGCGGTCATTTGGATGGCCCCGGGCACATTCTCCGGCAGCGTTCCCCGGGCAGGGACCGTCTCCCAGCGGCTGTCCAGGATGGCCGGATAGAAAGCCTCCTCCACCGTCAGCTCCACCGGGCGGCGGTTGCTGTAGGCATCCATCAGAGTATGGAGCTCCTGTTTGTCCGCAATGGCGTATTGGGCGGTAAAGCCCAGCTTCAGGGTCCCCCCTTCCGGCTCTAAGGAGGTAAGGCACAGGGTGATGTTCGACTTGGCGGCGCTGCCAAAAACCTTATCCAGCTCCGCGATCTGGCTGAAGGGGAACTGGTATTCCCTGCTCTCCGGCGTTTCCCCCTCCAGAAGGGCCTGGACCTCGATATTCCCCCGGAAGGCCAGCTTATTGCCCACCACCTTCTGATCCGTCAGGCTCCAGCGGAGGGTTTCGCACAGGGGCTTCCCCTCCCCCAGGGTCTCCTCCATCTGGAAGGTCTTCTCCCCGGCCTCGGCATAGAGCAGGAGCTCCACGGTGCGCTCCAGGGTATACACATCCTCCGGCAGCTCCCCGGGGGTATACTGGGTCCCCTCCGCCGGTGCCAGGGCCTGGACTGTGGCACCCAGGCCGCAGCGGACCAGAAGCTTTCTCGGGGAAACCACACGTCCATCCAAAAAGGCAGGGGCCAGATTCAGCAGCAGCTTCCCCTCCGGCGTCTCCTGGGGCAGGGTCCATCTTCCCTGAATAGGCACCCACCCCTCCAGCATCTTCGGGGCCGTGCCGTCCTCCGGCCCGTACAGGACCCACAAAAAGATTCCGGCGCTGAAGCCCACCGTATCCCTGCGCCAATCCTTGCTCCGCAGCACACTCTGGCCCCAGACCCCCAATATCTTCTCCGCATCCGGCATCCCCTCGGGGACTCTGAGCTCCTGGGTCTCCTCAAACACCCGGCTTTCCATGTACAGCGGCTCCAAATAGGAAAAGGCCGACTTTTTCATTTCCATTGCATTGTCCTCCTATTAGCTTGTCTGGTGGGAGTATATGCAATGGGTAGATGGGATATTACCTCTGCCGCAGCACGCACCAGCCCAGGGTGAGGAGCATCAGCCCCGCCAAAACGCATAAAAACACCGAGTCCACCCATTGTCCAATCAAAAGGCCCAGCCCAAAGGCGATCATGCAGCCGCCTCGCATTCGATTTTTCCGGCACATAAAAAGCACCCCCTGCACATTTGTATGCAGGGGGTGCTTGATTCTTGACTTTAGCCGCCCAAATAGGCCTTGCGGACCTCGTCGGACTTGGCAAGCTCTGGGCCGGTGCCGCTTAATGTAATGGAGCCGGTTTCCAGAACGTAGGCCCGATCTGCGATCTGCAGGGCCTTTCTGGCGTTCTGCTCCACCAGCAGGATGGTGGTGCCGGACTTGTGCAGCTCCTTGATGATGCTGAACACCTGGTCCACGATGATGGGGGCCAGGCCCATGGAGGGCTCATCCAGCATCATGAGCTTGGGATGGGACATGAGGGCCCGGGACATGGCCAGCATCTGCTGCTCGCCGCCGGAAAGGGTACCGGCGATCTGCTTGCGGCGCTCCTTCAGCCGGGGGAAGTAGGTAAATACCCGCTCCAGGTCCGCATCATCCACGGTCTTGCGGATGTAGGCGCCCATTTCCAGGTTCTCCTGGACGGTCATTTCCAAAAAGATCCGCCGTCCTTCCGGCACATGGGCAAGGCCCGTACGCAATAGCTTATAGGCATCCATATGGGTAATGTCCTGGTCGCAGAAGTGGATGGAACCGGACCGGGGGTGCATCAGGCCGGAGACCGTCTTCAAAATGGTGCTCTTACCGGCGCCGTTGGCACCGATCAGGGCTACGATCTCCCCTTCTCCCACTTCAAAGGAAACGTTCTTCACGGCGTGGATGGCGCCGTAGTACACATCGATATTCTCAATTTTCAGCATTGGTCTCACCGTCCTCCTTGCCCAAGTATGCCTCGATGACCGCGGGGTTGGTCCGGATCTCCTCCGGAGTGCCCTTGGCGATGATCCGGCCGTAGTTTACCACGGCGATGGCCTCGCAGACATTCATAACCAGATTCATATCGTGCTCAATGAGGAAGATGGCCACGTGGAAGGTATCCCGGATCCGGCGGATCTGGTGCATCAATTCCGTGGTCTCGCTGGGGTTCATACCGGCGGCAGGCTCATCCAGCAGGATGACGGAGGGATTGGTGGCCAGAGCCCGGACGATCTCCAGCCGACGCTGGCTGCCGTAGGGCAGGGACCCGGCCTTGTGGTCCGCAAACTCCTCCAGGCCCATAAACTTCAGCAGCTCCATAGCCTTCTCGTTGGCCTTCTTCTCTGCCTTGTAGTAGCTGGGCAGATGCAGGACACTGGAAAGGAAGGAGCACTTCATTTCGTTGTGCAGGCCTACCTTTACGTTGTCCAGCACCGTCATATCCGTAAACAGGCGGATGTTCTGGAAGGTTCTGGCAATGCCCAGCTTGTTCACCTTGTGAACGGGCATGCCCTTGATGTCCACGCCGTTGACCAGGACGCTGCCTCTGGTGGGCTGGTACACACCGGTGAGCAGGTTGAAGATGGTGGTCTTACCGGCGCCGTTGGGGCCGATGAGGCCGGAGATCTCGGTAGGTCCGATGGTGATGTTAAAGTTATCCACAGCGGTCAGGCCGCCGAAGTCGATGCCCAGGTTCCGCACGTCCAATACGGGCTGCTTGCCCTGGTCCTGCTCCCGGACGAAGGTCACGGTGGGCACTTTCAGAATTTTCTTGGAATACTCATTCATTGCTTCCCGCCTCCTTATCTTTCTTCCGGAAGGAACCTGCTACCTTGTCGACGACCACGGACACCTGATCCTTCACCTTGGGAGACCAGGTGAAGAGCATGACCAGGATCAAAACCACGGCGTAGATGATCATCCGGTAATCCTGCAATCCACGCATGGCCTCCGGCAGGATGTACAGCACCGTGGCGGAAATGATGGAGCCCAGGATATTGCCCATGCCGCCCAGGACCACGAAGACCAGGATGTTGATGGAGGTATTGAAGTTGAACTTGCTGGCGTTGATGGAGCCGTAGTTCATGGCGTACAAAGCGCCTGCCATACCGGCCAGGAACGCGGACACCACAAAGGCCTTCATCCGGAAGGCGGTGACGTTGATGCCCACGGACTCGGCGGCGATCCGGTTGTCCCGAACGGCCTTGATGGCCCGGCCTTCCTTGGAGTTGATGAGGTTCTGCACCACAAACAGGGTGAAGAGGATCAGCACAAAGCCGATGGCAAAGGTAGAAAGCTTGGTAATGCCGGTGGCGCCCCGGGGGCCGGAGACGATCATCTTGCCGCCCTCTGCCAGGTTCAGGGTATCGGTGCCGATGGTGGCATGCAGGCCCTTGGAATCCACACCCAGGTAGAGGTTGCCGAAGATGTTCTTCATAATTTCGCCAAAGGCCAGGGTGACGATGGCCAGGTAGTCGCCGCGAAGCCGCAGGACGGGGATGCCGATGAGGAAGCCCATGACCCCGGCCATGACACCGCCCACGACCATGGCAATGACCAGACGAAGGACTCCGTTGGGAACGGCGTCGGCCAAAAGGGCCGTGGTGATGATGCCCGTAAAGGCGCCGATGCCCATAAATCCGGCATGGCCCAGGCTCAGCTCACCGCAGATACCGACCAGCAGGTTCAGGGACACGGCCAGAACGATATAGGCGCAGGCCGGGACCAAAAAGCCCTTGGTGGTGCTGTTCAGCTTTCCCTGATTCAGCATCAGCTGCAGAATAATAAAGGCGACGGTGACCACGATATAAGTGGAGGCGCTCAAAATCTTGTCTTTTGTCAGTTTCTTTTTCATGGCAGTTACCTCACACCTTCTCCTGGACCTGCTTACCCAGCAGACCCGCGGGCTTGACCAGAAGGATGACGATCAATACGCCAAACACAATGGCGTCGCTGAACTGGGGGCTCAGGTAGGCCTTGGAGAAGGTCTCGATGATACCCAGCAGAATGCCGCCCAGCATGGCCCCGGGGATGGAGCCGATGCCGCCGAAGACGGCTGCGGTGAAAGCACGGATGCCGGGCATGGAGCCGGTGGTGGGCTGCAGAGTGGGCACGGTGGAGCACAGCAGCACGCCTGCGATGGCAGCCAGGGCGGAACCGATGGCAAAGGTGGTGGAAATGGTCTGGTTCACGTTGATGCCCATAAGCTGGGCGGCATCCCGGTCCTCGGAAACGGCCCGCATGGCTTTACCGGTACGGGTCTTGGTTGTGAACCAGGTCAGGCCCAGCATGATGATGACGGAGGCGGCGATGGTGTAGATCACTTCGCCGGTGATCACCAGCTGGCCACCGGCCAGACGCAGGGGCTGGAAGGTGACGATGGAGGTAAAGTTCTTGGGGCTGGAGGACCAGATCAGCTGGGCCGCATTCTGCAGGAAGTAGCTGACGCCGATGGCCGTAATAAGCACCGCCAGGCTGGGGGTTCCCCGCAGGGGCTTGTAGGCCAGGGCCTCGATGAGCATGCCCAAAACGGTACATACCGCCATAGCCGCCAGGATGGACACAAATACCGGCAGCCCCAGGTAATTCGTGACGCAGAAGGAAATGTACGCGCCCACCATGATGATATCACCGTGAGCGAAGTTCAGCATCTTGGCAATGCCGTACACCATGGTGTAGCCCAGGGCGATGATGGCGTAAACGGAGCCAATGCTGATACCGTTGATCAGATACTGGATGATTTTCATATCGATCCCTCTCTTTCTTCGTTATTCTCAACAGTCTATGAAAACGTCGCAAAGCTTACGGCGCTTTCATAGACTGCTGAAAGAAATCTCGTTAGGGGATGGGGGCCGAAGCCGCCCATCCCCTTTGATGGAATTGTAGTAACCGTTAAGCCATGGGAACGTAGGCACCGTTCTCGATGACCACAGCGGCGGGAGCCTTGGAGATCATGCCGTTCTCGTCCCAGTGCATGCCGGAGCCGGTCAGGCCGTCAACGGTCATGGTGGCGAACTGCTCTTCCAGGATGGTGCACAGCTCCTCGGCGCTCTCGTTGCCGGAAACACCGGCGGCGGTCAGGGCGTTGTAGATGGAGTAGATGACGTCGTAGCCGTCAGCAGCGAACTGGTTGGGCACCAGGCCGTCCATCTTGGCCTTGAACTTGGTAACGAAGGACTGGGTAGCCTCGTCGGAAGCGTTGGCATCGAAGGGGGTCATGAGCGCCAGGCCCTCGGCCAGGGAAGCATCAAAACCTTCCACGGTCAGGATGCCGTCCATGCCGTCGCAGCCGAAGAACTTGGGGGTGTAGCCAATTCTGTTGGCGTAGGTCAGGATCTGGGAAGCTTCGGTGTAGTAGATGGGCAGGAACACCAGATCGGCACCGGCGTCCTGGCACTGGGTGACCTGGGTGGACAGGTCGGCCTTGTTGTCGGCGGTGAAGGAGGTGGTCGCCACGACCTCTACGCCCAGCTCGCTAGCCTTGGCGGTAAAGCCGTTGTACAGGCCGGTGGAGTAGTCATCGGAGGAATCGTAGATGATGCCCACCTTGGAGCCGGTGTACTTGGTGGAGACCAGCTCAGCGGCGGAAGCGCCCTGGTTGGGGTCGGTGAAGCACATCTGGAAGATGTTGGCACCGGACAGAGCCAGAGACTCAGCGGAAGCGGAGGGGGTCAGGTTGAACATGTTGTCGGCAGTGGACTCGGGAGCCACGGCCAGAGCGGAACCGGTGGTGACCTGACCGGCCATGACCTGCATGCCCCAGTCCTTCAGCACGTTGTAGGCGGAAACGGCCTTCTCGCCGTCGGCCTCGTCGTCCTGGGCGTTGAACTCGATCTGCAGGCCGCCCTTGGCGTTGATCTCCTCAACAGCCACTTCCATGCCGGCCTTCACGGCCAGGCCGTAAGCGGAAGCGCCGCCGGTCAGAGGGCCGGACATACCGATCTTAACGGTACCGGCGGAAGCGGGAGCCTCGGCACCGGCAGCGGCAGCAGTGGTCTCTGCGGCGGCAGCGGTGGTAGCGGAGGCGGAGGAAGAACTGCCGCAGCCTGCGAAGCTGGCGGCTACCATGGCCAGAGCCATAGCAAATGCAAGATACTTTTTCATTTTTCTTTTCTCCTTACTTTAAAAGGTGTAGCTATAAAAAAACAGCTGCCCGTGGGCAACCGTTTCTTCATACAAACTGAAGATCCCCGGTCGCACAATATTTGGGTCCTGCCAGGCGCAGGCGTAGTACGATCGCCCGCAAACCGGCCAGAATGATAATGGGGATAATTCGCAGGGAGGCAGCGGATACCATAGATACCAGGTTGTTTTCCAGCTTCAGCATATCCAAGACCTCCTTGTTGAATGTGCCCCTATTGTATCTCACAGATGGACATTTGTCAACAAGGTAAACACTACATATAACACTTCACATTTCCTTAATTTTTTGTGCACAACTGACAATGCCCTGTGGACCGTCCGGTTTCACGCATCTGGATATTTACAACTTTGGTTTTTTCCGCTATAATACCAATAAAAAACACATAGGAGGAACACTATGGATTACGCAAAAGAATCCCTGCGCCTGCATGGGCAGTGGCGGGGCAAAATCGAGATCAAGGCCGTGCCCCCGGTCAAAACCAAGGATGATCTTTCTTTGGCCTATACCCCCGGCGTGGCTGCCCCCTGCCTGGAAATTCAGAAGGACGTAAACAAATCCTACGATTACACCCTGCGACACAATCTGTGCGCCGTGATTACCGATGGCTCCGCCGTCCTGGGCCTGGGGGACATCGGCCCGGAGGCCGGTATGCCCGTGATGGAGGGCAAATGCGTGCTCTTTAAGGCCTTCGGCAATGTGGATGCCTTCCCCCTGTGCGTAAAGACCCAGGATGTGGACGAATTCGTGAACGCCGTGTATCTGATGTCCGGCTCCTTCGGCGGCATCAACCTGGAGGACATTTCCGCCCCCCGGTGCTTTGAGATCGAGCGGAAGCTGAAGGAAAAGTGCGACATTCCCATTTTCCACGACGACCAGCACGGCACCGCCGTCATCACCCTGGCAGGCCTGCAGAACGCCCTGAAGGTGGTGGGCAAAAAGAAGAAGGACGTAAAGATCGTCACCTCCGGCGCCGGTGCCGCCGCCATCGCCAATGTCAAGCTGCTGCTGAGTGCGGGCTTTAAGAACATCGTCATGACCGACCGCACCGGCGCTATTTACGCCGGACGGGAGAAGCTCAACTGGATCAAGGAGGAAATGGCCCAGGTCACCAACCTGCAGAAGGAGACCGGCAAGCTCTGCGACGTGATCAAAGGCGCCGATGTGTTTATCGGCGTTTCCGGCCCCGGCACTCTGACCACGGAAATGGTAAAGACCATGAACAAGGACGCCATCGTCTTCGCCTGCGCCAACCCCACCCCGGAGATTTTCCCGGAGGAAGCCAAGGCCGGCGGCGCTGCCGTTGTCTCCACCGGCCGCAGCGACTATCCCAACCAGATCAATAACGTTCTGGCCTTCCCCGGCATCTTCCGGGGCGCCTTCGATGTGCGGGCCTCCGACATCAACGAAGAAATGAAGATGGCCGCCGCCCAGGCTTTGGCAGACCTGGTGTCTCCCGAAGAATTGAGCCCCGACTACATCATCCCCGCCGCCTTCGACGAGCGGGTAGGCCCGGCAGTGGCAAAAGCCGTGGCCGAAGCCGCCAGAAAGTCCGGCGTAGCAAGAATTTAATGTGAAAAGCCCCCACTGTTTCCAGAAAAGGAAGCGGTGGGGGTATTTTTGCGGGAATAATGTACACCACAAATGGGAGTTGTGAGGATCAGAATGTCATTGCGAGACAGTCCGCAGACTGTCGTGGCAATCCCCCGGTTGAATGGTACCAGCCCAAACGGCGGGAAAAATCCCTTCCCCCTCCTGCATGGAGGGGGTGCCCACCGCAGTGGGCGGGGGTGGAGGGGACCAGGTACGACAATTTTTTGCATTTAGATGGCCGGAATTTTCTCCGATATGCCTTTAAT
>JBNMHR010000062.1:0-11079 GCA_050872865.1 Faecousia sp. | reverse complement strand
GCATGACCCTGAAGCTGAACAAGCTGGCCTGAGTTCTCTGAAAATATCTCCTTCCGAGCGTTGCTTGGAGGGAGTTTTTTCATTTTTGCACGGAAAATCCGGGAGGTGACCTATGGCGAAATTAACGGACAGCGTAACAATTCTGAAAGGCGTAGGAGCTGCCAGGGCAAAGCAGCTGGAAAACTTGAATATTTTTACACTGGCGGACCTCATCTGCCATTTCCCCAGAGGCTACGAGGACCGGAGCCGGATCAGACCCATTGCCGAAATGGAGCTGGACGAACCGGCCTGCTTTCGGGCGGTGGTCATGAGCCAGCCAAGGACAGCCCATATCCGGAAGGGGATGGATTTGACCAAGGTACAGGTGGCGGACCATTCCGGGCGGCTGAATCTGACCTTTTTCAATTCCAAATACGCGGCGGAAAGCCTGCAATATGGCCGAGAATACTATTTCTACGGTACCGTCACCGGGGATTACGGCGGCTACGGGGTAACGAACCCTGTGTTTGAGGCCCCGGACGCTCCGGCCGTGTCCACCCGGCGGGTCATGCCCATCTATCCCTTGACGGCGGGGCTCAACAATTCCGCCCTGTCCCGGCTGGTTTCCCAGGCCTTGGCCATCTGCGATCCCCCAAAGGAGATCCTCCCGGCGGAGATCCGGCAAAGATATAACATTCTTCCTGCGGACACCGCCTATCACGCCATCCACAGCCCCCAAAATATGCAGCAGGCCCAGGATGCCAAGCGGCGGCTGATCTTTGAAGAATTCTTCGTGTTCTCCGCCGGGCTGTCCCTTATGCGGGCGGCCCGGGCCGGGAAGCAGGTGACGGGGTACCGGGATACGGACCTGACGGCCTTTTACGGCGCCCTGCCCTTCGCCCTCACCGGGGCCCAGAGAAGGGCTCTGGAGGAGATTTTAGCGGACTTCCGGAAAGGGTCCCCCATGAATCGACTGGTCCAGGGCGACGTAGGCAGCGGCAAGACCATGGTGGCCGCCGGGGCTGCCTACTGCGCGGCAAAGAACGGGGCCCAGACGGCTCTGATGGCCCCGACGGAAATATTGGCGGAGCAGCACTATGCCTCTTTATCGAAACTCTTTGCCCCCATGGGCGTCCGGGTGGGACTGCTCACCGGCTCCCAGACCGTGAAGGAAAAGCGGGAAATGCGCCAGGCTATTGCCGCGGGAGAGATCGATTTGGCGGTGGGCACCCACGCTTTGATCTCCGAAAGCACGGTGTTCCATAATCTGGGTCTCGTCATCACCGACGAGCAGCATCGGTTCGGCGTGGGCCAGAGAAGCAAGCTTTCCGCCAAGGGCCGGGACCCCCATTTGCTGGTCATGTCGGCCACCCCCATCCCCAGAACCCTGGCACTTCTAATGTATGGGGATCTGGAGGTCTCCATCCTGGATGAGCTGCCCCCGGGGCGGCAGAAGGTGGATACCTTTTTGGTAGGGGAGAGCTACCGGGCAAGGATCAACGCCTTTATCCGCAAGCAGGTGGCGGAAGGCCACCAGTGCTTTGTGGTCTGCCCGGCGGTGGAGGAAAACCAGGAGCTGGGGGTCAAGGCTGCCGCCGCCTGGGCGGAGACGTTGCAGAAGACCGTCTTCCCGGACCTGCGGGTGTGCCTCCTCCACGGCCAGATGAAGGGGGCGGAGAAGGAAGAAGTGATGGCCGCCTTTGCCCGGGGGGAAGGGGACGTATTGGTGGCCACCACCGTCATCGAAGTGGGGGTGGACGTGCCCAACGCCACCTTAATGGTCATCGAGGATGCGGACCGCTTCGGCCTGAGCCAGCTCCACCAGCTGCGAGGCCGGGTAGGCCGGGGCAGCGCCAAAAGCTATTGTATTTTAACCACCCACAACCGGAACCTGGATACGGTTCAGCGGTTAAAGGCCCTGTGCAAAACCAACGACGGCTTTAAAATCGCGGAAGAGGACCTGCGCCTCCGGGGCCCCGGCGATTTCTTCGGCTCCCGCCAGTCCGGCCTCCCCGCCTTCCGGGTGGCGGACCTCAGCATGGACATGGAGACCTTAAAGGACGCCCAGCAGGCCTCCAAGGACTGGATCGAACAGTTCGGTACCCAGGATACCCCGGAGGCCCAGGCCTTACGGGAGCGGGTGAAGGTCCTGTTCGCCCGGGCCGAGGGGACTATGAATTAAGGTCACGCTGCCTTGACAATTTTGCCCGGTTGGGCTATAATAAAAATACGGAGGATACCTGCGCCAACAAGTATCCCCCGCAGTGGAACCCCAGACGGTTGCCACAACATATGACCTATGGGTTCGAGGCTTTAAGCCTCAAAGACAATGAGCCGTTCTGGTGCAAGCAGACGGCTCACTTCTTTTTATCGTACAGATACAGTACGAGAGACACAATGCTGGCGATGGAGCCTAAGGCACCAAGGATCGCCAAAATGGTCGAAGTAATATGTATCGCCTCCTTCGGGAAAAGTCCCCGCGAGGCTCGCTACATGCCTCCATTCCGCCTTCGCGGGACAGCAGGCAGCCGTCTTTTACCGTACACCGTCTGCAAACGCGACGCGGACGGTGGGATCTCACAGAATTTATTATACAGAGAACAAGAAAAATGTCAAACAAAAATTCGATGGTAGGTTGAGTAACTAGGAATTTGTGGGGGCCATTGCCCGTAGGGGACGATGACCACATCGTCCCGAGACGTAACGATATGAAGCCGGTGCGTTGAATGGTAGGTGCTGAAAGGACGGTACTTGTCTTCCTCCTGCTGGAGGAAGGTGGCACGGCCGTCCCCCGCAAGGCCGTGACGGATGGTGGAGGGGACACCTTGCCGCATATGGATACTTTTCGATAAATGGGGTGCAATCACGTTCCTGTTTTATCGAAACGTATCCCAATATCGCACCGGGTCCCCTCCACCTCTGCCGCTGCGGCGGCATCTCCTCCAGCAGGAGGAGAACAAGGATGCCCCACGGCAGCCTGTACTATTCATCCGACGGCTCAAAATATCGAAGCGTTTCAACCACCCCCGCCGCCTGCGGGCGGCACCCCCTCCATGCTTGTAGGGGGGAAGAGATGCTTTCCTTTGGCGTGTACCATTCACCCCCACAAATCCTTATATGTATCCCAGAAAGGAGCACATCTATGAAACGCTTATTCGTCACCCTCACAGCCTTCTGCGCTGTCATCCTGTTTTTCACCCTCCCCGCCCGGGCCGACACCGCTTCCGGCACCTGTGGGGATGGGATCGAATGGGGCCTGGAGGGGAGCACTCTGGTGATCTCCGGAAACGGGCCTATGGAGAACTTTGAGGAGGAAGCCCCCTGGAGCGCCTACAAGGATTCCATCACCACCGTGCAAATTTCCGGCAATGTCACCACCATTGGAGACAACGCTTTTACCAATTATGATTCCATCACCGAGGTGGATTTCGGCACCGCCATGCATACCCTGGGCAAGCACAGCTTCCAGGGCTGCGACGGATTAACGAGCATCCACCTGCCCGGCTCCTTCCGTATTTTTGATGAGGAATGTCTGCGGGACTGCACCAATTTGACCGCCATCCACTGCGAGGGGCCCTTCCCGTCCTTTAAGCTGAACTGCCTGTGGGGCAGCAACGTGAAGATCTATTATCCGGCAAAAAGCCCCTGGTCCGTGAGCCTGGTGCAGCAGCTGGAGGAGGCCTTCCACGGCCGCATTGAATTCCTGGATTCCGACGGCAACGACCCCTACACCCCCGAGGAGACCACGGAGGCTACTACGGAAGCCACCACCGCCCCGACAACGGAAGCCACGACTGCACCCACCACCGAGGCCACCACCGCCCCGACCACCGAAGCAACTACCGTGCCCACCACAGAGGCAACGACGGAGGCTACCACCGAGGCAACTACCTTCCCCTACACCATCCCCGAAACGCAGGCGCCTACGGAGGAAGCGAAGAAGACCCACTCCGGCGTCGGCTTTGCCCTCATCGGCTTTGTACTGTGCTTTGCGGGGCTGGGAGTCCTGCTGTTCAACCGGCCGGGGAAGGGCGGAAAGTACAGCAAATAACTTCACATTCTCTTAATACTTCCGGGAGAATTGCCCTGTTTGGGGGTTCTCCCGGGAGATTTTTTGTTCGGAATGGAAAAAATAAAAAAAGAGTTGTAAGTTTTTCCGTTCTGTTGTAAAATAATATGACTAGAAGAATGCTTAATAAACTTCTTATGGAGGTACTACTTATGGAAAAACCCATTGTACTGGTCATTATGGACGGCGTTGGTAAGGGCGACGGCGGCAGCGGCGACGCTGTGAAGAACGCCAATACCCCCAACCTGGATAAGCTCATGGCGACTTGCCCCCACACCTACCTGAAGGCCCACGGCACCGCCGTCGGTCTGCCCACCGACGACGATATGGGCAACAGCGAGGTGGGCCACAACGCCCTGGGCTGCGGCCAGATCTATTCTCAGGGTGCCAAGCTGGTGTCCGAGTCCATTGAATCCGGCGCCCTGTACCAGTCCGAAACCTGGAAGAAGCTCCTTTCCAATGCCGTATCCGGCAAGGCTCTGCATTTCTTAGGGCTCTTGTCCGACGGCAATGTCCACTCCAATATCTCTCACCTCATCGCTATGCTGAAGGAAGCCCACAAGGAGGGCGCCAAGAAGGTCTACTGCCACATCCTGCTGGACGGCCGTGACGTGCCCGCTACCTCCGCTCTGGAGTATGTGGACCAGCTGGAGAAGGTGCTGGCCGAACTGAATACCGAGGGCTGCGACTACGCCATCGCCTCCGGCGGCGGCCGTATGAAGATCACCATGGACCGTTACGAAGCCAACTGGCCCATGGTAGAGGCCGGCTGGCGGACCCATGTGGAAGGCCAGGGCCGTCAGTTTAAGTCTGCCAAGGAGGCCATCGAGACCTACCGGGCGGAAACCGGCTGCATCGACCAGGACCTGCCCGCCTTCGTGGTGGCAAGGAACGGCCAGCCCGTTGCCAAGATCGCCAACGGCGACAGCGTGATCCTCTTCAACTTCCGGGGCGACCGGGCCCAGGAAATTTCCCTGGCCTTCGACCGGAAGGACTTCGACAAGTTCGACCGGGGCGATTACACCGGCGTCCTGTTTGCCGGTATGCTGCAGTACGACGGAGACCTGAAGATCCCCACCGACTACCTGGTCCAGCCCCCCGTCATTAAGAACACCCTGACGGAGGTCCTCTGCGCCGCCGGCATCCATGAGTACGCCCTGTCCGAGACCCAGAAGTTCGGCCACGTGACCTACTTCTGGAACGGCAACCGGTCCGGCAAGGTGGACGAAAACCTGGAAGTCTACGAGGAAGTGCCCTCCGACGTGATCCCCTTCGAGCAGGCCCCTGCCATGAAGTCCAAGGAGATCACCGAGAAGATGGTGGAGAATATGGCCTCCCACAAGTTCCAGTTCCTGCGCTGCAACTACCCCAACGGCGACATGGTGGGCCACACCGGCGTGTATGATGCCGTTGTGTATGCCATGGAGTGCGTGGATAAGGGCGTTGGCGCCATCATCGAGGCTGCTGACAAGTACGGCTACACCGTACTCATCACCGCCGATCATGGCAACGCCGACCAGATGACCGAAACCAAGAAGGGCAAGACTTCCGTTCGGACTGCCCATTCTCTGAACCCCGTGCCCTTCATCATCTACGATAAGGACCACGACTGGACCATCAAGGACGGCCACTATGGCCTGGCCAACGTGGCCCCCACCGTGGTAAAGATGATGGGCCTCACCGCCCCTTCCTGCTGGGAAGAGAGCATGGTGTAAGAATAGACTGTCATTGCGAGACAGTGCGCACACTGTCGTGGCAATCCCCCAAGGTTTTAGACAGCCAAAGGGAAGCACTCGTATGGTGCTCTAAACATCCGGGGGGCTGCCACACCAGCGTGCGCGCTGGTTCGCAGCGACATTATTAACAGGAGGTACTGATTTATGATCCGTCATGAAAATGAAAACGGCAGTGTGAATGTCAGCACCGGCGTCTATACCGGCATTGTCGGTACGGCTGCTTCCAATTGCTTCGGCGTAAAGGGTATGGCTGCCCGCAGCATGAAGGATGATGTGTATCATCTTCTGCGCAAGGAGTCTGTAGACAAGGGCGTCCGGGTCACCTTTAACGACGATGATTCCATTTCCATCGACCTGCACATCATTGTGGATAACGGCGTGAACCTGTCCGCTGTGGGCAATTCCATTATTTCCGAGGTCCGCTATGTGGTCACCAAATGCACGGGCACCGAGGTCCGGGCTGTCAACGTCTATATCGATTCCATGATGATTGGATAAACATTCGGAGGTGTAAACAATTTGAGGCAAACCATCAACGGGGCTGAGCTGAGAAGAATGATCATCAGCGCGGCCGCCTCGATCGAGATCCACAAGCAGGATCTGAACGAACTGAACGTATTCCCTGTGCCGGACGGCGACACGGGTACCAATATGTCCATGACCATCCACTCTGCCGCTGTGGACCTGCGGGGAACGGAAGACCCCGCTCTCTATGCCGCCTCCAAGGTGGCGGCTTCCGCCATGCTGCGGGGCGCCCGGGGCAACTCCGGCGTCATTCTGTCCCTGCTCTTCCGGGGCCTTTCCAAAAAATTAAAGGGCAACGAGGAGTGCGACGGCGTGCTGTGGGCCGAGGCCCTGCAGGCCGGTGTGGACGCCGCCTATAAGGCCGTTATGAAGCCCGCCGAGGGCACCATCCTGACCGTCTCCCGGCTGGCTGCCGCCAAGGCCATGGAGGCTGCCCAGGAGAATAACCATATTGAATTTGTCCAGGAGGCCGCCGTGGCCGAGGCAAAGATCGCTCTTGCCAATACCGTCAACCAGAACCCGGTGCTGAAAAAGGCCGGCGTGGTGGATGCCGGCGGTAAGGGCTGGCTGCTGGTCCTGGAAGCCATGCTGGCCGCCCTGCGGGGGGAGGACATCGTAGCCCCCGAGGAGACCGGCGAGTCTGCCCCCAAGGAGCAGGCGGACTTCTCCGACTTCAAGACCGAGGACATCAAGTTCTCCTACTGCACCGAGTTCATCATCTCCCGGGAGAATAAGAAAGATCCCGAGGAGCTGCGTGCCTTCCTGAATGAGCTGGGCGATAGCCTGGTCCTGGTAGACGACGAGGAGATCATCAAGGTCCATGTCCACACCAACGACCCCGGCGCGGCTCTGCACGAAGCCGTAAACTACGGCTCCTTCGTCACCGTCAAGGTGGAGAACATGCGCCTGCAGCACACCGAGAAGGTCATGAACGAAAAGGACCTGGCCCCCAAGATCGCCGAGCCCGAAAAGGCCATCGGCGTGGTGTCCGTATGTGCCGGTGCCGGTTTGGCGGACGTATTTATGAACCTGGGCGTGGACCAGATCATTTCCGGCGGCCAGACCATGAACCCCAGCACCCAGGACATTCTGGAGGCGGTGAACAAGGTCCCTGCCGAGACCGTTTTCGTGCTGCCCAACAACAAGAACATCATCATGGCCGCCCAGCAGGTGGATGCCCTGACCCCCAAGAACGTGGTGGTCATCGGCAGCAAGACCGTGCCCCAGGGCGTCACCGCCATGCTGAACTTCGACCCCGAGGGGACCGTAGAAGCCAACACCGAGACCATGACCCAGGTCCTGGGCACCGTGGAGACCATGCAGATCACCTACGCTGCCCGGAACTCTGATTTCGACGGCTACGACATCCACGAGGGCGACTACCTGGCTATGGACGGCAAGGGCCTCTTCGGCACCAGCAAGGATATCACCGTCCTTCTCAAGGGCCTGGCAGAAAAAGTCCGGGACGAGGGCCGGGAGTTCGTCACCATCTACTACGGTGCGGACACCAAGGAAAAGCACGCCCAGAAGGCGGCGGACCTGTTCGCGGACATCTGCCCCGGCGCCGACGTGAACCTGATCAACGGCGGCCAGCCGGTATACTACTACATGATCTCCGCAGAATAAGCTTTGCAAACAGGTGCGCCGCAAAACGCAACGTTGCGGCGCACCTGTGTTTCTATCAGGGAAAGGAGCGTTCCCCATGAAGGACCTGCCAAAGGGCGGGCTCATCGGCAGGGCGGTTTCCGCCGGGCAGATGATCTCCCGGATGAATATCTCCTTCCGGGGGGCCTATACCGCCTATTTTATGATCCTGGCCATGTTCCCGGCCCTGCTGCTGGTGCTCAGCTGCCTGCGGCTTACGGGACTGACGGTGGAGGACCTGATGGGTCTCGTCAGCCAGCTCCTGCCGGAGGCCCTGGTGGATACGGCGGAGGGGCTCATCTACAACACCTACCGCAACGGCACCTCCGCCGTGGCGGGACTGTCGGTGGTAACGCTCCTGTGGTCTTCCAGCAAGGGCATTTACGCACTGCTTACCGGCCTCAACGCCATCTACGACGCGGAGGAGGACCGGGGCTATGTGTATACCCGGGCCATCAGCGTGGTATACGCCCTGCTTTTCTTGGCAGTGCTGGTGCTGACGCTGGTATTGCACGTCTTCGGCAACGCTCTTTTAGACCTGCTGTACGGCATTGAGAATCCCGTGGTCATGTTCCTGGTGGACCTCATTGACCTCCACGGCATTTTGCTCATCAGCCTGCAGACCCTTCTCTTTACCGCCATCTATATGGTGCTGCCCAACAAGCGCAACGGCTTCTGGGACAGCCTGCCGGGGGCCCTTTTCTCCGCCGTGGGCTGGTCTGTGTTTTCCTCCCTGTATTCCGTGTACGTCACCCACTTTACCAGGATCTCCAATATCTATGGGTCCGTGTATACCATCGCCTTCAGTATGCTGTGGCTGTACTGCTGCATCTGCATCCTGTTCTACGGCGGTGCATTTAATAAGTGGCTGATGACGGTAAGGAATAAGGCATAAAAATACCCGTAGGGGCGGCTATTAGCCGCCCGCAGCCTGCCGATACGAAAACGGTAGGTTGAATGGTAGGCGCAGCAGAAACGCACCCCAGCCTTCCCCTGGGAGGGGAAGGTGCCCGGAGGGCGGATGAGGTCGCAAAAACGCCAGCCAAATGGGGATTTTCAACCTCATCCACCGCTGCGGCGGTCCCCCTTCCCCTCCCAGGGGAAGGCCAGGAGAGCATTCCTTCGACATCTGCCATTCAACGGGGGACGGAGCAAACAATGACCTTTCGGGCGGCTGGTAGCCGCCCCTACAAGAAGGAAAGGAAGCAAAGGGGGCAGCACCATGTTCGGATATGTCACCGCCAGCCTGGGGGAGCTCTCCCAGGCGCAGCGGGAACGGTATACGGAAATTTACTGCGGCATCTGCGCCGCCATCGGAAAACGCAGCTCTCAAATTAGCCGTATCGGCCTGCAGTACGACATGGTCTTCCTGGCCCTGACCCTTATGAGCCTATACGAGCCGGAGGAACGAAAGGGCCGGTTCTGGTGCCTGATGCATCCGGAAAAAAGAAGGAGCCGCACCGGCGGCCCCATCATCGATTACGCGGCGGATATGAACGTGGCCCTGTCCTACCTGAAAGCCTTAGACGACTGGCAGGATGAGGAAAAGACCTCCGCCAGGCTCCTGGCCAAGGCCTTAAAGCCCCACTATGACCGTATTTCTAAGGACTACCCCCGGCAGTGCAAAGCCATGGAAGAAAGCCTGTCGGCCCTGGGCGCCCTGGAAAAAGGGAACATCCTGGACCCGGACCGGGCGGCCAATACCTTCGGGCAGCTGATGGGGACCCTCTTCGTCTGGAAAGAGGACCTGTGGCAGGAGCCCCTGTATCAGATGGGCTTCTACCTGGGCAGGTTTATCTACCTGGTGGATGCCCAGCTGGACCTGCAGGAAGATCAAAAAAAGGGCAGCTACAACCCCCTTTTGAATACTCAAACGGAAGATTTCTTAGAAAGCATCCTGGTGCTCACATTGAGCCGATGCGCTTTTTACTACGAAAAACTGCCCCTGGTCCAGGACAAGGGGCTGCTGGATAACATTCTCTACAGCGGCGTATGGGTCCGCTACCGGGAACACTACCGAAAGGAGCGGAACCAATGATCGACGATCCCTATAAGGTGCTGGGTCTGGAACGGGGGGCCAGCGACGACGAAGTGAAGCAGGCCTACCGGCGCCTGGCCAAGAAATACCACCCGGACCTGAACCCCGGCGACCAGGAGGCCGCCAAAAAGATGCAGGAGATCAACGAGGCCTACGACCGGATCAAGAATCCGGAGAAGTATGCCCATCAGCAGCCTTCCGGCAATCCCGGCTCCCAGGGCGGCTACGATCCCTTTGGCGGCTACGGCCCCTTCGGCGGCTGGAGCTACACAAGCTGGGAGGATACGGGAAGGCAGTATCAGCAGCCCACCCAGGATGCCTACCAGCGTTCTGCCGAGCAGTATATCCGCTTCAACCGGTTCCAGGAGGCCCTGAACGCCCTGCAGAACAGCACGGACCGGAATGCCAACTGGTACTACCTCAGCGCCCTGGCCAACGACGGCCTGGGCAACCAGGTCACGGCCCTGGAGCACATCCGCAAGGCCGTCAGCATGGAGCCGGACAACCAGCAGTACCTGTGGGCCCTCCAGCAGCTGGAGCACAGCGGCGACCCCTACCGCCGGTCCGCCGGAAACTTCAAGGGCTTCTCCTTCGGCGGCGACCCCTGCACCAACCTGTGCCTGTGCTACGCCATCAACGCCTGCTGCTGCGGCGGAAGAGGGCTGTTCTGCTGTATTTAAGCCGGGACCTTGACTTTTTCCGGTGGTTGGGCTATAATAAAAATACAGGGAGATGCCTGCGGCTAACAAGCATCCCCCTGCTGTGGAACCCCAGACGGTTGCCACAATACATACGAGCTACTGCTAGGCTGAGGTACGAAGCCTCAAGCCCATGAGCCGTCTGCTAGGGACAGACGGCTCACTTCTTTTTATCGTACAGATACAGTACGAGAGACACAATGCTGGCAATGGAACCCAGGGCTCCAGTTTCACAAATGGGGAGTTGACGGGATGAGTCCAGCGCCCCGCAGGGGCGCATCTTAGCCTTCCCCTGGGAGGGGAAGGTGCCGCGTGTCGCGGCGGATGAGGTCGCTAGGGTTGGACGATGTATGCACTTAAAGTTAAAAGTAAATGTGACATGAGCTGCTT
>JBNMHR010000061.1:0-11254 GCA_050872865.1 Faecousia sp. | reverse complement strand
GTTTTTTCACTGTTACCTGGATAAAATCGTAGCCTTTAGCGACCTCATCCGGCCTGCGGGCCACCTTCCCCTCCCAGGGGAAGGCTAGGAGAGCATACCTTCGGCGCCTACCATTCAACCAACCTATTTTGTATCGTTACCTTTCGGGACGATGTGGGCATCGTCCCCTACAGGTAAAGATCTCCACAAATTCTTATTTAGAATTCCTTATTCTCGTTCACAGAATTTTTACTCACGCAATCGTCCTGTCACTAAAATCAGCGAAGCTTGACAAAAGAATTTTGCAAAGCAAATCGGTATATGCGTGAATCGTTCGGCCACACCATATAAATAAATTAAGAGGCGGGCAGCTGATCGCCGCCCGCCTCAAAGAAACTATTCCGTTTACAGCATTGCCTCCATATCCGCTTCCACGGTAGTGGTCGGCCCGATGCCATAGGTTTCCGCCAGGAGCTTTACCACATTGGCAGACAGAAATGCCGGAAGTGTGGGACCCAGGCGGATGTTTTGAATGCCCAGGTGCAACAGGGTCAGAAGGATGCATACTGCCTTCTGCTCGTACCAGGAGAGAACCATGCTCAGGGGCAGATCGTTGACGCCGCAGCCGAAGGCCTCTGCCAGGGCCACCGCTACGGTGATGGCGGAGTAGGCATCGTTGCACTGGCCCATATCCAGAATTCTGGGCAGAGGGCCTACGGTCCCCAGATTCAGGTCGTTGAAGCGGTACTTGCCGCAGGCCAGGGTCAGCACGACGGTATCCTTGGGGGTGGCCTTTACGAACTCCGTAAAGTAGTCCCGCCCCTTCCGGGCGCCGTCGCAGCCGCCCACCAGGAAGATGTGCTTTAAATCGCCGGACTTGACCGCGTCGATGACCACCTGGGCGTTGTCCAACACTGCCTTCCGGGCAAAGCCGGTCATGACGGTATGGCCGCCGTTGATGCCGGTAAAAGCCATGTCCTCTTGGTAGCCCCCCAGCTCCAGAGCCTTTTCGATGAGGGGCCTAAAGTCCCGGTCCGGGCCGATGTGGTGGGTACCGGGGAAGCGGACCGCTTCCATCGTAAACACCCGGTCCAGATAGCTCTTTTCCGGGGGCATCAGGCAGTTGGTGGTGAAGAGGATGGGGGCAGGAATACTATCCAGCTCCCTCCGCTGGTTCTGCCAGGCGGTGCCGAAGTTGCCCTTGAGATGGGGATACTTTTTCAGCTCCGGATAGGCGTTGGCAGGCAGCATTTCCCCGTGGGTGTAGACGCTTACGCCCTTCCCTGCCGTCTGCTCCAAAAGGCACTTGAGGTCATATAGGTCGTGGCCGCTGACCACAATGAAGGGGCCCTTTTCCACCGTCAGGGAAACGGTGGTGGGCTCCGGATGGCCGAAGGTTTCCGTATTGGCCTTGTCCAGAAGCGCCATGGCGGACAGGTTCACTTCGCCCACCTTCAGGGCCATGGTCAGCAGGTCCTCCATATGTGCCTCTTCCCCAAGCATCACAAGGGCCTGGTAGAAGAAGCGGTCCACGGTCTCTTCCCGGTAACCCAGGACGGATGCGTGATAGGCATAGGCCGCCATACCCCGGATGCCGAAGAGGATCAGGGACTTGAGGGACCGGATGTCCTCCTGGGCATTCCACAGGTTTTTCATATCATAGTCGTCATTGTGGCCGCAGGGAGAGGCGCACAGGGCGCAATCCGGGACGATCCGGTTTTTCTCCGCCCGGACCTCCCGGATCAGAGCCTCAATGTTGTCATCTTCAAAGTTCACATTGGTGACGCAGGTAAACAGGGCCTTTTGTACCAGGGCATCGGTGTTTTGGGTCAGCAGGTCCATATTATTTTCCGCCGCCCGGGCCAGACCTATCAGGGCACCGGTGAGTTCGTCCTGCAGTGCCGCCATCTTGGCAGTCTTTCCGCAGGCACCGGCAGAACCGGTGCAGCCGGTACAGTTGGCGGTCTGCTCACACTGGAAGCAAAACATATCGTTCATAGGGTTCTCCTTAAATTATCTTTTAGAATGTCGTTGCGAACCAGCTGACCGGGAAGAATCCCTTCCCCCTCCTGCATGGAGGGGGTGCCCACCGCAGTGGGCGGGGGTGGTGGGGACCAGGTACGTAATATTTCCCTGCCCAGATGGACGGGATTTCTTTGACTTACCCCTGTATTCTCAACGAACCAGTCTGTTTTCGAAGCGGGTCCCCTCCACCCCCGGCCTGCGGGCCACCCCCTCCATGCAGGAGGGGGCAAGGGGATTTTTCACTGCAGCCTGTCCCATTCAACCGGGGGATTGCCACGACAGTCTGCGGACTGTCTCGCAATGACGGAAATATTCCTTATTTGATCTTCCCGTCGGTAGTAACGGTGACCACCTGCACCGGGATGTCCTTCCCGGAATTGGCGACGGCGGTTTTTACTGCCCGTTCCAGGCCGCCGCAGCAGGGGACCTCCATTCTTAGGACGGTGACGGAGCGGATGCTGTTGGCTCCGAAGATCTGGGTCAGCTTTTCGGCATAGTCCACCGCGTCCAGCTTGGGGCAGCCTACCAGCAGGGTCTTTCCCCGGAGGAAGTCCCGGTGGAAGTCCCCGTAGGCGTAGGCGGTGCAGTCCGCCGCCACCAGGACATCGCTGCCTTCAAACCAGGGGGCGGTAACGGGTACCAGCTTGATCTGTACCGGCCACTGGCGCAGCTGGCTGGGGCAATGGCCCTCGGTGGGGGCTTCCGGGGTCCGACCCTGGAGGCGGGTACCGGGGCAGCCCATATGGGCCGCAGCCTTTTCTGCCTTGGCCCTCAGCACGGCGGCCTCATCGTAGGCCGGGGCCTCCCGCTCTACAAAGGTGATGGCCCCGGTGGGGCAGCCGGGGAGGCAGTCCCCGAAGCCATCGCAAAAGTTTTCTCTTGCCAGATAGGCCTTGCCGCCGATGAGGGCAATGGCCCCCTCGTGGCAGGCGGTGACGCACAGGCCGCAGCCGTTGCATTTTTCCTGATCGATTTGAATCATTCTACGGATCATGTTTGTTTCCTCCGTTTGGTTTTGTTTTGTGACCTCATTATAGAACGAAAACATCCCAGAGAACGTTGCTCGCGCAACAAAGTTCTCTGGGATATTTTTCTTACACCTTTTGCAGCTTTTTCTTCCAGTACTTGTGGAACACCAGAATTTCCGCCAGCAGGCCCAGAGGCAGGGCCGCCAGAACATCAATGGAGGAGTGCTGCTTGACCACCATGGTGGAAATGCTGATCATAACGACACTGAATACAATAAAGATCTTCCAGCCCTTGGAGGCGGACTTTTCTTTCAGCCAGCAGGAGCCGATGCCAATGGAATAGGCCACGTGCAAACTGGGGCAGACGCCGGTGGGGGTATCAAAGGTATAGATGATATTTGCCAGCCAGGTAAAGAAGTTATGGCGCTCGAAGGTCGTGGGACGCAGGTCCTGATAGCTGGGGTAGACAATGTACACCGTCATGGCCACCACCTGGGTGATGATGATGAAGGTCTGCAGGTTTTTGAAATTCTCTACGTTATACAGGAGGAAGTACCCCAGGGAAATGACGATCAGCAGGTACCAGAAGCAGTAGGGAATAAAGAAGAACTCGTTAAAGGGGATCATGTCATCCAGCCGGCTGTGCATCAGGTGGCAGGCGCTTTCCGGGATGAAGTTCTCCGTCAGGTAATAGAACAAAAAGTACACCACCCAGCCCAGCAGCAGCTTCAGGTGGGAAAATTCGGGGTCGTTGATTTTGGACAGCCGGAACTTCCGGTAGTCCACTACAGGTTTCCTCATAAAATCGCCTCAGTAGATAGATTGGTTCTGTATTCCTTTTTTGGAATATTGGGATAGGGCACCACAATGTGCTCCGGCAGGCTTTCCGCAATGGAAGTGATACTTTCCATCAGCTCTTTACAGATCCGCGCCCGCTCGGCGGCAATGGGCTGGGTGCTGTCGTAACGGATGGGCTTTCCAAAGTAGGCCTTTTTCAGCTTGGGAGCCAGGTACATGGGCACAAAGCAAACCTCTTTCCCGGTCTTCTTATAATAGAGCTTGGCCACGTCGATGAAGTTTTCCTGGAAGGCGCAGAGGATCTGATTGTAGCCCTTTTTGCACTCCGGGAAGATGATGATGTGGTCCCCCTCGTTGAGCTTCTGGATGGTGGTCCGGAAGGTGGAGATCACCCGGGTATCATGATACACCGCGATGGTATCCCCGCAGCGCATAATGGCGGAGATCAGGGGCGCAATGATATAGGAGATCAGATGAAACAGCGGATGCAGAATGGCCGGTTTTTCATCCCAAAAGTCATGGTAGGCATACTCCGGCACCTCTTTGGCGTGCATCATCTGCCCGGCGCACCAGATGGACCGCTTGCCAGGAAAATAGAGCTCGCTGAAAATGGGCCCATGCATCTGGGAGTGGTTGCCCACCACGATGGAGGGCTCCTCCGGCAGATTCTCCAATCCTTCCATGGTGTATCTGGGATAGAAGATCCATACCAGCCGCCACACAAACTTATAAAATACCTTATCGATCCATTCCCGCACCGGTCAAGCCCTCCGCATTCTCTCATTTTGGGGTATTCTATCCGAGGAAGCTAAACTATGAATAAACTATTGACGCGCAGGGGAAAAATCGGGTATAGTAAAGATATTGTTTCGTTTCGGTTTAGCATCTTACCATATGCTAAACAAAAATGCAAGAAGATCATGGAGGAAAAACCATGTTTCATATTTTGGTCATTGATGATGACAAAAACACCCGGCGGCTCATGCGGGCCGTATTGGAAGGTGACGGCTATACCGTCACCACCGCCTGCGACGGCGAAGAGGCTCTGGCCGTTATGGATAAGGAACACGTTGACTTGGCCGTGCTGGACATTATGATGCCCCGGATGGACGGGTACGAGTTTACCAAGACCTTGCGCGCTGCCAACAACGAGCTGCCCATTTTGATGGTATCCGCCAAGCAGCTGTCCGAGGACCGGAAGAAGGGCTTTCTGGTAGGCACCGACGACTATATGACAAAGCCCGTGGATACCGACGAAATGCTCCTGCGGATCAAGGCCCTGCTGCGGCGGGCGAAAATCGCCAGCGAGCGGAAGATCGTCATTGGGGACGTGGTGCTGGATTACGACTCCCTGACCGTCTCCCGGGGGAACGAACGGCAGGAGCTGCCCCAAAAGGAATTTCTGCTCCTGTATAAGCTCCTCTCCTACCCCGGAAAGATCTTTACCAGGATCCAGCTCATGGATGAGATTTGGGGTATGGACTCCGATACCGGCTGGGAGACCGTCACCGTCCACATTGGGCGGCTGCGGAAGCGGTTTGAAAGCTGGCCGGAGTTTGAGATCATCTCCGTCCGGGGCCTGGGCTACAAGGCGGTGAAGAAGGTATGAAGCAGGAAACCAAGGGCCGGATGACTTTGACCCTGCTGCTGTCCGCCAGTGTCTTCTTAGTCACCCTCATTACCCTGGTCATTATCGGCCTGGTCTTGTTGCTTGTAGACCATCTGGGCTTTCTGGGCCGCTGGATGGAGCACGGCAGCATCCTCAGCTTCTTTGTCATCATCTCCATCACCAGCCTGGTGGGCGGCACTCTGCTGGCCCTGTTTTTGGGTACCTTCCCCCTGCGGTCCATCAACCGGATGACGGAAGGCCTGCACCGGCTGGCCTCCGGGGACTACAAGGCACGGATCGTCCCCACCAAGATCTTAGGCAGCATCGCCCCCATCCGGGATATGATCGACAGCTTCAACACCACCGCCGAGGAGCTGGAGGGCACCGAGGTGCTCCGCTCCGATTTTATCAACAACTTTTCCCATGAGTTCAAAACCCCCATTGTCTCCATTGCCGGATTTGCAAGCCTATTAAAGCAGGGCAACCTTTCTCCGGCAGAGCAGAAGGAGTACTTAGACATCATCGAAAGCGAAAGCCGCCGCCTGGCCCAGATGGCGACCAACGTTCTAAACCTGACCAAGGTAGAAAACCAGGCGATCTTAACGGATGTGACCACCTTCAACGTTTCCGAGCAGCTGCGGACCTGCGTGCTGCTGCTGGAACGGAAATGGGAGCAGAAGGACCTGGACATGAACCTGGAATTAGAAGAGCACACCATTACCGGCAGCCAGGAACTGCTAAAACACGTATGGGTAAACCTCTTGGACAACGCCATCAAGTTCTCCCCGGAGGGCCAGACTGTGGAAATTTCCGCCAAAGAGGAAGAGAATACCCTGGCCATCTCCATCAGCAACACCGGCTCCTGCATCCCCAAGGAGCAGCAGGAGGCCATCTTCCGGAAGTTCTACCAGGCCGACCGCTCTCACAACACCGAGGGCAACGGCATCGGCCTGGCGGTAGTCAAGCGGGTGGTGGAGCTCCACGGCGGCACCATCCAGCTGGAAAGCAACCCGGCCTTTACAAAGTTTACGGTGGTACTGCCGAAGGAGAAATGATCTGTGATCGATATGGCCCCCTGGAAGATCCCGGTCTTCCAGGGGGCCGTTTCTTTATGCCCTTTTCTTTTTTCCGCAGCTCTTGTTTTCCGCATTCCTTTTCCCTATAATGTCTTTATCAACACCGCTCTTTTAGGGGCGTATTATGGAGGATATTACCATGGCAAAACGCATTTTAGACTGCACCGCTTCCGATTTTCTGACATTTACCAAAGCAGACCTCTTAGAATCCATCCGCAAAAGTGAGGGCCGGACTCTGGCCTGTGAGACCATTGGGGCGGTGATGCCCGTGTTGAACAACGTGACCAATGCGGAGTTCGCCGCCGCCATGGGGGCGGACATATTGCTTCTCAACATGTTCGACGTACAAAAGCCCAGTATCCAGGGGCTCCCTGCCTGTGCCCCGGAAGAGACCATACGGGTTTTAAAGCACCTGACAGGCCGCCCCATTGGCATCAATTTGGAGCCGGTGCCGGAAGGGCAGGACGGGGAAACGGACCCCATGTGGGCCATGACCGCCGGACGGAAGGCCACCGTAGAAAACGCCCTCAAGGCCAAGGACATGGGCATTGATTTTATTCTCCTCACCGGCAACCCCGGCATGGGGGTGACCAACGAGGCCATTCTCACCATCCTGAAAAAGCTGAAGGCCGCAGTGGGGAACCACATTGTCCTGGCCGCCGGTAAGATGCACGGAGCCGGGGTATTCAGCCCCAGCGCGGAGGAATTTTTATCCACAGGGGATGTGGAAGACTTTGTAAAGGCCGGAGCGGACATTCTCCTGCTGCCTGCCCCGGGGACAGTGCCGGGCATCACCCTGGAATACGCCCGGGAGCTCATTACCAAAGCCCACAGCCTGGGAGCCCTGACCGTTACCTCCATCGGCACCTCCCAGGAAGGGGCAGACACGGATACCATCCGCCGCATTGCCCTCATGTGCAAAATGGCCGGCACCGACATTCACCACGTAGGCGACACCGGCTTTGTGGGCATGGCCTCCCCGGAGAACATCACCGCCTATTCCATTGCCATCCGGGGCATCCGCCACACCTATCACCGGATGGCCTGCTCCGTAAACCGGTGATTTTCGGCATCCATTGACATCAGACCTTTCTTCTCTTAATAATAGCCTTTAATTCCTAGAAGAAAGGTCTGTTTTTTCATGCATAAAAAGCTCCTGCGCACCGCATTTGTGGATACGGTGCCGGTGATGACCGGGTATCTGTGCCTGGGCTTCGGCTTTGGCATCGTCATGCAGCAAAATGGCCTGGGGCTGTGGTGGGCTCTGGCGCTGAGCTGCTTCGTCTACGCTGGGTCCATGCAGTACGTGGCTGTAGGCCTGCTGACCTCCGGGGCGGGGCTGCTGACCACCGCCATTACCACCCTGGCCGTCAACGCAAGGCACCTGTTTTACGGCCTGTCCATGATCGATACCTACAAGGACATGGGGAAGAAAAAGCCCTATCTGATTTTTGCCCTCAGTGACGAAACCTATTCCTTGGTAGCCGGAAAGCAGCCCCCGGAAGGGCTGGACCGGGGGAAATATTATCTTCTGGTCACCGCCCTGGACCAGTTCTATTGGGTATTGGGGACTCTGCTCGGCTCCGTGGTGGGCCAGCTGCTGCCCATCAACTATGAGGGCATCGACTTTGCTTTGACAGCCCTGTTTGTCACCATCTTTGTAGAGCAGTGGCTGTCGGTCAAGAATCACGTGCCTGCCCTCATCGGCGTGGGGGCCTCGGTGGTGTGCTTAGTCATTTTCGGAAGCAGCGCCTTTTTGATCCCCTCCATGGGTCTCATCACCCTGCTGCTTCTGCTGACCCGGGGAAAGGAGCTAGCAAAATGACCCATAAAATTTTACTGATCGTCATTATGACCCTGGTGACCATGCTGACCAGGTTTCTGCCCTTCCTGATCTTCCGGGGCAATGCCCAGACCCCGCCCCTTGTCAGCTACCTGGGCAAGGTCCTGCCCTATGCCATTATGGGGATGCTGGTGGTGTACTGCCTGAAAGGCATCAGCTTTGCCGCTTTTCCCTACGGCCTGCCGGAGTTTCTGGGGGTCGCCGCCGTGGTGCTGCTGCATCTGTGGAAGCGAAACACCTTACTCAGCATCGCCGGGGGTACCGTCTGCTATATGCTGCTGGTGCAGCTGGTATTTTGAATAAAGCCTTCCGGAAACGAAAATAATGTATTGCAATGAGGGCCCGCAATTGGTATACTTGTAAAGGATGTGTATCATCCCGTTTACACAGATATTACAAGGGGGACTACAAGTGAGTATCACCAACATCATTTCCCTGCTGGGCGGCCTGGGTGCTTTCCTGTTTGGCATGAAGTACATGGGCGACGGCCTGGAAATGGCTGCCGGATCCCGCATGAAAGATCTACTGGAAAAGCTGACCCGGAATAAGTTCCTGGGCTTCCTGCTGGGCGTCTTCGTCACCGTCGTCATCCAGTCATCCTCTGCCACCACCGTCATGGTCATGGGCTTTATCAACGCCGGCATCATGGACCTGGCTCAGGCCACCGGTGTCATCTTCGGTGCCAACATCGGTACCACCATCACAAGCATCCTGATTGCCTTGGATGTATCCGGCATCGCACCCTTCTGCCTGTTCATCGGAGCCTTTTTGATGCTCTACTCCAAGAAGAAGCAGACCCAGCACATCGGCCAGATCATTCTGGGCTTCGGACTTCTGTTCCAGGGCCTGCACACCATGAGCGGCGCCATGAAGCCTCTGAAGGACGTGATCTGGTTCCAGGAGTTCATTATGAACGCCAAGAATCCCCTGCTGGGCCTGCTGGTGGGTGCCGCCCTGTGCGCCGTGATCCAGTCCTCCTCCGCAGCCGTCGGTATCCTGCAGGCCCTGGCCATGCAGGGACTGATGCCATTGTACTTTGCCTCCTTCCTGGTATGCGGCATCAACATCGGCTCCGCCATGCCCACCATTCTGGCCTCTATGAACGCCCGGAACAACGCCAAGCGGGCCGCCATGGTATACCTCATCAACAACCTGGTGGGTGCCGTGATCATGACCATTGTCACCTTGGCCTTCCCGTACACCCAGTTTATTGAAAGCCTGGTGCCGGACCCCATGTTCCAGGTGTCCGTGATCCACATTATTTTCAAGGTGGTTTCCGCCGCCGTGCTGCTGCCCCTGACCAATCAGGTGGTCAAGCTCACCTATTTCCTGGTGCCCAAGCAGAAGCACGAGGATGCCTGCCGCCTGGAATTCATCGACGTGAACCTGGTCAGTTCCCCCAGCGTCACCCTGCTGCAGATCCGCAACGAGGTAGAGCGGATGGCAGGTCTGGTCCGTACCAATATCAGCCTCTCCACCGGTGCCCTGCTCAACGGCAAGGTAGCCGATGCCAAACAAATTGAAGACAACGAAGCGGTCATCGACTATCTCACCGATGCCATCAGTGACTTCCTGGTCAAGCTCAACGTCCGGGAAATGAGCGACCGGGACGCCCAGTATGTAAACCGGGTCTTCCAGACCCTCAGCGACCTGGAGCGGATCGGCGACTATGCCGAAAAGCTGCTGCATCTGACGGAGCAGCAGGAGGAAAAGAGCGTGGTCTATTCCGCCCCCGCCATTCAGGAGCTGGCCGTCATCAACGACAACGCCATCCAGCTCTTCGACAACGCCGTGGCCGGATTCTACCGCCAGGATGTGCACCTGGATGAGCTGAAGCGCATGGCCAAGACCCAGCGCCAGATCCGCAAGCTCACCAACCAGTCCCAGCTGAACCACATGGAGCGCCTGCGCAGCGGCAAATGCAGCGTAGAAGCAGGCATCCTGTTCGGCGAAATTTTGAACTCCCTGAACCGAATCGGCGGCCACTCCATCAACATCGCCGAAGCCGCCACGTTGCCCCAAGGCACCGAATAACCTACTTCATCTTCGTAGGGGGCGATGCCCTCATCGCCCCGAAAGGTCCGGCAAAACACCGTTCTGCCACACCTTTGCTCCGGGACGATGTGGGCATCGTCCCCTACGTTTTAAAATGGACACATCATTATTTTTCAAGGAGGAACTATCCTATGGAATTCACAGAAGTTGTCAAAAACCGCTATTCCTGCAAAAAGTACTCTGACCGCCCTGTGGCCCCGGAGGCCCTCGCCGAAATTCTGGAGGCCGGCCGTCTGGCCCCCACCGCCAAAAACCTGCAGGAGCAGCGCATTTATGTGGTCCAGTCCCCGGAGGGCCTGGCTAAGATCGACAGCGTCACCCCCTGCCGCTACGGTGCCCCCACCTGCCTGGTCGTGGCCTTTGACAAAAACCACGTCTTTACCTACCCCGGCGAAAAGCGGAATTCCGGCATCGAGGACGCCACCATCGTGGCCACCCACCTGGTCCTCGCAGCTGCCAACGCAGGGGTTGACAGCTGCTGGATCAATTTCTTCGACCCCGACAAGCTGGCCGCCGCTCTGGGCCTGCCGGAAAACGAAGAGATCCTGATGCTCCTGGACCTGGGCTACGCCGCCGAAGGCACCGGCCCCCTGGCAAACCACGGTTCCAGAAAGGCGCTGGAAGAGACGGTTGCTTATCTGTAAAATTTCCAAACGCACGGCTTTCCTCCGTGCGTTTGGTTTTCGCGGCCAAATCATGGCCTGGAAATCCACAAATAAGGATTTGTAGGATTAAGGATGTCGTTGCGAGGCAGTGCGCACACTGCCGTGGCAACCCCCCGGATTTTTAGACCATTAAAGGAGAGCAACCCCTTTCCCTCTCCAAGCCTGGAGAGGGTGGCCTGCAGGCCGGGTGTGGTTCAAAAGGCACGATATTTTGAGCCGTAAGAGGAATGGTACAG
>JBNMHR010000060.1:0-11456 GCA_050872865.1 Faecousia sp. | reverse complement strand
CACTGTTACCTGGGTAAAATCGTAGCCTTTAGCGACCTCATCCGGCCTGCGGGCCACCTTCCCCTCCCAGGGGAAGGCTAGGGGAGCGTACCTTTGGCATGTATCCTCCATCCAGAAGCTCAAACCACCAAGCCTTTCCAACCACACCCGGCCTGCGGGCCACCCACACCCGGCATGGAGAGGGGAAAGGGGTGCTCTCCTTTAGCGGTCTAAAAATCCGGGGGATTGCCACACCAGTCTGCGGACTGGTTCGCAATGACAGAGGGGGCCTGCTTTTTTCGCACATCCCCCAAAAATGCGCCATATTCTTTGTACAATTCTCCCATTGCCGGAAAGGGCCTGTCATGGTATAGTCAAAATGTAAAGAAGAAGACCCAATAAACTGGGCTTCGGGAGGCGCTTCTAAAAGTTCCGATCATGATAGAGTCCAAGAATTGCCGATTGAGACTGTGAAACAAAAACTGTATTCCGGAAACAGAAAAGATGAAGCGTGCTTCCCGGTATCCTGTAGAAAGCGAGGTTAACCAAGGATGTTAGATAATAAGACAGAACAGCTTTGACCCCTGACGGAAGAAAAGGTTACCGTCAGGGGTCAAAGTTTTTTTATCTGGATTCTCCAAAGGTCATGGCCATTAAAAAAGGCATGGTGCAGAAGACGCTGTAGGCGTACCGGAATTCGGCGTACACCGGGGTGGCGATGAGCAGCGTGGCGATGACCGCAAGCAGGGGAACGGGCAGGAAGATCCTGGCCCGGTTTTTTTGTGCGATGCCCACATAGAGGCACAGCAGCAGCAGCCAGCTCCCCAGGCCGATGGACAGGGTCAGCTGTAACGGCGGGCAGCTTTCAAAGAGCCGCTCGTAGGCGGTAAAGAGGCCGTAGGCGCTTTCGCTGGGGGGCGTGGTCCGGAGGCCTAGGTCATTTTCGTAGGGTGCGGGGAAGTGCCAGTAGGGGTAGCCTCCGTTCCAGTAGCCCTTGGTCTGGTCCACCCAGCCCTGGAGCATTTTCAGGGGGTATTTCCGCAGCAAGCCTAAGTAGAGCTTTGCGTAGCTAAGGGGGTCCTCTTCAATGGCGGCGGTATCGCAGATGGCCTTGATGGGGTCCGAAATGTAGGACTTGTAGCTTTCCGGGACCTGGTCCAGGTCCACGACCCGGGAGATGAGGGTCTCTTCCTCTTCCGCTAGGGGGCAGCCGTCGGTAATGACCCGGGCCACCTGCTGCAGGGGGATGGACAGGGATTCCGTCATTCTGGGCTGGGGCACATTGAGCCAGCTCAGCACCGACCCATTGAGGAAGAACCCGGCAACCAGTGCGGCACACAAAAGCCCGCACAGCTTTTTCCGGCTGCGGAAGAACAGAAGAAGGGCCACCGGCACACACAGGGCCAGGGCGATCCGCCCGTTGCTGCGGGTCATGCACATGAGGAAGGCGGACAGGGTGAAGACGCCCAGGTCCCACCCGGTGCCATCCTTCCGGGT
Source organism: Faecousia sp. (assembly GCA_050872865.1). Lineage (GTDB taxonomy): Bacteria > Bacillota > Clostridia > Oscillospirales > Oscillospiraceae > Faecousia. The sequence continues at coordinate 9,980 of JBNMHR010000060.1, read as the reverse complement.
GCAGCGGTAGAAGCTGACCGTCAGCAGCAGCACCGAGGCGGCAAAGAACACATCCTTCCACATGGCAAAGCTATAGAGGATGTGATAGGGCAGAAGAAGAAAAGACACCCAGGCGGCAGCGGTCCAGCCCTTTTTGGAGGTGAACCGGTAGATGCTGGCCACGCTGTAGGCAAAGCAGCCGGACATGATCAAAATGGATACCTGGCTGTACAGGGCCACGGCGGCATTCCGGTCCCCAAAAAGGGCCATGCCCAGCCGGTACAACAGGCCAATGAACCGGGTATAGAAATAGGGATGGTGGTTGGTGTAGCCTGTCAGGCCCAGGATCTGCTGAAGCTGATAGATGCTGTCGTAGGTCAGGACCCCGGGATAGTAGGCGGTATACAGCACCAGGGAATAGACAACGGCCAGGCTGGCCCAGCACAGGAGCCCCACTTTTCCGCTCTTCCGGGGCACCCCTGTGCTTTTTTGGCTATGGGATACTGCCAGCAGCAGAATGTGCCGGAAAAGGAAGAAGCCCCCCAGCAGCAGCACGGCGCCGATGAGCCAATAGTACCGGTTGGCCGGACGCAGGGTCTGGCCGTAGGGGTCCAGCAGGGTCCCGTTGGCAAGGAGCACACAGAAGGAGAGCACAAAGGCAAAGACCCCGGCCCAGCCTTTTTCCCATCCTGAAAAGGTTTTTTTTCGGTTCCGGAACCAGGCCAGAAGCCCAACGAGGGCCACGGCCAGGTATACAATATAAAAGCTGTCCGTATTCCGTAAAAAGAAGGCCCAATAAAGGCCTGCGCCGACCCCCAGAAGGGAGATCAGCGCAGAAAGACGTTGTTTCTTCATAGGTGCCCGCTTACTTTCCCTGCCGCTGCTGGGTGCTGGTCCGGATCAGGGTCAGCTCAAAGGACTGCCGGTTCTGCTGCCGGATGGTTTCCAGAATCAGGCCGGAGAACAGAGATTGAAGCCCGGCGATAAAGGTAAACCCGCAGACGATCAGGGTGGGGAAGTTGGGCACCAGTCCGGTGAGGGCGTAGGTATTCAGCACCGGGATAAAGAAGATCAGAGACAGGGCAAAGAGGATCAGGCTGATGATCCCAAAAAATCCCAGGGGCTTATAAACCCTGTACAGCTTGGCGATGGTCCGCAGCACCTTGAAGCCGTCGGAATAGGTGTTCAGCTTGGAGACGGACCCTTCCGGCCGGTCCCGGTAGTCGATGATCACGTTTTCCAGGTGCATGTTGTTCATGACGGCATGGATGCTCATTTCCGTCTCGATCTCAAAGCCCTTGGAGATCACGGGGAAGGTCTTGACGAACTGATAGCTGAAGGCCCGGTAGCCCGTCATAATGTCCTTGATGTTGTTCCGGAACAGCAGCTGGATGCTGCCCCGGACCAGGCGGTTGCCCAGGTTGTGGAAGGGCCGGGTGTTCTCCGTAAAATAGGTGGAGGACAACCGGTCGCCTACCACCATGTCGGCCTGGCGGGTAAGGACCTTGTCCGCCATTTCCCGGGCGCTTTCGGCGGGGTAGGTGTCGTCGCCGTCGGCCATGATGTAGCATTCGGCATCGATCTCCCGGAACATCCGGCGGATCACGTTGCCCTTGCCCTGCATATACTCGTTGCGGACAACGGCTCCGGCCTTGGCGGCCAGCTCCGCGGTGCGGTCGGTGGAATTGTTGTTGTAGACGTAGACGGTGGCCTCCGGCAGCACCCGGCGGAAGTCGGATACCACCTTTTCTACGGTCTTTTCTTCGTTGTAGCAGGGGATGAGAACGGCGATTTTATCCATGATTGGTTCCTCCATTTTTTTGTAGGGAAAAGCTCAGAAAGCTGATGAGTGCAAAGACGGCTACGGCCAGGTCCCGGTAGGTCATCCAATAGTGGACGGAAGAGTGGTTCTGCAGCACCAGGTACCAGCCAAAGGGCACCAGGAATAACAGGGCCAAGGACGCTAAGCTGGATCTTTCCGGGGCAAACCGGTATTTTTTACAGAGCAGCAGCCCCAGAAACAGCACCAGAAGCGCGCCGAAAAGCACCAGATAGCCCGGGGTCAGATACACCCCCAGATTTTTGAAAAGGACCTGGAATAGCCCTGTGGAGGCTGCTCCTTCGGCGGCGGTGACCTCCGTACCGGTGCGGTACTGGGCGGTTTGCAAGGCATCGGAAAGAATGTTCTGGCCCGTCAGCAAAGACCCAATCAGCCATTTGCCGCTCCACATGCCGCCGTAGCCCAGTCCCCAGCAGAAGCCGGAAGCCACGGTGGCACCTAGCTTTTCCTTGGAAGACCGGTCAGACACCAGAATTTCCAGCCCCAGGCACACCCCCAGGGCCACCGGGGGATAGGTGAGAAAATCAAAAAAGGCAGTGCAGATGCCCAAAAGCAGATAGAGCACCCAGCCTTTTTTCCTGGAAAAGCTGTCAAACCGCAGTTCGACAAGGGAGAAGATCAGCATCAACAGATAGATGCTGGAATACTGCATACTCATGGCGGTGGATACCGGGTTCAGGCACAATATGGCCGCCCCCAGGGGGACCACCAGCCGGGGGCCGCCCTTTCGGTAGGCGCAGATCAGCAGCGCCGCCGCCAATGCCCACTGGGCCAGCATCAGAAACATGCGGATGTCCGGCAGGGTAAAGAACAGAAGCAGGGGCTTTAAAAACAGCAGATACCCGTGCCAGTACCGGCCGTAGCTCTCCGTTTCCCCGTTCCGGGCCCCGTAGACGTAGTTGATGAGCGCATCCCCGGGGGACAGCTGGGCCTTGGGGAAGTTCATCCGCCGGTTCAGCATGGCCTCCGTCAGAGGGCCGTCAGAGCCGTCGTAGACCGCGGTCTGCAGCATGATGTTGTCCGTAAACCCATCCAGCCGACTGCCCGCATACCCCGGCGCCCAGGTAAAGCTGCCGCCCTCCGTATCGATGGTCTCAAAGCTCTCCGCCACCTTGGTCAGCATCCGCCCCGTGGGGAGAACGTAAACGCAGGTAATGAGCACCGTCCCAACAAGGACCGCCGCCAGCAAAACCGCCAAAGCGGTAAGGACGTTTTGCAAAATCGTTTTGTATTTCAATGGAAGGACACTGCCTTTCTGTGTTTTTGGCCATTATAGCATAGTTCGGGGGAAAATGCCATAACAAAACCCGGAGTTTGCGGAAAATGAAGACGGGAGGGGGGGCGCACCGATAACGTACCTGTCATTGCGAGACAGTCCGCAGACTGTCGTGGCAATCCCCCCCGAAAAAGCATGTCGTTGCGAGCCAGTTCGCTTTCCTGGCGTGGCAACCCCCCGGTTGAATGGTACAGTTTATGGGCCTGAGTCCCTTCCCCTCTCCAAGCCTGGAGAGGGTGGCCCGCAGGCCGGGTGTGGTTGGGGACACGGTACGATCATAGATAGGTTTGTTGAGAAAATAAGGCCATATCAAGGAAAATACCGTTCATCCAACCACCCAAATATCGCAACGTTTCAACCACCACCGCCCACTGCGGTGGGCACCGAATCATGGTATGATTGCCACCGGCAATCATTATTTTCTTGATTCGCTGCGCGTAGCACCACCCCCTCCATGCTTGTAGGGGGAAGAGATGCTTCCCTTTGGCAGTCTAAAACCTATGGGGGTTGCCACGGCAGTGTGCGCACTGCCTCGCAACGACATCCTGTTTTTTAACCCGTCAAATCCCTATTTCTCTCCCTTCCTCACCGCCGTCAGCACGGAGCCGAAGTAGCCCTGGTTTTTCAAAAACGCCGGTAAGCTCTCCCCCAGGTCGTCGGGGCTTTGGGAATTTGAGTAGGTGTTGTACCCAATAAAATGTTCTCCGTTCCAGTTCAGCGCCGCAAAGTGGGCCCCCAGCTTGACGCCTCTGCGCCAGTAGTAAAAGAGGATGGCCCCGTCGGATCTTTTTGCCAGGTCGTCATATTTTTTGGGGTCCGAGGTGGTGTCTACGGCATAGCCCAGCTTTTTCAGCAGCATGGCAGGCCCCAGGCACAGCGTTCCGAAGGTGCCGTGGACCAGGGGCAGCTGATGCTCCAGGGCGGAAATCAGCTCTTCCGGCTCCGGTTCCCTGCCAAAGAGGGCCAGAAGGTTATACACGGCGATCCACCCGCAGCCAGTTTTTGCCGAGGACCGCAGGCCGTAGCGCCATTTGTTTTTGGGGATCTGGGTCTGGTTGTAGATAAGGTCCATAGGTTGGCTCCTTTTCGTTTTTCTCATTATACCACACCCCGCCTGCATCCTGCAAGCATACAAAAAAACCGCAGCCCCGGGGAAGGGCTGCGGGAAAAGAGGGCAAAATTTACTTCTGTGCCCGGCTGCCGAAGTTCACCACGGCGGTGTCGCCCTGGTGGTTGGCGCCGAATTCGTAATCCTTGCCGGGGAGGACGGCGTTCATCAGGATGCCCACGAGAGCGGCCACGGCCAGGCCGGACAGGCTGATGGTAATGGAGCCAACGGGGATGACGATGGAACCGGCGTAGCTGACGCCCACGGCCAGGCCCATGATCATAGCGGCAATGAGCACGTTGCGGCTCTTGGTGAAGTCTACCTGGTTTTCAACCACGTTCCGGACGCCTACGGCGGAGATCATGCCGTAGAGTACCAGGCTGACGCCGCCCATGGTGGCAGCGGGCATGGCCACGATCAGAGCGGAGAACTTGGGGCAGAAGGACAGAACGATGGCAAACACGGCGGCCATACGGACCACCTTGGGGTCGTACACCTTGCTCAGGGCCAGCACGCCGGTGTTTTCGCCGTAGGTGGTGTTGGCGGGAGCGCCGAAGAGGGAGGCCAGGGTGGTGGCCAGGCCGTCACCTACCAGGGTGCGGTGCAGGCCCGGGTCTTCCACAAAGTTCTGGCCCACGGTGGAGGAGATGGCGCAGATGTCGCCCACGTGCTCCATCATGGTGGCCAGGGAGATGGGCATAATGGTCACGATGGCGGTGACCAGCATGCCGGAATCCAGGTTGCTGCCGAAAATGGAGAAGGCGGTCTTATTCCATACGATGGGCAGGCCAATCCAGTCCGCCTGGCTGACCAGGGCCACCAGGTTTTCCCGGGAGGCGGGGTCCACGATCATGGAGAACACATAGGAGGCCACCACACCCAGCAGGATGGGGATGATCTTGACCATGCCCTTGCCCCAGATGTTGCAGGCCACCACCACCAGGATGGCGACCAGGGCCACCCACCAGTTATTGGCACAGTTGGTCACGGCGGAGCCGGAGAGGGTCAGGCCGATGCAGATGATGATGGGCCCCGTCACGATGGGGGGGAAGTAGCGCATGACCTTCTTGGCGCCGAACTGCTTAAAGAAGAAGGCCATGACAAGGTATACGAGACCTGCGCAGGCCACACCGAAGCAGGCGTAGGGGAGCAATGCGTCGCCGCCGTCGGTACCCAGGGCCCGGATGGCATTGTAGCCGCCGATAAAGGCGAAGGAGGAGCCCAGGAAGGCGGGGATTTTCCGGCCGGTGATCAGGTGGAACAGCAGCGTGCCCAAACCCGCAAACAGCAGGGCGTTGGCCACATCCAGCCCCGTCAGGGCAGGTACCAGCACCGTAGCGCCAAACATGGCGAACAGATGCTGCACGCCCAGCAGCAGCCTTTTCGGCAGCGCCAGGGTGGAGGCGTCGTATACGACATCGGAGTTTTCCATGAAGATACATCCTTTCTCTTTTCCGGTGGAGCGGGAACTTTGTGTCATTCCGAGCCAGTGCGCACACTGGCGTGGGAATCCCCCGGTCCATTAGACCGCTCTAAAAATCCGGGGGGCTGCCACACCAGTCTACGGACTGGTTCGCAGCGACAGCGTTGTTCCCCAGCTCCGTTTTCCATAGAAAAAGGGAAGCCACAGCGTTTTTACCGCACATAGCTCCCCCTTTCCTGTTTGTTCTGTGACAGTATACCCCTTGAGGAACCAAATTGCAAGGAAAAAAAGCCCTTCCTGTTACCAAAATGTGAACGCATTGTACATGGGGTTTTTGTGAATGTTGAATGACAGGGGAAGAAATAAGGATTTGTGGGGGTGAAGGAAAACGTCGTTGCGAACCAGTGCGCACACTGGTGTGGCAAACCCCCGGTTGAATGGTATAGGCTGATGGGCGGAAATCCTTCCCCTCTCCAGGCTTGGAGAGGGGAAGGGGTTGCTCTCCTTTAGCGGTCTAAAAATCCGGGGGGTTGCCACGACAGTGTGCGCACTGTCTCGCAACGACATGCTTTTTCGGGGTGTTTGCACAGCAATGACAGAGACCCCACAAATCCTTATTTCTCAGCTTCGTCCCGCAGGGGGTGCCATTGTATGAAACTGCACACCTGAATTTCGACCCTTGCAGAATGCCGTAAATCCTGCAAAAGACCGAAAAACAAAAATCGGCGGAAAAGACCTGCTTGATTTATAGAAAACACCCGGAAGGAATCTTAATTCGTTGTGCATATTGACGGGCAATCAGCCGAATATTCACTTTTAAAGCGTATAATTACGGTTCTATACGTAAAATGACCGAAAACAAATGTCCGTCAAAGAAAAATGAATGCAATATTGCTATTGAAAAAATGCAAAATCTGTGGTATCATACTGCCATCAAGTTTTTGGAGCAGCCAAAGACATAAGAGGAGGAAACCCATATGAAAATGAAGAAGCTCGTTTCTCTGGCACTGTCCGCTGTTTTGACCCTTTCCCTGGCTGCCTGCGGCGGCGCATCCACCGGGGCGTCCGCCAGCAAAATGACCATGGGCACAGGCGGTTCTGCCGGTACCTACTATGGCTACGGCGGCGTGCTGGGCCAGTACATTAAGAATAAGGCCGGCATCGATGTGACCGTCGTTGCCACCGATGGCTCTAAGGCCAATATCCAGGGCATCGACGCCGGGGATTATCAGCTGGGCACCGTCCAGTCCGATACCATGTCCTACGCCTGGGAGGGCACCCGCTCCTTCGATGGCGGCAAGGTGGATTCCTTCCGGGTGGTTGCCGGACTGTATGCCGAGGCTGTGCAGCTGGTGACCATGGATCCCAACATCAAGTCCGCTAAGGATCTGGCCGGGAAGGCCGTTTCCATCGGCGCCCCCAGCTCCGGCGTTTACTTCAACGCCATGGACGTTCTGGCAGCCGCCGGTCTGACGGAAGCGGACATCAAGCCCCAGTACCTGAGCTTTTCCGACTCCGCCGATGCTTTGAAGGACGGCAAGATCGATGCCGCCTTTGTGGTAGCCGGTGCTCCTACCCCCGCCATCACCGAGCTGTGCACCACCAATGACGCCTACCTGGTTCCCCTGGACGGCGACGTGGCCGATGCCATGATGGCCGCCTGCCCCTTCTACACCACCTATGTGATCCCCGCCGGTACCTACCCCAAGCAGGATGCCGACGTGACCACCGTTACCGTCAAGGCCACCTTGATCGTCTCCGCCAGCGCCTCCGAGGATGACGTATACAACATGACCAAGGCCATCTTCGACAACGCCGCCGACATCGCCAAGGAAAACGGCAAGGGAGCCGAACTGAGCATCGACAACGCCACCTCCGGCATGACCGCCCCCTTCCACAAGGGCGCCGCCAAGTACTTCGCCGAAAAGGGCGTGACCGTGGACGCACAGTAAATAAATGTCATTGCGAGACAGTGCGCACACTGTCGTGGCAATCCCCCGGAATTTTAGAGCGGTCTGAAGAACCGGGGGGCTGCCACGACAGCGGTTTGGAAGGCATAAAGTACTCCACAATCTAAAACCTTTGGAGATTGCCACACCAGTGTGCGCACTGGTTCGCAATGACAGGAATGGAACGCTGAAGAAATCGCCCTGCCCTAAGACGATTTCTTCAGCGTTTCGGGATACGTTGGAAACAAGGAGGAAGCCCCTATGAGTCTGTTTAAGAAGAAGCAAAAAACCGAGGAGCCCATGGATCTGGACTCCGTTATGAAAAAGTACGACCGGGAATCCAATGTCCGCATCTGGGAAGGAAAGCCCCGGATCGCCGTGAATGTGATCCTGGCCGTGTTTTCCCTGTTCTGCCTGTATGTGACCCTGTTTACCAGCTGGCTGGAAGAGCTGCGGCTGACCACCTTTGTGGCCTGGATCGTGTTTTTGGGCTACCTGGTGTTCCCCGCCAAGAAGACCCACCAGAGGGTAAATTACATTCCCTGGTACGATATTCTGCTGATGGTGGTGGGCACCGGCGCCTTCCTTTACTATGCTGCCAATGCCAAGACCATCATCCAGCAGGGCAGCCACTTTGAAAACTACCAGATCATCATTGGCATTGTGGGCGTTCTGGCCCTGGCGGAGGTATGTCGCCGGAGCGTGGGCCTGCCCATCCTCATTGTGGCCGGGTGCTTCCTGGTGTACGCCCTGACCGTGGGCCTGTCCAACCCCTCCTTCTGGGGCAAGATGAACTATACCATCCGGTACCTGTTCTACGGCAAGGAGGGCGTGCTGTCCACCCCCATCAACGTGTGCTCTAAGTTCATCGTGGTGTTTATCGTCTTCGGTGCCTTCCTGGAGCGGACCGGCATTGCGGACTACTTTATCCAGCTGGCAAACGCTCTTGTCGGCCGGTTCTCCGGCGGCCCTGCCAAGGTGGCCGTTGTGGCCAGCGCTCTTCTGGGCGTGGTGTCCGGCTCCTCTGTTGCCAATACCGTGGGCTCCGGTTCCGTCACCATCCCCCTTATGAAGGAAGCGGGCTATAAGCCGGAGTTCGCCGGTGCCACCGAGGCTGCCGCTTCTACCGGCGGCCAGATCATGCCCCCCATTATGGGCGCCGCCGCCTTCCTGATGGCGGACTATGTGCAGCTGCCCTACGGCCAGATCGCCCTGAAGGCGGTGCTGCCGGCCCTGCTGTACTTTACCGGCATCTTTATCTCCGTCCACCTGGAAGCCAAGAAGTTGGGCCTGAAAGGCGTCCCCAAGGAGCAGCTGCCCAAGATGGGGCCGCTCCTCAAAAAGAGCTACCTGCTGCTGCCCCTGCTGCTGCTCATTTATCTCGTCAGCACCAGCCAGAAGAGCATCCAGTACGCCGCCGCCCTGGCCATCGTGGCCTGCATCGCCGTGACCCTCTTTAGCCGGGAGACCCGCATTACCCCCATGCGCATCCTGGAGGCCCTGGCCTCCGGCGGACAGGGGTCCATCACCGTGGCCGCCGCCTGCGGCATTGCCGGTATCATCGCCGGTACCATCACCATGACGGGCCTTGCTAACGTGATCATCAATGCCATCGTGGTTCTGGCAGGCAACAGCGTGTTTATCGCCCTGCTTCTGACCATGGTCTGCTGCATCGTTTTGGGCATGGGCGTGCCCACCACCGCCACCTACTGCATCATGGCCGCTACCTGCGCCCCCATCCTGGTCCGGATGGGCGTGCCCCTGGTCGCCGCCCACTTCTTCGTGTTCTACTTCGGCATCGTGGCCGACCTGACGCCCCCTGTGGCCCTGGCCGCCTACGCCGGTTCCGCCATCGCCCAGGCCAACCCCATGAAGACCGCCATCCAGGCCACCAAGCTGGCCATCGGCGCCTTCATCGTGCCCTACGCCTTCGCTCTGAGCCCCGCCATGCTGCTCATCGATACCAACGCATTGGAAGTGGTCCTCATCGTCGTTACCTCCCTCATCGGCATCGCCTCCGTGTCCGCCTCTATGGAGGGCTACATTATGGGGAACCTGAACTGGTTCCAGCGCATCCTCATGCTGGTAGGCGGCCTGATGATGATCTACCCCGGCACCGCCACCGACGCCATCGGCATCCTCCTCAGCGGCCTTGTCCTCGTCATGAAGGTCGTGGAAAACAAAAAAGCAAAAGCCCAGCTGGCGTAAAGCTGCTACCGATCCCCCGGGAATCCCCGGGGGATTTTTGCGCAGTTTATCTGTCATTGCGAGCCAGGGCGCACACGGGCGTGGCAATCCCCCGGATGAATGGTACAGGCCCACCGGCGGGAAAAATCCTTCCCCTCTCCAAGCCTGGAGTGGGTGGCCCGCTGGCCGGGTGTGGTTGGAAACGCTGCGATATTTTG
>JBNMHR010000059.1:0-11875 GCA_050872865.1 Faecousia sp. | reverse complement strand
GGCCAGCCCCGGCTCCAGCACCGTTACCGGCCCGGAAACATAGTAAAGCATAGCGTTCTCCTTATTTTTGTGCCATGGCAAGCAGCGAGGTGGAGGAGCGGGCGTGACACAGGGCGATGGCCACCGCGTCGGCGGCATCGTCGGGCTTGGGAACGGCGTTCAGGTGGAGGATCCGCTTGGTCATGTCCATTACCTGATGCTTGGAGGCGTTGCCGTAGCCCACCACGGCCTGCTTGACCTGCATGGGCTTGTATTCAAAGATCGGTACCCCGGCCTGCTGGACGGCCAGAAGAATGACCCCCCGGGCCTGGGCCACCTTGATGCCGGTGGTCACGTTGTTGCCGAAAAACAGCTCTTCAATGGCCACGGCCTCGGGCTTGGCAAGCTGCATCAGCTCCGTCATATTGTTGTAGATCTCTCCCAGACGCCAGAAAAAATCCGTGTTGGGCGGTGTGGTGATGGCGCCGCAGCGAAGAAGGCTTGTCTGCCCCCTTTGGGCCTCGATGAGCCCGAAGCCCGTAATGCCGTACCCCGGGTCAATGCCAAGGATGCGCATTATAAGCCACCTCTGGCAATGCAGACGATCTGATATACGATAAAGGCCGCAAACAGCACTACCCCCAGCCGCGCCAGCCAGACCTCTTTGGCGGGACGGGGCACATAGCCGGTTTCCTGTTCCGCTTCTTTCTTTTCTTCTTCCATGGTGATTCACCTCACTGCGCCTATCATACCATACAAACGGAAAAATTCCAACGGGTTTTGGAAAATTTTCAAACGAAAGTTCTGGTGGGGAATCGATTGTCATTGCGAACCAGTGCCGCAGCACTGGTGTGGCAATCCCCCGGTTGAATGGTATCTGTTGCGGCGGGCTTTGTACGTTCATTCGGGAGGTTGCCACGGCAGTGTGCGCACTGCCTCGCAACGACATCCTTAATCATACAACACCCCATTTGCGTGGCTGCTGCTTCACACTTGTAGAATAAAAAGGTGCGCAATTGCTGTGGAAGAAAAGTATATCTTTCTCTCTTCCGGACATACTTCCCATAGAAAAGGCGGTGGGTGAATGGAAAATTTCTTGCTGGGGACCCGGATCGTGGCCGGGGAAGGGGCCATTGGGGCGCTAAAGGAATTTGGAGCCAAAAGGGTGTATATTGTCACGGACCCCTATTTTTTGAAAAACGGTCTGGCCCAGAAGGTGGCCCAGGCGGCGGGGGGACAGGAGACGGCTTTCTTTTCGGAGGTGCAGCCGGACCCCACCGTGGAGCTGGCGGCCCGGGGAACGGCGAAGCTGAAGGAATTTGCCCCGGACCTGGTGGTGGCCCTGGGCGGGGGCAGCGCTCTGGACTGCGGCAAGGCTATGGCCTATTTCAGCCAGGGGTCCTTCCCATTGGCGGCGATCCCCACCACCTCCGGCTCCGGGTCTGAGGTCACGGATTTTGCGGTATTGACCCACGGGGATACCAAGTATCCTCTGGTAGACAAGCGCTTAAAGCCGGACCTGGCCATTTTGGACAGTGACTTTTTAAGGGAGCTGCCCCCGGGACTCATTGCGGATACGGGCTTTGATGTGCTGACCCATGCGATAGAGGGCTACACCGCCACCGGGGCCGGGACCTTTACGGACCTGTTTGCCATGGATGCCTTCCGGGTGGCCTATGCCTGTTTGCCGGCCTCCTTTGCGGGAAATCAGGAGGTGCGGCTCCGGCTCCATCTGGCTTCTGCCATGGCGGGGCTGGCCTTTTCCCAGGCGGGGCTGGGCCTGTGCCATGCCATGGCCCACGCCTTAGGGGCCCGGTTCCATGTGCCCCACGGTCGGCTCAATGCCATCCTCCTTCCGGCGGTGATCGAAAACAATGCCTACTGCTGCCAGAAAAAGTATGCGGCCCTGGCCCGGGCGGCGGGACTGGGGGGCAGCGCCGATACGGTGGCCCTGCGGAACCTGAAAAACGGCCTGGTGCGGCTGCGGCGGGAACTGGAACTGCCCCAGACTCTGGCCCAGGCGGGGGTGGCCCCGGGAAAGGTATGGGGCAGCGTCTCGGAGATCGTAGAAAGCGTGCTGTCGGATCCCTGCTGCAAAACGAATCCTGTGCCGGTGGAGGATTTCCAGGTGCGCAGGATCTTAGAGGAGGTGACGGGCCATCTCTGAGCTTTTAAGCGTGGGCCTGGATGTGGGCACCACCTCTACCCAGTTTCTGGTGTCTCGTCTGAAGGTGGAAAACAGAGCGTCCAGCTTCGCGGTGCCGGAAATGGAGATCGTGGACCGGGAAATTCTTTACAAAAGCCCCATCCATTTTACCCCCTTGCAGGATGAAAGCCATGTGGACGGGGTCGCCCTCCGGGAGCTGGTGCTGCAGGAATACCGTCAGGCGGGGATCACACGGGAAATGGTGGATACCGGCGCCGTCATCGTCACCGGGGAGACCAGCCGGAAGGAAAACGCCCAGGCGGTGACAAAGGTCCTGTCCTCCCTGGCCGGAGACTTTGTGGTCACCACCGCGGGGCCGGACCTGGAAAGCGTTCTGGCGGCCCGGGGCTCCGGGGCGGTAAGCTGCAGCGAGAAAACGGGAAAGACCCTGCTGCACATGGATATCGGCGGCGGCACGGCCAATCTGAGCCTGATCCGAAAAGGGCAGATCGTGGCCACCGGCTGCCTGAACGTCGGCGGGCGGCTGGTAAAGTTTACCCCGGACGGGAAGATCCGATATGTCTCCCCGGTGCTAAAGGGCCTGTGGGACGGCGGGTCTATCGAAAATCTGGCGGGGCGTCTGGCACATGTCCTGGAGGCGGCGGCAGGGCTGGGGGAGGACCCCTGGCTGGATGCCCTCACCACCTCCGGCACGGCAAAGCTCCCCCTGAATCCCTGCGGGGAAAGAATCGTCCCATCCTTTTCTGGTGGCGTGGCGGACTGCATCCAAAGGGACTACCCGCCCCGAATCTTTGGCGATTTGGGGCCGGAACTGGGGAAAGCCATCCGGGAAAGCAAATTGTGCGATGGAGAATACTACCTGGGGGAGCACACCATCCGGGCTACCGTCATTGGGGCGGGCTGCCACAGCGCTATGCTTTCCGGCAGCACGGTGTTCTGTAAAAATGTAAAGCTACCCATGCAGAATCTGGCGGTGGTGCGGCTTACGGAAGAAGAGCAGCTGTCGCCGGAAAACTGGCTTCCCCCAAAAATTCAAAAGCAGGAGGGGCCTTGGGTGCTGGCCTTGCCGGGAATCAATGCCCCGGACTATAAAACCGTGGCGGAGCTGGCAGAAAAGCTTTCGCCCTTTGCAAGGGAAGGACCCTTGTACGTGTGCCTGGAGGCGGATATGGCCAAGGCGCTGGGGCAGGCGCTGGCCCTGCGGGCCGGCGAGGATGCGGAGATTTTGTGTATCGACCGGATAAAACTCCGGGAGGACCAATACCTGGATATTGGCGCGCCCCAGGGGCCGGCCTTCCCTGTGGTGGTAAAAACCCTGGTATTTGGGGCGTAAGAAAGGACGGGAATCCATGAACAAGCAGGAGCTATCGAATTTGGTGGCGGAAATTCTGGCCTCTATGGGCACAGAGCCGATGGTCAAGGCCAGCGACTATCACCCCGTCAGGCCTGGGCCGGTACAAAAAGAAACGGCAGACCCGGGGCAGTTTGTGCCGGATGTGACAAAATTGGACCTGCGCAGGCTGTATTTAACGGAGAATCCCAAAAATAAAGATCGGTTTGCCGCTATGAAGGAGAAGACCCCGGCCCGCCTGGGCTGCGGCAAGGCCGGGGCCCGGTACAAGACCCTGACCATGCTCCGGTTCCGGGCAGACCACGCGGCGGCCCAGGATACGGTATTCAGCCAGGTGCCGGAAAGCTATGCCGCCCAGAACGGCATGACGGCGGTCAAGACGAAGTGCAAGGATAAGGACCAATACCTGACCCGGCCGGACCTGGGCCGGTGCTTTGACGAAGAGAACAAGGCCATCCTGGAGAAGCTCCCCAAGGGCAAGCCCATTCAGCTGGTGGTAGGGGACGGCCTGTCCTCCGCGGCCATTCTGGCCAACGCCGTAGACTGTCTGGCGGCCATCGAGGAAGGGCTGAAGCTCCGGGGCATTGACTATGGAGCCCCCGTCTTTGTCCGCTATGCCCGGGTAGGGGCCGGGGATGCCATCGGGGATGTGACCGGGGCCCAGTGTATCTGTATGCTGGTGGGAGAGCGGCCGGGGCTGGTGACGGACAAGAGCATGTCCTGCTATATCACTTACGGCGCCCGCACCGGGGTGCTGGAATCCACCCGGACCGTGGTCAGCAATATTCACGCCCAGGGTACCCCGGCGGTAGAGGCGGGGGCCCATATCGCGGGGCTGCTGGAAACCGTTCTGCAAAAGAAAAAATCCGGCGTGGCCCTCTACGGGGAGGCCGGGGCATGATCCCGGTAAAGGTTCTGGCAGTGAAGTACCTTCCCAATGCCCCCAAAGCATTGCTGGCAGCATTGGAAACGGACTGTCCCTGCCTTGCCATGCTGACCACCGACTGCGACGATGCCACCTACATTGCCCTGGATGAGGCCACCAAGGCGGCCCAGGTAGAGGTGGTGTATGCCAGAAGCTTCTACGCCGGGGCTCCCAACGCCACCCAGCCCAATACCGGGGAGGTCATTGGGGTTCTCGGGGCCTATACCCCGGGGGATGCCAGAAGCGCCATGGAGGCGGCGCTCCATTGCCTGCAAAGGGTGGGCTTTGAAGAGCAAAACGGGGTCAGCTTCCTGGCCCATACGGTCAGCGCTTCCGGAAGCTTTTTATCCAAAGAGGCAGGGGTGCCCCTGGGCAGCGCCCTGGCCTATCTCATTGCACCGCCGCTGGAAAGCATCTACGGTCTGGACAGTGCCCTGAAGGCGGCAGAGGTCCGGCTGTGTAAATTCTACGGTCCGCCCAGCGAGACCAATTTCGGCGGGGGGCTGCTGACCGGCACCCAATCCGCCTGCGCCGCCGCCTGCCAGGCCTTCCGGGAAGCGGTGGCGGAGGTGGCGGGAAGGCCAATTATTTAAATCAGGAAAGGAAACAATCATATGGATACCAATTCTTTAGGAATGATCGAAACCAAGGGCCTGGTGGGGGCCATTGAGGCGGCGGATGCCATGGTCAAGTCTGCCAATGTGCAGCTGGTGGGCAAGGAGCAGGTGGGCGGCGGCTTGGTCACCGTTATGGTCCGGGGGGATGTGGGCGCCGTGAAGGCCGCCACCGATGCCGGGGCTGCGGCGGCGGAAAAGGTGGGGGAGCTGATCTCCGTCCATGTCATCGCCCGGCCCCATGTGGAGGTGGATAACATTCTGCCCAAGCCCCGGGCCGCCGGTACGGCCCAGGGAAAGTAACCCATGCTCTATACCCTGGAGCAGGTAAAAGCCAATCTTCGAACCCGGCAGGGAAATCGGGTCTTCTTTCTGGGGGAGGGGGACAAGCTGACCAGCGCCGCCAAGGACTTTCTCGCGGCGGAACGGATCCCCATTCTCCCTGCCGCCCAGGCCCCAATACACCGGTATGAGGGTCTGGACGGGGCCTATTACGAGGAAAAGCCGGAGCATATGACCCAGCTGGAGGGAAATATCCTGGTGCCCAAGACCCACCCCCGGATCCTCTTCCGGGGGAAGCTGGACAGCCTGGAGGCCCAGGTGATTTTGCTCATGCTGGAAGAGCCGGAGCTGCAAAAGCCCTTGGAAGAGATTCTGGAGCTTCTGCGACGGATGCTGAAAAATGAGGTTTTGGGGGAACCCTTTGTATTTGGGCAGCTCTTTGGAAAAAGCGAAAGTGAGATCCGGGAAATCAGCCAGCTGCCCCAAAAGAACCTGGGCATTCCCCATTTCATGCCCGGGCCGCAGGATGGGCTCACGATCGCAAGGCTCAACTGCCTGCGCACCCGGGTCCGGGAGGCGGAGCTCCTGGCGGTAGATACCCACCGGGAAGACCTGGTAAAGGGACTGAATCGACTCAGCAGCGCCGTGTATATCCTGATGCTGCAAAGGAAGGGAAGCACATGAAATTAAAAACCACCCTGTTGGGAAAGACATACGAATTCCGGGACCTGAAGGATGCCCTGGCCAAGGCCAACGAGGAAAAGACCGGGGACCGCCTGGCGGGGCTATCGGCGGAAACGGCCCAGGAGCGGGTGGCGGCCAAGGTGGTGCTGTCCGGAGTGACATTAGGGGACCTGCGGGAAAATCCGGCGGTGCCATATGAAAAGGACGAAGTCACCCGCATCATTCAGGATGACCTGAACGAGCCCCAATATGACCGCATCAAGGGCTGGACGGTATCGGAGCTCCGGGAATGGATTTTGGACGAGAACACCACCGGGGCGGACATTCGAAAGCTCAGCCGGGGATTAACTTCCGAAATGGTGGCGGCGGTGTGCAAGCTCATGGGCAATCTGGACCTGATTTACGCCGCCAATAAGATCACGGTAACGGCCCACTGCAATACCACCATCGGCCTGCCGGGGACCCTGAGCTGCCGCCTGCAGCCCAACCACACCACCGACGACCCGGAGGGCATCACCGCCTCAGTCTTAGAGGGCCTGAGCTTTGGTGCCGGGGATGCGGTGATCGGCCTGAACCCGGTGACGGATTCTCCGGAGCAGGCGGCCAAGGTATTAAAGCGTTTTCAGGAGATCAAGGAGCACTGGGATATCCCCACCCAGATCTGCGTGCTGGCCCATGTGACCACCCAGATGAAGGCGGTGGAGAAGGGGGCACCCTGCGATCTCATCTTCCAGTCCATTGCCGGAAGCCAGAAGGGCAACGAAGCCTTCGGTTTTACTGCAAAAACCTTGGAGGATGCCCGGGCCTTGATGTTGCAACAGGGCACGGCGGAGGGACCCAATGTGCTGTATTTCGAAACGGGCCAGGGGTCGGAGCTGTCCAGCCTTGCCCACTTCGATACGGACCAGGTGACCATGGAGGCCCGATGCTATGGCCTTGCCCGGCACTTTCACCCCTTCCTGGTAAACACCGTGGTGGGCTTTATCGGCCCGGAATATCTGTACGATGCCCGGCAGGTCACAAGAGCCGGTTTGGAGGACCACTTTATGGGCAAGCTCATGGGGCTGCCCATGGGCTGCGACTGCTGCTATACCAACCACATGAAGGCGGACCAGAATGACATTGAGAATCTGGCCTCCTTACTGACCCTGGCGGGCTGCAACTACTTTATGGGCATTCCCCATGGGGATGACATTATGCTCAACTACCAGACCACCGGCTTCCGGGAGACCGCCGCCCTGCGGGAGATCACCGGCAAGACCGCCATCCCGGAGTTCCAGCGCTGGCTGGAAAAAATGGGCTTTGTGGAAAACGGGCACCTGACGGCAAAGGCCGGGGACGGGTCCAGCTTACTGTATTAAAAAGGAGTAAAACCATGGAATTGGATACAGATCTTCTGGCCCGGCAGGAGGCCCGGGAATTGGCAAAGAAGGCAGGGCGGGCCCAGCAGGTGCTGGAGGAGCTGCCCCAGGAAATTTTAGATAAAATCGTTTCCGCTATGGCAGAGGCCTTTGCGGAAGAGGCGGCAGTTCTTGCCAAAATGGCGGTGGAGGAGACCGGCTTTGGAAACACCCAGGACAAAACGGCAAAGAATCTGTTTGCCAGCCGGCAGGTTTACGAAGCGGTAAGAGACCAGAAAATCGTGGGCCTTCTGCGGAAGGACGCGAAAAAACGGGTATGGGAGATCGGCGTTCCCGTGGGGGTGATCGGGGCCATTGTCCCCAGCACCAATCCCACCTCCACCGTGTGCTATAAGGCCATCATTGCTTTGAAGGCCGGCTGCGCCATTGTGTTTTCACCTCACCCCAAGGCCCAGAAGTGTACCCAAAGGGCGGCGGAGTTGCTTGCTCAAGCGGCAGTGGCGGCGGGGGCGCCGGAGGGGTGCATCGGCTGTCTGACAAAGGGGCAGATAGCCGGGACCCAGGAGCTGATGGCCGCCCCGGAAGTGAAGCTTCTTTTGGCTACCGGCGGCCCCGGCATGGTCCGGGCGGCCTATTCCTCCGGCAAGCCGGCCATCGGCGTGGGGGCAGGGAACGGCCCGGCCTATATCCACTCCACGGCGGATGTGCCCAAGGCCATCGAGGATATTGTGCGGTCCAAGACCTTTGACAACGGCACCGTCTGCGCCTCCGAGCAGAGCATCATTGTGGAAAAAAGCATGGAGGAGGCGGTGCTGGGGGAAGCCAAGCGCCAGGGCATCTACCTGATGGACAAGGACCAGGCGTTTAAGCTATCCAGGCTCCTCTTTAAGCCAACCGGGGGCTTAAATCCCCAGGTGGTAGGCAAAACAGCCATTTTCCTGGCGGAAACGGCGGGGTTCTCCGTGCCAAAGGATACCAAGGTCCTGATGGCCAGGGAGCAGGAGGCAGGCCCTACCCGGCCCTATTCGATGGAAAAGCTCTGCCCGGTGCTGGCCTTCTTCGTCATGGACACCGAGGAGGCGGTGCTGCAAAAGGCCATCGAAGTCCTGCGACATGAGGGCAGCGGCCATACCTTTGCCATCCACTGCCGGGACGAAGAGGTGATCCGCAGGTTTTCGGAGAAGATACCCGTGTCCCGTTTCCTGGTGAACGCCCCGGCGGCTCTGGGGGGCATCGGGGCGGCTACAGGCTTGTTCCCGGCGCTGACCCTGGGCTGCGGGGCGGTAGGCGGCAGCAGCTCCTCCAACAATATTTCCCCTATGGACCTTGTGAACATCCGAAGGGTAGCCTGGGGATTGGAAGACAAGCCCCATATCCCGGAGCCCCCAGACAGCGAATTGGTAGAGCTGCTGACGCAGAAAATATTGGAGAGATTGGGGTAACAGCTTTGGCGGGAAAACATCCGGTTCCCCGTAGGGGACGATGCCCACATCGTCCCGAAGCCGACGGACGGAGATGTTTCGTTTAAACGAAGGTGCCTCAAATATCCAACCTTCGGGACGATGTGGGCATCGTCCCCTACGAGTTAAATTTTGGAGGGGCAAGGAAATGCATGATGGATACAAATACACTTGTTGAAGCTGTGGCAGGCCGCCTGTTTGTAGAGCTGGAGGCCTCCGGACGGCACGTCCACGTGACGAAGGAACAGGCCCTGATGCTATTCGGCCACGGCCTGACGCCGAAGCGGCCCCTTTCCCAGCCGGGGCAGTTTCTTTCCCAGGAGCGGGTGACGGTCCGGGGGCCAAAGGGAGAATTTGCAAACGTGGCGGTGCTGGGCCCGGAACGAAAAGAGGGTCAGGTGGAAATTTCTTTGACGGATGCCAGAGCGTTGGGAATACCAGCCCCCATTCGGTTATCCGGCGACATTACCGGAACCCCCGGGGCAGAGCTGATCGGCCCCAAGGGAAAGGTCACCCTTTTGCAGGGGGTCATTGCCGCAAAGCGCCATATCCACCTGACCCCGGAGGCGGCTAAGCTTTTTGGGGTGGAAAACGGCCAGACGGTCCGGCTGAAAACCTATACCAATAGGCCGGTCGTTTTCGAGGATGTGGCGGTGCGGGTAAGTGAGCACTTTGCCCCCTACGCCCACCTTGACTACGATGAGGCCAACGCCTGCGGATTCAAAGCGGGGGACCTGGGGAGGATACTGCCATGAATGCGCTGCTCATTGGCAAAGAGCCCCCTGCCAGTCTGGGCTTTTCCTATGTCAAGGAGCCGCCATATGATACCGTGGTCATTGGCTCTTTGACCCTGGGGGAGCTGCTGCGGTTCCGGGAGGAGCGGGTATTGGAGGCCCTGGCCCAGGGGAAAACCGTGTATCTCTATACTCCGGGGCTGCCCCAGAGCGACAAGAACCGGGCCCTTTCCGGAAGTCTGGCGGCAGCCCAGCGGGAGCTGAAAAATTGGGGAGTATTGTTTACGGATGGCGGCAGAAAGCGGCTTGTTACCGCCGAGGAGGCCAGGCTGATGAAGCTGCAGGGAAAGCGCCCCGGGGCGGGGGCGGTATTGACGCCTTTGGCAAAGGAAATTTTGGAGGGAACGAAATGAAGATCGGAAATGTGGTAGGCTCCATCTGGGCCACGCGAAAGGCCCAATGCTTACAGGGGCAGACCTTTTTGGTGGTGGCCTCCGGCAGTGAGGAGTTGGTGGCGGCGGACCAGGTCGGGGCAGGGCCCGGGGACCGGGTGCTGCTGGCCACGGGCACCGTGGCTTCCCGGTACTGTATGGATGCTCCGGTAGATGCCGCCGTGGTGGCGATTTTGGACAGCAAGAAGGAATAACATGTCATTTCACGAAGTGCTCATTGCCATCATGGCCCTGTTTGCCTTCTTGGGCGCCGCGGACCGAATCTTGGGAAACCGCTTCGGCCTGGGGTCCCGGTTTGAAGAGGGTATCCTATCCATGGGCTCTCTGGCCCTGGCCATGGTGGGAATTGTGACGCTTGCCCCCGTTCTGGCGGCGGTACTAAAGCCGGTGGTGGTGCCCCTGTATGGCCTTTTGGGGGCGGACCCGGCCATGTTTGCCGGGACCATCCTGGCCTGCGACATGGGCGGCGGCCAGCTGGCAAGGGAATTGACTTTGGACCCCCAGGCGGCGGCCCTGGGCGGGGTGATCACCGGCTCCATGCTGGGGGCTACGGTGGTATTTACCATTCCCGTGGCCATGGGAATTCTGGAAGAGAAGGACCGCCCGGCCATGGCCAAGGGGATATTGTGCGGCATGGTCGCCATCCCCTTTGGAGTGCTGGCGGGAGGCTTGACGGCGGGGTATCGGATCTCCATGATCTTGCGGAACCTGGTGCCCATTGTGCTGATTGCCGCCTTGATCGCCTTGGGGCTTTGGCTGGCGGAAGAAAAAATGGTGGCGGCCTTTGTGACCTTCGGAAAGATCGTGGTGGCGGTGGTGACGGTAGGGCTGGCGGCGGCCGTGGTCCAGGCCCTGACGGGCTTTGTGCTGATCCCGGGCCTGGCCCCCATTTCCGAGGGCTTTGAGACCGTGGGCACCATCGCCATCGTCCTGGCCGGGGCCTTCCCGCTGGTATATGTGCTGACCAAATGGCTGCAAAAGCCGTTGATGGCCCTTGGCAGACTTCTAAAGATCAACGAGGCCGCCTCGGCAGGGCTCATTGCCTCTCTTGCCAATTCCATTGCTACCTTTGGTATGGTCAAGGATATGGACGAGAGGGGGAAAATCGTGAACATTGCCTTCGCCGTCCCCGCGGCCTTCGTTTTTGGAGACCACCTGGGCTTCGCCGCAGGCTTCGCGCCGGAGCTGCTGCCGGCTATGATCGTAGGGAAGCTGACGGGCGGTGTGTTTGCGGTGGGGTTTGCACTGCTGGTGACTCGGTAAACAGGACGATTGCATGAGTTACAAATGTATGAACATTTTGACAGATACGGCTTGACGGTGCGGAATGTTCAGCTTTTTTCGTTTAAAGTAAGGCGTCACTACTTTGAGGCGTTCTCCCTGCGGGAGATTCTTTCTTGTTCCGGCAAGAAAGAATGAAAGAATCCGGCTTAGGGGGGAGCACTGAAGTTTCGCTCCCACTCAAAGCCGCCTCCCCCCTAAGGACCCCCTACCGGCATACCATTCAACATACCAGTCTAAACCCTATTTACTGCGTCTCAAAAGGCAGAAGCATTCGTAACAATTTCTGACGCAAAGCTTTTTCAAACGGAGAATATGTTTTGCGTATCGTCGAGCTTTCCGGCAGTCCACTGTTGTATTACTCAAAAAAGGCTTTTAGATATGTGGGTTGAATGGTACGCCGGGGAGGATTCTCAAGGGGGGATGGCTCTAAACGGGAGTGCAGCTTCAATGCCCCCCTTGAGCCGGCTTCTTATTGATTTTCTTGCCGGAACAAGAAAACCACCGCCGGAGGCGGACTCCTGTCAGAGATGATACCTGTTTGTAATAAATCGGATTCCCGACAAGCATGGAATGAAACGCAAT
>JBNMHR010000058.1:0-11902 GCA_050872865.1 Faecousia sp. | reverse complement strand
GCGGTGGGCACCCCCTCCAGGCAGGAGGGGGAAGGGATTTTTCCCATTCATCCAGGGCACCGGGAAGAACGAACCTGGTCCCCTCCACCCCCGCCCACAGCGGTGGGCACCCCCTCCACGCAGGAGGGGGAAGGGCTTTTTCCCTCCGGGCGGAGGGAAGGGGCTTTTCCCCAGGCAGTAGGGAAAGGCACTTTGAGCGCTTACACATACTAGGAGGAACAACAATGGCAGGTTTACTTACAGCTTTCGATATTGGCGAATCCATGGTCAAGATCGTGTCCGTTTCCGGTGGGCAGGTGAAGAAGACGGCTTGTGCCGAGCTGCCGGATAATCTGGTGCGGGACGGCGAGGTGCTGTTTAACGACGCTATGGCGGATATGCTGAAAACTACGTTAAAGGAAAATGGCCTATCGAAAGGCAAGGCGGCGGTGATTTTGCCGGACAGCCTGGTGTTTTCCCGGAACGTGACGGTGCCGCCGATGACGGACGCCCAGCTAAAGTACAATCTGCCCTTTGAATTTAAGGACTACCTGACCCAGGAAAAGGGCCAGTATTATTTTGACTACGGCGTCCAGGAGATCGTCAAAGAGGATGATGTGCCAAAGGAAATGCGGCTCTTTGCCTGCGCCACCTTAAAATCCACCATCGAGCAGTACCGCAGCTTTTTCCACCAGGCGGGCTGCAAGCTGGTAAACGCCATCCCGGAAGAGGTGGCTTACGGATCTCTGGTTGCCAACCACATCGAAAAAAATCCGGAGGACAAGGATTCGGACTTCTGCTTTGTAGATGTGGGCCATAGGGGCCTAAGAATGTACATCTACCGCTCTACCGAGTTCCGGAACCGCCGGACGGTGGACTTAGGGCTCCAGAACCTGGAGCAGCAGATCGGGGATAACCGGGGGGTGGACGTCCACGTGGCCCACACCCACCTGATGACCAACTACCAGGATGCCCAGAATATGGACATCAGCCACGAGCTCTACAACCGGATGGCCGTGGAGATCATGAAGTCCGTCAACTTCTATAATTACAACAACCGGGACCGGAGCCTGCACCGGATCACCCTTTGCGGCGGCGGCGCGGGCATCGAGCCCCTGCGCAGGGCCATTGCGGATATGACGTCCTTAGAGATCATGGAAATTTCCGAGCTGATCCCCGGGGCGGAAAAAATCGAATCCCCCTGGCTTTACGCCCGGGCCATCGGCTGCGCCCTGCAGAAATAGGAGGCACTATGGAACTGACATTAAAAAAGAAGCCCCAGGCCGCCAAGGCCCCAAAGCTGCCTGCCAAGACCTTTATCAACCTGGCCCAGAAGGAATCCCAGAAGAAAAACGTGGTGACCCTTGTGGCCGGTGCCGCCGGAATATTGGCCGTGAGTCTGGCGGTGGCGAAATTCGGCGTACTCGACCAGTTCGCCCGGCTGGATGCGGCGGAAGCCAACTACAACCAGGTCCACGAGCAGTACGTTGCCATCCAGCGGGAGGTAGAGGATTACCCCAATGTAGAAAAACGCTACCGCACCTACTCCCGGAAATGGATGGAGGATAGTCAGAACGACGGCCTGGTCACCGTGGACCGGACCCTGATCCTGGACATGATGGAAGCCTATCTTCGCACCCAGGGCACCGTGGTCAGCTTTAATATCAAGGATACGGTGATGGTCGCCAATATGTCCGGCATGAACCTGCGGCAGATCTCCGCCATGCTTACCCAGGTAGAGGCCCAGCCCATTGTTTCTGCGGCTACCCTGAACCTGGCCTCTACCGAGAATAAGGACGATCCGGATGCGATTCTGGACTTTACCCTGACCATCGCCCTGCAGCCCATACAGGAGGAGACCGAAGAATGAACCGTGCGTTTACCACAAGAGAAAAGGTCATGCTGGTGATCCTGGCAATTCTGATGATCGGCCTGGGCTACTATAAGTTCATCCTGGAGCCCATCAACCTGGGCATCGAGGAATACAACACCAAGGCCATGGAGGAGCAGGACCAGATCACCACCAATATGATGCTGGTACAGAAAAAGAAAGCCATGGAAAAAGAGCTGGAAGAGCTCTTCGCCAACGGCGAGCCTACCCCCATCCCCAATTACGACAACGTAGGCGTGGTGATCGTAGAGCTCCATTCCATCCTGGACGGCACCGTGGACTACACCCTGACCTTTGCCAATACCTCTTATTTAAGCGGCGGCTATCTCATCAGGCGGCCCATCCGGCTGGAGTTTAACGCCACCGACTACGCCCAGGCCCGCCGCATCATCAACCGCCTCCACGACAGCGTGAACATCAACCAGATCTCCGACCTGAGCATGACCCTGGTCCAGAACAAAGACCGGGAGGAAAGCTACATCAGCGTCAGCATGCTGATCACGTATTTTGAGCTGGAGCAGTAAATAAGCGCTGTCGTTGCGAACCAGTCCGCAGACTGGTGTGGCAACCCCCCGGATATTCAGATAGCCCAAAGAAAGGGAAATCTGTCATTGCGAGACAGTGCGCACACTGTCGTGGCAATCCCCCGGATGCTCAGATAGTCTAAAGGAAAGAAATCAGCCTAAAACCTATGGAGATTGCGAACCAGCGTGCGCGCTGGTTCGCAATGACAGAGGGGTAACGCCATGTACTACGTTTATATCCTTGCAAACAGCAATAATAACGTTATATACACTGGTATCACCAACAACCTGCCGCGTCGGGTTTATGAGCACAAACACCATTTGATAAAAGACAGCTTTACTGCAAGATACAATGTAGATAAGCTGGTATATTATGAGGCAACGGAAAGCGTTTATGCTGCAATTTCAAGAGAAAAGCAAATCAAGGGTTGGAACCGAAAACGAAAAAACCAGTTGATTGAAACAATGAACCCGCAGTGGGTGGAGTTATATGAGCGGATATTGGAGTGACTAGGTGCTCTGAATATCCGGGGGGTTGCCACACCAGTCTGCGGACTGGTTCGCAATGACATGCTTATTCTTTACCGGTCTAAAGGAACCGGGGGATTGCCACGGCAGTGTGCGCACTGCCTCGCAATGACAGTGTTTCATTTTTTCCATGGAGGAATCCCATATGAAACTGTTCTCTAAACAGTTACATAAGAAACAAACCGGCTTTACCATGATGGAGCTGCTGATGGTGATCGGGATCATTGTGATCCTTATTGGCATTGCGGTTCCGGCGGTGGGGGTGCTGCGGCGGAATTTGCGGCAGCGGGAGCTGGATAGTAAGGCGGAGGTCATTTATACTGCCGCCCAGTCACGGCTTACCCAGCTGCGGACCGGAGGCTATGCCGAGCTTTACGGCGGCGTGGCTACCGATGCCATGCCGGATATTTCCACGGCGGATGTCGGCGCCACCGTCAGAGGGCTTGAGGGCCTGCACAAGGACGGGGTGCCTTCCGATGCCATCAATACCAACGGCGAGGCGGCGAACCTTTGCTACGTGGTCTCCGAGGAAAACCAGAATGTGGCCTATGTGGTCCTGCCGGAGGAGAGCGTAGACAAGGACCTGTGGAAGCACAACTGGATCATCGAGTTCGACCCGGAGGTGGGCAACGTCTATGCCGTGTTCTACAGCACGGAGAATTTCCTGGACCGGGCGGATGTTTCCCGGATCACCCAGGAGCTGGACCTGCTGCGGGATAAGCGGAACCGCCTGTCCGACGGCGCCAGGATCGGCTACTACGGCGGCGACCTGACCCAGATCGCCGTTGTGGATAAGGACAGCATGACCGCCGTCTTAAAGATCATCAACAAAGAAGAACTGATCCTGGACATGACCTGCTACACGGCAGAGATGCCCACCTTTACGGTGACCATCCAGGATACCGCCGGGAATACCTATAGTAAGACCATCGACCCCAGCGCCATTACCCCGGTTTCCGGCGTGGAGTTCCATACCACCTGGACCTTGGACAGCCTGAAAAACGGCGGCTCCTTCTTTACCCAGACGGAAGGCAAGCTCCTGTGCGGCACGGACATTACCGTTATCTTAACTACCTCCCGGCCCTGGGAGCCCGGCGTGGATCTAACGGACAAGGCCACGGCCACTACCAACAGCCTGTTTGCCTGGGGTGGGGACTATGGGAACGACGCAAATACCGCCTACATTGCCTACGGGCGGCACCTGCAGAACCTGGATAACCTGACCTCCCATGTGCAGAACGAGGTAAAGGGCATTTCTTCCAATATTTCCAAGGCGGTGCAGGTACAGGATGTATCCTTCCAGAAAAGCAACAAGGAAGACTCCTACTACGCGACCTATGGGGACCGGCTCTTCGACCCCATCCACAACGACCGCATCGTAAGCTACGTGGGCCAGAAAATCGGTACCACCGGTGTACCCGCCATCAGCGGATTGCACATTCAGTCCAGCGAGCCCAACGTGGGCCTGTTTACCACCTTCTCCGGAACCATCCAGGACCTGCGGGTCACCGGCCCCAAGATCCAGGGCGGCGTATCCAACGTGGGCACCCTGATGGGCGCCGTCTCCGGTACCCGGGCCACCACGATCAATAATGTACAGGTGTTCCTGTCCGATACCAACGGGGACCTGGAAAACCAGGAAACCGACAGCGCGGAAAAGGTGAACCCCTGGCTCACCGGCCGGAATGTAGGTGGCCTCATCGGCTCCGCCGGTTCCGGAAGCCTGCGCATTGCCAATAGCTCCGCGTCCCTGCCTTTGGAAGCGGACCGGTATGCCGGCGGCCTGGTGGGTATGCTTAACTGTACGGTGAATGTAGCCAACAGCTACGCCGACGGCTACCTGCGGGGTAATTTCGTCGGCGGCCTGATTGGCGGCGCCGGTCAGCGGGCCAATATCAAGCTGCAGAACTTCTATGCCGCGGGCTACGCCGTGGCCAAGGAGACGGCGGCGGGCCTGGTGGTATTCGACGAAAGCTACAACCCCCTAAAGAGCACCACCAACGGCTACTCCGTTATGAACCTGGAAAAGGCCAAGGATAGCGACAGCGTCAAGTTCTACGCCCTGGCCCCCCGGTGCGACAGCGCACTGAAGACCTACTATCTGCCCCAGCAGGGCATCACCTATGCATCGGGCATTCAGGACGCGGAGGCCTTGAGCTACGAGATCCTGTCCAGTGACCAGGCCTTTGGCTACGAGAAGACGGTGGATGGGCAGAAGCAGACCGTTACCCGGCTCACCGCCCCCTTTAAGAGTAGAAGAGACACTTCCAACGTGAGCCGCCCCTACAACCTGCTGAAACAGGGCCTGACCACCTACACCTATCCCAAGCTGAATACCGAGACCGGCACAGACCTTGCCCACTACGGCGACTGGAAGGCCGAGTTCGAGGAAGGGTCCCTGGTCTACTACGAGCGGGACGAAAACGGAAACTACCGGTTTGAAGGCGGCAACATCAGCGTGGACCAGATCCAGGCGGATACCTCCGAAAACGACTATACCAAGCGGCCCAAGATCGTGGCCGACGGCTACGCTTTGGCCTACAGAAGCAGCAAGGGCACTACCTGGGACGGCAAGGCCACCTTCGGCGGGGAAACCGTCAAGCTGGTTGATCAGCGGACCATGGAGGTGGCGGGCTACGTCCTGTACCGGCTCCCGGAAGACTTTTTGAACAACGACAAGGCTCTGAAAAAGAGCACTACCTTCTACCAGACCCTGGAGGTATCGGAAACCGAAAAGAATGATGCCAATCAGGATGTAAAGGTCACCAAGACCTACTACTTTAACCCCAACTTCGCTTCTTGCTTTGCAAGCTCCGCAAATACCAACCCGGAGATCTTGCGCATTCGCTCTCCCCGGCATCTGTATGCCCTGAGCCGCCTGTACGAGGCGGAGGCGCAGTTCTTTATCGCCAATACCGTCATCCGGCAGGAGATGGACCTGGACTACAGCATTTACGAGTGGAGCACTGCCTACAATAGCAAGGTCGATGCAGTCACCACCCAGGAGCCCATCGGTTCCGACACCCGTGCCTTTGTAGTCACCTACGACGGCCGGAACAACACCGTCCAGGGCCTGGGCATTGCCACCAAGGGGAACCAGGTGGGCCTGTTTGGCAAGGTAGAGTCCTCCGGTACCGTGCAGAACCTGGTGCTGCTGGGGGAGAAGGACGGAACGCGGAAGTACCTGGCCCACAATGCCACCGATGCCCGGCCGGAGCTTTCCGTGGCCGACGGCATCAAAACCGTGAACATCGGCGCTTTGGTGGGCTGGAACAAGGGTACCGTTGCCAACTGCGCCGTTACCGGCTTCAACATCGAGCTGGCGGCCTACAATGGCGTCACCGTCAACATCGGCGGCCTGGTAGGGCGGAACGAAGGCGGCAGCATCTCCAATTCCTCCGCCGAGACACCGGAGATTTCCATCCGGAACTACTCCTCCAATACCTACGCCGCGGGCTTTGTAGGCAACAACAGCGGCACCGTCTACAATAGCTACGCCGCGGGCTACCTGGAAGTAAAGGAAGCCAAGCTGGAAACCGGCAAATATACCTCCCGCATCGCAGGCTTCGCCGCCAGAAACGACAACGGTAACCTGCTGCGCTGCTACGCCGGTACCCCCCTGATGGGCAGCGGCGATACGGAAATGTTCGGCTTTACCGCTTCCGGCGGCTCCGTGCTCCGCAGCTATTACCTGGACGGCGGTACCTACGAGTATCGGGGTCAGATCTACAGCCTGAACGCCTCCGAAAACGGCCAGCGGGGCCAGGCAGGCCGGACCACCAGTGCGGACGGCCTGGAAGCCATGGTGTCTACCCTGAATGGCTACGGCAGAGTAAGCGCCACCTACCTGGGCAACGAAAATAAGGACTACCCCTATCCCGAGGCAGTTACCCGGAACGGCCAGTATATGCACTTTGGCCAGTGGCCCAACCAGGATAAGGACATCGGTACCTTCGGCGTATTCTACTGGGAGTACGAAAGCGGCGGCAACTCCGGCTACCACCTGACCTTCCAGGGCACCGCCGACGGAGCGCCCATGCAGGGCGGCAGCACCCTGTGCACCGCCCACGACGACGGCGGCGTGATCACGGAGTATGGGTATGGGTACTTTTATAAGCCCACGGCCAACCTGAAGCCCGGGGAGACGGATCGATTGGAGCCGAAGCTGGTCACCCAGTATTGCGAATTGGGGGATGTGGATACCAAGGCCAGCCAGGAATTGCAGAACCAGATGCCCCAGTATACGTTTGTGGCGTATAAGACGGGGGTTGACGGGCTGCACATGCAGACCTCCAAAACCCTGATGGGCACCAGATGGCAGGATAACGAACAGAACCGGAATGCCATCTGGAAGCTGTACTATCCTTATGTGACCCGGGGTACAGGCGGGATCAACGAAAAAGCTTCCGGCGTGTACACCTACTCCGTATCCCCCTTCTTCGGGGATGCCTACAATCTGGTCGGCATTTCCAAGGCGGATGAGGATACAACGACGGTACAGAATAACGGTGTCACCCCAGGCAACGAGACAAGGCCCTACCAGGTGCGAAGCGTCGATCAGCTCCAGTTTATCAACTGGAACTATTGGGCCGGGGATGCGGTCACCTTTATTTCCGCAGTGGACCAGACAAACAATCACCTGTTGTTTGACAAGTATCCGTACCTTTCCTACGGCACCGCATACAACAACGGGAATAAGCCGACCGCCCGAATGGACCTGTACTGGCTCCAGTCCCACGATCTGGACGCGGCAAACAAAACGGAGAACTTTACCCCCATCGGCAGCATGTACGATAATGCCGGTAATACGGGCGATGCTCAGGCGACCATGGCCTTCTTCTCCGCCTCTTACGATGGGCAGGCCTATACCGTTAAGAATATCAATATGGATACCACAGCCCAGTGTATCGGTATTTTTGGTGCCACCTCCGGCGCAAGATTGCAAAATATCATTTTGTATTCGGACAACGGCTCCAAGATCATTCACCGGGACTCCAAGAGCTGGTACGCCGTTGGCGGTATTGTAGGCCTGGCCGGTTCGGCAGATGACTCCAACAGCTATTTTAAGAACTGTACCGTATCCGGCTATTCCATTCTGGACGTTCAGGCAACCAACCCCGGCTGGGGCGGCGGCTGCCTGGGTGGCATGGTAGGCGCAACCACCATGAGCATTACCAACTGCTCGGCTGTTACCGATATCGAAATCAGTATTGGCTATGAGGGATCGTACCAGAACCTGCGTGTGGGTGGACTGGTTGGCTGCGCCAGAGGCAGCATTAACAGCTGCTATGTTGGCGGCTCTATGAAGAGCACTTCGAATATCGCGCAGGGATATTTTAAGAGTAAATCCAGTATCTGGATGGGTGGAATCTTGGGCGGTATTGTTCTGCGTAACGGCGGCAACCTGGCAAACCTGGTAGGCTCTACCACGGTTGCTACGACGGTTACCAACTGCTACAGCTTTGTGGATATGCCCGCCAGACATAAGAACGGTATCAAGAGCTCCCAGGCAATCGCCTCCAATGGCGAAATGCAGGAAGATTTCAGCCCTGTCAAAAATGACTATATTGTGATCACCAATAGCTATGCACTGGAATCCGCTGTAACGAATACCGATGACTATTGGCTGCTTCGCAAGGAAGCCTTGGCAGGAACCACAAACTTCAATGGCATCAACCTGAACAATACCCACTATGTTTCCGGTGCGGGCCAAGCCAGCGGAATGTCGGACTGGTGGGACAGACGAATTCAATTGTTTAATGAACGGGATCCCTACATCAGCTATCAGGACATGAGCACTTCTATGTTTGATTGGCTGAATGATGGGGTCAAGAGTGATGATCAGAAGTTCGCTCCCGTCACCACCACCGAAAACGCCGCTTCCATCAACGGTAAGTACAGCTTCCCCGGCGGCGACAGCCAGCTGGTGGGCCTGGATTATCCCTTCCCGACGATTTTGACCCAGACGGATGTGGACGGCAATACGGTTCATGTCCACTATGGCGCTTGGCCCAAGTTCGGCATCTACTGGGAAGAGCACAAGGTCACCATGGACCTGCTGGCCCTGCGGAACACCACCGGCGTGGACCTGCTGGCTCTGTATGGAGACCAGGAGGCACCCATCGAGATCGAAGAACCGGAGGAACCGGAGGACACCGGGCAAGGCGTAACGGAACCGGAAGAGACGGTACCGGAAACCACGGTACCTGAGACCACGGTACCGGAAGAGACGATACCCGAGACCACTGTTCCGGAAACCACCGTACCGGAGACCACGATACCCGAGACCACGGTTCCCGAAACCACCGTTTCGGAGACGGCTGCCCTGGAGGAAACAGAGCCGGAAGCCGAAGAGACCCAGCCCCCGGAACCCACAGAAGGGGAGGAGAAGACGGCCACCCTGGCCGCGGCCTTCCAAGCTTTGGATGCCAATACCATCCAGGCCGTTCAGACCTATAACCTCTATGTGGTGGGCATCGGTACCAATAACATCGGCACCCCTGCCTATGAGCTCCAGGACGAAACGGGGACCCCCATCGCGCAGGCCGACGAAAGCAAGGCCGCTGCAAGGATCCTGGTTCCCGGTACCACCCTGGTGAATGGAGACCATTACGAGGTCACCTTCCTGGCCCAGCACCCCGGCACCGTCCGGGTATTGGCCACGGTCAATCAGAACGGCACGGACTACACGGCCCTGCTGACCGTTACCGTCACCGCGGACCTGCGGATCAAGGTAGAGGAAAGCAAGCTGCCCATGAAGACCTACGTGGGCGACCCCATGGCGGACGCCATGGTCACCCTGGAGGATTCCAAGGGAGTCCAGTTCAAGCCCGGCGAAAACGCAAAGCTGACCTGGACCCTGGCAATCGACTCCCAGGAAAGCGAACAGGACCTGGTGACCTGGACAGCGAATGGATTTATCGTCGAAAGAGAAGAGACCGTCAGCGGCGGAGGGACGGAGAAAGTAAACTACCTGACCTCCCTGAAGGGCTTCAGCAGCGGCGAGGGCTCCTTAAAATTGAGCCTGACCTACACCTGGGACGAAAGCGCTGACCCGGTGGAGACCTCCGTCATCATCCCCATTGAGGTCTACCCCAGCGACGTTCTGGGCCTGGGCGACGGGGTCATGGGCCAAGAGGTGGAGATCCCCCATTCCAATCCCACCAGCGCCACCGGCACGGCAAGGACGGAGGAGGAGAACATCCCCACCCTGGATGAACATTCCCTCTTCCTGTACGCCTCCAACGAAACCGACGCGGACGGAAACCCGGTTTCTTACACAGACCTGAGTAAATTCCGGATCACCAAGGCCGAACTGAAACGCACCGGCTACGGCTACCAGGAAATGACAAAGGTCGTGCCCGGAGAGGACGAACCGGCACCCACCACCGACGACTTTACCCTGAAGATCGATGAGGACCACACCGTCACCTTCCGGGTAGACAAGAACGTGGTAACCGACGGGGACCGGAACCGGAACTTTACCTACCGGCCCATCACCGTAGAAGGGGACACCGCGGAGCAGTGGACCCTGCGGTTGACCCTGCAGCCGGTGGATGAAGACGGGACACCCATCAACAGGACCTACGTGCTGGAATACGCACGGCCCAACACCGTGACCTTTGCCTTCCGGGCAGGGGAGACGGATACCGTTCTGAAAACCTACCGGGTAGACCAGGGCCAGGACCTGAGCGACCTGGACCAGGACACCCTGGACGAAGAGCTGGAGGAGCTGGCAAGGGGCCAGAAACTGAACGTGGATACAAAGGAAGGCCACCACTACACCTGGGTCCTGCCGGAGGACGCCATCAACGCCAACCGGACCATCACACAGAAGGAAGTCCCCATCCGCTATTATGTTGCCTACGACGCAGGCTACGAGGACTACGAATGGGACGACAACGTGCCCATGGAAAAGGACACCTTCACCTACGGCGAAGATACCAAGCACCTGAAGGCCAACGAGTACAGCCGCCCCGGCTACGTCTTTGCGGGCTGGTCCGCCACCATCGGCGGGGAGAAAACCTACGACGACCAGGCAGAGTTCATCGACCGCTCCAACGTATTTGACGACGAAGGCCAGCCCATTGTGGATATCTTCACCGCCAGCAATAAGGAACGGGTCCACAACGCCATCATTACCCTGTACGCCGTGTGGGAGCCCAAGGAATACACCATTACCTACAACGGCAACTTCTCCGGCTGGAACGACGAGGGAATGCCCACGATGGCCTCCGATACCTACAGCATCGGCGCCCCGGTGGGGACCGTAAAGGACAGCGCATTCCAAAGAGAGGGCTATACCTTCCTTGGCTGGGCCTTCGATGCCGCCAAGGCAGAGCCGGACATCCAACCCGGGGACAGCCTGGGAAAGGCTATGCAGCAGGGCGGCGAATACGTGGTCTACAGCGATGTGACCCTGTACGCCGTCTGGAAGCAGGAAACCACCGAAGAAGTCACCGAGGAGGTCACCGACACCCTGGAGACCCCGGAGGAGCCGGAAGCGCCCATGGAGGAAGAAACGGAACTGCCGGAAGAACCGGAACCCCCCGCTGAAGAGCCCACGGAAAAGCCCACGGAAGCACCGGAACCCACCACCGAACCGGAACCCGTAGAAGAAACCAAACCCCCGGAAGACCCCACCCAGGAGCCTGAAAAGGCTTCTGAGGAGGAGGACAGCAAGGAAAAGGACGAGCCGGAGGAAGAATAAGATCCCCCTCCGGTATACCTATGAATGATCGCGCCAAAGGGCGGTACCTGTCTTCCTCCTGCTGGAGGAAGTGGTGCTCCGCGCAGCGAATCAAGATGACGATGATTGCCGTGGCAATCATACCATGATTCAGGGCACGGCCGTCTCCCGCAAGGCTGTGACAGATGGTGGAGGGGAGCCGGTAGGAAATTCGAACCGTTTCCGTTACCCGAAGGCACCCACCAAAAACCCCTTCCCCCCTCCTGCATGGAGGGGGGAAGGGGTTCTTGG
>JBNMHR010000057.1:0-12034 GCA_050872865.1 Faecousia sp. | reverse complement strand
GATTTTCTTGCCGGAACAAGAAAACCACCGCCGGAGGCGGACTCCTGTCAGAGATGATACCTGTTTGTAATAAATCGGATTCCCGACAAGCATGGAATGAAACGCAATTCACAGATTATTAACTCGTGCAATTGTCCTGGACAGTCCATATCTGCCACTTGACAAATTCCCTGATAACAGGCTATAATAAACACCAATAAAGGCAAAGAAGAGAAGAGTAAGCCAAGGAACCGTTCAGAGAGCCCCGGTCAGCTGGAAAGGGGTACGAGAAATTGGCCCAACATGGTCTTGGAGCCGAAGGGTCGATAGGTAGGCCTTTCCGGGGTGCGCCCGTTACAGCGGCAATGAGTTACAAATCAAGGTGGTACCGCGTCAATTTTTGTCGCCCTTGGGTTTTCCCAGGGCGATTTTCTATTTTAAGGAGGTTTTTCTATGTGTAATGCCTGCAAAGGAAAGTTTTACATTACCGCACCCATTTATTATCCCTCGGCCAAGCTGCATATCGGCCATACCTACTGCACCGTGGCTACCGACGCCATGGCCCGTTTTAAGCGGCTCCAGGGCTACGACGTCATGTTCCTGACCGGCACCGACGAGCATGGCCAGAAGATCGAGGACAAGGCCAAGGACGCCGGTGTCACCCCCCAGCAGTTTGTGGACAACATCGTAGAGGGCCCTGGCGGCGTGCTGGACCTGTGGAAGCTGATGAACATCTCCTACGACCGGTTCATCCGCACCACCGACGACTACCACGTGGAGGCCATCCAGAAGATCTTCAAGAAGATGCACGACAAGGGCGACATCTACAAGGGCACCTACAAGGGCAAGTACTGCAAGCCCTGCGAGAGCTTCTGGACCGAGAGCCAGCTGGTGGACGGCAAGTGCCCCGACTGCGGCCGGGAGGTCCAGGATGCGGAGGAGGAGGCCTACTTCTTCCGCCTGAGCAAGTACGCCGACCGGGTCCGGGATCTGCTGGAGAATACCGACTTCCTGGAGCCCCGGAGCCGGGTCAACGAAATGGTCAACAACTTCATTAAGCCGGGCCTGGAGGACCTGTGTGTCTCCCGTACCAGCTTTACCTGGGGCGTGCCCGTGGACTTTGATCCGGGCCATGTGGTATATGTGTGGATCGACGCCCTCTTCAACTACATGACCGCCCTGGGCTTTGAAAACGACCGGTACCACGATCTGGAAAAATTCTGGCCCGCCGATGTCCACTTTGTGGGCAAGGAGATCGTCCGGTTCCACTCCATCATCTGGCCCGCCATGCTCATGAGCCTGGACCTGCCCCTTCCCAAGAAGGTTTTCGGCCACGGCTGGCTGCTGCTGGACGGCGGCAAGATGAGCAAGTCCAAGGGCAACGTGGTGGACCCCTATGTGCTGGCCCAGCGCTTCGGCGTGGACGCCCTGCGGTTCTTCCTGCTGCGGACCTTCCCCTTCGGCTCCGACGGCAACTTCTCCAATGAATCCCTGATCTCCACCATCAACGTGGACCTGGCTAACGACCTGGGCAACCTGGTCAGCCGGACCGTTGCCATGGCCCAAAAGTACTTTGGGGAGCATCTGCCTGCCGAGCAGGTGGAAGATAGCGAAAAGGATGCCGAGCTTGTGAATATGGTATCCACCCTGCGGGATCGGTACGAAGAGCAGATGGAGAAGTTCGCCTTCCAGAATGCCCTGGCGGAGGTCTTCAAGGTCATTTCCCGGGCCAACAAGTATATCGACGAGAACGCCCCCTGGGTGCTGGCCAAGGACGAAAGCCAGAAGCCCCGGCTTGCCAGAGTCCTCTATAACCTTTTGGAGACTGTCCGCATCTGCGGCGGCCTGCTGCAGCCCTTCATGCCCGATACCGCTTGCGAGATCGGCAAGCGCCTGGGCGGTGCCGACATGACCTGGGACACCCTGAACGTCTTCGGTACCCTGAGCCGGGAAGCGGCTACCGTGGCCGGACCCGCTCTGTTCCCCCGGATCGATATGGACAAGGAGCTGGCCGAGCTGGAAGCCCTGAA
The DNA here is from genome assembly GCA_050872865.1 of Faecousia sp. Lineage (GTDB taxonomy): Bacteria > Bacillota > Clostridia > Oscillospirales > Oscillospiraceae > Faecousia. Next base: position 10,025 of record JBNMHR010000057.1, on the reverse strand, counting down.
TAAGCCCGCCGTGCCCCCTCTGGAAATTGAGCCCTATACGGAGGAAAGCGTGGACTTTGATACCTTCTGCCGCAACGAACTCCGGGCCGTGAAGGTCAAGGCCTGTGAGGCCGTTAAGAAGAGCGACAAGCTCCTGCAGTTTACCCTGGACGACGGCACCGGCACCGACCGCCAGATCCTCTCCGGCATTGCCAAGTACTATAAGCCGGAAGAGCTGGTTGGCAAGACCCTGGTGGCCATCACCAACCTGCCCCCCAGAAAGATGATGGGCAGGCTTTCCTCCGGTATGCTCCTCAGCGCCGTCCACAAGGAAAACGGCGAAGAAAAGCTGAACCTGGTGATGCTCTCCGACAGTATCCCCGCCGGGGCCAAGCTGTGCTGATTTTATAGGATAAAAAACTCCCTGAGGGAGCGCACCATTTCCGGTGCCTCCGCTCAGGGAGTTTTTTTAATATTACGGCTCTTGCTCCATATACCGGGCCATGGCCTCGGCGGTGCGCTTGGCAGCCTCTACCGCATGGACTACGGTTTTGGCACCGGTGACCACGTCTCCGGCGGCAAAGACACCGGGGCGGGTGGTCATGCCGTTTTCGTCTACCACCAGGCAGCCCCGTTCCCCGGCCTCCAGTCCGGCGGTGGTGCGTACCAGTTTCCTGCGGGGGACCTGGCTGATGGAAATAATAACGGAGTCTGCCTGGACCTGCTCGGTGCCCTCAGAACCGACGACCTGTCCGTTTTCGTCCAGAATATTTTTCTGGAACACCGGGCCCTCCTCGGTGATCGCTACGATCTGCATTCCAAATTGAAAATCAGCCCCATCCAGCCTGGCGTAGTCCACCTCGCTGGAGCTGGCGGAAATTCGGCTGCCCCGGGCGTAGAGGGTGACATTTCTGGCCCCGTGGCGCAGTGCGGTCCGGGCCACATCCATGGCGGCATTGCCCATGCCGATGACGGCTACCGTTTCTCCCAGATGGTAGGCATCGGGATTTGCCAGATAGTTCAGGCCAAAGTGGACATTGCCGAGGGTCTCCCCGGGAATGCCCAGGCGCAAGGGCTTTTCGGCCCCGGTGCCAATGAATACGCTTTTGTAGCCGTCCCGGAACAGGTCGTCGATCATCAGCACGGCGCCGATGGTGGTATTCAGACGAATTTGGATGCCCATGGCCTCCAGCTGCTTCCGATACCGCTCCAGCAGGCTTTTGGGTAGACGGAATTCCGGAATACCGTATTGCAGAATGCCGCCGATCTTATCCTGCCATTCAAAAATGGTCACCCCATAGCCTTTTGCGGCAAGCTTAACGGCTACGGTGATCCCGGCAGGGCCGGCACCGATGACGGCAACCTTTTTCCCGTTGAATTCCGGCTTTTCCGGGACCATCCGGTCCAGGTAGGTTTCCGAAACATAGTTTTCGATGCTGGAAAAGTGGACCGGGGTGCTTTTCTTCCCAAGAACGCAATGACCGGCGCATTGCTGCTCATGGTTGCACACCAGGGAGCAGACGGCAGAGAGAGGATTGTTTTCAAAAAGCATCTGCCCGGCCTCATTCAAATTGCCCTGCTTGAACAGCTGGATGACTTTGGGAATGGGCGTATGAATGGGGCAGCCCTCCATACACATGGGCTTTTTGCAGTTCAGGCATCGGTTGGCTTCGCTGACGATATGTAATTCCATAATGGCACCTCCATGTTCTTTTGAAAAGCCCTCCAACCGCTGTGGTGGCAGCGATTGGAGGGGAAGAAAGGAATTGAAACAGGCTTATTTGTTGTTGCGATAGTAGTTGATGAGGCAGCCGTCGGCGATGATCTGCCGCTCGGGCTCGGTGAGGGCGCCGGTGGACACGGGGAACTTGGTAACGGTGCCGTCAGCCTTGACAGCGTAGGCGTCGAAGCTAGCGTCATTGGCCAGCACGTGGGAGCGGACATTGGGGACGAAGATATAGTCGCCCAGGCCGAAGACCTCCGGGTTTTCCACCAGGAAGGGGGTCATGCCCCAGTTGATGCAGTTGGAGCGGTAGCGTTTGGTGGCGTAGGCTTTGGCAAAGTTGGCGCTTGCGCCCATCACTCTCTGGCAGGAGGCAGCCTGCTCTCTGGCGGAGCCGTCGCCGGGCATGTTGGCGAAGATGGTGGAGCCCAGGTCGGTGTGCTCGGGATCCACGGTGAGACCGGCCTTGGAAAGGGCCTCGTAGACGGCCTTCACTTCGTCGGTAAGGCCCTTGCCGGCCTGGCGGTCCCGCTCGGCTTGCCGCATTTCCTTGCTGCGGGAAACGTACTGGGGATCCCGGCGGGACAGGGCGAACTCAGAAAGGCGCTCGGGGTTGGAGCGGTAGGAGGAGGTCTCACCGGAGGGGATCAGCTCGTCGGTGGTGGTGACGGGATCGGTGATGTAGGAGCAGACCTTTACCAGCAGGTCCTCGGTCAATGCGGGCATTTCGGGCCAATCCTTGATGTTGGGACCGAATTTCAGCGCGTGGTCGGGCTCCGGCTTCGTCCAGCCGTTGTACACCCGCTTCTCGTAGATGCCACCGTCAAAGTGGTACTCGGGGTTGGTGTACTCCACATCCAGGTCGGTGGCCGCGGTGAGCTTACCTCCGTTGGCAGCGGTGGCGGCGATGGAACGGGCATCCATCAGGGCCACGGCAGCCATCTGGCCCTCGCCGGGCTTGGAGCCCTCCCGGTTGGGGAAGTTCCGGGTGGTGTGGCGGATGGAGAATTCGTTGTTGGCGGGGGTGTCGCCTGCGCCGAAGCAGGGGCCGCAGAAGCATTCCCGGAGGATGGCACCGGCGGCGATCAGGTCATGGGCCCGACCGTTCTTCATCAGCTCGGCCAGAGCGGGCATGGAGCCGGGGTAGACGCTGAGGGTGAAGGCCCCGTTTCCGCAGCTGCGGCCTCTCAGGATGTCGGCAGCGGCGCAGATGTTCTCGAAGGTACCGCCGGAGCAGCCGGCGATCTCGCCCTGCTCTACCCACACAGCGCCATCGTGGAATTTGGACACAATATCCATCTGGGCGCCCTTGATCTGCTTGTTGGCGTTCTCCTGAACCAGGTGCAGAATGTCGGCGGCGTTCTCCTGCAATTCGTGGATGGTGTAGGTGTTGCTGGGGTGCATGGGCATGGCGATGGTGCACTCTACGGTAGACAGGTCTACGTATACGCAGCCGTCGTAATAAGCAACGTCCGCAGGCTTGATCTCTTTATAAGCCTCGGGGCGGCCGTGGGTGGTGAAGTAACCCTTGGTCTTCTCGTCGGTGACCCAGATGGAGGACCAGCAGGTGGTCTCGGTGGTCATCACGTCGATGGCGTTCCGGTATTCGACGGACAGGTTCTGGATGCCGGGGCCAACAAACTCCATGACCTTGTTCTTTACGTAGCCGTTCTTATACACAGCGCCGCAGATGGACAGGGCTACATCGTGAGGGCCTACACCGGGCTTGGGGCTGCCGGTCAGATAAATGGCGATCACATTGGGGCGGGCAAAGTCGTAGGTACGGCCCACCAGCTGCTTGGCAAGCTCGCCGCCGCCTTCGCCGATGGCCATGGTGCCCAGGGCGCCGTAGCGGGTGTGGGAATCGGAGCCCAGAATCATCCGGCCGCAGCCTGCCATGGTCTCCCGGTTGTAAGAATGGATGTTTGCCAGGTTCGTAGGCACATAGATGCCGCCGTACTTGTGGGCAGCGGACAGGGCGAACTTGTGGTCATCCTCGTTGATGGTGCCGCCCACGGCGCAGAGGGAATTGTGGCAGTTGGTCAGCACGTAGGGCAGGGGAAACTCGGTCATGCCGGAGGCCCGGGCGGTCTGGATGATGCCCACGTAGGTAATGTCGTGAGAGGTCATGGAGTCAAACTTCAGGCGCAGGTTCTCCATATCCTCGCTCTGGTTGTGGGCCTTCAGAATGCCGTAGGCCATGGTGCCCTTCTGGGCCTCTTCTTTATTGACGTTTTTGCCGGTTTTGGCGGCAACCTCGGCGGGGTCGGTAACAAGGTCCAAATTGTTAATCAGATAAACGCCGGTTTCATACAGCTTCAGCATAGTTCATTCTCCTTTTTATCAATTACAGCTTTTCCAGGGTTTCCAGCAGGTAATCCGTAAATTCCTTGGCGGTGGCACCGTCTACGTCGGTGGTGACCACCAGCTTCTTTTCCGTGTTGCAGCAAATGTCCAGCGCGGCTTCCAGCTTTTTGTTCCGGTCGCCGTAGCCAATGTGGGCCATCAGCTGGCCGGCTGCCCGGATCAGGGAGCAGGGGTTGGCGTACTGGCCTCTTCCGTGGCTCATCAGGTAGGGGGCGGTGCCGTGAATGGCCTCAAACAGAGCGTACCGGTTGCCCACGTTGGAGGAGGAGGCGCTGCCCAGGCCGCCCTGGAGCTCGGCGGCTACGTCGGTAACGATGTCGCCATACAGGTTGGGGAGCACGAAGACTTCGCAGCCCTCCATGAACTTGGGGTCGGCCAGCTTGGCGGCGGTGGCATCCACCAGCTTTTCCTGGATCTCGATTTCCGGATATTCGGTCTCGCCTACATGGTGGACAGCCTTCTGGAAGTTGCCGTCGGTGAGCTTGACGATGTTGGCCTTGGTGATGACGGTCACGTTCTTTTTGCCGTTCTTCCGGGCGTATTCAAAGGCGGCCCGGGCAATGCGCTCGCTGCCCTGACGGGTCTGGACCTTGAAGTCAATGGCCAGGTCGTCGTTTACCTGGATGCCCTTATTGCCCCAGATGTACTCGCCCTCAATGTTCTCCCGGAAGAAGCACCAGTCGATGTTCCGTTCGGGGATCTTAATGGGCCGGACGGCGGCAAACAGGTCCAGATTCCGGCGCAGCAGGGAGTTGGCGGAAATCATGTTGGGCCAGGGGTCGCCGGGTCTGGGGGTGGTGAAGGGTCCCTTAATGAGCACGTTGCAGGCCTTGCAGGCTTCCAGCACGTCGGCGGGCAGGGACTCTCCCAGCTCTGCCCGGCGCTCGATGGTCATGCCGGGGATCTCCCGAATTTCCACCTTGCCGCTGGCCAGCTCGTCCTTTAAAAGTTCCCGCATCACCCGGAGGGCCTGCTCCATGATGATGGGTCCGATGCCGTCACCGGGCATAACGCCGATGACGATCTTGTCGAGGGAAGCAAAGTCGGTGATGGCCTGGCTCTCCTTCATCCGCTCGATTCTTCCCAGGTCCTCCCGGATGAGGGCGGCCAGCTTCTCCTGGGCTGCCTGGATCATTTGCTCTTCGTTCATATCAAAAATCTCCTTTCAGAAATTCTGTGTTTTGGTTGATTGCCTTTGCGTGCCCTTACTGTAAAAGGAAATGGGGAAAAAGTCAAATCACCGGTGGGAATGGATAAACATCGGCTTTTTCTATGACACGGCTCCGGAAGCCCTTTTTGGAGGGAGAGAGGGGGCTTTTCCTGTGTATTCTGCCTGATGGGACAGGGCTTCCTTTGTTCAAAATGGCGATCTATTCTCTTGGGGAATGACCACTCATTCCCTGTCGCTATTTTACATTTTGTGGCTTGCCGGTTACACTGTTTTTGTCAAAACCGACCAGACAGCGGCCGGAACAATTACAAAGGAGTGTTTGATATGCGTAAATTTCCCTGTGTTTATATGCGCGGCGGTACGTCCAAGGGCTGTATGTTTCTGAAAGAGGATCTGCCGGAGCGGGAAGCCTGGGACGACATCTTTGTTCAGGCCATGGGCAGCCCGGATCCCAAGCAGATGGACGGCCTGGGTGGCTGCGTATCCAGCAACAATAAGATCGTGGTGGTGTCCAAGAGCGACAAACCCGGCATCGATGTGGAGTACCTGGTAGGCCAGTCCATTGTGGGCCAAAGCAAGATCGATTATAAGAGCAACTGTGGCAATATGACCGCCGCCGCGGCTCCCTTCGCCGTGGAGATGGGCCTGGTAGAGCATCTGACGGAGCCCACCACCGTTGTGCATATGTTCAACCTGAACACCAACAAGTATATTGATGTGGAGGTCCCCGTGAAGGACGGCCAGTTCAATAACGTTGGTACCTGCGCCATCGCGGGCATCGACGGCACCGCCGGAGAGCTGAAGGTCAACTTCCTGAACCCGGCGGGCTCCAAGACCGGCAAGCTGTTCCCCACCGGGAAGGCCAAGGAAATTCTGGACGTTCCGGGCGTGGGCGAGATCGAGGCCACCATTCTGGATGTGTCCAATCCCATCGTTCTGGTCCGGGCGGAGGACCTGGGAGCTACCGGTACCGAGCTTCCCGGAGAGGTGGATTCTAACAAGGCCCTTTCTTCCAAGCTGGAAGCCATCCGTGGTGCGGCCTGCGTGAAGATGGGCTTTGCCAAGGACCTGAAGGATGCCACCGACAACAGCCCCGCTGTTCCCAAGGTGGGCTTCGTCACCACCCCCAAGTCCTATACGGAGATCGGCGGCAAGCAGGTTCTGGCCGAGGACATGGACGTCTGCGCCCGGGTCATCAGCGTGTTCAAGTGCCACAAGGCGGCCCCCCTTACCAGCGCCTCCGCCATCAGCGTAGCGGCCTTTGTGCCCGGTACTCTGGTAAACGAGATCGTCCATCCTGTCCAGGGCCAGCAGACCGTCCGGGTAGGCCATCCTTCCGGCGTGATGACCATGTATCCCTACATCGATAACCCGGATGCGGCTCTGGAGGATATCCGCGTCTCCGGTGTGGCAGTCCAGAGAACCGCCCGCAGAATTATGGACGGTACCCTGTACATCCCCCGATAAAGGAGCAGGCCATGAAGCAGAATCGGCTGGAAGGCATTGTAGATATGCACATCCATTCCGCACCGGACATCCGGCAGCGGAAGCTGGACGATTTGGAAATTATGGAGGCCGCCGTTGCCAGAGGCGTTCGGGCGGTGGTCATCAAGTCCCACATGGTTCCCACGGCGGACCGGGCAACCCTGGTAAACCGGATCGCCAAGGAAAAATACGGGGAGAATGTTCCCTTTACCATGTATGGCAGCATCACCCTGAATCGCTCTGTGGGCGGCCTGAACCCCTGGGCGGTGGAGGCGGCCTGCAAGCTGGGCGCGAAGGTGGTTTGGCTTCCTACTATGACCTCGGAAAACCATGTGAATAAGGGCGCCAAGGGTCCTGCCGTTCCCGTTTGCCGGGACGGGAAGGTAGTGGACGCCATGCAGGATATTTTCTCTGTGGTCAAGGATTTTGATGTGGTCCTGGCAACGGGGCACATTTCCCCGGAGGAGTGCTTTACCGTTACGGAGGCTGCCCGGGCGGCAGGCGTCAGGAAAATCGTGATCACCCACCCGGAATTCCACATTGTAGGAATGTCCCCCGAGGACCAGATCCGCATTGTGAAGGACTACGATGTGATGCTGGAAAGGGAGTATGCCCAGCCCATCGGCGGCGGTGTGTACAAAAAGAATCTGGCGGACAACGTAGAGATCATGCGTGCGGTCCCCGCGAAAAACATTATTGTGTCCACCGACGGCGGCCAGATGCAGAATCCGGAGTGGTATAACACCATTGCGGAATACATCGACTACCTGTACGACGCAGGCATCCCGGAAGAGGACATTATCCAGATGACTTCTCGCAACCCCAAAGCCATGCTGAATATTAACGATTAAAAGATAAAGGAGAATCACCATGCAGAAAGTGAAAGTTTATGGCATGCCCCTGCCCACGTTCCTGTTCTTCGGCGCTATTATCCTTGTTTGTACGATTTTAGGGATCGTTCCCAACCAGATGATCGGAGCCATTGCAGTCCTGTTTGGAATCGGCATTGTGCTCGGCGAGATCGGTGACCATCTGCCTATTTGGAGAGACTATATCGGCGGCGGTGCGCTCTTGGCGTTTATCGGTGCGGGCCTACTGAACTATTTCGGCCTGCTGCCGGAGTGCGTTACCAAGAACGCTGCCGGTTGGATCAATGAGTACAGCTTTCTGAATGTCTTTATTTGCTTTTTGATCGTTGGCAGCCTGGTGGGCATGGACCGGAAGGTTCTGATGAAATCCGGCAGCCTGTTTATCCCCGCGATCCTGGCCTCCATCGTAGGTGCCGGCCTGCTGGGCATCGTTGCGGGCCTTCTGATCGGAAAGTCCCCCGTTGAAATGGTCACCGCCTATGTGCTTCCCATTATGGGTGGCGGTGCCGGTGCAGGTGCCATTCCCATGGCTCAGGTTTACAGCGATGTGACCGGGCAGGATTCCGCCAGCTATCTGTCCTTTGCTCTGGCAATCCTGGCCCTGGGCAATATTGTGTCCATCCTCATGGCGGTTGTCCTGGACCTGGTGGGGAAAAAGTTCCCGAAGCTGGCCGGTGGCGACAAGCTCCTGCGGGATACCAGCAAGGAACTCTTTACCGAGGGGAAAAAGGTACAGTCAGAGGCGACTATGGACGACGTGGGCGCAGCCATCTTTGTAACGGCCGGGTTCTTCATGCTGGGCCAGCTGATGGCAAAAAAGATCCTGCCCTCCGTTTTTGGGGTTTCCATTCCCAACTTTGCATACATCATTCTGTTCTCTGCCTTGGCCAATATTTTCAATCTGATCCCCGACAATGTCCGCAGAGGCCTTGTAAAGTGCCAGCAGTTCTGCACCGGCAAGCTGGTGTGGATCCAGATGGCCGGTATGGGCATTGCCGCCATTGATTTCCATACCATGCTCAGCGTATTGAGCCTTGGAAATCTCTTTGCGGTGGTGATGATCGTCGTTGGCGCTGTACTGGGTTCTGCCCTGTTTGGCTGGCTGGTGGGTTTCTATCCCATCGAATCCGGTATTACCGCAGGCCTGTGCATGGCCAATATGGGCGGTGCCGGTGACCTGGCTGTACTGGGTGCCGCAAAGCGGATGAACCTCATGGGCTATGCCCAGATCTCCTCCCGCATTGGCGGCGCAATTATCCTTCTGATCGGCTCCCTGGCATTTTCTTTCCTGGGATAACAAAAACCATCCACCGGTTTCCCCTTTCGGGTGCCGGTGGATGGCTTTTTTTACTTTTTGGAACACTCCAAAACAATGCGAATGAATTCTCTCAACTGCGGCAGGGCATAGTCCCGCTTGCGGTACATAAGGTAGGTGTTGCGCACCAGGGGGGTCCCGTCCTTGAAAAACAAGGGCTCCCGGATCCCGTCGAAGCTGTCCAGGCAGATGCCGGGGACGATGCTCCAGCCGATGCCCTTTTGGGTCAGCCGCACTACGGTGCTGAGGGTGTCCACATTCAGGGTGCTGTCCGGGCTCAGGTTGTGCTCGATCAACCATTTTGTCTGCAGGGTCATGTGGTTGTTGTCGGTATAGCGGCTGATGTAGCGCAGAGCATTCAGGGGTTTATCGGCGTTTTCCCGGCTGCGGATCAGGCAGATGGGCTCGGTAGACAGCTTGATACGCTCCCCATCCCAACCGTATTCCCCCCGGATGATGGCGGCATGGCACCGGCCGTCTACCAGCTTTTGGTAATTGGTGCTGCTGTGGGCCGTGGTCACCTTCAAATTGACTTTGGGAAATTCATGGATATACTGCTCCAGCACGTTGGGCAGGCAGTATTTGGAATAATCCAGGGAGGAGGCCACCGTCAGAGAGCCGCCTACATAGTCCTGATTCTGCTGGATAAAGGCGCGAAGCCCCGACATCTGCTCGCTGACCGAACGGACGGTCTCGATGGTCTTTTCTCCCATGGGAGTCATGGTGATGCCGTTTTTGGAGCGCAGGAACAGACTGGTCCCCAGCTCCTGCTCCATATTCTGCAGCCGCTTGGTCAGGGTAGGCTGGGCCAGGAAAAGGGAGGCCGCCGTTTTGGTCAAACTCCCGGTCTCTGCCAGGGACAGGAGAATTTGAATATCCAGTTCGTCCATAGATACACCTCCGGACTTTTTTGTATGAATTCAGTATAGCGGAAAACGAAGAAAAAATCAATTCTACAAATCCCTGTTCACAACATCCCAGGACAATTGCACGAGTTAATAATCTGTGAATTGCGTTTCATTCCATGCTTGTCGGGAATCCGATTTATTACAAACAGGTATCATCTCTGACAGGAGTCCGCCTCCGGCGGTGGTTTTCTTGTTCCGGCAAGAAAAT
>JBNMHR010000056.1:0-12225 GCA_050872865.1 Faecousia sp. | reverse complement strand
TGAATGGTACGCCGGTAGGGGGTCCTTAGGGGGGAGGCGGCTTTGAGTGGGAGCGAAACTTCAGCGCTCCCCCCTAAGCCGGATTCTTTCATTCTTTCTTGCCGGGACAAGAAAGAATCTCCCGCAGGGAGAACGCTTCAGAGTAGTGACAGCCTTACTTTAAACGAAAAAAGGCTGAACATTCCACACCGTCAAGCCGTATCTGCCAAAGTGTTCATACATTTGTAACTCATGCAATCGTCCTGACAAAAGAAGCGGCAGCGGAAGGAAATTCCGCCCCTGACATACAAATCTCTTACAAAGATTTGACCGGTTCCCTATTGCAAAACCTTTCCTAATTTAGTATCATTGAGAGTAGACCAAAATCTATCGTTCTGAGAGGTAACCCAATGATCGAACTATTAAAAGCCGTCCTCTTCGGCATTGTGGAGGGCGTAACGGAATGGCTGCCGGTGAGCTCTACCGGGCACCTGATCCTTTTGGATGAGCTGGTGGCCCTGAATGTATCCGAGGAATTTAAGAGTATGTTTGACGTGGTCATCCAGCTGGGGGCCATTCTGGCCGTTGTGGTGCTGTTCTTCCACAAGTTGAATCCCTTCTCCCCCAGTAAGGATGCCCGGGAGAAAAAGGATACCTGGTCCCTGTGGGCCAAGGTAGTGGTGTCCATCATCCCCTCCGGCGTTGTCGGCGTACTGTTTGACGACTGGATGGATGCCCACCTGCACACCAGTACCGTAGTGGCCGCGGCTTTGATCCTTTACGGCGTGGCCTTTATCCTGGTGGAACGGATGTATCACGGCCGCCACCTGGCCATCCAGGACGTGAACCAGATGGACTACAAAACCGCCGTCGGCATTGGCCTGTTCCAGTGCCTGAGTCTGATCCCCGGTACCTCCCGGTCCGGCTCCACCATTTTAGGCGGCATTCTTCTGGGCACCAGCCGCCCCGCGGCGGCGGAGTTCAGCTTCTTTATGGCCATCCCCACCATGCTGGGTGCCAGCGCCATTAAGCTGCTGAAATTCTTCCTCACCGGCGTAGGCTTTGCCGGGAACGAAGTGATGATCCTTCTGGTGGGCTGCCTGGTATCCTTCCTGGTGAGTTTGCTCGTCATCCGGGGCCTGATGAACTATGTCCGGGAGCATTCCTTTGCCGTGTTCGGCGTTTACCGTATCGTGCTTGGCATCATCGTTCTTGCCTTCTTTGCCTTCGTAAAATAAATTTCAGGAGGTCCGTTTCATGGAATACGTATTGGAAAACGACTACTTAAAGGTCACTGTTACCACCCAGGGCGCCCAGGTCAAGTCCGTCCTGCGCAAGTGTGACGGGGTGGAGCACATGTGGCAGGCAGACCCCGCCGTGTGGGGCTACCACGCTCCCATTCTCTTCCCCTACTGCGGCAAACTGGTGAAGGACACCCTCACCGCCAAGGGGCAGGATTACCCCGGCAAACAGCACGGCTTTGCCCGGAATATGGAGCACAGCCTGGTTTTCGCGGATAAAACCTGCCTGGAGCTGGTGCTGGAAAGCAATGAGGAGACCAAGGCAAAATTTCCCTATGATTTCCGGCTGGTATCCACCTTCACCCTGGACGGGGACAAGCTGGACCACACCCTGACCGTGGAAAACCTGGACGAGGAGGCCCTGCCCTTCGGCATCGGCTACCATCCCGCCTTCCGGGTGCCCTTCGACGACAAGCATACGGTAGGCGATTACGAGCTGCGATTTTCCGATATGGAATCCCCCCTGTGCATCAACAACCAGCCCAAGGGCCTGATGCACGGAAACCTCTACTACTTAGGCTACAACATCGACTCTCTGCCCGTGTGCCCGGAGCTCTTCGCCAACGACAGCCACTGCATGACGAACCTGTCCTCCACCACCTTAGGGCTATACGAAAAGGACACCGGCCGGGCCGTGGTATGCGACATCAGCGCCTTCCCCTACACCCTGATCTGGAGCAAGCCCGGGGACGTGAAGTTCGTGTGCATCGAGCCCTGGCACAGCCTGCCCAGCCCGGAAAACGGCTCTACGGACATCCTCCAAAAGCCCGCCGCCGCCATCCTGGCCCCCGGCGAAAGCTGGTCCACCACCCTGACCACGGAGTTCAAAAGATAATGAAACATCGCCGCAAGCTGGGGTCCCCGGCTTGCGGCGATGGTCTTTATTGGGGATCATTTTCAGAGGAGGATCTTCCCCTCTTTGTAGCACAGATAAAGATACTCCCGGGACTGGTAGTAAAGGTCCGTGTTGTAATCGGAAAGGGCGGCATCCATCCAGGAGGTATACACTTCCATCAGCCGCTTCACCACTTGGGCTTCTTCGTCACCGCAGACATCTTCAATAAGGCGCTCATACACTTCCCCAATGGTCCAGTAGTCCGGTACCGTATAACGGCAGGCGGCCACATTGTCAAAGTTCCCCGTTGGAATTTTACAGAGCTCAATAAAATCATCGGCGGTCTTCGCGATGGGCTCACAGTGGAAGACATCGGCATAGTGATAAATGCGGTCCATGGTCTTTTCGCCCATCAGCTTCACCAGCTCCGACCGCCTGAGTTTCCGTTCCCGGCCGATAAACTCAATGAGGCTGCAGGTGTAAAACAAGTCACTGTTGTTTTTCATTACTCCAACAGCCCCGGGATCATTTCTGCCAGCTTGGCGGCCAGCTGTCTGTGGCCCTTGGCGGTCAAATGCATGCAGTCGATCTTATTGAATTCGGCCACCCCTTCCGCATCCAGGAAGGCATAGCCATTGGCCTTGGCAAGAGCCTCGTAATAGGGGGCCAGCGCCTGGGATTTTTCCGGGCAGCCCAGGCCCATGGGCTCTCCCTCGGGGCAGTCGTAAAGGCCCTGGCCGATGTGGGGCGGGCAGATCAGCAGAATATTCGGGGTGGTCCTCCAGGCGGGGACGGACTTGGCCTTGTCCAGCAGCCGCTGCATTCCCAGGCCGATAACGGAGGCATTGGCTCCAAGCCGGGCCTTGGTATCGTTGGTACCCAGCATGACCACCAGAAGGTCCACAGGCTCGTGGCTCATCAGGCAGGAGTAGATCACATCCAGGCCGGACATGCTTTCGTGGAGGGGATCGTCAAATACGGTGGTCCTGCCGGAAAGGCCCTCTTCCAGCACCAGGTAATCGGTGCCTAATTGCTTTTGCAGCAGGCAGGTCCAGCGCTCCTGTTCGTTAAAGCGGTTCCCGCCCTCCATATTGTCCTTGGGGTCGGCGCAGTAGCCGTGGGTATTGGAATCGCCAAAGCATACAATGTGTTTCATAATGGTACTCCTTTCAGGTCCGTACAAAAATGCTGATTCTATTATAAAATGGCCCGGAAATTTTGCAAGCCATTTTCAAAAAATCCCTACCCACAAACCATACAAAAATAAAAAATATTTTTGTGTAATATGATTATTGAAAATTTTTTTCTTTTCGTATAGGATAGCCATAATGGGGAGAAGAGGGCCCGCGCCCAAAAGAAAAGATGTCATTGCGAGCCGGTGCGCACACCGGCGTGGCAATCCCCCGGTTTTACAGATTGGTGCGCATTTCTCATTTTAGATTTGGAGGAATTCATATGAACATTCAGGAATTCAAGGAAAAAGTGGGCGGGAAGCTGATCGTCTCCTGCCAGGCTTTGCCGGAGGAGCCTCTGCACAGCTCCTTTATTATGGGCAAAATGGCCCTGGCTGCCCTGTGGGGCGGCGCTGCCGGTATCCGGGCCAACACCGTGGAGGATATTCAGGAGATCCGGAAGAACGTAGACCTGCCCATCATCGGCATCATCAAGAAGGTCTACCCGGACCATCCGGATGTGTACATCACCCCCACCATGGAGGAGATCGACGCCCTGGCCGCCATTGGTGTCGAGGTCATCGCCCTGGACGCCACCAAGCGGATGCGGCCCGGTGACAAGACTCTGGACGAGCTCTTTACCGTGGCCCGGAAGAAGTACCCGGACCAGCTCTTCATGGCCGACTGCTCCAGCATCGAAGAGGGCCTCCATGCCGCCGAGCTGGGCTTCGACCTGATCGGCACCACCATGGCCAGCTACACCCCCTACACCGCCGGATGCCCACTGCCCCCCTACGACATGATCTCCACCCTGGTGGAAAAGTCCGGCAAGCCTGTGGTGGCCGAAGGCAACCTGTCTACCCCCGAGGAGCTGCGTCATGCCATGGACCTGGGCGTCATGACCGCCGTGGTTGGCTCTGCCATTACCCGGCCTATGCTCATCACCAAGAAATTCGTCGCCGCCCTGGAGAAGTAACATGCGGATCGGGGCTTTGGACTTGGGCGGGACCAACATCAAGGCCTGCCTGTTTGAAAACGGCGTGCCCATTGCCAAGGGGGAAACGCCTACCCTTCCCAAGCAGGGGGACTATTTGAAGCGGGCGGCGGACCTGGTGGAAAGCCTGGGAGCCTTTGATGCCGTAGGCATCAGCACCGCCGGGCAGGTGGACCCGGATACCGGGGTCATCCGCTACGCCAACGACAATCTGCCGGGGTACACCGGTACGGATGTAAAGGGCTACTTTGAGACCCGGTTCTCGGTCCCCACCGGGGTCATGAACGACGTATATGCCGCCGCCTTGGGCGAGGGCAAGGCTGGGGCGGCTCAAGGCCTTACGGACTACCTGTGCCTGACCTACGGCACCGGCATCGGCGGCGGCGTGGTACTGGACGGAAAGCTCTACTATGGCCGGGGTCAAAGCGCCGGAGTCATGCTGGGCGGCCTCATTACCCATGCCGAGGCGGTGGCAGCCGGGGACCCCTTCTCCGGCACCTACGAGCGCTATGCCTCCACCACGGCCCTGATCGCCAAGGCCCACCAGGTAGACCCCACCGTCGAAAACGGCCGCCAGCTCTTTGAAAAGCTGGAGGGCCCTTCCCTGCGGGCGGTGCTGGAGGGCTGGATGGACGAGGTGGCCATCGGCATCTGTGCCCTGACCCACTGCTATAACATACCGGATATCGTTTTGGGCGGCGGCATTCTGGAACAGGAACTGGTATTTACCGGCATCCGGGAACGGGTAGAAAAGTACCTGATCCCCGGTTTCCGGGGGGTAACGCTCCACAAAGCCGCCCTTGGCAACATGGCCGGCCTCTACGGCGCCTGCGCCGCAGCGGAAGCGGCGGGAAAATGATTAAAAAAGCTGCGGCTTTTCGGCCGCAGCTTTTTTATAAGGTTTTATAATGCGTGGGCACCCTGGAACTCTACGTGCAGGGGTAGGATCTGCCAGTTATGCTCGGTGATTTTGGGCATCTTTTGAGCCAATACGTCCCGGAGACCCTTGTTTCGGGTCAGGCACAGCAGGGTGGGGCCGGCGCCGCTGAGGCAGAAGGCCGCGCCGGTGGTGCGGACCAAGGCTTCGATCTTTTCGTAGTCCGGGATCAGCTTTTTCCGGTACTTCTGGTGGAGCCGGTCCTGCATAGCAGTGCGCAGCAGCTTTTCGTCCCCCAGTTCCAGAGCCTTCAGGACCATGGCACCGTGGGAGATGTTGTAGATGGCGTCTCCCCGGCTGACCTGCTCCGGCAGGACGGAACGGGCCAGGGTGGTGGGCAGGTCAAAGTCCGGCACCAGGGCCAGGAATTCCCAACTGGGATGCAGGGGGAAGCTGACGGTCATAGGCAGGCCGTTGTCCACCATGGAGGCCGTCAGGCCGCCGTAGAAGGCCGGGGCCAGGTTGTCCGGGTGGCCCTCCATGGCGTTGGTGATGTTGAGCAAACCCTGGGTGGAGAGCTTGCTGCCCCGCAGAAGGTTGGCACCCATGGCCCCCGCCACCAAAAGAGCGGCGGAGGAGCCCAGGCCTCTGCAGATGGGGATATGGGCATCGATATGGATCTTCACGCCCCGGACCTCTTCACTGAGGGAGGCCAGCACGGCGCAGTAGGAAGTATAGGCCAGGTTGTCGGGGCCCTGGTAGGCCTCGTCGCAGCCGGTGATCTCCAGCCCTGCCTCGGTCTCCTCAAAGGTCACATCGGTATACAGGCTCAGGGCGCAGCCAAAGGCATCAAAGCCCGGGCCAAGGTTTGCCGTGGTCGCAGGCACACGGACGGTTACTTTGTTCATTGGAATGTTCTCCTGTTTCTCTGTTTTCGCAGGGGCCGATTATCTGCCCATTACATATTCCAGCATCTTGTCCTTGGGGATCACGTCGGTATGCAGTTCCGGCTTGCCTTGCAGGGCGGCCAGGTTCTTGGGGATGGGGACCCCCGTGATCTCGTTCAGCCGCTCCATGCGTTCAAATTCCGTACCCTCGGTGCTGCCGCCGATGGCGTTCAGGACGGCGGTGGAGAACTTGTATGGGGAGGCGGTGGACAGGACCACCATGGGGGCATCGCCCTTGTTCCGTTCCGCCACGAACCAGCCGGAGGCGGTGTGGGGGTCCATCAGATAGCCGTAGTCCTTGTAGACCCGGCCGATCACTTCTTTTGCCTGGTCATCGTCGCAGTACCCGGCGCCGAACTCCGCCTGGATGGCGGCAAGGAGAGAATCGGGGACCTTGTAGAAGCCCTTTTCGTTCAGGTCCTTCATAAGTCCGGCCACCAGGGCCGTATCCTCAGACATTAGGTACAGGAGCCGCTCCAGGTTGGAGGACACCAGAATGTCCATGGAGGGGGAGGTGGTTTTGAGAAGGGGCCGGCGGCGGTCGTAGGTGCCGGTGGTCAAAAAGTCCGTCAGCACGTTATTGGCGTTGGAGGCGCAGTAGAGCTTGCCCACGGGCAGGCCCAGCTTTTTGGCAAGGTATCCCGCCAGAATGTCTCCAAAGTTGCCGGTGGGGACGCTGAAATCCACCTTGTCTCCCAGTGTAATGGCCTTCCGGTCCAGCAGGTCCCGGTAGGCCCGGAAATAGTACATGATCTGGGGAGCCAGACGGCCGATGTTGATGGAGTTGGCGGAGGACAGCCGGAAGGGCAGCTTCTTCCCCTGGGTGTCGTGGAAGATATTCTTCACCCCGGTCTGGGCATCGTCGAAGTTACCTTCCACGGCGCAGACGGATACGTTGTTCCCTTCCTGGGTCACCATCTGGGCACGCTGGACCTGGGATACGCCGCCATAAGGATAGAACACGCAGATGCTCACCCCGGGCACATCCTGGAAGCCCACCAGGGCCGCCTTGCCGGTATCGCCGGAGGTGGCCGTCAGAATGCGGATCTCCTCCTGGATGCCCTTTTCGTTCTTGGCTGCGGTAAGCAGCTGAGGGAGCATGCTCAATGCCACGTCCTTAAAGGCAGAGGTGGGGCCCCGGAACAGCTCGCATACGGTCATATTTCCTACGGGTACAGAGGGGGTCAGGTCCTCCGTTTCGAATTTGCCGGTATAGGCGTTCTTTACCAGGGTATCCATATGGGGGATATCCGGCAGCAGCGCGGAGAGAATGGCCTGGGACATCTGCTGGGAGGACTTGGTCAGACAGGTCTTCCAGTCGAATTCCGGCAGGCACTTGGGTACGTACAGCCCCCCGTCCGGTGCAAGACCGTTCAGCACCGCTTGAGCGCTGTCAACAGCCGGGGACATACCGCGGGTAGAAATGTATTCCATATAAATACCTCCTGTATATTTGCACAAAAGAAAGGGTTTTCCCGGGGAAACCATTGCATTTCCTTGCAATTGCAATTTTGGTAGGTATATGATATACTGACTATTACAAAAAAGCAAGTGTTTTTCCCAGAGATACACGCTGAAAGAATTTGCAGGAATGGAGAGAGATTTATGCGAATTGGACTACTGGGCTTCGGTACCGTAGGCAAGGGCGTTTACGAAATAACCGCTCCCCGGGAGGATATGCAGGTGGTCAAGGTCCTGTGCCGCCGGGATCTGACCCTGCCCGACGCCACCGTGACCCATGATTTTGCCGATATTCTGGAGGACGAGACCATCGATACCGTGGTGGAGGCCATCGGCGGCCTGCATCCGGCCTATGAATACGTCCACAGCGCCATCCTGGCGGGGAAAAATGTGGCCACCGCCAACAAGGCCCTCATCGCCACCTACTACGACGACCTGATCCCCCTGGCCCAGGAGAAAGGCGTCCACCTGCGCTGCACCGCCTCCGTAGGCGGCGGCATCGGCTGGCTTTCGGAGCTGGAACGGGCCGGGCGCATCGAGCGGATCCACCACGTAGGCGGCATTATGAACGGCACCTGCAACTACATTCTGGACTCCATGACCCGGTTAGGCCTGGGCTACAGCGAGGCCCTCCGGCAGGCCCAGAACCTGGGCTACGCCGAGGCGGACCCCACCACCGACGTGGAGGGCATCGATACCTGGCACAAGCTCATCGTCTCCGCCAACATTGGCTTCGGCGTCAGCCTGGATACCGCCAACATTCCCGCCGCCGGTATTTCCCGGATCAGTGCCGAGGATGTGGCCTCCTTCAGCGCCAACGGCCTGCAGTGCAAGCTGGTCTCTACCGCGGACTGCAAGAGCGGCACCTATTCCGCCTTTGTGCAGCCCACCCTGTATCCCCTGGGCCAGCCCGAGGCGGCGGTCCCGGCCAACTACAACCTCATCACCCTGGAAGGCGACGTATCCGGCCGCCAGAGCTTCTTCGGCCAGGGCGCGGGCCGGTATCCCACCGCATACAATGTGGTGCAGGACTGCGTGGACTTTACCAAGGGCAAGGGCTTCTACCGGCCCTACGGCAAGAAGGTAGAGGTAGACAACAACCTGAAAATGCGCTACTACGTCCGGGGCACCGAGGATGCATGGCTGAAAGAGCACACCGCCTCCCACTGGGGCCAGGCCGTGGTCACGGAAGAGGTGCCGGTAGAAGAAATGCACCGGTGGCTGAAGGAACATAAAGAAGCATTTATCGCCGCGTTTGCGTAAGCTTTTCCCTGAAAGAAGGTAAAAACATGAAAGTTGTAAAATTCGGCGGCTCCTCCATGGCGGATGCGGGCCAGTACCGAAAGATTCGGGATATTCTGCTGGCAGATCCGGAGCGCAAGGTGGTGGTGGTATCCGCTGCCGGAAAGCGGAACAAGCAGGACCATAAAATTACGGACCTGCTGTACCTGTGCTACGCCCACACCCAGTACGGCGTGGACTGCTCCGGGGTGTTTGAAATGATCACCTCCCGCTATCGGGAAATCGCCCAGGAGCTGGGGCTGACCATTGACCTGGAGCCGGAGTTTGCGGAGCTGAAAAGTAAGCTGGATAACAAGACCATCACCCAGGATGAGCTGGCCAGCCGGGGCGAATACTTCTCCGCCAAGCTGATGGCAGACTTTTTGGGCTTCCAGTTCATCGATGCGGCAGACTGGATCTATTTCCGCTTTGACGGCACCGTGGACCAGGAGCGGAGTTACGAGGCCCTGCGGAACCAGGTCACCGGCCTGGGGGTGGTGATCCCCGGCTTCTACGGCCAGCTGCCCGACGGCAAGATCAAAACCTTTACCCGGGGCGGCAGCGACATTACCGGCGCTCTGGCCGCGGCGGCCCTGGACGCGGATGTCTACGAAAACTGGACCGATGTCTCCGGCATCCTCATGGCGGACCCCCGGATCGTGGAGAACCCCCAGACCATCCCCGAGGTCACCTACGACGAGCTGCGGGAGCTGAGCTACTCCGGCGCTCAGGTCCTCCACGAGGGCACCATCTTCCCGGTGCGGGAAAAGAATATCCCCCTGAACATCCGCAACACCAATGCCCCCCAGGATCCCGGCACCATGATCCGGGAGCGGTTTGACGAGGACTCCGACCCCCACCGCTTCATTACCGGCATCACCGGCAAGAAGGACTTTTCCATCATCGCCCTGACCAAGCGGGGCATGAGCAACCAGGTAGGCGTTCTGAGAAAGGTGCTTACCGTTCTGGAGCGGCACAACATCTCCGTGGACTACGTGCCCAACGGCATCGACAATGTATCCGTGGTCATGCCCACCGAGGCCATTGCCCCCTGCCTGTATACCATTCTGGGCGAAATCCAGAAGGAAGTGGAACCGGACTCCCTGAACGTCTACGACCAGATCGCGGTGGTGGCCGCCGTTGGCCGGAAGATGGCCTTCCGGCCCGGTATTTCCGGCCAGATCTTCGCCACCCTGGGCCAGGCCGGCATCAACATCCGCATGATCAACCAGGGCCCCGACGAACTGAACATCATCTTCGGCGTGGATAACCGGGACTTTGAAGGCGCCATTAAGGTGCTGTATAACAGCTTTGTAAAATAAGGGAGGAAAACCATATGAAACAGTACACCGTTGCCGTATTGGGCGCCACCGGCGCCGTGGGGCAGGAAATGATCAAAATTCTGCAGGAGCGGGATTTCCCTGTAGGGAAACTGGTTCCTCTTGCCAGCGCCAGAAGCGCCGGAAAGACCCTGAAATTTAAGGGCGAGGACGTGGCCATCGTAGAGGCCAGGGATGGGGCCTTCGAGGGCGTGGACATCGTTCTGGGCGCTGCCGAAAATGACATCGCCAAGCGCTTTGCCCCTGCCATTGTCAAGGCCGGTGCCGTGTTCGTGGACAATTCCTCTGCCTTCCGGCTGGACCCCAATGTGCCCCTGATCGTGCCCGAGATCAACCCCGAGGACGTAAAGAACCACCACGGCATTATCTCGAACCCCAACTGCTCCACCATCATTACGGTGACTGCCGTCAATGCCCTGAACGCCATTTCCCCCATCCGCACCATGACCGCCTCTACCTATCAGGCCGTGTCCGGTGCCGGTGCCGGCGGCCCCATTGAGCTGATGAACGAGGTGGAGGCCCTGCGGGAGGGCAAGCGGTATGAACCCAAGGTCTTCTCCCATCAGATCGCCTTTAACCTGATCCCCCAGATCGGCGGGGAGCAGTTCGAGGGCTACACCAGCGAGGAAATGAAGATGCAGAACGAGGGCCGGAAGATCATGCACCTGCCGGAGTTGCGTGTCAGCTGCACCTGTGTCCGGGTGCCTGTGGTCCGCAGCCACTCCATTTCCGTGAGCCTGCATTTTGACAAGCATGTTTCCGTGAAGGAGGCCCAGGAGGCCATTGCCAAGGCCCCCGGCTGCAAACTAGTGGATGACCTGGCCAACAAGCAGTATCCCATGCCTCTGGACACCAGTGACCAGGACATCGTCTTCGTAGGCCGGATCCGTCCCGACCTGACCGACGACAACGGCCTGTGCCTGTGGTGCTGCGGCGACCAGGTCCGCAAGGGTGCCGCCACCAACGCCATCCAGATCGCGGAGCTGCTGGTAAAGTAAAAATCAAAACAAACGTAGGGGACGTAAAAAACTTTGTCATTGCGAACTAGTGCGCACACTGGTGTGGCAATCCCCCGGATATTCAGACTGCCCGAAGGGAATGCCCTTGGGTGCAATCTTAGTCCTCCTCCAACCGGAGCGGGCTTTCCATTCTTTCTGTCTGCCCCATAGAAACAATATACAAAAACTTCCTATATTTCCACGGAAACTTATACTCCCGTTTCCGGAAAAGGGGTTGACCCCGGTTTTCGGGTATGTTATAGTTATTAACTAGAAACCCATTCTCTCAAGCGGAGAGAAAAATAAGTAAATAGTGTAAAAAAGGAAGAAAAATGCGAAATATCAAGCTTATTTGGACATATTTTGTCATTGCTTTCGTGGCATTGCTGGCAGCACTGAACTATGAGCTTTTCGTGTTTCCAAACCAGTTTGCCCCTTCCGGGATCAACGGTATCTGCACCATGATCCAGTACATCAGCGGCATCAGCGTGGGCTATCTGAGCCTGCTTGTCAATATTCCTCTGGCGCTGCTGGTTTTCTTTAAGGTCAGCAAGCCCATGGCTCTGCGGAGCATGGTGTATGTGGTGGTGTTTTCCGTGGGACTGCTGATACTGGACAAGGTGAATTTGTCTGCTTTCGCCTATTCTACAGAAAACGGAACCAGCCGGATTTTGGGGCCCCTGACCGCCGGAATCATTATGGGATTCATCTACTCCATCCTGATTAAGGCCAGTGCCTACACCGGCGGCACGGACTTCATTTCCGCCGTTATTCACAAACGGCATCCGGAAAAGAGCGTGTTTTCTCTCACCTTTGTCATCAATGCAATGGTTGCAATCGCCAGCTTTTTCGTGTATGATTATAAAATGGAGCCGGTGATTTTGTGCATTCTCTATAGCTTCGCCTCCACCACCGTGGGGGAGCGCTTCCAGAAGAGCGGCCGCAGTGCCATTCGGTTCGAGATTGTCACCGACTATCCGGACGAACTGTGTGATGACATCATCCACCTGCTCCACCACAGCGCCACCCGCGTCAAGGCC
>JBNMHR010000055.1:0-12381 GCA_050872865.1 Faecousia sp. | reverse complement strand
GCAAACCCACCCCGGCGCTCATGTCGCTCCCCAGCGTTGCACTATCCTCCGGGGTGGTAAAGCAGTTTCATCTTAGCATAGGGGGGTTGGATTTTTCTACCCCTCCAAATTAAAATGTCCTTGACAAAGGGTGCACTTCACTGCAACGGCTATCATTCAACCGGGGGATTGCCACACCAGTGCTGCGGCACTGGTTCGCAATGACAGCGGAAAAAACCACCCTCCCTTCCAAAAAACGGAAGGGAGGGTCCCTTTTTACAGCTTCAAAATCTTCGCGATCTTCTCGCCCTTGGGCAGCAGCAGGCAGTCTTCTTTTCTTAAAACCTTCAGGAAGATGACGGCAGCCACGAAGGTCACGCCGCCCACGGCGACGGGGAGGGCGCACAAAATCAGCCGGCTGGTAACCCCCAGGGTGGTGAGCAGCAGCCAGGTGCCGAAGGCGAAGGCACCCATCAGGAGCCCGGCAAGCAGCGGCCGCAGCACGTTCTTGGCGATGGCCGGGGGGTCTGGCACCAGGGAGTGGAGGGACCAGAGGTTCAGCACGGCGATGATGATGTAGCAGCTCAGGTTGCTGATGGGGGCGCCCACCACGCCGATGGAGGGGATGCCGGAGAGTACGTATACGGCAATCAGCCGTACCACACCGGCGCAGACCATGTTGATCACCGGCCGGGTCACGTACCCATGAGCCTGCATAATGGCGGTGGTGACCAGGACCACGGAGTTAAAGAACACGCAGATGCCCAGAATGGTCATGAGCTTGGTGGCCAGGTCCAGCCGCTCGCCGGAGTAGCCGCCGATCAGGGCCGTAATGGGCCGGGCCAGGACAGCCAGGCCGATGGCGCAGGGAATCGCCATAAGGCCTGTTAAGCGGGCGGCGGACTCCTCCGTCTCCCGGGCGGCCCCGTTCTTTCCGGTGGTCAGCTGGGCGGTGATGGCGGGGATGATGCTGACGGTGATGGGGGTAATAAAGGCGCAGGGCATATTGAAGATGGTCTGGGTCATGACGTGAACGCCCCGCATGGTGTCCGCCGCCTTCTGGGGCACGCCGGAGGCCAGCAGCTGGCCCATGTAGATCTTACTGGCCAGGGCCGTAATGATCTGCAGGCAGGCGGAGCCCAGGGTAATGGGAATGGCGATGACCAATAAGCCTCTGGCCGTGGCTTTGAAGCTCCAGGGGGTATCCTTGGATTTGGGCAGCTCCTTGTAATGCTTCTGGAAGCAGCCGAACAGGTACACGGAGCTGATGAGGCAGCTGGCAGTCACGCCCAGAATGGCACCGCCGGCGGCCAGGGGAATGCTTCCCGTGGCTTTCAGGAAGATCAGCGCCGCGGCCATGCCTACGATCAGACGGATGACGGCCTCGATGACCTGGGACACCGAGGTGGGCAGCATATTGCCCTGGCCCTGGAAGAAGCCCCGGAAGGTAGACATAATGCAGATAAGCAGCACGCAGGGGCCTAAGAAGCCGATGGCCGCCCAGGCATCCGGCTGGTTCTGGAACCGGGCCAGCTGGCGGCAGAACACCGTCATCAAAAGGGTCCCTGTAATGCCCATCGTCAGAAAAATGGTCCGGGCGGTGGTATAAATGCGCCGTACCTGGTTGTAGTTTCCCAGGGAGTTGGACTGGGAGATCATCCGGCTCATAGCTACCGGCAATCCGGCGGTGGAAATAATGAGTAGCACATTGTAGATTTCGTAGGCGGTACTGAAATAGCCGAAGCCCTGTTCGCCGATGATGGCGTTCAGGGGAATCTTATACACGGCGCCGATGACCTTTACAATGGCCGTAGCCATGGCAAGCAGGGCAGTGCCCTGCAAAAAGTTCTGGCCGCTTTGCTTCCGTTCCTCAGCCATTGCTGCCTCCTTCGTCCTTAGAGAAAAGCTTGGGAATGGCGTAGCCCGTCAGCTCTTCCACCACGGCTCCCAGGTCAATGGTGGGGAACTTGCCGTTCTGGTACAGGATCTTGCCCCGGACCATGGTCATGGCCACGTCGCCGCCCTTGGCAGCGTACACAAGGCCCGTCATCACGTTGTGGCAGGGCATCAGGTGGGGGGCGGAGAAATCCAGCAGCACAATGTCCGCGTCCATGCCTTCCTTCAGCATGCCGCATTCCGCACTTCTGCCCTGGGCCTGGGCGCCGCAAACGGTGGCCATCATCAGGGCGGCGGAGCTGGGCAGGGCGGCAGGGTCCCCGGTGGAGGCCCGAACGGACATAGCAGCCCCCCGCATCACTTCAAACATATCCAGGTTCCCGGCCTGGATGGCCCCGTCGGTGCCAAGGGCTACGTTCATCCCGGCCTTGACCAGGTCCGTGATCTTGGCGCAGGGCTGGCCGTTTTTGGCGTCCGAAAGAGGCAGGGCCACGGCGGAGGCCTTCTTCTTGCCCAGGGCCTTGGCCTCCTCTTCCGTCAGAAAGCTGCACCCGGCGGCGGTGGCGGGGACGGCGAAGAGCCGGTGGCAGTCTAAGAGCTCTCCGGGGGTCAGTCCCGTCCGGTCCAGGCAGGAGTCCACCTCGTTCTGGGTCTCGCTGAGATGGAGCTGCATCCCCAGCCCTTTTTCGCTGGCGTAGCCCGCCAGGGCCTCCCAGAGAAGGTGATTGCTGGTGTACTCGGAGTAGATACCGGCATCGATGCGGATCCGGCCGTTGTCAAAGCCGTGCCACTTGTCGACGACCCGCTGGAGTTCCTGGCACTGCTCGTCGGTCTCAAAGTCAAAGTCCTCGTTTTCATCGATGAATCGGTAGCTGCTTAGGGCCAGATTGGCCTTGATGCCGGATTCGGCCACGGCCTTGGCGGTGGCGTCCGGATAGTAGTACAGGTCCGATACGGAGGTGACGCCAAAGCGCAGGCACTCCGCAATGGACAGCAGGGCTGCCGCCTTGGCGCTGCGGGAGTCCATCTTGGCTTCCTTTTGCAGCAGGGCTTCCAGGGCCTGCTTGTTGCTCAGATCGTCCGTAAAGCACCGCAGGACGGAGGTGGCCAGGTGGGTATGGCAATTGATGAGTCCCGGCATGGCCACCATTCCGGTGCCGTCGATAATGGTCTGGGGCAGCTCCTCCGGCACCTTTTTGGAGATGAATTCAATTTTGCCGTCGGTGATCCCGATGTTGACCCCAAACAGCACCTCCGTGCCCGGGGCCATGGTCACGGCTGTGACATTGGTAATAAGAGTATCCAAAAGTTGACTTCCTTTCGAGGTTAAAATGCAAATTTCCCGTAGGGGACGATGCCTACATCGTCCCAAAAGGGAATGATACAAAACAGGTAGGTTGAATGGTAGGCGCTGAAGGTACGCTCTCCCAGCCTTCCCCTGGGAGGGGAAGGTGCCGCCGCAGCGGCGGATGAGGTCGAGGCTGCGACAATGAAAAACGCTTTGGGGATTGGAAAATGTGAAATGCTGACTTTTTTATAAGTCTTGTCTAAGGCCGGGATTCAACCTCATCCGGCCTGCGGGCCACCTTCCCCTCCCAGGGGAAGGCTAGGGGATTTTTCATTCCCCAAAATCTCAAAAATCTCCCGCTTCTGTTCCAGCACATTGTCCAGTTGCTCAATATACTGCTCCGGGAACTTGGGGTTGTGGAACCGGGTGAGCTTGCCGTCCGGGAGGTTGACCTTGTTCATGCCGCCGCCGCCCAGGGAGAGGATGGTGTGGACCTCCTCCATCATATAGATGTTGTACAGGCAGTCCCGGCCGTCACGGCTCCAGCCTACGTTTTCGAAGGAGCCGGACATGTATTTCTGCCGGTACAGGTAGTAGGGCTTGTAGCCTAAACTGCGCAGGAGGGACTCGGAATAGGCAACCATTTCCTCCGCCTCTTCCAAGGAGGGGAGATTCTGCCGTTTTTCAAACAGGTCTGCCCCCTTTTTCAGGGCCAGGGTATGGACGGTGATGTTGCTGGGGTTTAATTCTGCCACCCGGTCCAGGCTTCGTTTGAAGCCCTCTACCGTATCCGTGGGCAGACCGGCAATCAGGTCCATATTGATGTCCCGGAAGCCTGCGTTCACGGCCTGGTGGTAAGCCCTTACCACGTCGTCGCCGGTGTGGGGCCGTCCGCAGGCACAAAGGACGCTATCCTCCATGGTCTGGGGGTTGATGCTCATCCGGTCCGCCCCGTAAGAGAAGATGGTTTGCAGCTTCTGGTCCGTCAGGGTGTCCGGCCGGCCTCCCTCTACCGTGAATTCCAGGCAGTGGGAAAAGTCCAGATGCTCTTTTAGGGCGCTTAAAAGCCGTCCCATCTGCTCGTCCGACAGGGTGGTGGGGGTGCCGCCGCCGATGTAGACGGTTTTCATATGGCGGCCGGACTGCCGCAGCAGGTCCCCGGTCAGGGCGATCTCCTTTAAAAGGGCCTGCAAATAGGGTTCCAGCAGCTCGGATTTTTTCCCCACGGTCCGGCTGACAAAGCTGCAATAGCTGCACCGGGTCGGGCAGAAGGGGATGCCCACATATACGGATAGGTCCCCGGGTTCCGTCTTCCGGACGGCCTCCACCGTAGAAACGGAACAGTCCACCGCCAATCTTCTTCGCTCGGGGGTGACATAATACACGTCCTTCAGCATCCTGTCGGCGCTTTTCGGGGTGCCGCCCTCCAGCAGGTGCTTGGTGGTCAGCTTAGTGGGCCGGACCCCAGCCAAAGCCCCCCAGGCGGGTTCCTTGGGCAGAAGTTGAATGGCCGCCAGGTAGACGCTCTGCTGCAGAGCCCTGCGCCGAAGCCGGACGGTCTCTTCGCTGGCTTTCAGCCGACGGGAGGCCGTGGCAGTGCGGCCATTATAGGTGATTTTTGCCGTGGCGGTAAGCCAGGTTTCCCCCCGGTGCAGGGAAGAGACCGCTTCCGTCTCCGCCCCCTCCGGGAACAGGCTCAGCATCAGCTGCTCCACGGCATAACGGTCCTCATGACCGATGAGTGTCAGGTTCATAGGTGTCCTTTCTGAAAGTTACTGTCATTGCGAACCAGTCAGCAGACTGGTGTGGCAATCCCCCGGATTATCAGACCGCCAAAGGAGAGCAGCCCCTTCCCCTCTCCAAGCCTGGAGAGGGTGGCCTGCAGGCCGGGTGTGGTTCAAAAGGTACGACATATTGAGCCGTTGGATGAATGAGATATGCCTTTTTGGCTGCATTTTTGCAACAAACAAATCTGTTATCGCAGCGTTTTCAACCACACCCCCCCACAGCGGTGGGCACCCTCTCCAGGCTTGGAGAGGGGAAGGAGTTGCTCGTCGGCAGTAGTACCATTCAACCAGGGGCTGTCCCGCAAGGGGATTTCCTTCGACCACCACACCAGTGTGCGCTACTCTTCGCAGCGACACGGTTTTACAAATACGGATTCGTCCTTTTCTCCCGCTCCAAGGTGGACCCGTTCCCGTGGCCGGGGTGGACGATGTAGTCCTTATTTAGCCCCGCCAGATGCCGCAGGGAATCCCGCATGGCTCGGCTGTCTCCGCCGGGCAGGTCGGTCCGGCCGCAGGAACCGGCGAACAGGGTATCCCCGGCGAACATGTGGTCTTCGATGAGCAGGCACACGGACCCGGGGGTATGGCCGGGGGTTTCCAGGACCTTGGCTTCCATACCGGCCAAGGTCACGGTATCCCCGTCGGAATAGGTATCGGTATAGTACAGGGGGCCCGCCGTCAGCATGGGGGGCAGGGCCAGCTCCTTGGCATCGATATAGACCTTGCAGCCCGTCTCCGCCGCCAGGTCCCGGACGGCCCCCACATGGTCGAAGTGGCCATGGGTCAGGGCGACGGTATCCAGGGTCAGGCCCTTCTCCTTTAAGAAAGAGAGAATGATCTCCGGCTCATAGCCCGGGTCAATGACAAGGCATTTTTCCGCCCCTTCCGGCCGGACGATGTAGCAGTTGGTTTGGTAATCTCCCAGGGGGAGGGTATCGATTTGTAACATAAGCGGCTCCTTTGCGCTCTGAAAGTAAAGACTGTCGCTGCGAACCAGTCCGCAGACTGGTGTGGCAGCCCCCCGGTTGAATGGGATTGGTCCCGTTTTATTCCAGGATGTTTTAAAAACTGGGGGATTGCCACGGCAGTGTGCGCACTGCCTCGCAATGACATACGGTCAGCCTCTTCTGGGGCTGTTCATCAGCTGGTCGGTGTCCAAAATCAGGGTCACGGGGCCGTCGTTCAGGGATTCCACCTTCATGTCCGCCCCGAACCGGCCGTGCTGCGGGGGATAGCCCAGCTCTCCGCAGATGGACAGGAACTTTTCGTAGAGTTCGTTGCCCAGCTCCGGCCCGGCGGCCTCCGTAAAGCTGGGGCGGCGGCCCTTCCGGCAGTTGCCGTAAAGGGTGAACTGGCTGACCACCAGCACCTGACCATGGATGGCATCCAGCCCCAGGTTCATTTTTCCGTTTTCATCCTCGAAGATCCGCAGTCCCAGGGCCTTTTCCGCCAGCACCCGGGCGCATTCCTCGGTATCGTTGGGGCCAACCCCCAACAGGATCAAGAATCCGGGGCCGATTTTGCCCACGGTCTCCCCGTCGATAGTGACGGAGGCATATTTGACTCGGGTCAATACTGCACGCATAAATTGTGGTCTCCTTCAACAGAAAGTATGTCGCTGCGAGACAGTGCGCACACTGTCGTGGCAGCCCCCCGGTCGTTTAGGCTGGGTGAGGAATAGGGGAGGGGTGCTGTTGAAATTACGTACTACCCGGAAAATCCGGGGGATTGCCACACCAGTGTGCGCACTGGTTCGCAATGACAGACGTTAATTCTGCCCCCGCTTGGATCCGGTCACATCCCGGATATTAAGCAGCTTGGTCCGGATGGTTTCCAGCTCGGCGGTGTTTTTTACTTCAAAGCGGATGGTAATGGTGCTGTGGCCCCCCGGCAGGTCCTTGCCGGAGAGCTCTTTGACCCGCACCCGGCCGGTGGTCAGGGCCTGGGCTACGTCCAGTACCAGGCCGTCCCGGGTGATGCAGTCCAGCTCCAGGGTGGTCTCGAAGGGCTGCTCCTCCTGGTTGGCCCAGCGGACCCTTACCCAGCGGCCGGCCTGGCTGGGGTCGTTCCGGTTTTTGGCGTTGGGGCAGTCCGCCCGGTGGATGGATACGCCAAAGCCCTTGGTAATAAAGCCCACAATGGCGTCCCCGGGGACGGGGGTGCAGCATTTGGCAAACTTGATCATGCAGGATTCAATGTCCTCCACAATGACCCCGTTGACGGCGTGGCGGTTCTGCTTGACGGCCTCGCTGTCCGGCGTCAGCCGCAGGGGGGACTGGGGCTGCTTTTCCGCGGTCTGGGCCTTGATGGCCTTGTTGATGTCGTCCCGGATCCGGCCCACGGCCTTCACGGCAGTGAGCCCGCCGTAGCCGATGGCGGCGTACATATCGTCCCAGGTGTCGAAGGCCAGCTTCTTTAAAAGGCTCCCCTCCAGCTCCGGGTCTGTGATGGCGGTGAGCGGCAGGCTCTCCCGCTTCATTTCGGATTCAAAGGAGGCCCGACCGTGGACGATGTTCTCGTCCCGCTTTTCCTTCTTGAACCACTGCTTGATCTTGGTCCGGGCCTGGTTGCTCTGGCAGATGTTCAGCCAGTCCCGGCTGGGGCCCTTGGCGCTCTTGGAGGTGATGACCTCTACAATATCGCCGTTTTTCAGCTTGGTATCGATGTTGGCGATGCGGCCGTTGACCTTGGCGCCCACCATGGCGTTGCCTACCCCGGAATGGATGGCGTAGGCGAAGTCGATGGGGGTGGAGCCGGAGGGCAGGGAGACGATGCGCCCCTTTGGGGTGAAAATGAACACCTCGTCATCGAACATATCGATTTTCAGGGACTGAACGTATTCTTCGGCGTCGTTGGCATCCTGCTGGCTTTCTACCAGCCGGCGGACCCACTCAAAGTCCTTTTCGCTACCGGAGCCGGTGCCCTGCTTGTACTTCCAGTGGGCGGCGATGCCGTATTCGGCGGTCTCGTGCATCTCCCAGGTCCGGATCTGGACCTCGAAGGGGATGCCCTGGGAGCCGATGACGGTGGTATGCAGGCTCTGGTACATATTGGGCTTGGGGGTGGAGATATAGTCCTTAAACCGGCCGGGGATCAGGTTGAACAGGTCGTGGATGTGGCCCAGGACGTTATAGCAGTCCGGGATGGAATCCACAATGACCCGGAAAGCGTAGATATCGTACAGCTCGTCCATGGTCTTGCCCTGGGCCAGCATCTTCCGGTAGATGGAGTATACGTGCTTGATGCGGCCGTAGGTGGTATTATGGATGCCCATGGCGGTAAGCCGCTGGGTGATCTTATCCTGGATGGTCCGCATGAAGCTTTCGTCCTGCTCCTTGTGCTCTTGCAGGTAGGCGGTGATCTCGTTGTATTCCTTGGGGGCCAGATACTTCAAAGAGGTATCCTCCAGCTCCCACTTGATCTTCTGCATACCAAGCCGGTGGGCCAGGGGGGCGTAGATGTCCATGGTCTCCTGACACTTGGAGATCTGCTTGGCCGGGGACTGGTATTGCATGGTGCGGATGTTGTGGAGCCGGTCGGCGATTTTAATAAGCACCACCCGGATATCCTTGCTCATAGCCATGAACATTTTCCGCAGATTTTCCATCTGGGCCTGCTCCCGGGAGGAGAAGTCGGCCCGGGTCAGCTTGGTAACGCCCTCTACCAGCTCGGCAACCGTAGGCCCAAAGAGCTTTTCGATGTCCTCGTGGGAGGTATCGGTGTCCTCAATGGTGTCGTGGAGCAGGGCGCCCAGAATGGCGTCGATGTCCAGGCCCATTTCGGTGACGATCTGGGCCACGGCCAAAGGATGAATGATGTAGGGGGAGCCGTCCTTCCGTTTCTGGGCGGCGTGCTTTTTATTGGCGTAGTCTACGGCCTTATCTACGATGGACAGGTCTGCCCCGGGCATCCGCTTACGGATGGTATCCATCATGGAATTATAGTGTTCTTCAAAGGTTTCCATATCTATGTTCAGCTCTCTTTCGCTCGAAGGAGTTTGCGCATGGTTTCGCTGTTATTCAGGTCTGCCTTGCCGGAGATGGTATTTAAGCGGATGGAAAGGGTCAGGTGGACCCGCTTTTCCTCCAACAGGCCCACATCCCGGAAAATATCCAGGCAGGTAAGGAGCTGCTCCAGGCTCAGCTCGCTGCCGGACCGCCGGACGATCTTCCGGCACAGGCACAGGGGGCTTTCCTGGAGGCTGCCTCCGGGAACGGCGGCCAGGTACCGCCATACAAAGGCCAGGGTGGCCCGGGTGGGAAGCAGCTGTTCGGCGATCTCCCGGGTCAGCTGCCCTTGCCGCAGGGCCCGGTAGTGGACTACCTCCATGGAGCAGGGGGCGGCGCAGCTGGGGCGGATATCCACAATGTTCAGCTGGACCGTCCGCTCCCCCCGGTATTCGTTTACCTGGGGCATAAAGGCTACGTCTACCAGATCCCCCTGCTGCACCGAGGCGGATTCCGGGGTGGCGGAAAAGAAAATGGCGTTTAAGTAGGTCTTGCCCTTTTTAAGCCGCAGCCGCATATGTCGGCCGCCGCCGACGCTCTGGAGCCGCTCGATGGTCAGCCCCTGCATCATGAGAACCGGTTTTGGGCAGCCGCTGCCGCAGGGCTCCAGGGCCTGCAGGGATTCGATCTCCGGAATGGTCAGCATTTCCGGGGTGATGGCGCAGTCCAGGTCCAGGGTGGTCCGGTGGCTGTCGTCGGAATAGTAGTCCGCCGCCATGGCACAGATCTTTTTGCGGAACTCCGGAATGTTCTCCCGCCGGATGGTAAAGCCTGCCGCCAGCTCGTGGCCGCCGTAGCTTTCCAGCAGGGGGGACAGCTCCGTCAGGGAGGCAAACAGGTTAAAGCCTCCGTGGCTCCGGGAGCTGGCCTTGCCGTGGTCCCCATCCAGGCAGATGAGGAAGGCGGGACAGGCGTATTCCTCGGAAATGCGGCTGGCCACAATGCCCACCACCCCCTGGTGCCAGCTTTCGTCGGCCAACACGATGGCCTCCGGAGGGGCGCCCTCCGGGAGCATGGAGATGGCGGTGGAATAGATGTCGGATTCGATCTGCTGCCGCTGCCGGTTCAGTTCGCACAGCTGGGCGGCCACTTCCTTGGCGTGTGCCGGGTCCTGGGTCAGGAACAGGTCCACGGCCAGATCCACCTGGCCCATGCGCCCGGCGGCATTGATCCGGGGGGCCAGCATAAAGCCGATGGTGGTGGCGCCGATGTTCTTCGGGTCGCAGCCGCATTCACTGATCAGTGCTGCCAGGCCGGGCCGGTGGGTGGCGTTCAGGGATTTGAGGCCCCGGGAGACGAACACCCGGTTTTCATCCACCAAGGGGATCACATCGGCCACGGTGCCCAGGCACACCATGTCGGCATACTCCGAAAGCACGGCTTCGGCATCCCCGGACAGGGCGCAGGCCAGCTTAAAGGCCACGGCCACGCCGGAAAGGTTTTTGTGGGGGTAGCCCCCGTCCGGCCGATGGGGGTCCACTACGGCGATGGCCTCCGGCAGGGCGTCTTTGCATTCATGATGGTCGGTGATCACCAGGTCCATGTGGAGCTCTTTGCAGAGCTTTGCTTCTTCCATGGCGGTAATGCCGCAGTCCACGGTGATGATGAGCTTTACCCCTTCCTCGTGGAGCTGCTTCAGGGCAATGGGGTTCAGGCCGTAGCCCTCCTCCAGCCGGCCGGGGATGTAGCTCAGCACGTCTGCCCCCTGCTTGCGCAGAAAATCCGTTAATAAGCAGGTGGCGGTGATGCCGTCCACATCGTAGTCTCCGAAGACGGCGATTTTCTCCCCCCGGCTGACGGCGGCGGCCACCCGCCCGGCGGCCAGAGCCATGTCCGTTAAAAGATAGGGGTCCGGCATGGGCTGGTCACAGTCCAGAAAGGCCTTGGCTTTTTTCGGGTCATCCATGCCCCGGCTGGCCAGGATCATGCTGCACAGGGGCGAAAACCCACCGGACACCAGGGCATTGACACTGCGGGCCGGAGGTTCTTTTACATTCCAAATTCCGTATTTCAAATCCACACACATCCATATAAAAAACTTTTCCCTACATTATATCAAAAATGTGGCGGTTGTACAATAGGAAAGTGGATATGGAATCGGAAAAAAAGAAAGAATTTACAGTTTCGTCTCCGGCAGGGCCCGGAAGACCGCGGCGGTGACCATGGGCAAAAGGAGCATTCCCGGCAGGCCCCACAGCCGCAGGCCGCAGTACATGGCGATGAGGGTCACCAGAGGGTCCAGCCCCAGGTGGCTGCCCACCAGCCTGGGCTCTAAAATGGATCTTGTCAGGGCGGCGGTTATATACAGCCCCAAAAGCCCCAGCCCCCGGGCACCGGTGCCGTTTAAAAAGCAGATAAGGGCCCAGGGGAGCAAAATGCACCCGGTGCCCAGAACCGGCAGGGCATCCACCAGGGCGACGAGAAGAGCCAATAGCAGGGGATAGGGGGCCCGCAGCAGGCAGAAGCCGGAAAAAAGGATGCAGAAGGTGACCCCCATGAGCTTTACCTGGGAGGTAAGCCACAGCTTTCCGGCGGCGCGCAGCTGCGCGATCCCGCGGAGGAGGGCTTCCGCCTGTCTGCCGCGCAAAAGCTTTGGCATGGCTTCCCGGAGAATGGGCAGCTTGGCGCAGATGAGAAAGCCGGATAAAATTGCGGTGCCCAGGGTCAGAGCCTGTCCGGGCAGGCGGCTCAGGGCGGCCCCGGCGGTGCCCAGAACCAGGCGGCTGAACCGGGCCAGAAGCTCTGCCCCGCCGGAGAAAAGCTCCTGCACCCCCTGGCGGTAGCTGCCTTCCAGCCCGTCGGGCAGGGAAGGTGCCAACCCCAGAAGCTTGCCTTCCAACAGGGCGATGCCGGACTGGGCGGTATTCACAATACTGGGCAGGGCCTGGGGAAGGCTGTCCATCTGGGATACCAGGAGCCCCGCCAGAATGAGCAGCAGCAGCCCCAGCCCCGCGATCTCCCCGCTGACGGCGATCCCCGCGGCCAGGGACCGGGGGAGCCGTCCCTTTTGGCAGAGGAAACAGGCCGCCTTGTCCGCCCCCAGGGCCAGCAGCGTCCCCAAAAGGAAGGGAAACAGCAAAGGCAGCAGCAGCTTCAGCCCCAGCCACAGCCCCAAAAGGGCCAAAGTAAACCAAATACACCGTTTGGCAGATGCAGACATAGGTAAGTTCTCCTTATTATTTTCTAGGACGATCACATGAGTTGATCATTTGTGAATTGCGTTTCGTTCCATGCTTGCCAGGGATCCCGTTTATTATAAACAGATACCATCTCTGACAGGGGTCCGCCTCCGGCGGTGGTTTTCTTGTTCCGGCAAGAAAATCAATAAGAAGCCGGCTCAAGGGGGGCATTGAAGTCTCGCTCCCACTCCAAGCCATCCCCCCTTGAGAATCCCCCCCGGCGTACCGTTTCAACCTACATGTCT
>JBNMHR010000054.1:0-12416 GCA_050872865.1 Faecousia sp. | reverse complement strand
TTTGTGTGCACTTCGATGAACGGGAGTGGCAGACATTGTTTCCTTTACCGGAGGCTATTTGAACATGGCAGCGGGTCCCCTCCACCATCTGTCACGGCCTTGCGGGGGACGGCCGTGCCATCTTCCTCCAGCAGGAGGAAGACAGGTACCGCCCTTCGGCTTGAAACACTCATCCGACCGTTCAAAATTACGGACCTTTCCAACCACACCCGCCCACTGCGGTGGGCACCCTCTCCAAGCTTGGAGAGGGTAAGGAGCGTGCCTTTGGTGCCTACCATTCAACCAACCTATCTTGTTTCATTACGCTTCGGGACGATGTGGGCATCGTCCCCTACGGGTAACGAACCATACAACTCCCCATTTGTCGAGCGCATCCCCGGTTGGTTTTAGGCCGGTTTCCATATGGTTGCCAGATTGGCAACCAAGTGACAACCAAATGACAACCAAGCGGTAACCAAGTGACGACCAGGCGGAAACCAAGTGACGACCAGGCGGAAACCAGGCAGAAACCAGGCAGAAACCGGCTGGAAACCAGGTGGCGGAGATGCGGAAACCCAGGTTAGGATAGGTAAGGTTAGGTTAGGATAGTCTAGGTTAGTTCAGGAGAGTTTAGGATAGGTAAGTATTCTCCCCCCCAGGGACCGCCCCCAAAGGCGGGTCCCTGGGGGGAGAAAGGATCATAAGGAGAAAGATTTTTCCCGTGCTCCCTTTTGGGGGAACACGGGAAAAAATCCAACGTTGATAGTTGACAAAATGCTACCTATCCTGTATAATAAATACGAACAAAAATTCGAATGTGCCCTGCAAAATCCACACTCCCCCACCAAACAAAAAACGCCAGAACCCCGTTCAGGGTCCTGGCCTGCATGTATCCCTTATCCCTCGATCAGCCCCTGCTCCAGGCAGAAGCGGTAGATGCCGTCCTCGGCGCAAGGGCCTGCTACAAAGTCCGCAATGTCCTTCAGCGCCTGGGAGCCGTTCCCCATGGCCACGCCGGTGCCGACGGCTTGCAGCATTTCGATATCGTTGTTTCCGTCGCCAAAGGCAATGGCCTGGTCCGGTGTAAGCCCGTAGTGCTCCAGCATCTTTTGGACGCCCACGCCCTTGTCTCCGGCGGAGGGGATCACATCCACGGCCCGGTCCCACCAGGCGGTGATCTTCGCCCCGGGGGCACCTTCCAAAAGGGCATCGTATTCCTCCGGCCCGCAGCCTACCATCAGCTGAAAGACCTCCTGCCGGATGATCTCGTCGAACCTGGGGGAAACTTCCAGCTTCAGGTTGGCGATCTCAAAATAGTCCGATAGGTTCTGCTCCCAGCCGTTGGCCCCCAGGTCCGTTTTGGTGGCCGCGGAAACGGTCCTGTGGAGCTTCCTGGCATTCTCCACGATCCGCTCTACATCCTTTTTGGGGATGGGCTGGGAGAACACCGTTCCGGACTCATCGAAGCAATAGGCCCCATTAAAGGTCAGGAAAGCGTCAAAGTCCACCCCTGGAAAATGGGGAACGGTCATAGGCGTCCGGCCGGTGGCGATGCAGATCCTGATGCCCTTCTTCTGCAGGGCCAGCAGGGCTTTTTTGGTGTTCTCCGTCATGCGCTTCAGCTGAAAATCCACCAGAGTGCCGTCTATATCAAAAAAAGCGATTTTAATATCTTTCATTTTCTATTTCCTTTCTATGAAAAAAGCCCGGTTTCCCGGGCAAAGAAGAATCGAAGGACAGAAAAGTGGGCCTTTCTCTGTACTTCCTCTTTATTCTATCCCGTTTTTCTTCCCAAGGCTATCCGGATACCGTCAGCAAATATCACGATCGTGCCATTTCTGCCGATAGGCCCCGGGGCTGCAGCCGTATTGCTCGTGAAACAGCTTTCCAAAATAGCTGCTGCTGCCCAGGCCGCAGGCATAGCCGATCTGGGTAATGGACTCCCCCGAAAAGCGCAGCATCTGCTCCGCCTTACGGAGCCTTACCGAGCGGATATACTCCACCGGGGTCATATGCAGATTCTCCTGAAACAGCCGGAAGCACACCCGGCGGCTGACGTGGGCCGCCCGGGAAAGGGCATCCACCGTGATGTTCTCCGAATAGTGGGCCCCCACATAGGCCATCATGTCCTTTACCTTTTCATCGGACTGTCCCCTGGGCGCCTGGGACAAGGGCCCTGCCTTTTTCAGGATCTCCAGCCACAGCCCCAGAAGGGCCTGCTGCAGGGCCGGTTCGCAGCCAAAGGCCCCTTCCTCCAAATGAAAAGAGCTTTCCAGGTTTTTTAGAAAAACCCCGTCTTCCCCGGGGTCGAAAGTCAGCATCTCTATCCCCCGGTCCTGGATCAGGGGCGCAACATACCGCCGGATGACCCGTTCCGCACCGGAAAGCATATTAGGGTCAAACAGGTGGATGTAGAGCACCGTATCCTCCGCCAGCTTCCGGGAGGCGTGGAGCACATTGCAATTTACAAAGCCGCCGCCCCCGGCCCGGAGCACGTGGCTCCCCCCAGGGGTCTGATACTCAATGCCGCCGCTGTATACGTACACCAGTTCCGCCGCCCCGTGCCAATGCCAGGGGGTCTCCGCGCTGAAATACCGGCGCATATCCACCAGGGACGCGATATAGGGAAAGTCCTCTTCAAAGTCCGGAAGGATCTCCTCCCCCGTCCTGTCCACCAGCCGGACACCATGGATCTGTTTCATATGCATCCCCCCTCTCCTGTATCCTACAGGATTTGCGCTGCGTTGTCAACCGTGCAAAAACGCCTGCCGCATATAAACACGGCAGGCGTATCCTTCAACTGGCGCAGTATGCGGTATGTACCATATCCCACAGGGACGCCTCATCGGCGTAGAACTCGTAGTACTGTTCTCCCCGGATGAGCTTTCCTTCCGGGGCCAGGATGGGGGAAATGACCGAATTGTCCAGCCGGGCCACCAGGTCCTGGAGCTGCTGGGCCGTCAGGTCGGACTGCAGGTACTCGGAAAGCTTGCCCACCAGCTTCATGGCAAACTCCGAATCGGAATCAAAGGCCTTCCGGGCCTGGACCTGGAAGCTGTTCATATACTGCCGCTGGCGGCCCATCCGGGCCAGGTTGGTATCGTTGTCCAGCGACTGCCGGGCCCGTACAAAGGCCTCTGCCTGGCTGCCCTTCAGCACCACCGTGGCGCCCTTGGTAAAGGCGGGATCCACTACGGTCATATCCTCTTCGATGGTCACCGGTACACCCCCCACCAGATCGTTTACAAGGCCGATGGCGGTCATGGGCACCTGGATGTAGTGGTCAATGGGGGCATCAAACAGGAGGCTAGACACGGCGTTCATGGTATTTTTGCAGCTCTTCATGCCGCCGTCGCCGTAGTTGTAGGCCAGGCACAGCTGCTTGAACTCGGTACCGCCGTAATTGCCAAGTACATCCAGCCAGGGCACATCCGTCATGGTGTCCCGGTTCATCTGCAGGATCTCCACGGTATTGGCATCCGTATCCACCACCAGCAGCATCAAAAAGTCCGCCTGGTGATAATTGTAAAAGGCCTTTACCCCTTCCGTCTGCTCCTTGTAGCCCTCCGCGGCATCGGTACCAATGAGCAGTACCGTCTGCAGGTGCTTTTTCAGAGGATATTCCTGATCCTGATAGGTCAGGCTTTCCTGTTTCGTCACGGCATTCTGGGCCAGCCCGGCATTTTCAATGGGCGTTGCCTCTTCTTTTTTCGTCATGTGTGCGGCGGCCACAATAAGTCCCGCCAGAAGTGCCGCGCACAGCAGCAAAATCAGTATTTTCTTCATAGATACCCCTCGGGAAAGAGCAGACTTTCCGCATTTTTTTCTAATATGGCAAACTCCGATTCCGTTCTGTAGGTCCGCATGACCCTTCGTACCTCCCCCAGGTTGGGGGCCCGGTCCAAAAGGTTGTGGCAATCAGAACCGATCAGATGGATCTTTCCGTTTTTCAGGTTTTGGATGGCCGCCTTCACCGTCTTCGGCTTTAAAAAATAGCTGCCGTTTACCTGCACCAGCATATTGCGCTCCAGAACACGGTCGATGAGGGTCTCATCCCCCAGATATTTCATAAACCGGTCCACATGGGCGATCACCGGCCTGCATTCCAGGTTTTCCCCCAGCTCCATGATCTCATCCAGCATGGAATCCGACCATGGCATCATGGGCGGCTCCACCAGAATGGTGCTTTTGCAGCCGATCCGCAGCAGATCGATATCATCGGCCTGGCTGATGCCGGGAAAATACAGGACCTCAGACCCCAGAACGATCACGGGATAGGCCTCCGCCCGGGTCAGCATGGCGTCCCTCAGCCGGAAAAAGGCCTCATTCCGCCGCTGTACAAAGGTTTTGGGGTCTTCGTCATCCGCGTAAAAATGGCAGGTGGATACCATCACGTCCACACCCTGATGAAAGCTGATGTGCAGCATTTCCAGGCTCTCCGCAATGCTCTTGGGCCCGTCATCCACCTGGGGGAGAATATGGCTGTGGTAGTCGATCATTGCATTTTTCACCCTTCTATTTCATCCTTAAAAAGCACCCAAAAACAAGCAAACCGGCCCGAAGGCCGGTCCGCTTGGTTGGCTTACTTGGTGAAGATAGCCATGGGGGCGTCCACAACACCTTCGATGGTTACGGTGCCATCGGCGTTGACAGTGGTCTTCAGCTCGACCCACTTGCCGTCCACAAACTGCATCACAACAACACCTTCGGCGTTGTCCAGCTTGATGGTGATGGTAGCAGCGCCGTCATACTTCTTACCAGTATCCTTCACAGTGAGCTTCACATAGAAGAAGTACTGAGCCTTCATGCCGGCAGGAGCAGCCTCAGCCAGAGCGGTCTGGGCACTCGCGAGAGATGCCTTCTCCTCCGCAGTCAGCTTGGCATCGGTGGCCTCAACGGGGTCAACGATCACCACGATGTTATCCGCACCGGTAACCTCGGAGGTGGTAACCTCAGGCAGGGGAGCAGTGGTGGTCTCACTGGTGGTAGGAGCCGTAGGGCTGGCGGTACCGACAGCAGCTGCGGGAACAGCCAGGCCCATGGTCAAAACCAAGGCGAGGACCAAAACAATTGCCTTTTTCATGTACAATTTCCTCCTTTCCCAAGTATTCGTATAGCACTGCCATATGGCAGGGAATACGCCTTATTTACCGTACTGGTACTGGTAAGCATACTTCTGCTTATTGTACTGGTACCGCTTTCCGGCACCCTCTACGCAGCCGTTGAGCACAAAGCCCAGAATATTGGCCTTGGCATAGTTAAGCTGCTGCATACAGTCGTCCAGTACGAACCGGGGGCAATGGTTTTCCCGAATGACCACCAGCAGGCCATCGGTACATCTTGTGACCATTACCGCATCGATCACAGGGCCTACGGGAGGCAGGTCCAGGATCACATAGTCGTAAGCGGAGGCAACCACATCGATGAGCTTCTGGAAACGGT
Organism: Faecousia sp.; assembly: GCA_050872865.1. Lineage (GTDB taxonomy): Bacteria > Bacillota > Clostridia > Oscillospirales > Oscillospiraceae > Faecousia. The sequence continues at coordinate 6,995 of JBNMHR010000054.1, read as the reverse complement.
TGGAATTCAGCATTTCCGAAGGATTTTCGGGGATCTCGCCGCCGGGGATAATATCGAAGTAGGTATTGTTGGCGGTGCTCTTATAGGTGATCACAGCCTCTGTCAGGTTCACCTTACCCAGGAGCACATCGCTCAGGCCGGGGGTTTGGGAGGCACCTACGTTGGCATGGATGGCAGGACGGCGCATATCGCAGTCCACCAGGATCACCTTGCTTCCCAGCTCCGCCAGGGAGTAGGCCAGGTTGATGGAAGTAGTGCTCTTGCCCTCGGAGACCTGGGCGCTGGTCACACCGATGACGCTGCCCTTCTTTTCCTTCTTCTCGGGCAGAGCGATCATGGTATTGGCACGGAGGCGCTTAAACGCCTCCCGGCCGGAATAACTCATATATTCGCAGATCTGGGCGGTACGCCGGGGGTCCTTCTGGGCACCGTTTACATGCTTACGCGCGCTTGTTGCTTCTGGCATGCTTCTCCCCCTCCTTCTTCTTGGTTTCGGTCGGCTTCTTATTGTCCGTCTGCTCGTAATAGCTGGAATAGTAGCCGTTCTTCTTATCGGACACCCGCATATCCGGGATCATGGCCAAAACCATGATGTCGGGATAGATGGTCCGCAGCTCGTCTACCGAAGCGATCATCATCTTAGACTTGTCGTCCAGCAGGAACCGCACGATCACAACGGCCGCTGCCAGGAAGCCGCCGGCCAGAATGCCCATGGCGGTATTCTTGACCATGCTGGGGCTGGACCGGTGGGCCGGAATAATGGCGTAGTCCACGATCCGGACGGAGCTGCCGTCTACGATCTCCGCGATCCGGTCCGGCAGGAGCTTGGCAATGGTGTTGGCAATGAGCTCCGACTCCGCAGGGTCGGTACTGGTGACCGTCACTTCAAAGGCGCCGGTGGAATTCACACCCTTGGCGCTGACCATTTTGGAAAGCTCCTCCGTGGTGTAGCTCAGGTTTGCGTCCTTGATCACGTCCTCCATGGTGGTACGGGAATTCAGAATGTAGATGTAGATGTCCACCAGGGAACTGGACGCGTTCAGCTCCGCGGTAGAAATGGAGAAACTGGTGGACCCCAGGCTGAAGGAGCTGTTGTTGACGTACAGGGAGGCCGTTGCCTGATACTTAGGCTCCACCAAAAATGCCGTATACCCAAAGGCCAGGGAGCCAAAGAGCACCGCCACCAGAGCAATGATCAGGATATTCTTCCAAATCGCTTTGGCCAGCTCCAGCAGGTCTATTGTATCTTCTTCCATATTGTTCATTGGGTTCCTCTCTTCCTTTTCCTTAGTTCGTGGCGCTCAGAATGTTTTCGAAATACTTGGGGTTGGTCTTCAGGATCTCCTGGGTGGTTTTGTCCAGACCCAGCTCCTGGCGGATCTCATTGAAGTAGCCCAGGGTATCCATCCGGTCGTATACCAGCTTGCCGATGAGCCGGTAAGCGGTGCCGTTCAGGTCTGCGCCGGTGGTGCTGTTGCTGCGGAAGCTGATGGGCACCATGGACTGCTGGATGACCGTCTTGTCTTCCTTGGTGGCGGTGAACTTGGCATCGGTCATGCCGTCGGCCAGCAGGTACTTCCGCACATTGATGTAGTGGTTGCCGAAGGCCTGGAGCATGGCGGAGTCGATGGCGTCCATCACGGTCACGTCTGCGGAGGTCCAGCTGCCCCGGATGGTGCAGGGTCCCAAAACCAGGTACCGGTCCGGATTCTGGGCCTGCCGGGACAGCAGAGCCTTGGTATCGCTGACCAGCTTGGCAGGATCCAGCACAGAATCATAGGTGCCCAGCCAGACGATGTGCAGATAGTCCTTGTAGGCATCGGTGCTGCCGGAAATGATCTGGGTCCCCTTCTCCACCTCTACGGCGGAACCGGCTTCCGTTCTTGTAAAGTAATAGCTCTGGCCCCAGCTCTGGACGTTGGTCTCCAGGGTGATGGTGCCCTCTACGCCGCCAATGGTCACAGGGTTCAATCCTGCGCTGCCGGCGGTCAGGGGCTTGACCTGCTTGCCGTCTTCGGAGGTAAACTGGATCTGTACCGGCTCGGTGTCAGCCGGGATCTCGAACTTCTTGGAGACCACAAAGGGAGCAACGCCGCTGCGGCCCAGAACGGTCTCGCTGTTTTCCATACCGGAGCCCATGTTGACCACGGGAATGGATACGGTATACTGGGTCCAATCCAGCCGGGTGTAATCCTGGGCATTGTCCACGGTGGAGTAGAAGTCGTAAATATCGCACAGGTAGGTATTGATGTACTTCTGCAGGGTACCGGGGTAGGAAGCGTTGCCGGAAGAACCGCTGGTCAGGCTGTCGCCCCAGCACACGATGCCGGGCAGATACTGGGCCACGGCGTCCATATCCGCATCATAGGCCAGCTGGATCGCTTCCAGATTGTCCTTTCTGGCATTGCTGAGCTCCTGCCGCTGGCTGTCGCTTTCGGCCTTCAGCAGTTCGTCTTTGGCTTTTGTCTGCTTTCTCACGGCAAACATGCCGACGAGCAGCCCCAAAGACACCACCACCAGCACGCCAAGGATGATCAGGTTCCGAACGAGGTTCTTATGTTCTTCGTTTTCCCACATTTTTCAACTCTCCATGTATCGTTTTCGCTTATTTTGCATAATGCAATGCCTCGCAGGCTTTTTCTCGCATTATACCATAGAACACTATTTTTATCAACACAGAATCTTATTTTTAGTAAAAAAGTTTATTACGGTCCAAATTCTGCCACATTGGCTGTTATTTCTTCACAAAAGGCTTTTTCGCTTTCCGGGCAGCATTCCCATAGAGAAGTATCCTCCGGATGGGTTTCTGTCCGGAGGATACGCTGTTTCAGTTGGAAAGGGCCTTTTGCAGAAGCACCAGATCCATAAGGTCGATGCTGCCGTCGCCGTTCAGGTCCGCGTTGCCGGTCTCGATGGATACCGAAGCTCCGGACAGGAACCTGCGCAGCCGCTTTTCGTCCGCGGAGGTCACCCGGCCGTCCCCGTTGACGTCGCCGGGCAGGCCGCTGGCCACCGTCACGGTCCCTCCTGCGCAGGCAGGTTTTACCAAAGCGGCCTCTTCGTTCACGCCGGTGATCCCGGTCAGGGTAACGGCGGTATCCCCCAAGGGCGCCGTATCGGAGATTCGGAATACCAGTGTCAGCAGTGCCCCGTCCGTCGTCAAAGCGTCACTTTGAAGCCACAGGGCCTTCTCCCCTTCTCCAATGCCCACGCTCCAATCGGAGACAGTAAGCAGGCCATCGATGCAGTCGTAGTCCTCCAGGGTCAGGCGGCTGTGGTCATAGGATATTCCAAAGTTCAGCCCCCGCAGCCCCGGATTGTCCTGAATGGAAACCGTGACCTTTACCTGCTGCCCCGGCTGGCCGGAGGCGGTCCCCACCGTCAGGGTGGGCTGGAGGTTATCCGTAGCCTTTTCCGGTTCCGTTGCTTCCGCGGTCGTCTCGGTTGCTTCTGTAGCCTCCGTTGCAGCAGTCGTTTCCGCCCCTTCTGTTGCTTCCGACGCAACGGCCGTTTCCGTTGCCTCTGTTGCTTCCGCTGCAACAGTCGTTTCGGTTTCTTCTGTTGCTTCCGATGCAACGGTCGTTTCCGTCACTTCTGTTGCTTCCGACGCAACGGTCGTTTCCGTCGCCTCTGTTGCTTCCGACGCAACAGTCGTCTCTGTCGTAACTGCCGCTTCCGTTGCAGCAGCCGTCTCTGTCGTGACCGCTGCTTCCGTTGCGTTCGTTGTCTCCGATGCCGCCGCGGTCGCCGCTTCCTCCGCATCCAGGGCCGTGAACTTCAGTCCCCCGGCCTCCGCAAAGCGCTGGGCTTCCGAATCCTTGGGGCCGAACACCTCCGTGTTCTCCCGGAAGGCGCCCTCCTCAATTTTCGTAACGCTGCCGGGCAGAGTCACCTGGGTCAGCTTCCGGCAAACGGCAAAAGCCGCCTTGTCTACCTGGGTGATCCCGTCCGCGATCTCCACCTGCTCGATGTCCGCCCGCAAGCCGTCCCAGGGGTAGGCATCCATCGTACCCAGGTCCAGGGCTCCTTCCCCGGCAACGGACAGGGTGCCCTTATTCAGGGACCAGGTCATTTTTTCAAAGCTGCCGCTGCCGGAAGCCGGCTTGTGCAGGTCCAGCTGCTTGAAGGTGCCGCCGAATTCCTTTATGTAATCGTCGGAAGCGGAATTCTTCAGGCCGTTGCACACAATGGTCTTTTCAAAGGCGTTGTCCCCAATGCGTCCCACGCTGGCGGGGATCTCAACGGAGGTCAGCTTGGTGCAGCCCAGAAAGGCCTTTTCCCCGATGCCGATGACCCCCGACGGGATGGTGACCCAGCACAGGGCGGTGCAGCCTTCAAAGGCCCGGTCCCCGATATATTGAAGGCTCTTCGAAAGGGTGACGGACCTCAACGCCGTACACCCGGCAAAGGCCCCATCCTGGATGGAGGTGATGCCGGCATCCAAAGTCAGCTTTTCGATCTCCCCCAGCCGGTCTGCCCAGGGAATGGTCTCAAAGGCCATGGGCCCCGATCCGGTGACGGACAGAGTCCCACCTTCCAAGGCCCAGGAGACACTTTCCTCCGCCCCGGCCCCAAAGGGCATAGCGCACAGCACCAGGCTCATGCAAAGCACAAATACCAGAAATCGTTTCTTCATTTCTACGCACCTTATTTGCGGCAATGCCCTCCTACTATATAAATATAGGGAGGGCAGCCATATTCTCTTATTCTTCCGCCGTTTCTTCCCCGGAGGGCTCTTCTTTAGGAGCTTCCTCTGTAGATGCTTCCTCTACGATGGCCTCGTCCTTGCCTTCGGCGTTTACATAGGTCATAAGCTCTTCGCCGGTGATGGTCTCCTTCAGAAGCAGATACTCGGAAACCTCATCCAAAAGGCCTCTGTGCTCCTTCAGAGTGTTGGTTGCGTCCGCAAAGGCATCCTCCAGCAGCTTCTTGACCTCCATGTCCACCTGGGCCGCGGTATCCTGGGAGCAGTCCATATAGGGGGTGCCGTCCAGGTAGCTGTTCTGGGTGGTGGCGGTGGTCATAAGCCCTAATTTCTCCGTCATGCCGTACTGGCTGACCATGCTCCGGGCCAATTGGGTAGCCCGCTGCAGGTCGTTGGCGGCGCCGGTGGTCTGGACACCGAACACCAGCTGCTCGGCGGCACGGCCGCCTACCAGGCTCCGGAGCTCCACTTCCAGCTCCTGCCGGGTGGAAAGGAACTTCTCCTCCTCCGGCAGGTACATGGTATAGCCCAGAGCGCCGGAGGTATGGGGCACGATGGTGATCTTCGATACAGGCTGGGCGTGCTTCTGCAGGGCGGAAACCAGGGCGTGGCCCACCTCGTGATAGGCAACCAGCCGCTTCTCCATTTCGGTGAGCACGGTGTTCTTCTTTTCCGTACCGGCAATGACCGTCTCGAAGGACACCATCAGGTCCTCCTGGTTCACGGCCTTTCTTCCCAGCCGGACCGCCCGCAGGGCAGCTTCGTTGACCAGGTTTGCCAGGTCCGCACCTACGGCACCGGCGGTGGCCTGGGCGATCTTCTTCAGGTCCACATCCTCGGATAGCTTAATTTTCCGGGTATGGACCTTCAGGGTATCCAGTCTGCCCTGGAAATTGGGCTTGTCCACAATGATCCGCCGGTCGAACCGGCCGGGCCGCAGCAGGGCCTTGTCCAGGATCTCCGGCCGGTTGGTAGCCGCCAGGCACACAATGCCCTTGGAAGGCTCGAAGCCGTCGATCTCGCTGAGCAGCTGATTCAATGTCTGCTCCTGCTCGGAGTTATTGTTATAGCGGTTGTCCCGGGACCGGCCCACGGCGTCGATCTCGTCAATAAAGATGATACAGGGAGCCACCTTGGCAGCCTGCTGGAACAGGTCTCTTACCCGGCTGGCGCCCATGCCCACAAACATCTCCACGAAGTCGGAGCCGGACATGGAGAAGAAGGGCACCCCCGCTTCCCCGGCCACGGCCTTGGCAAGCAGGGTCTTGCCGGTACCGGGAGAGCCCACCAGCAATGCGCCCTTGGGGAGCTTGGCGCCAATGTCGGCGTAGCGCTGGGGGTTATGCAGGAAATCGATGATCTCCTTCAGGGATTCCTTGGCCTCGTCCTGGCCCGCCACATCCTTAAAGGTGACGCCGGTCTCCTTTTCCATATACATCTTGGCCTTGCTCTTGCCAAAGCCGCCCATCATCCCATCTCCGCCCATGCGCTTGGTCAGGCTCCGCATGAACATAAAGAGGATGGCGAAGGTGACGCCATAGTACAGCACCATAAGGATCATGGAGTTGTCTTCCTGGATCTTCTCATCCACGATCACACCCTGCTCCACCAGCTCTTTGGACATGGTCATCCAGTCGCCGCTGGGCATGCCGGTATAGCAGGCCCGCTGGCTGGAAGCAGGCTTGGCTGCCTCTTCCTTGGTCAGGTAGTATACCCGGTTGCCCCGGTACTGGACCTCTGCCAGCTGATTATTGATCTTGGCCTCGTAAAAATCGGAGAAGGTGGTCTCCGTATACTGGCTGTTGGATACCGTGTTATAGATCCATCCGAACAGCAGCACCAGTGCCAACGCAATGATCAACGGGGTCCAGAAGGAATTTTTCGGCCGGTCAGGGCCGGGTTTCTGGTTGTTTGGTCCGTTATTTTGTCCTAAATCCATTTTCTTATGCCTCCTCAGGCTTTCTTATGGGGTATCATACCACATTTTTACACCTGTGGCAATGAATGATTCTCTTTTTTGCGGTAAATTTTCTGTGAATGTAGGGTTCTTTCCGGGAAAAATACACGACGGTTGCATGAGTTGGTCATTTGTGAATCGCTTTTCATTCCATGCTTGTCGGGGATCTGATTTAATCGAAACAAATATCACTCTGACAGGAGTCCGCCTCCGGCGGTGGTTTTCTTGTTCCGGCAAGAAAATCAATAAGAAGCCGGCTCAAGGGGGGCATTGAAGTCTCGCTCCCACTCCAAGCCAAATAGTAGAGGAGCGATTGCCACTGGCAATCGATTC
>JBNMHR010000053.1:0-12622 GCA_050872865.1 Faecousia sp. | reverse complement strand
GCCCCTCCACCCCCGGCCCGCGGGCCACCCCCTCCCTGCAGGAGGGGGCAGGGGTTTTTACGACGAAATCGCCGGGACGCAGAACGTCCCGGCGGTTGCCTTATACTTTCTTCTTTTTCTTCTCGATCTCCGGCCAGTAGGCGTAGTAGCTGATCCCGCCAAAAACGGCGGCGGACAGCAGGCTTACCTTCCAGCCTAAGGAGAAGGCTTTGTTTCTGTACCGCAGGGTGACGGTATGCTCCCCTTGAGTCAAGTCCACGGCGATCATACAGTTGCCTACCAGCTTGGTTTCCTGCTCCTGCCCGTCCACATACACGTGCCAGTTCCCGTTCTGGGGGACGGAGGTGTACAGCAGGCCGTCCCGGTCGCAGGTAATGGTCCCTTCCACCTTGGTCTGCCGGAAGGAGGTGATGTTCAGGGTGGAGGCGTTCAGGATGCTGTAGCCCCAGGTAAAGAGGTCGTTCCGCAGCAGGGCCGCCGTAACCGTCATGGAGCTGGACTCGTCCTTATCGCATTCTACCCTTACTTCTACGGTGTCCCCGGCTTCCAGGTCTCCCACGGCCAGCATCTGGGGCAGGCTGATGGTCTCCCGGTACAGTTCCTCCCCGTTGACGGATACGGAAAAATCGTTCCGCTTGGGGCAGTCCAGCCGGATGCACACAAAGCCCTCCCGGTTGGCGGTGAAGAAATAGGAGATATAGGCCCCGTCCTCACATTTGCTATAGCTGACCTTCCCCTGGGTGGGGCTTTCCGTGATCTCGGTACCGTTGCCCAGAACCGTCATGTAGGACCCGACGATAGGCTCCCATACGTCGGCCTCCAGGCCGGTGGCCGCGGTAAAGAGCATATTCTGCAGCTGGAAGGAATCGTCCCCGGAGGAGAAGTCCAGGTCCGCCAGGCTTTCTTCTGCCAGGAAGCCCAGGGGCAGGTAGGCGTTGTTCTTTAATAGATGAACCTTTTCGTAGTGGTGGACCTCCTCAAAGAAGGTACTGGTCCGGTCCCGGTCGTCCCGCTCGATCATGTATTTGAGGTCCAGGAACAGGTTTGCCACCGGGCTGCTTTCTTCAAAGCAGTACCGGTTGTAGGTGTTCTTAGCCCCGTAGCCCAGGGCCTTCATAAATTCCGTTACCTTCACGTTTGCGGAGCTTGTAAAGGCGGAAATGCCGTTGTAGCCGTTCAGAGCGTCGTCGTTCAGGGTCTGGGAATGGGTGGTCTCCGCCCGGTAGAAGGGCTCCTTTTCCCGCTCCTTCATATACCGGATCATAGAAGCGGCGGCTTCCTTCCCCTTGGGGTAGTTGCTGACCCCCGTACCGGGGAAGTAGAGGCCGAAGGCTAAAAGATTGGCCCCCAGCTCCAGCACCGCGGTACCCAGCACGAACCACCGGGACCAGACTCTGCTCCGCCTTGCCCGGAAGGCAAGGCGCTTCCGTTCTTCCTCCTCCGCATCCTCCGGAATGGTCACCTTCCGTTTGCCGTAGAGCAGGGCCACGGTAAACACCAGCAAAAAGCCAAAGTTATAGGCAACGAAGGCCAGCATCTGGGAAGACAAAGCCCCCATATCGAACCAATCCCCTTTTACAAAGCTCTGGGAGCAGCAAAGGATGGCCGCCGTAAACAGGCACGCCGCCAGAATGTGGCTTTTTTTGAACTGCCGCCGCAGGAGCCACCCCCGGTAGGCCATGTGGAGCAGCACGAAGCTGAAGAGGAAGCTGAACCGGTAGGGGATCATATTGGGGAAATGGAACCCGTGCCAGATATAGTCCAGCTGCCGGATGATAAAGCTCAGCATGAAAAAGAGCAGCAAGCCCACACTGCAGATCTTTTCCCGGAGCTTTACATCCTTGGACATGAGAAAGAGGAAGCTTAGCTGGATGGTCAGAATGCCGCAGTACAGGTTGGGCAGGCCCTCTTTGAAATTGGGTTCCAGCGCCCCCGCCATATTGCCCGCCACCTGCCGCATGGCGTCCAGCAGTCCCTTCCAGGTATTACTGGATGCGATGTTCAGCTTAAAGCCCTTGGGGAAGGCGTTGACGCTAGACTGGGTAGTCTGCAGCGCCGCCAGGGTGGGCAGCTCCAGAATCGCCGTCATGCCGATGGCAAGAAGCGAGAAAAAGGCGATCCGCAAAAGGTCCAGTCCCGCCCGCTTGAAGCCGGGGAAGCAGCAGACTTCATAGCAGAAAAAGGCCAGGGCCACAAAGATGCACACGAAAAAGCCCACGTAATAGTTGGCATAGATGGCCAGAAACAGGGTTACGGTATACAAAAAGAACCGCTTCTGCCGCAGCAGGCGCACTTCCCCCAGAATCACCAATGGCAGCAGGGCAAAGGTATCCAGCCACATGATGTTCCACTGAAAGCCCAAGGCCCAGGCGCACAAGGCATAAAAGGCCCCGAACACCACCAGGGAGAAGTCATTCTTCCCGTAGAGCTCCTTTAAAAACAGGGCAAAAAACAGCCCGGCCAGGCCCAGCTTGATGGGCATCAGCAAAGAAAAATAGCTCAGGAGCCACCCCTCCGGCACCAGCACGCTGAGTAAGTTCAGGGGGCTTGCCAGATAGTAGGAAATAAGGCCCAGATAATCCAGCCCCATGCCGATGCTCCAATTGTACAAAAGGGACTCCCCGTTCCGAAGGGTCCTGCGGAAGGCCACAAAGAAGGGGTAGTACTGGTGATACATATCGGAATACAGCATGGAATACTTGCCAAAGGGCTTGTAGCCGCTGATGAGCATCACAAGAAGCATCCCCACAAAGGGGAACAGAAACGCCAGAAGCGTAAAATTCCATTTTGGTTTTTTGAGCGTCGGAAGCTGCATATATAGTCCTCCAAAAGGGATAAGTGCGTCTATTCTACCATACTTTTCCCGGCAGGTAAAGAACTACACAAATTTTTCACAAACAACGTATCTGTCGTTGCGAGGCAGTGCGCACACTGCCGTGGCAACCCCCCGGTTGAATGGTACAGGCTCCAAGCTTCTGAGTTCCTTCCCCTCTCCAAGCTTGGAGAGGGAAGGGCTCCGCGCAGCGAATCAAGATAATAATGATTGCCAGTGGCAATCATACCACAATTCTGTGCCCACCGCAGTGGGCGGGTGTGGTTGGAAAGGTTCGATATTTTGAGCGGTTAGATAAATGGTATTTTCTTCTGTATACCCTTATTTTTTCAGCGAACCTATCTATTATCGTACCGTGTTCCCAACCACACCCGGCCTGCGGGCCACCCTCTCCAGGCTTGGAGAGGGGAAGGGGCTGCTCTCCTTTAGCGGTCTAAAAATCCGGGGGATTGCCACACCAGTGTGCGCACTGGTTCGCAATGACAGGGTTCAAATATTCTAATCAGTAGTTGACTTTTTCGTACTTTCCTGGTAAAATAGTAGTATCTAAAATCAAACTACAAAGGAGAAAAATATGGCAAAGCCTGGTGTGATGATCTATTTTAATATGCGGCCTTCCAAAAAGCTTCCGGACGCGGACCGGCTGCGGCTTTATGATGCCATGCTGGACTACGCGGAAACCGGCGTGGAGCCTCAGCTGGATGGGGTGCTGGGGATCGTTTGGGATATGCTTCTCCCCACCCTGACGGAGGACGACAAGCGGTACGAATCCGTGCGGCAAAAGCGGGCAGAGGCCGGGCGGCTTGGGGGAAAAGCAAACCGCAAAGATGCTTTGGAGGAAGACAGCGAAGCAAATGAAGCAAACGAAGCAAATGCTTTTAACGAAGCCAATTCAGTTCAATTCAGTTCAACTCAGCCCAATTCAGTTCAAAACAAATCAAAAGAGAGGGGGAAGAAACGCCCCTCTCCCAAAAAGAAATTTACAGAGCCCAGTGTTTCGGAGGTGGAGGCCTTCGCCCAAGAAGAAAACCTCCGGGTGGATGCCCAGAGGTTTGTAAATTACTATGCTTCCATCGGCTGGAAGGTAGGGAAAAATCCCATGAAGGATTGGCGTGCCGCGGTAAGGGCCTGGGCCCGGAAGGAACAGGGCGAACCGGAAAAGCCCAAGGATGGGCCGGAAAACCACTGGGGGTACGTGCTGGCGCCTTTGGAAGACCCGTGGGACACGGCAATGCGGGAAAAGGGGTACGATGTTTGACCTACTCCACCTGGATCACATCATCCAGCACATAGTGGAAGCTGGGCGATGAGGAATCGGCGTTTTCCCAATAGCCCCTTGACAGATCAATGGTGTCGGATGGGTCAACGGGGTCCCTGCCGGTGTAATTCCCGGAGAAGACCTGGATGCTGCCGTTTTGCAGCCCTTCGATGCAGCGCCGGATTTCCTCCTCTGCCCCACTGGGCGCAATGGCGGCGTTCAGTTCCAGCATTTCTACCCAGCCCTGGGAGAACCCTGCCCCGGCGTCGGTGCCGTTGACGGTAACGCCTTTGCCAAGGCTTTTTTCGATGGGCTTGCCCGCAAGCAGCGCTCCAACGGCGGCCACCTCGTAGGGGCTCCAGTTGATGCGGCAGCCGATAAGGGAGGTGGTGGGGGCCACGTTCTTCATGCTCTGGTTGTAGGAGACATGGTACACGGGATGGCCCTTCTTTGCCTCCTCACAAGCGGCAGAGGGGCCGCTGGTATCGGAATGCTGGGAAATGAGCACGCAGCCCTCGTCGATGAGCTCCCTGGCAAGGCGCTTTTCCACGGCGTAGCCGTTCCAGGTGCCTGCGTACTTTACCTTCATGGTGGCCACGGGGCAGGTGCTCCTTACCCCCAGCAAAAAGGCCGTATAGCCGGAGATCACCTCCGGGTAGGGGTAGGCCGCCACATAGCCCACCAGGGCCTCCTCCCGGCTGATTTCCCCGCTGAGGATCATCTCCCGGAGCTTCAGCCCCGCCACCATGCCGGAAACATACCGGCCCTCATAGATGTGGCCCATGTAGGTATGGTAATTGTGCAGCGTCCCGTCGGCATTGTCCCCGGTGGCCTGACAGAAGACCACATTGGGGTTTTCCCGGGCGTACTGCTTCATAACGGGGCTATAGTCGTAGCTGGTGCCGAAAATGATGTCGCAGCCCTCGTCGATCAGCTCCCGGATGTACTGGGATTCCTGGCCCACGGGGATATTGTACTTGGCAATGCAGTTCACCCGGCCGGCATAGACCTCCTCGATCTGGCTCTGGGCCCGCATGAAGTTTTTGGAATAGGGATTGGCCCCGTCTCCCACATAGAGGAAGCCCGCGGTGACGGTCTTCTCCTCCTTCTGATGGAACAGGTTGTCCGTACAGAAAAAGCAGAGAAGCACCAGTGCCGCCGTGATAAAGGCCAGCAAATTGTCCTTTTTCACTCAGCACTCCTCCTTTCCGTACAGGGTCTCCTCGCTTATAAGCCCATCGTCGATGATCCCCAAAAAGACGTCCAGGATATCCGGGTCAAACTGGGTGCCCCGGCCCTTGTGGAGCTCCTGCAGCACCACCGCAAAGGGCAGGTGCTTCCGGTATACACGGTTGGCGGTCATGGCGTCGAAGGCATCGGCGATGCCAATGATCCGGGCGATCTCCGGAATGTCCTTGCCGGAAAGGCCGGATACATAGCCTTTGCCGTCGTAGCGCTCGTGGTGGTACATGGCCCCCTCCTGGACATGGGGGATCAGGGTAAAGTCCTTTAAGATCTCCCCGCCCTTTACCACATGGGACTTCATAATGGCGTACTCCTCGTCGGTAAGCCGCCCGGGCTTATTGAGCACATTGTCCGGGATGCCGATCTTGCCGATGTCGTGCAGAAGCGCCGCCCGGCGGAGGTTTTCCAGGTCCTCGGCACTGTAGCCCATACGCTTTGCGATCATACAGGAGTATTCCGCCACCCGGAAGGAATGCTGGCTGGTGTTTTCGTCCTTGGCGTCCACGGTTTTGGCAATGGCCAGAATGGTCTCGTTGCCCATGCGCACCTGGTCTCTGGCCAGGCTGGTTTCCCGCCGCTGGAGCTCCAAAGCCCGCTGGGACCATTTCCGGGTAAAGAACCAGGTCAGCCAGGTCACGATGAGGATCAGTTCCGTAAAGAACAGGGTCTTGAACCACAGGTGCTCGTAGCTTTCCGCTTCCTTCCGGACCGTATAGATCAGCTCCTCGATGGGCTTTCCCTTGGGGCTGTCCAGAATGGAAAGATGGAACCGGTATTCCCCGGAATCCAGATTGTTGTAGACGATATCCCCCAGATTTCGCTGCAGGAGGACGGTTTTCTCCTCCTCGTCATACCCTTCCAGGTAGTAGCACACATAGGGCTCCCGGGCGGAGTAATTGATGATCTCCGGGGACAATACAACAGACACGGCGGAACTGGGGATGGTGATCACCGCCTCGTCCCCCAAAAGGTGCTCGGCGCCGTCGATGGTCACCTTGTCCAGGAGCATCCGGTAGGACTGCCGCTCCTGGGTCAGGTATTGGTTAAAATCAAACTTGGTAACGCCGCTGCCTCCGGCAATGAACCAGTTGCCGCTTTCATCCAGGTAGTTCCAGGCGTTGGCGGTAAAGCTGCCCCGCAGGCCGCTGAGGTAATTCAGGTTCTCGCTGGATACCACCTGATCCTCCAACAGCTCCTGCTTGTCTACAATATAGATACCGGCGCTGCCCGTGACATAGAGCTTGCCGTCCCCAATATCCAAAAGGTCATAGTTATTGCTGTAGGGGAAGGACTTCAGGAGCCGGATACCGGTGCCCGGTTCATAGTAGCACAGTCCGTTGCTGGCCACCACGAACACATTGCCCGTATCCCCGTCCGGGACCAGGCGCAGGATGACGCCGGAGCTCAGGCCGTCGCTTCTTCCCAAATTGGCTTTTACCCGGCCGTTTTGGAGCAGGGCAATGCCGCCGCCGTCGGTACCGGCCAGGATGGTGCCGTCCTGCTGCTCCAGCAGGCACAGGACCAAGGGGTTATTCATCCCTTCCAGCCTGCCCACAGTTTTCGTGCTGCCGTCCTCCTGCAGGAAGGTGACCCCCTGCTCCGTGGCCACGGCAAAGCCGCCGGCAGACAGCTCCAGGATGCTGCGGGGCTTCTTCCCGGGAATGCCCTCGGAAATAAGCCTGTAATCCTCGGCACTTTCGGCGCAGATCACCCCTTGGCCGTAGGCGCAGATCCAAAGCCGGTCCTTGCTGTCTACCAGCAGGCACCGGACCCGGCTGCCCTTCAGGAAGTCCGACAGGCCGTTTTCCACTACGGTCGCCTTTGCCCTGTCCAGAATGTCCAGGCCCGCATCGGTGCCGAAGTACAGCTCGTCCCCCCACTGGGTGATGGCGTTCACCACCTTGCCCTCCAGCCCCGTCTCCGGGTACACCTCTACAAAGGCGGAGGGGCACAGCTTCATGACGCCCAGGCGGCTGGAGGTAAACCACAGGTCCCCCTGGTAGTCCTCCGTCATGTGCTCGATGCGGCTGCCAAAGCTGCCGGTATTGATGCTATGAAAGGTGAGGGTCCTGTCCAGCCAGCCTACCGCGTTGTCCGCGCAGAGCACAAGGCAGCCGTTTTCCAGCTGACGGATGCTGTTCAGGGCGTTTAGCCCCTGGATCTCCAGCCTTTGGCCTCCGGCCAGCCGGTCCCCGATCAGGCGGTAGACATAAACCTGGCCCTTGTCGGTACCCAGGTACAGCCGTCCGTCAGCCCCAAAGGCGCAGCAGGTGTAGCTGCCGGTCTCCGGCCGCAGGACCAGGCTCTGGAGGACGCCCCGGCTGTTGAGGAGGAACAGCTCCCCCGCCGCCGTCAGGGCCGCCACATGGCCCTTTTCGTCCGCCGTCAGGTCGTAGGCATAGCTGATCTCCCCGTAGGTCTTTAGAATTTTCGAGCCACCGGCCAGGGTCAGCACCGCCAGGCTGCCGCTGGTGCCCACGTAGAAGTTCCCGTCGGAGCTCTGGACCACGCTGCGGACGGAGTTGGAGGGAAAACCCCGGTCCTCATCGAAGGTGGTGACGATCTCGTTTCCGATGCAGATGGACAGGCCATCGTCATTGGTGCCGATCCACAGCCGCCCTTCCACGTCCACAAACAGGCAGTTTACGTTTTTCACCCGGTCGAAGCCACTCATATATTGGAAGTCCCCGCCGCTGTAGCGGTAGAGCCCGGCGTAGGTGCCGATCCAGATGATGCCGTCATCGGTGGACGCGATGTCGTTGGCCTCTCCGCTGAGTAAGCCCTCGGCGCTGCTGTAGGTGGTGCGGATGTAGCGGCTGTAGTCCGGTGTTTCCTCCTGGGCGCTGACGGGCACCGTCAGGATCATGGCCACCGTAGAAAGGGTCAGCAGCAGCACCAGGCCTCTTTTAAGCACCTTTCCAATGGCCTTTCCCCGGCATTTTTTCCGGCCATAGCGGCCCAGCCGCAGCAGGAAGTACAGGGCGATCATGATCAGGAACTTGTCCAGAAAGTCCAGGAAAAACTCCCCCAGCAGGGCAGCCGGTCCCCAATGCACGCCGTATTCCCGCAGCATGGTAAAAATGCCGTCGCCCCATACATTGCCGCTCAGGCCCCCGTCCAGCACACAGTTGCACACCGTATACAAAACCGTGGTCACTCCGGTAATGGCCGTACAGGCCGATACCGTATCAAAAAAGGTCCGGAAGCAGCCCTTCCGGGAGTACCAGCCTGCCAGCAGGCCGATCATTCCCTGGGGAAGGATGTAGAAAAGGGCCTGGCTATTGTGAAGGCTTTGCAGCATTCCGGTGGCCGCTCCAACGATGGCACCGGTACAAGGGCCCAGGAGATAGGCTGCCAGTACCGTTCCAAAGCTGTCCAGCCGCACCGGCAGGCCGTAGCGCAGGGCCAGATACCGGAACAGGCAGTTGACGCTGATGGAAAAGGCAACGCACAGCCCGGTCTCATAGGCCCTGTGTCTCATTTTTCAGTCTCCTTTTTGGTGACCCAGTCCAGAAGCATCTGCTTGGTGCACCGCAGCTCCATCTCATGGCTCCGCTGCTCGTTGTCCGCCCAGACGATGCCCTGGGCATACCGCTCCGCCATGCTGAGCATGGTGATGGTGTAGGTGGTATACAGCACATCCTCGGGCAGGTCCGTACGGATGCAGCCGTTTTCCTTGGCCGCCTCGTACTGTGCATGGAAGATCTCCCGCAGGAAGGCCAGAGGATCCAGATGGACCCGCAGGTTCTCCTCCGGCACGTCCTCCCGGTTGATATAGGTCTTGAAATCGCTGCTGAACCGCAGGATATCCGGCTGCTTGGTGTACAGCTCGATCATCATGTCCGCATAGTAGGCCATGAGCTCGTAGGCGTTCATCTTCTGCAGAGCCTCGATGGGGACCGCCTTTTCGCAGTCCTTGATGAACTCCTGCCACACGTAGGCGCTGATATTTACCACCAGGTTCACTTTGTTGGTGTAGTACTTATACACCGTGGCCACGCCTACCTCTGCCGCGTCTGCGATCTCCTGGATGCTGACGGCCTCAATGCCCCGCTTGGCGATCAGACGGAAACCGGCCTTCTGGATCTGTCTTCTCCGCTTCCGTGCGGCTTTTTCGTCCCGTTCTACGTTTCTTCCCATAACAATGACCTCTTTCGTTTTTATTTGTATAGTTTACCTATCTATACATTAGAATACACTGTTATGCGCCATATGTCAACCCTTTTCTTGACAAAAAAACGGCACCGCAAAAGCAGTACCGTTTCCCTATCAATCTTCCGGTTCTTCCTCGCCGTCGTCATCCTCACCGTGGCAGCAATGGGCGTGTTCCCCGCCAACGTTTGTCAGCTCATTCAGCCGCACCTTCCGGCGGAGCTTCATCGCCTCCACCTTCTCGTGGAGCAGCTCCTTGACGCCAATGGGGTCCTTGATATTTTTCAGGACCAAAGTCGGGCAGGTCTTATCCGTAGACAGCACCGTTACCGTCCCCAGCCCCAGCAGCCGCTGGAAAAGGGTCCGACTGGTGGAAATATCCCGAACCCGGTACAGAAGGACCTCATCATCCTGCACATTCAGAAACCCCTTGGACAAAAACAGCCGGTCCTCCGAAAGCATATACCGGGTAAAGGTCCAAGGCAGGCCCAAAACCCGTTTCCGGTCCTTCCAAAGGTAATCGATCCTTGTTCTTTTCATAGGATACCGCCCTCCTTTGTCTTTTGATTCTACCTTTCTTTCTTAGGGATGTCAAGGGTATCCGGCCTACAAAATCAGGCACACCAGTCCCGTGGCACCCTCGTTGACGATGCGATTCAGGGTTCCCCGAAACTTGCTTCTCACGTCCTCCGGCAGACGGACCAGCTTGGCGTTCAGCCCCTCCTGTAATAGCTCGTAAACGCTTTTGCCGAAGATGTTGGACCGCCACAGCTTTTCCGGGTCCTCCCCCTGCAGGAAGGCGATCAGGTCCTTGGACTGCTGCTCATCCCCCACCATAGGGGCGATCTCCGTATCGATGTCCACCCGCAGCATGTGGATACTGGGGGCACCGGCCTTTAGCCGGACGCCATAGGTGCCGTTCTTTTTTAATATTTCCGGCTTTTCCAGCTTCATGTCCTCCGCCCCGGGCATGACGACACCGTAGCCCGTGGCCTTGACGGCGTTTAAGGCATCGCTGAGCCGGTCGTACTCCCGCTTCACTTTCGCCAGCTCCGTGAGCAGAGACAGCAGCTGGGCGTCCCCCTCAATGGGCATCCCCGCCCTGGCGGACAGGACCTCATAAAATAGGCTCTCCGGGAACACCAGGGCGCAGACCACCCAGCCCGTGGCCGGGTCCAAAGAGCGGAGGGTAAGATCCGACACCTGGTCCACTTCCTTTAATTCCGGCAGCACGCTTTCCGCCTGGCCCAGGCTGTGGATGTTCTCCGCCAGGGACAGGAGCTTTTCGTACAAGGCTTTCTTTACAGGATGCTCCGGCTCCAAAGCGTCCATCCACCGGGGCAGATGGATCCGCAGCTGGGTCATAGGGAAGGTATACAGCAGGGCCCCGAACAGCTCCCCGATGCCCTCTTTGTCCACCGCCTGGCAGTCCATGATCACGGCGGCGCAGCCTTCCTCCTCCGTGATTTTTTTCCGCAGCTCCCTGGCCTTCGCTCCCTGGGGCTCCCGGGTGTTGATGACCACCAGGAAGGGCTTTCCCGTGGCCTTCATATCCTTTATGGCCCGGCCCTCGGCTTCTATATAATCCTCCCTGGGGATGTCCGTAACGGTGCCGTCGGTGGTCACCACCAGCCCTAAGGTGGCGTGGCCCTCCATGACCTTTTTGGTGCCCAGCTCCGCCGCCTGGGTCATGGGGATCTCGTGGTCAAACCAGGGAGTGGTGACCATTCTGGGATTTCCCTCCTCCTCCGCCCCCATGGCCCCGGGGATCAGGTAGCCCACGGAGTCGATGAGCCGCACCCGGAGCTTTGTCACCCCGTCCGGGGAAATTTCCACCGCCTCCTCCGGCACGAACTTGGGCTCCGAGGTCATAATGGTCTTCCCGGACCCGCACTGGGGCAGCTCATCCCGGGCCCGCTCCACCCGGAAGGGGTCCTGCAGCTCCGGAATGACCAGGGTCTCCATGATTCGCTTGACCAGGGTAGACTTCCCCGTCCGCACCGGCCCCACCACACCGATATAAATATTCCCGCCGGTCCTGGCGGCGATGTCTGCATAGATACTTTCCATAGTAACCTCCTTATTCTGTCATTGCGAACCAGTCCGCAGACTGGTGTGGCAATCCCCCAAGGCTTCCGACCGTCTAAAGGGGCACTCCCTTCCAGGCCTCACTGTTTGGTTTACCCAATGGTATGTCCAACCAAATGAAGATAGAACTGCCGCCATTGCACAAGCTGCCCAGTCTTCAAGCCTGTCCCATTCAACCGGGGGATTGCCACGGCAGTGTGCGCACTGCCTCGCAATGACATATCTACAAATTGGTAAAGAAAAACCCGAAATTTTTCAAAAATAATGTTTGACAAATCGGTAAAAACCCATTATAATACATTAGCACGACTTTGAGAGGGGGAAAAATATGCTTCTAGGGCTGTCTCAGATCATCGACCGTCCCGGGGCGTCTGTTCCCTTTTCAACCAGTGTAGATCTAAGCGATCTTCGCTATGGGATCAGCAATCCGGTATCTGAGCCGGTACAGGCCCAGGGTACGGTCCGCAATACCGCGGGAGTTCTGGTGATGCAGGGAAGTCTCTCTACCACCATCCACGGCCTGTGCGACCGCTGCGCATCCGAATTCAGCCGGAAGGTAGAATTCCCCATTGATGTGGTCCTGGTCACCAAGCTGGAAAGCGAAGAAAACGAAGACGAGTGGGTATTCCCTCTGGAGGGAGACAGCGCCGATCTGGATGACATTGTGCGGACGGTGTTCGTACTGAATCTGGATTCCAAGCTGCTTTGCAAGGAAGACTGCAAGGGTCTGTGTCCGCGGTGCGGCAAGAACCTGAACGACGGTCCCTGCAATTGCCAGAAGGAGCTCGATCCCCGATTTGCTGCTTTAAAGCAGCTTCTTGAGAAGTAAATCCATATTGATGCTGTGAAAAGCAGTTTTACCAAGGAGGTGTCACCATGGCTGTCCCTAAGTGTAAAGTGTCCAAGGCCCGCCGCGATAAGCGCCGTGGCTCTAACTGGAAGCTGTCCGCTCCCAGCGTTGCGGTTTGCCCCAAGTGCGGTGAGCCCGTAATGCCCCACAGAGCTTGCAAGGCTTGCGGCACCTACAATGGCCGTCAGGTCCTGGC
>JBNMHR010000052.1:0-13003 GCA_050872865.1 Faecousia sp. | reverse complement strand
CCACGTGCAGGTGCAGCAGGCTTCCACCGCTTACTGGCTGATCATGTTCGCCATGCCCGCTCTGCTGAAGAACGACACCCTGATGCTGGTCGTCATGGCCGTTGTTCTGGGCGCTTACTGGGCCGTTGGCTCCAACCTGACCGTTAAGCCCATGCAGGAGCTGACCGACGGCGCCGGTTTCGCCATTGCTCACCAGCAGATGTTCGGCATCCGTCTGGGCTACATCCTGGCTGACAAGCTCTTCGGCACCGACGGCGGCAAGAAGAAGAGAGAAGTGAAAAAGGTCGGCGAAATGGAGCTGCCCGGCTTCTTCCAGATCTTCAACGAGAACATGGTTTGTACCGCCATCCTGATGACCGTCTTCTTCGGCATCATCATGGGCATCATCGGCAAGGACTTCTTTGTCAATGCCGGCAACCTGAAGGAGACCGACAGCTTTGTGATGTTCGCCTTCGACAAGTGCCTGAACTTCGCCGTTTACCTGGCCATCCTGCAGCTGGGCGTCCGTACCTTCGTTTCCGAACTGACCGTTTCCTTCCAGGGTATTTCCGAGAAGCTGCTGCCCTCCTCCATCCCCGGCGTGGACTGCGCCGTCTGCTATGGCTTTGGTGATGCCAACGCCGTGACCTTCGGCTTCCTGGCAGGCCTGGCTGGTCAGCTGGTCGCCATTGTGGCTCTGATCCTGCTGAAGTCCCCTGTCCTCATCATCTGCGGCTTCGTTCCCGTGTTCTTCGACAACGCTACCATCGGCCTGGTTGCCAACGAAAAGGGCGGCCTGAAGGCCTGCCTGGTGATCCCCTTCATCTCTGGCCTGATCCAGGTATTCGGTTCCGCCCTCATCGCCGGTTGGGTCGGCATGGCTGCCTACGGCGGATACATCGGTATGTTCGACTGGGCGACCGTATGGCCTGTGATGACCGTGCTCATGAAGTATCTGAGCTGGGCCGGTGTCATCATCTGCGTGGTCGGCCTGCTGGCTCTGCCCCAAATCGAGTACCTGAAGGACAAGAAGGGCTACTTCCTCATCACCGAGGATTACGAGGCCTACAAGGAGTACAAGCAGGGTAAGTAAAATACCCATGTCATTGCGAACCACTACGCCCGCAGGCGTGTACATAGCGCAACCGCCGCAGGCGGCTCTTAGCGCGGAGTAGTCCGCAGACTGGTGTGGCAATCCCCCGGTTCTTTTACCCGCAGGAAAGCCAAGCATCTTGACGATTTTAAGAAATCCATCTATAATATCAGGGAAGAGGAACGTTCCCCTTCCCTACCCTAAAAA
The DNA here is from genome assembly GCA_050872865.1 of Faecousia sp. Classification (GTDB taxonomy): domain Bacteria; phylum Bacillota; class Clostridia; order Oscillospirales; family Oscillospiraceae; genus Faecousia. The sequence goes on along the minus strand of JBNMHR010000052.1, from coordinate 11,724 downwards.
TATTTAATAAGGAGATCGTTACAATGGCAAAACTGGATAACGCTAGCTTTATGGTTTGCTGCGCCAACGGCGCCGGCTCTTCCCTGATGATGAAGATGACCCTGGAGAAGGTTCTGAAGAAGCTGAACATCAAGCCCGGTAAGATCCATCACTGCGCCCTGTCCGAGGGCAAGTCCGCTGCCACCCAGTACAACGTGGTGTTCTGCGCCCGGAACTTTAAGGACATGTTCGCCGATGCCGAAAAGAAGGGCACCCATGTCCTGGGCCTGAAGAACCTGCTGTCCGTCGCCGAGATGGAGCAGGCCATGAAGGATGCCGGTCTGGTTGACTGATCCGGCCGATCGAACCAAACATTTTCAGGAGCGGCCAATTTTGGCCGCTCCTTTTTTCATCTGAATATTCCTGTAGGGGACGATGCCCACATCGTCCCGTATACGACGGTTTGGGCCGTTTCGTAAAAATGAAAAGGCTCATAATATCCAACCTTTCGGGACAATGTGGGCATTGTCCCCTACAAAAAGGAGTTTAACCATGCCCAAAGCCATCCTGTTTGATGTTGACAATACCCTTTATTCCGAAACCAACGCCCACGCCATTGCCTTTGCCAAGGTCACGGACTATGTACAAAAGAACCTGGGCATCGACCCGGATACCTGGGCTGTACTTTACAAAGAAGAAATGGCCAGAATGAAAGCCCTATTGGGCCTCAATGCCGCCATCCACAACCGGATGATCCGCATTCTTCGGATCTTAGAGGACCGGAAGCTGCCATTGTACCACGCCAAGGTCCTGAACGACCTTTATTGGGAAGCCCTGGTGGAAGCCGCCCAGCCGGAAGAGGGCGTGAAGGAAGCGCTGACGGCCCTGAAAAAAGCAGGCTTTACCTTAGGCATCGGCACCAATATGACACTGGACTGGCAGATGACCAAGCTGCAAAAGCTGAAGCTTCTGGACCTGTTTGATTTTATTGTTTCCAGCGAGGAAGCAGGCACCGAAAAGCCGGATCCCGCCTTTTTCCGCTTCTGCGCCCAGCGGTCCGGACTCAGCCCCAAGGACTGCCTTTTCATCGGAGATTCTCTCAAAGGAGATGTGTTCGGTGCGGAGAATGCCGGAATGCAGGCTTTGTGGTATGCCCCGGAAACGGCAGATTTTTCCCAGCATCCCGGTTTTTCCCGCTATTGCCAGTTGCAAAATCTGATCCCCATGGTATAATAATGAAAAACTGATATTTCGCACCGATGCTTATTGGAGGTTGCCTATGAAAAGACCCCGTTCCTCTGTGGATGAACGCCGATTGGAGATTCTCAAAAAAATACAGGACCAGGATGAGATCAAGGTAGAAGAGCTGGCGGAGGAATTCGGCCTGTCTCTTATGACGGTCCGCCGGGATCTGCAATTCCTGGAAAGCCGCCAGCTGATCACCCGCTTCTACGGCGGCGCCACGGCCAAGCTCACCTCCCGCCCCTTAACGGAGGAGGAGGAGATCCAGATGTACCGGCAGCGCATTGCCCAGTTCGCCACCCGGTTCATTAACTCCGGGGATACCCTGTTTATCAACGGCAGCCGGACTGCTTTGGATGTACTGACCTATCTGCAGTCCTCCAATATCCATGTGATCACCAACAACGGCGCCGCCATTGGAGCCAAATACCCTTCTAACGTCACCGTTACCCTCACCGGCGGAGAGCTGCGGAACCATGTGATGGTAGGCGATTACGTCATGCGGAACCTACTCAACATGACCGCCAGCAAAACCTTTATCGGCTGCGCCGCCATTACCTCCCAAGGGGAATTCTGTTACAACATTCCCATGGAGATCGGCATCAACGAGGCCATGATCAGCCGCACCACCCAGGGCCTTTACATTCTCGCCGACCATACCAAGTTGCAAAAAACCAGCCTGACGGAAAACCGCTACGGCAGCTGCATCTACGAAGGCCCCTGGACCCTGATCACCGACGAAAAAGCCGACCCGGACATTGTGGCCGAGCTTCGGGGCATGGGTAAACAGGTATATGTGGTGGGCATCGACGATATTATTTCTTAAGGAGAACACCATGGAAACCAAAATCTTGTTTCTGGACCTGGACGGCACCCTTCTGAACAGCCAGCGGGAGATCTCCCAAGGCAACCGGGCCGCCCTGCAAAAAGCCCTGGCCGCCGGCCACCGGGTGGTCATCAATACCGGCCGTCCCCTGGCCAGCGCCATCAAGCAAAATGAGCGCCTGGGGCTGACCCAGGATGGCTGCTACGTCATTTCCTTCAATGGCGGCGTCATTTACGATGCCTACCGGAAGGAAGTCATTTATAGCCGGTGCCTGCCCCTGGAAACCGCCATTGCGGTGGCCAGGCTCTGCAACGAAAAGAACGTCCATGTTCAGACCTACGACCGGGAAAGGGTTCTCATCGAGCCCCGATGGGATGACGGCCAGATTCAAAACTATTGCAACCGAATCCTCATTGACTACAAGATCATTCCCGATTTTGCCACCGGTTTACTGGAAGCCCCTCCCAAGGTCCTGGCCGTCTCCGAGACGGACCGGCCCGCCCTGGAGGCCCTGCAAAAGGAGATCCCCGAAAAGTTCCCGGAGGTAGATGCCTTCTTCTCCGGTGTCCACCTACTGGAGATCGTCCCCAAGGGCGTCCATAAGGGTACAGCCCTGCGGCGGCTCTGCGACCTGCTGCATATCCCTGTGGCCAATTCCGTAGCTGCGGGCGACGAAGAAAACGACCTGACCATGCTCCGGGCGGCCGGTGTGGGCTGCGCAATGGCAAACGCCGTCCCCGCCGTTAAGCAGTCCGCCGACTATGTGACGGAGCATACCAACGACCAGGACGGCGTTGCGGAAATTGTTGAAAAATTTCTGTTGGCAGAGTAATGCCGGTTACTTTACATCCGTAACGGTGTACTTTCCGCCGCAGGCAGCGGTTTCCTTCAGAAGTTCATCTGCCACCGCTTCCTTCAGCTCTACAACGGCGGTGCCGGAATCCTTGCTGACCGTTGCGGAAGACACCTGGGCAAGCCCCTCCAGGGCGGTCTTCACCCGGTTTTCGCAATGGGCGCAGCCCATACCCTCAATAAAAATTGTTTTCTGCATCGTTTCTTCTCCTTTACTCAATAGACGTGACGGTGTAGTCCTCTTCCTCGACGGCCTTTTTCAGCAGGTCGTCGGGGATTTCTTTTGTGAGTTTTACCTGGCACAGGCCAGTTTCGTGGTTGGCGGCTGCGGACTCTACCCCATCCAGCTTCTCCAAAGCGGTCTTCACAGCGTTTTCACAGTGGTGGCACATCATGCCCTCAATGTGGATGGTCTTTTCCAGGGCCTTGGGGGCTTCCTGTTTTGCATTCTGCTTTTTGGCCTTCCGGTCGTGGCTGGCATCGTACAGCTTGCACAGGTTCAGACGCAGAGCGTTGGTAACCACGCAGAAGCTACTTAGGCTCATGGCGGCAGCACCGAACATGGGGTTCAGGGTCAGGCCCCAGTGGACATAGCAGCCGGCGGCCAGAGGAATGCCGATAACGTTGTAGAAGAAAGCCCAGAACAGGTTCTCGTGGATGTTCCGCAGGGTACCGCGGCTCAGCCGAATGGCGGCAGGCACGTCCAGGAGGCTGCTCTTCATGAGCACCACGTCCGCGGCATCGATGGCCACATCCGCACCGGCACCGATGGCGATACCGGTATCCGCCCTGGTCAAAGCGGGAGCGTCGTTGATGCCGTCGCCCACCATGGCCACCTTGCCCTGCTGCTGGAACCGGCGGATCACCGCCTCCTTGCCGTCGGGCAGTACATCGGAGATCACCTCATCCACCCCGGCCTGCTTGCCAATGGCGGCGGCCGTACGCGCATTGTCGCCGGTGAGCATCACCACCCGGATGCCCATATTCTTCAGCTGCCGGATGGCCTCCGGGCTGTCCGATTTGATGGTATCGGCCACAGCGACGATTCCCAAAAGCTTGCCGTCCAGGGCGAAGAGCAAGGGGGTCTTTCCCTGCTCCGCCAGGGCCTGGGCCTTGTCGGTCATTTCCCGGGAAACGGGAACCTGGGTGGATACAAAGGCCAGGCTGCCGCCCAGAATGGGCTTACCGGAAACGGTACCCTTCAGGCCGTTGCCGGGGAGAGCCGCAAAATCGGTGAGCTCCTTCGGCTCCAGCTTCCGGTTCTCACCTTCCGCCAGGATGGCCTTTGCCAGGGGGTGCTCACTCTTGCTTTCCAGGCTCAGGGACAGGGTCAGAAGCTCCTCCTCCCCGATTCCTTCCGCGGGCACCAGATCGGTCACCTTGGGGGCGCCCTCCGTAATGGTGCCGGTCTTATCCAGCACCACCACCTGGGTCTTGCCGGTTTCCTCCAGGCTGACGGCAGTCTTAAACAGAATGCCGTTCTTGGCACCTACGCCGTTGCCCACCATGATGGCCACAGGGGTGGCCAGGCCCAGGGCACAGGGGCAGCTGATGACCAGCACAGAAATGCCGCGGGCCAGAGCATAGGCAAACTCCCGGCCCAGCAGTAGCCAGACGACGGTGGTGATCACGGCGATGGTAATGACCGTGGGCACGAACACGCCGGAAACCTTGTCCGCGATCTTGGCAATGGGGGCCTTGGTAGCGGCGGCGTCGGAGACCATTTTGATGATCTGGGAAAGGGTGGTATCCTCCCCTACCCGGGTAGCCTGGCAGCGCAGGAAGCCGGCCTGGTTCACGGTGGCGGCGGAGACCCGGTCCCCCGGGGCCTTGTCCACAGGGATGCTCTCGCCGGTGAGAGCGGATTCGTTGACGGCACCGGTGCCCTCCAGCACCACACCGTCTACGGGGATGTTCTCCCCGGGACGGACCACAAATTCGTCGCCCTTTTGGACCTCCTCAATGGGCACGGTCACCTCTTTGCCCTCCCGCAGGAGAACGGCAGTCTTGGGGGCCAGCCGCATCAGGCTCTTTAAGGCATCGGTGGTCTTGCCCTTGGACCGGGCTTCCAGCATCTTACCCACGGTGATCAGGGTCAGGATCATGGCGGCGGACTCAAAATAGAATTCGTCCATATACATCATGACGGCGGCGCTGTCCCCATGGAGCTGGGCGTCGGTCATGGCGAACAGAGCGTACACGCTCCAAACAAAGGAGGCCATAGAGCCCAGGGCCACCAGGGAATCCATATTGGGGGCCTTGTTTTTGAGGGCCGTAAAGCCGCTGATAAAGAACTTCTGGTTGATGACCATGATGATACCCGCCAGCAGCAGCTGAACAAGGCCCATGGCTACATGATTTCCATCGAACCAGTGTGGCAGAGGCCAGCCCCACATCATGTGCCCCATGGAAAAGTACATCAGCACCGCCAGGAAGCCTACGGAGCAGATCAGCCGCCTTTTGAGCTTGGGCGTCTCGTGGTCCGCCAGGGCATCCTCCTGGGAGGCGGTCTTTTCCTGACCCTTAACGCTTGCTCCATATCCGGCCTTCTGGACGGCGGCAATGATGGCATCACTGGAAGCGGTGCCCTCCACGCCCATGGAATTGGTCAAAAGGCTGACCGAGCAGGACGTGACCCCCGGCACCCCGTTTACCGCCTTTTCTACCCGGGCAGAGCAGGCGGCGCAGCTCATGCCGGTTACATTGTATTGAACCATTCTCGTTTCTCCTTACGGTATTTAGGATACCCCATTTACTTCATCAGCTTCTGCAAAATTGTTACCAATTCATCGATGACCTCATCTTTTCCCGCCCGGATGTCCCTTGCCACGCAGCCCTGGATATGATGGGCCAGAATTTCCTTATTAAAGGCATTCATAGCCGCATTGACGGCGGCGGACTGGGTAAGGATGTCGTAGCAATAGGCATCCCGCTCGATCATGGCCTGCAGGCCCCGGACCTGGCCCTCGATACGCTTCAGCCGGTTTAGCAGCTTCTTTTGCTCCTCCGGGCTCCGCTTGGTGGTTTTATCGGTGCCGCAGCAGCAGCATTTTTCTTCTTCCATCGGTTCACGCTCCTTTTAGGATACCCCTTTGGGGTATTCGAATTATATACCCCCACAGGGTATTTGTCAAGAGGGATTTTATCATTTGGGAGCTGTCTGCTTACGTTCTGCAGATCCTTTCCTTATTTACAGAGCCACCGGTACGTAAAATAAACCGTTCTTTTTCGTATCCCACCCCCATACTCTTTTCCAAAAGGAGGGCTTTCCATGGTGATGGGGTATATCTGGACCGGGATGGTGCTGTGCAGCATTCTTTCAGCAGTATGTTTGGGAACCGGAGGCGGTTTGGCAGCCGGTGCCATAGAAGGGGCCCAGGAAGGCATCAAGTTGGCCCTTTCAATGGGCGGGAGCCTGTGCCTGTGGACCGGAGTAGGGGCGCTTTTGGAAAAAGGCGGCATTACAGAGCTGCTGTCCAGGCTGTTTTCACCCTTACTTTTTCGGCTTTTCCCCACCTCCACAAAAGATCCGGCGCTGGCGGGGGCCCTGGGGGGAAACCTGGCCGCCAACCTTCTGGGGCTGGGCAATGCCGCCACCCCTATGGGCATCCGGGCCGCCCAGCGCCTGAAAACCCTGGGTTCTGCGGACGAGCTGTGCCGCCTGGTGGTACTGAACACTGCCTCCATTCAGCTGCTGCCCACCACCGTCGCCGCCATCCGGGCGGGGCTGGGCTGCCGGACGCCCTTTGATATCCTTCCCGCCGTATGGCTCAGTAGTTTTCTTTCTGCAGGCGTCGGCACGGCCGCCGCGGTCCTGCTGGGAAAGCTGTGGAAGCCATGACGGACTACCTGGTGCCCGGGGTCCTTCTGTTGGGTTCCCTGGCGGTGCTGCGAAAAAAAGAGGACAGCTATGCCGTCCTCTTAGATGGCGGTGCCCAGGGGCTTCGGCTATTGGCCGGTATCCTCCCTGCCCTGGTCCTGCTTTTGAGCGCCTACGGGATGCTGAAAGCCTCCGGCGGCATCCGACTTTTGACCCAAGGCCTTGCCCCCCTTTTTTCCGCCCTGGGCATTCCACCGGAATGCGCTCCCCTGGTGCTGCTCCGGCCCATCAGCGGCAGCGCCGCCCTGGCGGTAGGTGCGGAGTTAATGGGCCGGTTTGGGGTCAACTCCGTGGTAGGCCGCACCGCCGCCGTGATGCTTGGGTCCACAGAGACCACCTTTTACGTTCTGAGCGTCTACTTTGGTGCCGCCGGGATCACCCGAACACGCTACGCCCTCCCAGCGGCGCTTCTGGCCGATCTTACGGGGTTTACCGTCTCCGCCCTCGCGGTACGACTGCTTTTCTGACCCCGTTTCCGATTATGTAACCCCCGTTTCCTAATATGCAACACTCGCCCATAGGCATCACGTATTTTTACCATTTTCAACTTTTTTTCAGGGATGGCACCGGTTCCGAAATCCCCCTTTCCATTCCCATAAAGCGTTGCATAAAGTAAACAAAAACACCGGGCATCAAAAGCCCGGTGTTTCGTTTACAGAAATTTTAAAATCCGATCCGATCAGCTGCGTCGTTGATCCAAGGGGCCAGGAAGGAGGCCAGCGCATCAGTGCTCTGTACCATGCCGCCCATGAACCAATCCTCGATCAGACCCACTACAGCGCTGATATAGAATACGCACAGGTTGTCGTATTCCTCCCGACCAGGGGCATCGGGGACCGTGTCATAGGACTCCCGGGCCGCCGCAATGGTTTTGGCTTGGATCTTATCAAAGATACTTTCCCGGAAACCAGCGGAAGACAGGGCCATAAACAAATCCCGGTTCTCCTTCAGGTAATTCAGCTGGGTCACGACACTTTCCCTTGCGTTGAAGGAATCCGCCGCCACATTGCCCCAGGTAATGCCGGAGAGGATCTTATTCTCCATCTCGGTTTTCAGCTGGGTAATGTTCTTGTAGTTCCGGTAGAAGGTGGAACGATTGATCCCGGCCTTCTCACAGAGCTGGGCCGGCGTAATGTCGCTGAAGGCCTTCTCCTGAAGCAGCCCTACTAAGGCTGCTGATAATTTCTGTTTTGTTTTTCTTACGCGTGCATCCTCTGCCATATGACCGCTCCTCTTGGTTTATTGATTGTGGCTGTATTATAGCATCATATTTCAAAAAAATCAACTATCTGTTTTGATTATTTTTTTGTTTTCTTTCTGTTCACATTTGTCTATACGGTACACACGTTTCTACCGGCCAGTTTTGGAAAAGGAACCTGCAAAAAGGCATTGCGTTCTAAGAAGATCCGGACTATAATGGGCCTGTATTTCTTTAGAAACAGAAAGGATGACCTTTATGGACATTTCTTCCCCGGACCGGGAAAGCCGGACCTATGCTCTTCTTCAAAGCCTGCGGATACCATATACCAAAGTGGACCATGCCCCTGCCATGACCATGGAAGATTGTCTGGCCGTTGACCAGGCCCTGGGCATTAAAATGTGCAAAAATCTTTTCTTATGCAACCGGCAGCAAACCGTATTCTACCTTCTTATGATGCCCGGCGATAAAAAGTTTCATACCAAGGATCTGTCCAAGCAGCTGGGCGTCTCCCGGCTGTCCTTTGCCGGGGATGAAGCCATGCTGGAGCTATTGGATATCCACCCCGGCTCCGTCAGCGTCATGGGCCTGATGAACGACAGGGAAAAGAAAGTGAATCTGCTCATCGACCGGGACCTTTTGCAGGATGATTTTATCGGCTGCCATCCCTGCGTCAATACCGCCAGCCTGAAAATCGCAAAGAAAGACCTCTTTGAAATTTTCCTGCCCGCCGTAGGCCACGAAGCAAAGATCGTAGACCTGCCGGAGGAAGACGCGTGACCCCTACCGCCGAAAAAGAAGCCCAGTGGATCTCCACGGGGGACGGGTTTTCCCTGTGTACGGAAAGCCTCCAGGTCCTTCTCCACAAAAAGGGCATTGCGGACACGGGCCTGTCCCCCATCAACAAAGCCGACGTGGATTCCTATTTTGACGACTGGCACCTGTACCGGGTAAACAGTACCTACGGTCTCGTCAAGCTCCGGGAGCAGGAGCATGATTTTGTCCCCGGCTACGCGGACCGGGACGACCCTTCCGTCACCGTCTCCTTTGTGGCCTTTCCCATCAAGACCCTGGACGCCCTCCCTTTTGGCTGCAGCGTGGAGACAACGGAAATGAAAACCTTTGTAAATGCCTTCCGGGATGCCACGGAGCGGCTGACCCCAAAGCACGACCCCATCCTGCAGGCATACTTTTCTGACCCCCGTTCCAAAGGCAGCTACTGTATTGCGGAAAGCTACGTAAAAAAGCTGCTGACCCTGTTTCCGGATGGGCGTATCCCCTTCCCGGATCAGTTCCGGCTGGCTTCCTCCCGGCTCCGGAAGGGGCTGGAAAGCATCAACCGGGAAGCCGGGCGGGAAATCGTCTGCCCGGCCAGAAAAGCCATCATCCTCCAGGACCCCAGTCACCCAAGCCTACCCGAAAAGCAGGCCATTCTGGGCTTTTACACCGGGGACCTGAGCTTTACCGGCTTTGCATCGGAAGTCAAATTCCACGCCGACGCCCTCATTTCCTGGCAACGGAAGATCCCGGTCCTGGGCCGCATCTGGTACAAAGCCGCCCTGCGGGCCGATATGCAGTTTGGGCCCGAATACAGGCTGTACGACCTGGTGCTGTGCCCCTACTACCACCCAAAAAGCAAGCTGGTCCGGCAGCAGAGGGCCCTGCACGGGGAACAATAATTTTTATACCGTGGGATGAAATAAACCAGAATTCGTCCCTTTTTCCCCATTATCTTCCACAGTATGCCCATTGCATTTACATCCTGTTTCTGGTAAAATAGGCACATCTATGACACAACGGAGGAATGAGTCATGCCTGAGAAAAAGAAAAAGTGGGGAGACCGCCCCGATGCCGTGTGGCTGAAGGACATCCCCTCTATGAACCGGATCACGCCCGGTATTATGCCCAACCGGGCAGACAACGAGGCTTTTATCAGCCTGGATGTTGATTTTGCCCCACTGAAAGCCTATGTGGACAAGAAGAACGAGGGCCGGGACCCCGACGATAAGTACACCTTCTTCCACGTCATCGCCGCTTCCATCGGCAAGGCCTTTGTGCTGCGCCCCCGGATGAACCGGTTCATCTGCAACCGGAAGATGTACCAGCGGGATAAGATCACTATGGGCTTTACCGTCAAGAAAAAGTTCAGCGACAAGGCCACCGAATCCCTGGCCATGTTCACCTACAACGAGGATGAGACCATGGATTCCTTCCACGAGAAGATCTCCAAGGTCATCCACTCCACCAAGAGCGATACCGAAGTAGATACCTCCACCGGCGCCATGGACATTCTGTCCAAGCTGCCCCAGTGGCTATTAAACCTGCTCATCGACATCATCATGTGGCTGGATAAGCGGGGCTGGGTCCCCCAGTCCATCGTGGGGTCTGACCCCAACCACGGCTCCATCTTCCTTTCCAACCTGGGCTCCATCGGCCTGGAGGTGGGCTATCACCATCTGGTAAACTGGGGCACCAACTCCTGCTTCATCGTCATCGGCAAGAAGCACATGAAGATGATCCACCACCCCGACGGCTCTGAGGAGCTGAAGGAGGTCGTTCCCCTGGGCATCACCCTGGACGAACGGATCGCCGACGGCTACTACTATTCCGGCACCGTGGCCCTGGTCAAAAAGCTGCTGGAAAACCCGGAGCTGCTGGAAGCCCCGGCCAATACCCCGGTAGAATTCACCATTTCCCGTTCTTGATCGAAAGGAGCTCTTATTCTTGCTGGTCCCAGTTCTTTTGTTTATTGTCGGCCTGCTGCTGCTCATTAAGGGCGGCGACTGGCTTGTAAATGGCGCCACCGGCATTGCCGAGCGGTTCCATGTGCCGGAGATCATCATCGGCGCTACCGTGGTATCCATCGGCACCACATTGCCGGAGGTCATGGTCTCCGCCACCTCCGCCCTGACGGGCCACGGGGAGATCGCTTACGGCAACGCCATTGGCTCCATCATCTGCAACACCGCCCTGATCGCCGCCATTACGGTGGCCGTCCGGCCCGGTCCCGTGGATACCAAGGCATTGAAGACCCCCGTGATCTTCTTCTTTGGTTCCGCCGCCCTGTACTGCCTGAACGCCTATATTTCCGGCTACTTCAGCCGGGTGCTGGGTGTGGTGCTGCTGGCGATCTTTGCCCTGTATCTGTACGTCACCGTCCGCCAGGGCTTCCGGAATCCCGCCCCTCAGGCAGAGCCGGAGGACCCGGAAAAGGCCGAAGAGATCAAGAACGCCCCCTTGGGGAAGCATGCGATCCTGCTGGTCGTCGGTGCCGCCCTGGTAGCCGTAGGCGCGGACCTGCTGGTAGACAACGGCACCCTGATCGCCACGGGCCTGGGCGTGCCTGAATCCGTCATTGCCCTGACCTTTGTGGCCCTGGGCACCAGTCTGCCGGAGCTGGTGACAGCCATCACCTCCCTTGCCAAGGGCCACGGTGCCCTGTCTCTGGGCAACGTGATCGGCGCCAATATCTTTAACCTGGTTCTGGTCTGCGGTGCCTCCATGACCCTGGCCCCCTTCCGCATCCCCCAGTCCAGCACCATCGGCGGTATGAATGCCTCTCTGGTATTGGACATTCCCCTGATGCTCTTCGTCATGGCCTTCCTGACCCTGCCCGCCTTGGCTACCAAAAAACTGAAGCGGTACCAGGGCATCATCCTGCTGCTTATCTACGCCGCTTTCTGCGCGGTGCAGTTTACCATGTAACATTGCCGAAAAAAGAGGCGCCGACCGGCGCCTCTTTTTTGT
>JBNMHR010000051.1:0-13057 GCA_050872865.1 Faecousia sp. | reverse complement strand
AGATAGGTCAGAGGTGGAAGCGCCGTAAGGCGTGGAGCTGACTGATACTAATAAGCCGAAAGCTTGACCAAAGCGCAGGCTCAGTGAGCTTTCGAGAATTGCGGATACACAGTGTTCAGTTTTCAAGGTATATGGAAAACACAAGGTCACAGACGAAAGTCTTTGACATAAAGTCCCTACAAGGGACGACATAAGTTGGTATTGATTGCGACGAGGGTCCACCTGTTCCCATCCCGAACACAGAAGTTAAGCTCGTTAAGCGCCGACAATACTTGCAGGGTGACTTGCCGGGAAGATAGGTAATGCCAACATAAAGAGAGCCGCTTCGCTTTTGCGAGGTGGTTTTTTTGTCGTATCCGGGACGAACAAAACCGGCAGGCTTAACTTGGTGGGGCCTGCCGGTTTTGTTGGAGCATTTATTATACTTGGTATGCGGGTAGGTTTGGAGTTGCTGCGGGTTCGGATCACGTTGGGCCGCGACAGAAAATTACGTGCTGCTGCCGTTTTTCAAGCGGTCGATCAGGGAGAGGATCAGCAGAACATCTTGGTCGGACAGGCCGGTCAGGCCGTTCACGACTTTTTGAACCAAAATGGGCCGCTCATTTTGCTCGTCAAAAAAATCAGAGGGCGTGACGCCCAAGTAATCGCAAATATATAGAAATTCCTCGATGGAAGGTTTGGACTTCCCGTTTGAGATATTTTGAATATAATTTCTGCTGTGCCCCAGTTCCAAGCTCATTTTGTACTCCGCAACGCCTTTTTTCTCCCGCAATTCCGTGATTCTTTGCCTGATAAATTGATAATCCATAGGGTAACCGCCTTGCTGTGAGTTTACCGATATTGTACAATGCAGGGATTGAAATTTTTCATATACAAGGTGTGAATATATATTGAAAAATGTAGCTATTTATGGTACACTCTAGATGAGTTGTATCTGAAAGTGGTATTTTTATGCAGAATAGCACTCCTACAATGGCAATCCTTAGAGAAGAATGCCGAGGAAAGCTGCTTTGTGCGTCATTTCATCGCCGGAGATACAGAAATTATAGAAAGAAGGAAATAGAAAATGGCATTTTGCAAACAGTGCGGCGCGGATCTGAACGGCGCAAAATTCTGCCCCAATTGCGGCAGCCCCGCGGAGGACAATGGAGCCACCCCCATGAACCAGCGTCAGCGCAGCATGGCTGAAATGGAGCGGATGATGCAGTACTTCGGCCAGAAGAAGCAGCAGTACGATGAATTCGAAAAGGTGACCAAGGAAGTTGCGGACCGGTCCGCCGAATCTTTCGTAGGCGGGATCATTCTGGCGGTGATCTGCGCTGCCATCGGCTACTTCTCCAAGAAGTATTTCTGGTTTGTAGGTGTGCCTCTATTCATGGTCATGTACTTCGTCAAAACCAATAAAAACAAAAAGGCTTTGGCCATTGCGGTAGACCGCAGAAACGCCCTGGGCGAAGAGCTGCAGGCGCATTTTGAGGCCTACGGCTATGCCCCTGTGGGATTTGAGTACACCAGACCCCAGACTCTGGCCGCAATCTACGATATCATCCGGAAGGGCAGAGCCAGCACCGCGGAGGACGCCATCAACCTGTATCTGAACGACCAGCATCAGGAGAAGATGCTGCAGCTCCAGAAGGAGACCGCAGCCGCGGCCAAGGAATCTGCCGCAGCCGCCAAGGAAGCCGCGAAAAATTCCGGCAAAACGGCTACTTATACTGCCATTGACTTCTGGTTCCGATAAGAGCCGGGCGGCGTAAGTATCAAAATCGATCAACTGTCATTGCGAACCGGTCCCTGTGCGGACCGGGAGAACCCAGGGATGTTTGAACGGATGTTCCGTCACAGGGGACCCGGTTTGCAATGCAGTTCTTTTTTTACCGATCTGTGTTCACAAAAAATTCATGAGAAAGAGAGGAAATGCAATGTTCAAACGGATCATATCGTTTCTGCTGGTTGCTGCCATGGCGGTATCGTTTATCCCCGCCCCGGCAATGGCAGAAAGCCCGGTAGAGTCCGAGACGCAAAGCTCGGTCAGCTTGGACAACGGAACGGATCTGGGAGGGATCCTGGACCGGTCCATGAAGGAGAGCGGCAACGTCTCGGAAGATCAAGAGGAAAGTAACAGTATTCTGGATGTAACCATCGATGGCAATACGGCAACGGTCATATATAATACCGAAGTAGCTGCCAAGGTGGTTGTAGGCCTTTACTCCGAGGAGGGCCAGAAGATGCTGGCTTCCGGCAGCGCTGCGGTAGAGGCTGGCAGCAAGCGGGTATCTTTCCCAATTGAAACGGAGCAGATGCCCAAGAACTTTACCATTACGGCGTATCTGCTGGATGCCCAGACTTCGGATCCGCTGTGCGAGGAGTTCCATTCTTCCTTGTATACGAAGAATATCCAGGAAGTGCGGGACGCCACGGTGGATGACTTCGAACCGGAAAAGGTTTACAACCTGGACCAGGATCCGAAGACCAACTTTCTTGTGTTCAACGACGGAACCATTCAGTTGGGAAAGAATCCCTCCGGGGTTACGGACAAGGGAAACAATACTTATGAATTTGATGGCACGGACCCGCGCCTCCAAGAGCTGGAAAAGGGCGGCAGTGTGGTCTGGAATGAACCCAACGGGGAAATGAAGATCATCGTCGCCAAAGAGGTTCATAAGAGCGGAAATAAGGTGACGGTCGTAGCCAAATCAGATGCCAATGCAGATGATGTCTTCGATTTTATCAAAATCGAGACCGGCACAATCTCCAACTCCGACACTGAGGCGGCAGCCTATATGGATGAGGACAGCGACGGTTATCGGGCGGATTTTGAGGATCGCTCGAATCCGGACGATTATTGGTATGACGCTGGCGTTTGGGTAAAACCTTTCAATGTATCGTACGGTGTTATAAGCGGTAGCGTTGTGGGAACGTATACTGCGACAATCAAAATCTACAAATATTTTAAAGAAAGCCAATATTTTCAGCTTATATTAGATCAAAAGTATGATCTCAAACTAAGTGTCAGTGCAACCAAAAAACTTACCTTTCCAATCGGTAAGGAAGTTATCCCGGTTGGAGTGCCAGTGGTTGGCATAACTGTAACGTTGAGTTTATATGTGAAAGCAACAGCAAAGGTGCAATGGAGCTGTACAGTTAGTAAGTGTAATTGGATCGTCTATGATGACCTGAATGGCGGTTTCGATTCTGATGGTACTCCATTTCAGAAGACTGACCCAACGTTAGATTTGTCTGGCATTGTGGAGTTCGGTCTTGAGGTCAAAGTCGCGGTGGGTGATATATTAGAGGGAATCATTGTGAATGGGCACTTTGTGCTTTCCGTAGGACTCAATATGTCTGCGACTTTGCATATGTCCGAAGTGGAAAATCCGGATTCCTTACACCTGTGCGAAATCTGCTTGGATGGGAATACGGGGTTAGTATTGAATTTGGGCGTTGGGTTTACGGTATTTGGTTTCACATTAGGTAAAAACTTGCCCATTAAACTCTCAGAAACGATAAAATGGTATTACTCGATAGACGAAGGGGAAGGCGGTTTTGGCGAATGTCCCAACAGGGCATACCATGTGGATATCTCTGTAAGACAGCGGAGAGACTTCCAGCCGGTGCCGAACCAGGAAATTGGGCTCAGTGTGGGCGGAAGCGCACTGACGCAGGTTTATGTACAGGGCCCCGGAAGACGGCCGGTGCAGGTTCCGATTCCCGCAACGGATGAAAACGGCAACATGAACTGCTACCTGAAAGACGGTGTTTACAGCGTCAGTGTGCCTGGCTGGGTAGAGAATCAGACCCTGTCGGTAAAAGGCAGCCCGACGCATATGAATATGTTTCTGGAAGATCAGCCGACAATGGCGCTGAGCAAGGAAGAGACGAAGCTGGGGATCCATGACGCCCCCATGCAGCTGACGGCCAGCCTGGTGCAGACCGGTAAGCGGGATGTGACGAAGCTGAGCACCTGGACATCTTCTGATCCCAAGGTCGCTACCGTAGAAGGCGGCCTGGTAAAGCCTCTGGCCGAGGGTACGACGGTGATCAAGGCCACCTACAAGCAGAGCGGCAATCTGACCCTGGAGGCGGAGTGCACGGTGACCGTGGTCGGGGAGTTCTACCTCTCCGAGAACGGGATGGAGCTGTATACCACAGACGAGGCTGGGAAGCTGGATGCCTTCCTGTGGAGCGGCCAGAAGAACGTGACCACCCTTTGCACCTGGACAAGCAGCAATGATAAGATCGTTCAGGTAAAGAGCGGCCGGGTAATCCCCGTGGCGCCGGGGACGGCCGAGGTAAAGGCCAGCTACACGGTTGGGAAGGAAACAAAAGAGGCCATCTGCAAAGTTACGGTGAAGCAGGGCCTGAAGATCTCCCAGGAAGAGCTGCAGCTGGCCATTGGCGGCGCGCCGGTAGCGCTGAACGTGGTACTGGTCAGCAACTCGGAGGACGTAACGGCAAAATGCAGCTGGACCTCCTCCAATCCCAAGGCGGTAAAGGTCACCGGCGGCCGACTGACTGCCGTGGAACCCGGTACGGCGGTGGTAACGGCCTCCTACAAGGCGGGGGACCATACCTGCACCGTCTCCTGCAAGGTAACGGTTGCCGGGATCTGGCTTTCCCAGGTAAAGATGATCATGCAGGAGGGCGGCAAGCCTGAGCAGCTGACGGTGATGCGGTCGGACGGTTCCTATGTCACGGAAAAGTGCAAGTGGGTCTCCACCAATAGCCGAGTGGTTACCGTAAAGAACGGCCTGGTGACTCCTGTGGGCGCGGGCGTGGCGACGATCAACACGGAATTCACCGACGGAGAAATCAAATATACGGCAGCCTGTGCCGTGATCGTCACAGCCAAGAATGGGGGCCTGGTCCTTTCCAAGGATCCCGTCAAGCTGCAAAAGGGCGGCGACCCCTTCCAGCTGCAGGTGTACCGCGGGAATGACAAGACTGACCTGAGCGCAAAATGCGTTTGGGAGTCCCTGGATAACGACGTAGTCAAGGTAAAGGGCGGCCTGCTGACGCCTGTCAACCCGGGTATGACTACCATTTATGCAGCCTATGCGGACAAGGACGGAAACACCTATACCATTCTGGGTTCCGTTATCGTCATCGACCCCAAGAGCACGGACCTGACGCTGGAACCGGCGTCCCTGCAACTGAAGCCTGGGGAAACCGGCAGCCTGAAGGTGACCCAGACGAGCACGGGGTTGGATGTGACGGAAGAATGCAGCTACCTGAGCATGGACGAAGGGGTCGTCATGGTGAAGGGCACTACGCTCACGGCCGGGCATGCCGGTGCGACGGAGGTGCTGGTAAGCTATGGGGGCAGCACGGTCTCCTGCCCGGTACTGGTATTTGACAGGGAGATCATCGCCTCCGGCACCTGCGGCGATACCATGAACTGGATCCTGGACGGCACCGGCATGCTGAGCATTCTGGGTACCGGAAAGATGTACGACTACGACGGGACCACGGCACCCTGGAGGGACTATGCCTATCGATACAAGGTCAAGACGCTGAATATCACCTCCGGCGTGGAGAGTATCGGAAAGAGCGCATTCTCTTCGATGGATATCACCGGGGACCTGGTGATTCCGGACAGCGTGACAAGCATTAGAAACAATGCATTCAGCAGTTGCCAGAAGTTTGACGGAACGCTGACCCTTTCTCAGAACCTGGAAAGCATCGGAGAGTATGCGTTCTACGAAACGACCTTTACCGGCGATCTGGTGATCCCGGACAGCGTGACAAGCATCGGGGACAGTGCCTTCTACTATTGCCAGAAGTTTGACGGAACACTGACCCTTTCGCAGCATCTGGAGAGCATCGGGAAAAGTGCATTTCAGAGTACGACCTTTACCGGGGACCTGGTGATCCCGGACAGCGTGACGAGCATCGGAGACAGTGCATTCAGCTATGGAAGGTTTGACGGAACATTGACTCTTTCCAAGAACCTGACAGACATTCCGTGTGGTTGCTTCGACTTCTGCTCTTCTCTGACTGGCGACCTGGTGATCCCGGAAGGTGTGGTCAGTATTGGAGACAGTGCATTCTACTGGTGCTCCAAGCTGGATGGGGAACTGACGTTGTCCAAGAGCCTGGAAACGATTGGTAAACAGGCGTTTGGTAAGGACAGCCGCCTTACCGGGGACCTGATGATCCCGGACAGTGTGACAAGTATCGGAAACGAAGCATTCTATGAGTGCAGCGGCTTCAGCGGGGACCTGACGCTGCCCACAAGCCTTACAAGCCTTGGCACGCAGGCGTTCTTCAAGTGCAGCGGCTTTACCGGCGACTTGGTCATTCCGGGAAGCTTGCAGGAGATCCCGGCCGGTGCATTTAATCAATTCGGAAAGGGAAGCGGCTATCTGACGATCAAAGCGGGTGTAACAAAAATCGGCAGTGGTGCTTTTATAGACGCAAAGCTGACCGGTGATTTGGAGATTCCGGATACGGTTACGGAGATCGGTGCATCGGCCTTTTCGGGCACGACCTTTAACGGGCTGACTTTGTCTCAAAATCTGAAAACTCTGGGAGACTATGCGTTCTCGGGTTGTACGCAGCTTACGGGAGATCTGATCCTGCCGGACAGCCTGACAGCTATCCCGGACCATGCGTTTGATTTAATTTTTCCCAATGGTGGCTTTACCGGTAAACTGAAGCTGCCGAAGAGCCTAAAGCAGATTGGAAACCAGGCATTCAATTATCAAACGAAACTGACGGGAAATCTGGAATTGCCGGAAACTCTGACGTCGATTGGTTCTTCCGCCTTTTATAGCTGCAGCAGCTTCCAGGGGGGACTGGTGATCCCGGAGGGCGTAAAGAACAACTTGGGCGGCAGTGCCTTTGCCGGATGCAGCGGCCTGAATGGGGTTTTGGTACTGCCGGAGGGCATGACGGCCATCCCTGAATCCGCTTTTATCGGATGCAGCAGGCTGACGGGACTGAAGATGTCTTCGAAGCTTCGAAGCATTGGAGCGTCTGCATTCCAGAACTGCGCCGGTTTGCGGGGAGATCTGATCCTGCCGGAGACGCTGAATACGCTGGGAACAAAAGCATTCAGCGCTGCAGAGTTTACCGGAACATTGCACATTCCCAGTAAGCTCCGGGAGATCCCGGAGGGGGCGTTCGCAGATACCAAATTTTCCGGAAGCCTGGTGATCCCGGGGAATATTACAACGATCGGAAAGAGTGCATTCAATCTCTGCAAAAACATTATGTCCCTGACGCTGTCCCAGGGTATAAAGACCATTGGAGAACAGGCCTTTATGCTTTGCCAAGGACTTCAGGAAGACCTGGTGATCCCGGAAGGCGTCACAAAGGTTGGGGAAAGTGCCTTTAGGTACTGCCGCGACACTGACAAAGTGGCATATGACCTGTATTTGCCTCGCAGCCTGGTAGAAATCGGTTACGGAGCCTTTGCTAATGCCATTGGATGCGAATTTGTCCATGTTTACTATGCCGGAACAGCGGCAGAGTGGGCAAATGTCAAGGATAACAGTAAACTGAGGAACGTGATATTCAACACCCCCTACGGCCTGGCCCTGGAGGGGGAGGAAGAAGCGGTAGTGATCGACGGCCTGGAGGAGTTTGAAGAGCCGGAAGAGCCGGAGGTCACGGAAGTGCCGGAGGAGACCACAGAGATTACCGAGACGGAGGTACCGGAAACCGAGGAGGAACCGACGGAAACCATGGAACCGGAGACCAATGTTTCTGAGGAGCCTGCCGAAGAACTGCCGGAGGAGAACCTGGAGGGCTACTATGTGGCGCCGGAAGGGGCCCGGATGGAGGACGAGGGCGAGATGCTGCCTATGTCCGCCCATACCGGCAAGGAGAGCGTATCGGGCGGCGTCCGGTCTGTGGCCCTTGTGGGGCTGGAGCCCGGAGAAGAGTATGTGCTGATCGTCAGCCTGAACCCCGGCTCCGTAGCGCCCAAGGACCTGGAATACATCGCCCAGGGCACCGCGGACAGTAAGGGCAGCCTGAGCTTCCGGTACATCCCCCGGGAGGATGTCAGCGCCATCGTGCAGCTGTACGGCCTGCCCACCCAGCGCTACATCACCCTGGATCAGGAGTACCTGACTCTGCAGGCCGGTACGGCTCCCGTGACCCTGCAGGCCAAGGTGGAGCCGGAGAACTGGGCGAAGTATCTGACCTGGACCGCGGAGCAGAACGAATGGGAAGACACGGTGATCCGGGTCGGCGCGGACGGCAGCGTGACACCGGTGAACCCGGGTACGGCCTATGCGGTGGCTCAGGTGACCTACCGCGGAGAGACCCTGACTGCCCGGTGCCGGATCGATGTAACGGAAATGGAACCGGAGGCGGAGATCTGGTCCGTGGATCTGGGCAGCCAGAAGGTGACTACGGAGCTGTACAGCACGGACTACACCGTACTGGATATCCTGCCCCGGCTGGAGCAGAACGAGGTAGCTGCCTACAACGCCCAGGAGACCGAAGGGGCCGTTACCGGCGCCGAGCTCCTGAACGGCGAGGCCGCCAGATACTTCCGGCTCCAGGTAAAGGATGACCGGCACCTGCTGCTGGTACCCACCCAGACGGCTATTCAGGCAAACGCCAAGGATGTAAAGAGCAGCTACGCAAGCTCCGTGGCCGTATATGTAAACGGAGAAGAATTTATTACGCAGCCCGTGACCATCACGGTGAAGAAGACCATGCCCAAGCTGAAGGCTGGGGCGCTGACCTTTAACTCCTTCTATACCGGCCAGAGCCAGGCCCTGAAGGTGACCGGCGGCACCGTGACCAAGATCGAGCAGGATACCGGGGCCAAGGGCTACAAGTGGCCCGACTGGCTGGAGCTGAACGGCACCGGCCTGACCCTGAAAAACGCCCCCAAGTCCGGCAGCGCCAACCTGAACCTGCTGGTATATACCCAGGAATGGAGCGTGCCCGTGAGCCTGAAGGTCTCCGCAAAGCTGAGCCAGAAGGCCCCGGCGGTAAAGCTTTCTGCATCCAGCGTCACCCTATCCGATGCGGCAGGCCAGGGCACGGTGCTGAAGCTCACCGCCGGAAAGCAGAGCCTGGAAGAGCTGAACGTAAAGGGCATCCGCCTGCCTGCCGGCTTCCGGGAAACCGAGCTGAATCTGGCTACCGGCGAATTCCGGCTGGTGCCGGAGGGAAGCGTGATCCCCACCGGAAAGCAGACCGTCGGCGTCCGGTTCTACGGAACGGATACCCTATTGGAGCTGCCCCTGACCATAAAGGCAGCCACGCCGACCCTGAAGCTCAGCAAGAGCTCCGTAAGCCTGAACGGAGAGCTGGGGGACGAGGTGACCCTGAAGGTCACCGCCAACCCCGCAGATCTGGACCTGACCAAGGTGACCGTACAGAACCTCAACGAGGCGCTGACGATTTCCAAGGTGAACGAAGACGGCGAATTTACGGTGGCGGTAAAGAAGGGGACCGCCCCCAAGATGAGCTGCACCCTGACCCTGCAGGCCCCCACCGGCAAGGCCGCCAAGCTGACGGTAAAGACTCTGAACGCCGGGCAGAAGGTGACCATGAACCTGAAGGCTACCGGCGATCTGGACCTGACCTACCCGGAGAAGGGCGTGACCCTGACGCCGACCTTTCAGAACTACTCCGGCAGCCTGGCAAATGTGCGCTACGGCCTGACCCTGAAGCAGGGGAAGGTAAGTCAGGAAGCGGACTTTGCTCAGTACCTGAAGATCGGGGCGGACGGGAAGCTCTACGCCATTGGCGCTCTGGCCAACGGCATGACTGCCGCCGTCACCATGACCGGCACCCTGCCGGACGGCACCGAGCTGTCCGCAGCGGCACAGGTGAAGGTCACGGAGACCGGCATCCCCCTGAAGCTCAGCAAGTCCAGCTTGACACTGAACAAGAAGCTGAACGAATGGGGCACCGTAGAGGTATCCACCACGGCAAAGGGCTACACTTTGGGCACCCCCAGCATCCGCGTGACGGACGGCAAGAACGTGCCCACCGACGCTTTGGCGGCGACCTATGAGGCGGGCAAGCTGACGGTGGCTCTGGGCGAAAATGCCCAGTACGGCGCAAGCTACAAGGTACTGCTGTGGGTGACCACCAACAAGGTGAGCACCCTGAACGTGAAGGTCCCGGCGGAAAAGGCTTCCGATGTGACCGTCACCGCCAAGGCAACCGGCAGCATCGACCCCATCCGCAGCGCCTCGGAGATCGTCATCACGCCCAGCTACAAGAACTATCTGGGACAGGTAGACCTGGCCAAGGATGCGGTGATTACTTGGGCCCAGGACGGCAAGAACTTTGCCAAGGATGTAACGGGCTCCTTCCGGCTGGGCTGGAGCGCGGACGGCAAGCTGCATGTGCGCAGAGCCGGAAACGTGTCTCTGATCGGCGCCTATCGCCTGGAGCTGACCGTAGAGGGCGCCAGCAAGCCGGCCTACGTGAAGCTGAACGTGAAGTCCGGCAGCGCCAAGCTGACGGCAGAGCCCGTTGTGCTGTACGCCAAGGACGGTAACAGCCGGGCCGAGCTGAAGTTTAGCAGCACGGATCCGACCCTGAATCCCGTCAACCGGGTGACGCTGAAGGATGCCAAGCAGGCAAATACCTATCGGCTCCGGAGACTGGAGGATGGCACCTACGTCCTTTCCTTCCAGGATGAAGCCGTCCGGAAGAGCGGAAGCGTTGCTCTGAACGTATTTATTGCGGGCAACACGACCAGAACCCCCAATACCACCGTTACGGTGAAGGTGGAGGTCCGATAAAACCAAAATTCCCGGGGGCAGAAATGCCTCCGGGAAAATTTTCCGTTTATCGCTCATAGGCTTCATACAGCCGGTACCGGTCATCCGCCCGCTCCCCCTCGGGGGTGAAGGCGGCTTTGATGACGCAAATCAGGCCGGTGTCATATTTCTGAGCCGCCTGCTGCCCGTAGGCCTTGGCCTCTTCCTTCCGGTCCCCGTCAAAGAGCTTCAGGATGGTCACATCGTCCCCCAGCATACGGGCGACGGCGAATTTCATGGTGTTTTGCATAATTTTGTACCTCCAAATTTTTATCCACACAGAGGCGCAAAAAAACACCCATCGTTACGATGGGTGGAAAAACCGTATATCCCCATCGTTCAGACATTGGCACCTTACATACGCAGGTTGCCGGGCGGTCAACGGGTCTGTCCCTCGCGCCACTCTATATGGTGAGAATAGGATAGCACAAAGGGGAGGGGGTGTCAA
Organism: Faecousia sp.; assembly: GCA_050872865.1. Classification (GTDB taxonomy): domain Bacteria; phylum Bacillota; class Clostridia; order Oscillospirales; family Oscillospiraceae; genus Faecousia. The sequence goes on along the minus strand of JBNMHR010000051.1, from coordinate 1,864 downwards.
GAAATTTTTTGGAAGGGGCTTTTTTGTACTACTCTTGTACACTTTGGCGTGGTATGATACAGCCAGAAGATCCAAAGCAAATACGGTAAAAACCGAAAGGAGATCATGACGATGGAAGATATCAAGAAGCTGAACGAAGAAGAAGTGGGGGCCGTTACCGGCGGCAAGAGCAAGGTGAACACCACCGACTGGACCGGGGCCCATTGGCAGCCTACGGACGTGACCATGGGCACTACCTTTACCCAGAACGGCTACCTGTGGTACCGCATCCAGTCCGGGGATACCCTGGGCCAGATCGCTGCTACCTTCGGCACTACGGTGAAGACCCTGCGGGCCAACAATCCCGCAACCATCAAGAAGACCAGCGAGATCTATGCCGGGGATGCCATCATCATCCGCAGAGCCTAAAAAATATTTCTCAAAATGTCACACTTTGTAACACTCTTGTATACTTTGATGTGATAGGATACAGCCAGGAAATCCAAAGCGGATCCCGCAAAATAAATTACAAAGGAGATTATTACCATGGAAGATATCAAGGAACTGAACGAAGAAGAAATCGAGGAAGTTACCGGCGGTAAGATCAATACCACCAACCCCAACGGCGCCCACTGGCAGCCCACCAACATTGCTATGGGTTCCACCTTCACCAAGAACGGCTACCTGTGGTACCGCATCAAGGTCGGCGACACCCTGGGCCAGATCGCTGCCCGGTTCCAGACCACCACCGCAAGACTGAAGGCCAACAACCCCGCTACCATCAAGAACGTCAACATGGTCTACGCCGGGGATGCCATCATCATCCGCAGAGCCTAACGAATTTCCATTCTCCCTTCCCTTCGGGGAAGGGAATTTTGTTTTATACAGGATTATACAAATAATTAAAGAAACTGTCCTATAATACAAATAACGGGAGTTTTACAAAAATAATGGTTGCAAAGTGGCAGAAAATGTCTTAAAATAAGGGGAATTCGAATTTAGACAGGCAAAGGAGCGGCCCGGTGTATGAGCTTATTGTGGATGGAATACGAATCGGAATTCGAGCATCTGGTGGAAAAGGCCTATGCCCGGGAATGCAGCCAGAAGAAGGAATATTTTGATGCACTGAGCCAGAGGGTCCAGAAGATCATCTACAGGGATACCCGCTACAATGTGGACTACCTGTATACGGCCTACGTATTAAACGACGAGCATGTGATGACCAGCTACGCCGTGTGGCTGTTTGGGCTGATGGACGGCATTTTGAAAGAGCTGACCCCGGAACAGACGGCGGAATACGTGGTGCACCATCTGGAGGCGATTCGCCAGACTCTGCCGGAGGCGGTGAGCCCGGACAAACAGGGTCCTCTGAATGGCCTTTTGGAAAGCGCCAAAGAGGCCATCCTGGAATATGTCCGGTCCGGGGCGCACGAAACGCCCAAGGCCTGCAAATATGAAGCGGAGATCGGCCGGTATATGGAAAGCCTCCGGCGGCGGGATGCCCGGGGGTCCGTGGCCCTGGTGCGGGAATTTTTGGACCGGGGGATCTCTCTGCCGGATATCTATGTGGAGATCCTTTCCGAAAGTATGCGTCGGGTAGGGGAGCTGTGGCATACCGCAAAGATCACCGTGGACGCGGAGCACTACTGTACCTCCGTGACCCAGATGGCCATGTCCCAGATGTATACCGAGCTTTTTGAGGGAAAACGGAACCACAAGACGGTTTTGTGCGCCTGCCCCGGGATGGAGCTCCACGAGATGGGGGCCCGGATCGTGGCGGACCTGTTTGCAAGCGACGGCTGGGACAGCATCTTTTTGGGAGCTGCCGTACCGGTGGACTATATCCTGGCCTCCGTCAAAGAAAACAAGCCGGACCTTGTTGCTT
>JBNMHR010000050.1:0-13170 GCA_050872865.1 Faecousia sp. | reverse complement strand
GGGGAAGGAGGATTTTCCCGTCAGCCCGTACGTTTAACCGGGGGATTGCCACACCATCCTGCGGGATGGTTCGCAATGACAGTCCGTCAACGTCCGCACAGCTCCGCAACCACGGCGGTTACCCTGGCCATATCCAGGGGCTTTGCCAAGTGGGCGTTCATGCCTGCCTGCAGGCTTCGTTTTACGTCCTCCTGGAAGGCGTTGGCGGACATGGCGATGATGGGGATGGCCTTTGCGTCTGCCCGGTTCAGATCCCGGATGGTCCTGGCGGCGGTGAGGCCGTCCATCACCGGCATCATAACGTCCATGAGGATGCCGTCAAAGGTACCTGGTTCGTTCCCCGTGAACAGGTCCACGGCCTGCTTACCGTTTTCGGCGGTGGTGACGATGGCCCCGGCATCTTTTAGCAGGACCTGGGCGATCTCCGCGTTCAGGGTGTTGTCCTCTACCAGCATAAGATGCAGCCCCCGGATGTTTCCGGGCAGAGGCTCCTTGGGCTTTTCTTCCGGGGCCGGGGCGATCTCAAAGGGGATGGTGATGGTAAAGGTAGTGCCTACCCCCACTTCGCTTTCAATGGAGATAGACCCGCCCATCTGCTCCAGCAGGTTCTTTACAATGGCCATGCCCAGTCCCGTGCCCTGGTAGACGCTGCGGGCATCCACCCGTTCCTGGGTAAAGGGGTCGAAGATGTGCTTTAAAAACTCCTGGCTCATGCCGATACCAGTATCCCGGAAGCCGTAGATTCGCAGGGCCTCGGCGTTCATGTGCAAGATCTTCTGTTCCGGCAGGGTATAGGCGAAAATGCCGCAGGCCGCTTTGTCCAGAAGGTAGCCGTAGTAGTCCGCGCTGCGCTCTTGGGCCTGCCGCAGGCTCCGGTTCCGGCGGACCAGCTGATTTTCCATTCTGTTGCCGCTGCCCAGGCGCACCACGTCCGTCAGGGTCTTATGGTAGCCTACAAAGGTTGTAAGGCTCCCCTCCTCTTTTATTTTCCGGCCGCAGCATCTGACCCGGACTTCCCCCTGGGTGGGATGCAGGTAGCGGTAGGTAAACTCCGCTTCTCCCTCTGCCATATCCGCTCCAAAGGCTGCGGTATTGGGCAGATCACCGGGGTGGATATGCTTTGTAAAGAAGACGCACAATTCCTCCGGGGTGATGCCCTCCGGGGCCCCCATGAGCTCCAGCATCACCGGGTCGGCGTACATCCGCACCGCCTTTCCGTTTTCCATTTCCAGCTTCCAGTAGCCGGTTTTGCTCTTTGCGAACAGCTCCTCCAAATCGTGGATCGACAGCCGGTCCATACGCTCTCCTCCAATGCCGCCAAAGCGGCGTATATTTTATCTCTTCATGCAGGATCCCAGGGTGTTTTTCAGTGTTTCCATATTGATGGGCTTTGCCACATGGGCATTCATCCCGGCGTCCAGGGCATCCTGTACGTCTTTTACAAAGGCGTTGGCGGTCATGGCCACGATGGGGATGGTCAAAGCTTCGGGATGGCGGGAGGAACGGATGGCCTTGGTGGCCTCGTAGCCGTTCATCACCGGCATCATAATGTCCATCAGGATGGCGTCGTAGCTGTGGGGCGGCATGCTCAGGAACCTGTCCACAGCCTTCTGGCCGTTTTCCTCCACATCGCAGAAGGCGCCCTCGGATTTTAAGAGCTCTACCATGATCTCCGCGTTCAGCTCGTTGTCCTCCGCCAGCAGGAAGTGGAGGCCCGTCAGATTCAGGCTCACGTCCTCCTTGGACACGGCGTTCTTAAAGTGCTCCACCTCGATGAGCTTTTCCTTCAGGTTCATGGCGGTAAAGGGCTTGGCCAGGAACCCGTCTACGTCGATTTCCAGAGCCTCGGTCTCAATTTCCGTCCAGTCGTAGGAGGTCAGAAACAAAACCGGGGTATCGATGGGAATGATCTTCCGCACGGCCTTGGCCACATCCAGGCCGTTGAGCCCGGGCATCTGCCAGTCCAGAATGATGGCGCTGTACTCCCGTCCGGAAGCATACTCCTTTTGCACCTTGGAAATAGCCGCCTCGCCGGAGTATACCGCATCCAGCTCCACGCCGCTGCCGGCCATATTGGCCTTGATGCCGTCGCAGACGGACTTGTCGTCGTCCACCAGAAGGATCCGGGTCATGTTGTGATTTTCCCAGAAATGCTCGTCGGCCTCCTCGTGGGGAAGCCGCAGAGGCAGCTCCACGGTAAAGGTGGAGCCCTTACCCAAAAGGCTTTGCAGCTCGATGGTGCCGCCCATCAGGTCGATGATGTTCTTGGTAATGGCCAGGCCCAAACCGGTGCCCACCTCTTTATTGGTGGTGGAGTTTTCCGCCCGGGTAAAGGGCTCAAAGACGATTTTCTGGAAGTCCTCCGTCATGCCGTAGCCCGTATCCTCTACCACAAAGCGGATCCGCTCCACGTTGGAGGAGGACTGACCCAGGTCCGTAACGGTAAACCGGATCTGCCCTCCCGCCGGGGTGTACTTGATGGAGTTGGACAGGAGATTGATGAGCACCTGGTTGATCCGGGTCTTGTCCCCTACGAAAAGCTCGTGGGACATCTGCCCCATATTCACCTGGAAGGTCTGCTTCTTCTCCCCCGCCATGGGCCGGATGACCACATTGACGGATTCCATCAGCTCATCCAGAGAGAAGACGGATTCCCGCAGGGAGAGCTTGCCGCTTTCGATCTTGGAAATATCCAGAATATCGTTGATGAGGCCCAAAAGGTGGTTGCTGGCGGCGCTGATCTTCCGGGTGTATTCCCGGACCTTCACTGCGTTGTCCGGCTCCCGGGAAAGGAGGGTGGAAAAGCCGATGACGGCGTTCATAGGCGTCCGGATATCGTGGCTCATGTTCGATAGGAAGGTAGTCTTCGCCTCGTTGGCCTCCTTGGCGATCTGCAGCGCATCCCGGAGCTGCCGGTTATGCATCCGCTCCATGGCGGCTTTCTCCCGGACGGACTTGCTGCGGAAGAAGTAGACAATGCTGGCCAAAACAGCCGTCAGCACCGCCACGATCAGCACCGTGTGGGCAGGATGGCGGCGGACAAAGGCGGACAAAGTAATATTGCCGCTGTGCCGGTTCCCCTCCCCCAGGTAGTTGGCCAGCTCGTTTTCCGAAATGCTGTAGATGTAGTTGTTGAGGGAGCCCAGCAGAGCCGAGGGGCAGATCCGGGAAACCGCAATGTCCGCACTCTGGTACTGGCCCGGGATCAGGCTGGTTATGAGGTCGCTGCCCATTTCGTAAATGTAGTACTCCTGGGCGGCCCGGGAACCGGCGGCAATATCCGCCTGGCCCCGCTCCACCGCCTCGATACAGGCCTTGGAGTTATCGCAGAGCAGAACGTTCTGATAGTCGTCGGTATTCAGCTGCTCCTGCAGGCCCCTTACCAGGGCGATGGTCCGGGTGCCGTTGTCCTGGGTGCTGCCCTTGGTGGGGCTTTGGGCATAGGCCAGCACGGATTTCAGAGCCGGGGCGCTGTTGATAAAGCCCAGCTCGGCGCACATGCCGGAGGTCAGGGGCATACCCACCATCATGTCGTAGCTGCCGGAAATGAGCTTCTCCCGGGCTTCGTCCAGGTTGTTGCAGACGGTGTACTCCGCCTCCAGGCCCACGGCCTTGCAGAAGTCATTGAGGATGGAAACCAGCATGCCCGCAGGCTCCCCTTCCCGCACATAGGCATAGGGAGCGGAATCCCTGGCGCAGAGGATCTTCAGGGTGCCCAGGGCGCTGATGGCGGACTTCTGGTCCTCCGTCAGGCGGAAGGTCTCGTTGACGATGCGGAAGTAATTATTATATAAGGTATCCTGCAGGTTGGGGTCCACCTGGTCGATGCGGGCAATGGTCTCGTCCAGCTCGCGGATGAGATCCGTATTGCCCTTGGTGGCAGCGAAGTAATAGGGCCGGGGGGCAAACTGGGCCACGATCCGGGCGTTGGCAATGGGCGACAGGGACACGCTGGACACCACATCCACTTCCCCGTCTACCAGGGCCTGCTGCTGGGCATCGTAGGTATCGTAATAGGTGATTTCGTAGGTAAAGTTCTCGGACTTCAGGTAGGCCTCTACCTCGGCGTTCCTTGTCTGGGCCGTGGCCCACAGGCCTACCCGCAGGGGGACCTGATTGTTCAGATTGTTTTCCCGCAGGCTGCCGGAGGTCAGGGCGTTCAGGGTGGTATATACGGTGCCGTAGCTGTGCTCCGGGAACTCGAACATCTCTTCCGTAGCGGCGTTTTTGAGCAGGGGCCCCATCAGGTCCACCTTGCCCTCCTGCAGATCTTTTAAGGCACTGCTGACGGCCTCGTTGCCGTCGGCGCTGCCGTAGGGCACATATTCCATCTGCCAGCCGGTATACTCGGAGATTTTTTCCAGGTAATCGTAGTTATATCCCGTCACCTTGCCGGAGTGGCCGAAGAAGCTCATGCCCTCCTGGGTGGGAAATGCCACCCGGATCTTCTTCTGGGCCTTCTCCGCGAATGCAAATGGGGCGCACATAAACAGGATGGCCAAAACCACGATCCCGCTTAATACGCGCCCCAGATATTTGTTCTCTCTCATAATTCTACGCTCCCAACTCTCAAACCACACAGGCGCCCATTTTTATGCGATTTCCGCCAAAAACGGGCACTTTGTCAAATGTCCATACGGATTTTATTATACTCCTTTTTTGCAAAAATTACCAGAGGTTTTATAAAAAAAACAGGATAATTGCACGAGTTACAACTGTATGAACACTTTGACAGATGCGGCCTGACGGCGTGGAATGTTCAGCCTGGTTTTTATTTGAAATAAGGCTGGCGGCACACTGAGGCGTTCTCCCTGCGGGAGATTCTTTCTTGTCCCGGCAAGAAAGAATGAAAGAATCCGGCTTAGGGGGGAGCGCTGAAGTTTCGCTCCCACTCAAAGCCGCCTCCCCCCTAAGGACCCCTTTCCGGCATACCATTCAACGTACAACTCTATAATCTATTTACTGCGTCTCAGAATGAAAAACGTTTTGTAACAATTTACCAACGTATCAGTTTAAAAAACGGAAGAATTGATTTTCGTATCGTCGGGCTTTCCGGCGGTCCATTGTTGTACTATCCGAAAAAGGCTTTTAGATGTGTCGGTTGAACGGTACGCCGGGGGGGATTCTCAAGGGGGGATGGCTCTAAACGGGAGTGCAGCTTCAATGCCCCCCTTGAGCCGGCTTCTTATTGATTTTCTTGCCGGAACAAGAAAACCACCGCCGGAGGCGGCCTCCTATCAGAGGTGGTATCCGTTTATAATAAATCGCATCCCAACAAGCATGGAATGAAACGCGATTCACAAATGATTAACTCATGCAAATCACCCTATAAAAAAGCAAAAAAGGACGACCCCAACCGGATCGTCCTTTTATGTTTTATGTATTCGCGTTGTACACCGTGCAGCCCTTTCGGCCGTTTTCTTTGGTCTGGTACAGGGCCTGGTCCGCATGCTCGAAGAGGGCCTCGTCGGACCCGTCCGTAAAGGCGGCGCCGGCGCTTAAAGAGACTGCCGGGATCTTTCCGATGGGCTCTGCCAGGGCCCGGTTGGACTGGGTGATCTTTTCGATCAGCACGTTTCCCAGGTCCTGGGTGACATCCAGCATAATGACGGCGAACTCATCCCCGCCGATGCGGCATACGTAGTCCACGGACCGGAAGGCGGCCCGCAGCAGGCCCGCCACCCGTTTGAGGACCTGGTCCCCCACGGCGTGGCCATGGGTATCGTTGACGGACTTGAAGTTGTCCACATCGATGATCACCAGGGCAAAGGCGATCTTGTCCTTGAGGTAGATGCTCAGGATCCGGTCGAAGGAGCCCCGGTTGAGCAGCTCCGTCAATGGGTCGTGCTCCGCCTGGCGCTTCATAAGCATCTCCCGCTCTTTGTTCTCCCGGTAGATGCTGTTGTAGGTCCGGGCCAGGGTCTGGATCTCGTAGGCGCCCTCCACCGGCTCCATAGGGCCGTGCTTAACGCACTCCGTATACCGCAAAATGGGCTTGAAGATCTGTTCCCGCATGACGAGACTTTCCAGCAGGATCTCCGCGGCAAACAGGAGCATACACAGTACAAACATCCGGCATACCCCGGAAAAGCTGCGGACAGCTTTTTCCTGCCGCTGCAGGATCTCCCCGGACAGGATCTGGACGGCATTCTGCACGTCCTTGGAGATCACCGACTTGGCGTTTTCGTAGTCCAGGTCGATGACCAGGGCCCGGGCCCGGTCCAGCTTGGCCTGGTTGGAGAGCTTCTGCTCATAGGAAGTCAGCTCTACCTGCCGGATTTCCTCCGGCCAGCTGTCCTGAGGAATGTTCAGCGCTTCCTCTACCAGCCGCATGGCCCGGTACTCCGTCTGCTGGAGGCCCATGGAGGTATCCAGCGCCTCCTGCAAGGGGATAATGGCATCCGGGTCCCCGTGGAGGTTTTTCAGCTCCTCCACCGCGCATTCCCGGTTCTGGGTCACGTCCTCTTCTTCGAAGTAGGCATCCACATACTGCTGCTCCCCGGTGGATACCGCTAGCCGGACCTGGGTGGTCAGATTGTCGGACCCCTCCTGAAGCTTCCGGGCCGCTGCCTCACAGTCGATATACTCCTGGATAGACGTCTGCAAGACCCGATATTTTTGCAGACCAAAGGACGCTATGATCCCGCAAGAGCACAGCAGGGCAATGGCCGCCCCAATGGTCCAGTTGCTCAGTGTCTGAATTTTCCGTTTTCCCGCCAAGGTGCCTGATCCCCTCCGATGCCCGTGGTATTTTTTCGCAGGGTAATTATAGCATCCTCCGGGCCGGGATACAAGCCATCCCATCCATAAAATTTCGGAACATTTTAGGAACGGAACCTTGTGCGTTTTCCCTTAATCGTTTCCGGAACCCTTCTTAAAAAACGCTACCGCAACAGCCCCCGGGCCTACATGGGTACCGATGACGCTGCAGAGCAGGGTTTTGGGAATGGAATCCAGATGATCTTCCCACAGGCTGCGGCTATCCTCCACATACTTATCCAGCAGGTCGGAGTTCAGCCCCGTGTAGCCCAGCAGCACCGGCAGGTCAAAATCCACGCCGCCAGACTCTTTGATCTTCTCCACCAACAGGTTGTTGCCGTTCCGGGAGCCCCGGGCCTTGCCAATGAGGGCCACCATCCCATCCTGCACCGTCACCACGGGCTTGATGTTCAGCACGCCCCCGGCAAAGGCCACGGTTTTGGAAATGCGGCCGCCTTTTTTGAGGTATTCCAGGGTATCCAGCAGGGCGATGACGCAGACGTCCTTTTTCTTTTCCAGCAGCATCCCGGCGATCTCCCGGGCAGAAAGGCCCTGCTCTGCCAGGTCTACCGCGTACTGGGCCAGGACCCCGGTGCCAATGGCCACGGACTGGCTATCCACTACATAGATGTTTTCGTAGCCGTCGGCAGCAATACAGGCGCTCTGGTAGGTGCCGGACAGCCGGGAGGACAGGGTAATGACCACGGCGCTGTCCCCATTGGCGGCGATCTCCCGGAAGATCCGGTCGAAGGTATCCGGGGTGGCCTGGCTGGTGGTGGGCAGGACATCGCTTTCTACCAGTCGGCGGTAGAACTCCTCTTTGTGGATGGTCACCCCGTCGTAAAATTCCTGGTCCCCAAACCGCAGGGTCAGGGGCACCACCTGCAGGCGGCTTAAATACTGTTCCCCCACATCCGTAGAGGAATCTACAATGATCCGAACATTCATATTATATCTTCTCCTTATGATTCAGGGTTTCCAGGTTCCGGCAGATGATCTCCAGCGCCCGGTACATGGTTTCCCGCTCCTCAGGGGTCAGCTCCCCACTGGCAGCCTCTACAATGCGGCCGATCCTTTGGGCGATCTCTCCGGCGGTGGCCTTTCCCCGTTCCGTCAGGGTCAGGGTACTGCGGTAGCTCTTCTTCCCGGTGACCTCCCGGGTCAGGTAGCCGTTTTTCTCCAGGTAGTCCAGGCTCCGGGAAATGGCGGCCTTATCCTCCTCGCACCGCTCGCACAGCTCCGCCGCCGTCTGGGGCCCGAACTGATACAGGTAGTACAGGCAGGATACATGGGGCCCCTTCAGGTCCAATAGCTCCATCTGCTCCGTCTTCAGTTTCCGAATATTCCGGCTGATGCGGCTGATCAAAACCGTAAAGCCTTCAAAACCAGTTTCCATAGGGGCCTCCTTTGTTGTTGTAAAATCAACATTTGGGAGTATAGCAGATAGTTGTTGATTTGTCAACAAGTAAATTGCACGAATGGGATCATACAGACAAATGGGGATTTGACGGTGTCTCTCTCGTAGGGGACGATGCCCACATCGTCCCCTACGGGCAATGAACCATACAAATCCCCGTTGATAAAACTCCCCGCATCTGCTAAAAAAGCAAATGCGGGGAAAGCCGTTATTCCTCCGGCAGGAGGTTTGTCATGCTCTTCATGCTGATGGCCAGCGTGGACATATTGTGCAGCAGGGCCGAGGTGGGGGGGGGCAAAATCCCCACAAGCCCCAGGCCGATCAGGCTGCAGTTGAAGCCGATGATGAAGCGGTAGTTCCTGTGGATCCGGTCCATCAGGGCGCAGCTGAGCCGGCGCAGGGTGACGAGAGCCCGCAGGTCCTCGGAGGAGACGGTGATGTCCGCGATCTCCTGGGCGATGGCGGCGCCGGTGGAAATAGCGATGCCCACGTCCGCCTCAGACAGGGCCGGGGAATCGTTGACGCCGTCGCCTACCATGATGACCACATGGCCCGCCTCCCGGGCCTTGCGGACAAAGTCTGCCTTGTCCTCCGGCAGGACCTCCGCATGGACTTCGTCCACACCGACGGCCTTTGCCACGGCCTGGGCGGTCCTGCGGTTGTCGCCGGTCATCATGACCACGTTGCGAATGCCGCAGTCGTGCAGGGCCTGGATGGCCAGAGGGGCCTCCGCCCGCAGAGGGTCGGAAATGCACAGCACCGCTGCCAGAACGCCGCCGATGCACAGATACAAATGGGAGTAGCTGGGATCCAGACTCTGGAAAACGGCTTCCTCCCCTGCCGGGATCACGCACTTCTCGTCTTCAAACACAAAGTGAGAGGAGCCGATGATGACCTTCTGGCCCTCTACCATGCTGGAAATGCCGTGGGCCACGATGTATTGCACCTGGGAGTGGTACTCCTGGTGGGCAAGGCCCCGGCGCTTGGCCTCCTCTACCACGGCGTTGGCCATGGAATGGGGATAGTGCTCCTCCAGGCAGGCCGCCAGGCGCAGCATTTCCGCCTCCTCGTGGCCGCCGAAGGGCACCACCTTGGCAACCTTGGGGGTGGCATAGGTCAGGGTACCGGTCTTATCAAAGACAACGGTATCGGCCTTGGCCATGTTTTCCAGGAACCGGCCGCCCTTGACGGAAATGTGGAACTGGGCGCTTTCCCGCATGGCAGACAATACCGCAATGGGCATAGCCAGCTTCAAAGCGCAGGAAAAGTCCACCATCAAAACGGACAGGGTCTTGGTCACGTTCCGGGTCAGAAGATAGGTCAGGGCCGTGCCGCCCAGGGTATAGGGCACCAGCTTATCCGCCAGATGGGAGGCGCTGGCCTCGGCAGAGGACTTGAGCTTTTCCGAGTCCTCGATCATCTTGACGATCCGGTCATACCGGCCGCTGCCCTGGGCCTTCTCCACCCGGACCACGCACTCGCCCTCTTCGGCCACGGTACCGGCATACACAAAGCTGCCGACGCCCTTGACCACAGGCTGGGATTCGCCGGTCATAGAAGACTGGTTGACCATGGCCTCCCCGGAAACCACCTTGCCGTCCAGGGGAATCAGGCTGCCGGTACGGACCACGATCTTGTCCCCTACCTGCACCTGGCCTACGGGAATCAGGACCTCTTCCCCGGTTTCCGTCTGCAGCCACACGTTTTCCACCTGTAAGGACATGGCCCCGGCCAGGTCCGCCACGGACTTCTTGTGGGTCCACTCCTCCAGAATTTCGCCCAGCCGCAACATAAACATGACGGAACCGGCGGTATCAAAGTCCCCCCGGACTACGGAAACCGTCACGGCGGTGGCATCCAGTACCGCCACCGTCAGCTTCCCGTGGAGCAGCGCCTTCAGGCCTTCCTTAATATACTTAAAGGACTTGACCACCGCAATGGCCGCCGTGACCGGGACCGGCAGAAAGACCTTGCAGAAGGCCCTTCTGGCCACGGTAAAGGTCAGCTTCTCCTCAAACTCCCGGTTCAGGGCCCGGGATGTATGCTCCGGCACCAGATCCAGCTTTTCCGCCTGGGGGAAGGAGAACCGGGCCAAAGCGGCAATCAAAGCCTTCCTGTCCCCGGTGTAGCGGATCACCGCATCCTGGGTCCGGTCGAAAACGGCGACCTCTGCAATGCCCTTTTCATTTTTTAAATAGTATTCCAGCACATCCGCCTGATGCAGGCTCATACGCCCGCAGTGCAGGTGCACCCGCATCCGGCCGCTGGATTCATGCAAAATGGTACATTTCATATGACGTTCTCCAAAAAAGATGTCATTGCGAGACAGCGACCGATGTCGCTGGCGTGGCAATCCCCCGGTTGCGTGGAAACAGCTTGGATCTGTTACCACGATGTTCGAGAATCCGGGGGATTCCCACACCAGCGTGCGCGCTGGTTCGCAACGACAATGCTTTTCTTCGCTCTGAATTACTCCTGGGTCTCCTCCGCGGGAGCGTCTTCAATGACGGCCTCTTCTGCCTTCTGGGCACGGCTGTCGTTGATGTCCTTGGCGTCGGCGTACACATCCTCAGCGCTCTCCCGGATAGCGGTGACGGTCTTCATCACGCTGTCCTTGGCCCGCAGAGCCGCGGCGGTGGTGTGGGCATACACCTTCTGAGCGTCCTTGCTGCCCAAAATCTTCAGGCCAACGGTACCGAACAGAACGCCTGCGCCAAACAAACCAAACTTCTTCATAATAGGATCCTCCTAACGATTCTTTATCTGTTAGCCATACCGAACTAACTTCCCAATATGATAGCACCCGCTAACCCAAAAATCAACGGGTTTTGCCAAAAATTCAAAAACTTGTCAAATTCGGTCCTATTGGCCCGGAACAACACTTTCCGCTTTGTACAATTTGAAAAACCGCCTGTCTTTTTTCAGACAGACGGTTTGTGATTTACTCCGTAAAGGTATACCGCACCATGCTCCCCTTCCCGTCGCCGGTGATGATGAGGGTGTCCCCCGCCGGGGTCTTTGCCGTATCCATGATCGGATAGGGGGCGTTTTCCTTTACATAGGCCTCGGGACTTTCGCATTCGACTTCCAGAATTTCCTTTTTGGCGTGCCGTTCCCCGCCGCAGGGGTTGATGGTTTCGACCAGAATTTCATATTCGTGCATGGTGGGTACCTCCTTTTTTTATTAGGGTACCATACCTTCCCGGCAATGGCAAATAGGCATTTCCAACAAAATTACCCATTCTTTTCTGGGCACTCTGACAGCTCCCGATAGGTCTTTACGATGATCACCGCGGCGATGACGAAGGTCAGGATATCGGATACGGGCATGGAATACAGCACGCCGTCCAGGCCGAAGAAAACAGGCAGCACCAGGGCGAAGCCTACGCCAAAGACCACTTCCCGGAACATGGACAGCATGGTGGAGGAAAAGGCCTTGCCCAGGGCCTGGAGGAAGATGAAGCAGGCCTTGTTGATGCAGGCCAGCACCATCATGCAAAGGTAGGTCCGGAAGGCCTTGATGGCAAAGTCCGTGTAGTAGCTGCTTTCATTGGCGGCGCCAAAGATGGCGATGAGCTGCCGGGGGCACAGCTCCACCAGGATGAGGGCCACAAAGCCCACCAGCGCCTCGTAAATCAGAAGGCGGGTAAACAGGGCTTTGACCCGGTCCTTCTTTCCTGCCCCCATGTTAAAGCCCACAATGGGGATGCATCCGGCGGCCATGCCGACCACAATGGAAATGACGATCTGGAAGAACTTCATAACGATGCCCACCACCGCCATGGGGATCTGGGCGTACTGGGTCTGGCCGAAAATGGGGTCCAGGGCACCGTACTTCCGCAGCATATTGTTGATGGCCGCCATAGCCGCCACCAGGCTGATCTGGGACAGGAAGCTGGTAATGCCCAATACCGTCATCTGGCCGCAGACGTCCTTTTGGAGCTTCCAGTCCTCTTTTCTGGGCCGGATGATGTGCATATGGCACAGGTACCACACCGCCAGCACTGCGGTAACGATCTGGCCCAGAACCGTGGCCACAGCCGCACCCATCATGCCCCATTTACATATAAAGATGAAGATGGGGTCCAGAATGATGTTCAGTACCGCACCGGCCAGGGTAGACACCATGGCAAACCGGGGGTTCCCGTCTGCCCGGATAATGGGGTTCATGGCCTGGCCGAACATATAAAAGGGAATGCCCAGGGTGATATAGAAGAAGTATTCCTTGCTGTAGTGGAAGGTCTCCTCGTTCACCGTGCCGCCGAACATGGCGATAATGCCGTCGGAGAACAGCAGGTACACCGCTGTCAAAAGAAGACTTGCAGCCACCGCCAGCACCACAGCGTTGCCTACACTTTTCTTGGCGCTGCCCACGTCCTCCTGGCCCAATTTGATACTGACGAAGGCACAGCAACCGTCGCCGATCAGAACCGCAATGGCCAGAGCCACCACCGTCAGGGGGAACACCACCGTATTGGCCGCGTTGCCGAAGGAGCCCAGGTAGGTGGCGTTGGCAATAAAGATCTGGTCTACAATGTTATAAAGGGCGCCCACCAGCAGGGAGATGATACAGGGGATGGCATACCCCCGCATGAGCCCCCCAATGGGGCGGGTCCCCAGGTCCATGTTTTTGTTTTCCATTCTTCTCACCTTTCATCGTATAAAAATATGCGCAAACCCGGTCACATCCGGATTTACGCATTTCGCTACACGATGAACATAGGGCCTTGCGGCACTTCCGTTTTTCCGGAAGCCAAATCATTATAGCAGATTTGGAGCAGGATTTCAAATGTTTTTTGCGGCTGGGCAGGACGATTGCATGAGTTACAAATGTATGAACACTTTGACAGATACGGCTTGACGGTGTGGAATGTTCAGCCTTTTTTCGTTTAAAGTAAGGCTGTCACTGCTCTGAAACGTTCTCCCTGCGGGAGATTCTTTCTTGTCCCGGCAAGAAAGAATGAAAGAATCCGGCTTAGGGGGGAGCGCTGAAG
>JBNMHR010000049.1:0-14053 GCA_050872865.1 Faecousia sp. | reverse complement strand
CGAGAGCTGACAGGGGGTGCGGATGTTGTTATGTGGTAGATGAATGGCAGGCACCGAAGGGCAAAGTCCTTCCCCCTCCTGCATGGAGGGGGTGCCCACCGCAGTGGGCGGGGGTGGAGGGGACCCGGTAAGATGATTTATGTGCGTGGATAAATGCAATTTTCTCGGATATACCCTCATTTTTCAGCAAACCAGTCTGTTTTATAAGCGGGTCCCCTCCACCCCCGGCCTGCGGGCCACCCCCTCCATGCAGGAGGGGGAAGGACTTTGCCCTTCGGTGCCTGCCATTCATCTACCACATAACAACATCCGCACCCCCTGTCAGCTCTCGTCCCGGGCTGGTGGGGCGATCTTCCGGGGAAGGCCGAAGGATCGCCGCACCAGTCGGAGGACGTATGCGACACTGACAGTACAACCAAAAATTGGAGGACCAAATATGCTATATCCACCTGTTGCAAACCTGCTCACCAAAGTTGAGAGCCGCTACCTGCTTGTGAACCTGGTTGCCCATCGGGCCCGCCAGATTGCTGCCGAGGCAGAGGAGTTCCACGAGGAGCTGCCGGAGAAGCCCGTCACCATGGCCATCCAGGAAGTGGCCGAGGGCAAGCTCAGCGCCACCGTGAAGGAAGAGTACAAGAAGTAATTTTGGTTTCCCGGGAGGAGAAGGGTATGATCGCTGGCATTGCAATTGCATCTGCAACCTACGCCATGGATAAGCCCTTTTCCTACCGGGTGCCGGAAGGCCTGCTACTTTCCCTGGGCCGGCGGGTCACGGTGCCTTTTGGGCGGGGTAATGTCCGCACCGAGGGCATCGTCCTGTCCCTGACCGAGGGAGCGCGGGAAGGCCTCAAAGACGTGGAAGGGGTTCTGGAAGAGGAACCTCTTCTTACCCCCTATCAGCTGCGGCTGGCGGCCTTTTTGCGGGAGCGGTATTTCTGCACCTTTTACGATGCCGTAAGGGCCATGCTCCCGGCGGGCTTCTGGTTCCGGCAAAAGGAGACGGTGTCCCTTACCGAGGACCGCAGCTGGGAGGGCGCCTCTCTCCGGAAGGAGGGGGCTATCGAACTGCTTACCTTCCTGCGGGACCAGGGGGGACAGACTTCTGCGGAAGCCCTGGCCCAAGTGATGCCGGAGGAAGAGAAGCGGACCCAGGTACTCCAGTACCTGGCCCGGAAGAAATGGATCCGGGCGGAAAAGGAGTTCCTGAAAAAGGGCGGCGAAAAGCAGGAGCGCATCGCCGTTCTGGCCGTGCCCGTGGAAGCTGCTCTGGATTTTGCCCGGAGCCGCCCCAAGGGTGCCGCCATGCAGAAAAGCGTCCTGGAGCTTATGTGCTCCGTAGGCGCCGCCAGCGTCAAGGACATCTGCTACTATACCGGGGCCTCTACGGCCACGGTAAACCGCTTGGAAAGCTTAGGCTATCTGCAATTTACCCAGCGGCAGGTGCTCCGGTGCCGGGAGATCAAGCCCACCCCGGTAGAAAAGCCCCTGGTCCTCAACGAAGAGCAGGAAAGCTGCTTCCGGGGCTTATCAGAACAATTGAACCGGGAGGATCCGGGGGTGGCGCTATTGTACGGCGTTACCGGTTCCGGGAAGACCTCCGTGTATATCAAAACCATTGGCTCCGTGCTGGACCGGGGCAAGGCGGCGGTGCTTTTGGTGCCGGAGATCGCCCTGACCCCCCAGTTATTGGGCCTGATGGCCGCCTGGTTCGGGGACCAGGTGGCGGTGCTCCATTCCAGCCTGTCCGCCGGAGAACGCTTCGACCAATGGAAGCGGGTGAAGGAAGGCAAGGCCCGGGTGGTGGTGGGCACCCGCTCGGCGGTGTTTGCCCCCTGCCCCAATTTGGGGCTCATCATCCTGGACGAGGAGCAGGAGCATTCCTACAAATCCGAAAACAGCCCCCGGTACTCCGCCAAGGAAGTGGCCATCTGGCGGGGCTACAAAGAAAAGGCCCTGGTGCTGCTGGGGTCGGCCACACCCTCTATCGAAAGTATGTATCGGGCCAAACAGGGGGAATATACCCTGTATCGGCTCCAAAACCGGTTCAACGGCCGGGCCTTGCCCGAGGTGGAAATTGTGGACCTGCGGCAGGAGCTGAAAATGGGCAACGGCTACAGCCTGTCCTACCCCCTGCGGCAGGCCATCCACGATACCTGCGCCGCGGGAAAGCAGACCATTCTTTTGCTGAACCGCCGGGGCAATGCAAGGGCCCTGGTGTGCGTGGACTGCCGCCAGGCTCCGGAGTGCCCCCGGTGCAGCGCAAGGCTGACCTACCACAGCGCCAACAACCGGCTCATGTGCCATTACTGCGGCTACTCCCAGCCGGTGCCCAACCGCTGCCCCAACTGCGGCGGGCCCTTGAAGACCGTGGGCGTTGGGACCCAGAAGGCCCAGCAGGAGCTGAACGAGCTTTTTCCGGATGTAACGGTAGCCCGGATGGATGCGGACACCGTCAGCGCCGCCAACCCCCACGAGGCGATTCTGGACCGCTTCCGCCGGGGGGAGGAGCAGGTGCTTTTGGGCACCCAGATGGTGGCAAAAGGCTTGGACCTGCCCAATGTGACCCTGGTTGGGGCCTTGGACGCGGACCTGAGCCTGTACTCCGGCTCCTTCCGGGCGGCGGAGACCACCTTTAATATGCTGACCCAGGTAGTGGGCCGGGCAGGTCGGGGAGAATTTGCCGGACGGGCTTTGATTCAAACCTTAACCCCCGGCAACAACGTGATCCAGCTGGCAGCCCGGCAGGACTACGATGGGTTCTATGATTTGGAGATCGGCCTGCGCCGGGTCCAGAACCTGCCTCCCTTTGGGGACCAGGCCATTGTGGGTTTCCAGGGCGAGCAGGAGCAGCAGGTTCTGATGGGCGCAGCGAAATTCCGGGACAGTTTGCTTGCCATGCACTGGAGCCAGGGGAAAATCACCTGCTTAGGTCCCGCCCCCAGCCCGGTGCCGAAGGTGAACTATCACTACCGCTACCGGCTCACCGTCCTTGGAAAAATGACCAAGGAACTCCGGGCGGCCCTGGCATATTTACTCCAGGCCTTTGGAAAAGACAGCAAAATGCGGGGTGTTTCCGCATTTATCGATATAAACGGATTTGAATAAGGAGAGAATAGACATGGGACTGCGGAAGATCCTGACTGTAAAAGAGCCCTGCCTGCATAAGGTTTGCAGACCGGTGGAAAAATTTGACGGCAAGCTCCATAAGCTGCTGGACGATATGAAGGAGACCCTGTTGGATGCCAACGGCGTGGGCCTGGCCGCTCCCCAGGTGGGGATTTTGCGCCGGGTGATCGTGGTGGATACCGGGGAGGAAATGCTGGAGCTGGTGAATCCGGAGCTGCTGGAAACCAGCGGCGAGCAGGTGGGCAGCGAGGGCTGCCTCAGCGTTCCCGGCAAGTACGGCATCGTCAAGCGGCCCAACTACGCCAAGGTCCGGGCCCAGGACCGGGACGGCAACGTCTTCGAGGTAGAGGGCGAGGAGCTGATGGCCCGTTGCTTCTGCCACGAAATTGACCATCTGGACGGCATCGTCTATACGGAGATCATGGAGCGCTTCCTGACCGAGGAAGAGCTGGCCGGGGAGGAATAACCGTGCGCGTGGTATTTATGGGTACGCCGGACATTGCGGCGACCTGTCTGAAAAAAATCCTGGCCGACGGCTTTGAGGTGGTTGGCGTTTACACCCAGCCGGACCGGCCCAAGGGGCGGGGCATGAAGCTGACTGCCTCTCCCGTGAAGGAAGTGGCTTTGGCCGCTAACATCCCCGTGTTCCAGCCGGATACCTTCCGGGAGGAAGCCACGGTGGAGGAACTGAAGGCACTAAAGCCCGACATCTGCGCCGTGGTGGCCTATGGCCGGATCCTGCCCCAGAAGGTGCTGGATGTGCCCACCCGGGGCTGCATCAATATCCATGCCAGCCTGCTTCCCAAGTATCGTGGTTCCGCCCCTTACCAGTGGGCGGTGCTGAACGGAGAGAAGGAGACCGGCGTCACCGCCATGTACCTGTGCCGGGAAATGGACGCCGGAGACATGATCGACAAAGCCGTCACCCCCATTGAGGAAAATGAGACCGCCGGGCAGCTTCTGGACCGGCTGGCGGTACTGGGAGCGGACCTTTTGAGCAAGACCCTGACCCGCTTTGCCCAGGGGGAAGTGGTCGGCGAAAAGCAGGACGAAAGCCAGGTTTCCTATGCCCCCATGCTGGACAAGAGCCTGTGCCCCATCGATTGGAACAAAACCGCCCGGCAGATCCACGACCAGGTCCGGGGCCTGCAGCCCTGGCCGGTGGCGACCATGGAATTGAAGGGCAAGCTCTTTAAGGTCATTGACACCCGTGTGGTCCCCGGCAAGGGTACTCCCGGGGAAGTTTTAGGCCTGACCAAAACCGGCCTTACTGTCGCCTGCGGAGAAGGGGCCCTGGAAATCCGGGTCCTCCAGGCCGAGGGCGGCAAGCGGATGAACGCACCGGATTACTTCCGGGGCCACCCCCAGGATCTGTAATGGGGGCCCGGGAAACGGCCTTCGGCACCCTGGCCGCCTGCCGCCGTCAGGGCGGCTGGTCCAATGCCGTATTGAAAGACACCATCCGCAAGGGTCGCCTGGACGGCAGGGAAGCGGCCCTGGCTACCCGCCTGGTTTATGGCGTGGTGCAGAACCGGGGGCGGCTGGACTTCTATTTAAAGCAGCTTCTAAAGGGCAGGCTCAAGGATCTGCACCCGGCCACCAGGGATATCCTCCATTTGGGCCTGTATCAAATTTACGACCTGGACCGGATCCCAGACAGCGCCGCGGTGAATGAATCCGTGGGCCTTGCCAAAAAGCACGTGCCCCAAAGTCAGGTAGGTCTGGTCAACGGCGTTTTACGAAATGCGGTGCGCACCAAGGGCAGCCTGCAGGAGCCCACTTCTTATGAAGACAAATACAGCCATCCGGAGGCATTGGTGTCGCTTCTGAAAGCCAATGTGCCCAAGGGAACGCTGGAATCTATTTTAAAAGCCAATAACGCCGCCCCGGATACGGTGATCCAGGTAAATACCACCAAAACGGATACCGATTCCTTAGTGTATCTACTGAAAGACAGCGGGGTAGAGGCTATGCCTCACAGCTGGATGCCGGACTGCCTGGTGCTCAGCGGCACCGGGAACCTGGAAAGTTTGCCTGCCTTCCAAGCTGGGCTTTTCTACGTCCAGGACCCGGCCTCCCGGTTAAGCGTTTTGTGTGCGGAACTTCCCAAGGAGGGCGACATCCGGCTTCTGGACTGCTGCTCCGCCCCCGGCGGCAAGAGCTTTGCCGCTGCCATTGCCATGGGGGGACAGGGATGCATTTTCTCCCGGGATGTACATCCCCATAAAATTGCCCTCATCGAAAACGGGGCCAAACGCCTGGGGCTCCATAATATCCAGGCCGGGGTCCAGGATGCTTCTGTATTTGTTCCGGAGTGGGAAGAAAGCATGGATGTGGTCCTGGTGGACGCCCCCTGTTCCGGCCTTGGCATCATCCGGAAAAAGCCGGATATCCGCTACCGGGATCTGGAAAGCACGAAGGAGCTGCCGGAGCTGCAAAAGGCCATTTTGTGGAACCAGGCCCGCTATGTGAAGCCCGGCGGGGTGCTGATGTACTCCACCTGTACGATTTTGAAGCGGGAAAATGAAGAGGTGGTGGAAAGCTTTTTGGCAGACCACCCGGAATTTTTCCTGGAAAAGTTTATTTTACCCGATGTTTTCCCGGAAAATGACACCGGAATGCTGACCCTGTATCCCGGGAAATGGGATACCGACGGATTTTTCATTGCCAGACTGCGGAGGAAGCTATGAATCTGAAAAACAACACCCTGCAGGAGTTGGGGAGCCTCTTCAAAGAACTGGGCCAGCCCGCCTTCCGGGCCAAGCAGGTTTACAGCTGGCTGCACAAGGGCGTCCGGAGCTACGACGAAATGACCAACCTCCCCAAGGGCCTCCGGGACACCCTGGAAGGATCCTATCCCATCCAGGCCCCCAAGGTGGTCCGCAAGCAGGAATCCCAGCGGGACGGCACCATCAAGTACCTTTGGGAGCTGTCCGACGGCAACTGTGTGGAAACGGTGCTCATGCGCTACCACTACGGGAACACCGTGTGCATTTCTACGGAGGTTGGCTGCCGGATGGGCTGCGCCTTCTGCGCCTCCACCCTAGGCGGCCTGGTGCGGCGGCTGGAGCCATTTGAAATGCTGGATCAGGTCCTCTTTACCCAGGTGGATTCCGGCCAGCCGGTTTCCCACATTGTCCTTATGGGTATCGGGGAGCCCCTGGATAACTTTGACAACGTGATGCGCTTTTTGGAGCTGGTAAACAGCCCGGAGGGCATGAACATCTCCATGCGGCATATCAGTCTTTCTACCTGCGGCCTGGTGCCGAAGATCGACGAGCTGGCGAAGCGGAACCTGCAGCTGACCCTTTCCGTTTCCCTCCATGCCCCCAACGATGAGATCCGCAATACCATCATGCCGGTAAACAAGGCTTACCCAAGCCAGGAGCTCATCGACGCCTGCCGCCGGTATTATGCGGCAACCTCCCGGCGCATTTCCTTTGAATACGCCATGATCGGCGGGGTCAACGACTCCAAAGAGAACGCCAAGGAGCTTTTGCGGCGGATGAAGGGCCTGCCCTGCCACTTTAATCTGATCCCCCTGAACCATGTGGAGGAAAGCCCCCTAAAGCCCAGCACCAAGGAGGCCGTGGCCCAATTCCAGAAGACTCTGGAAGACGGCGGCATCCCGGCCACCGTCCGAAGAACTCTCGGCGGCGACATCGACGCCTCCTGCGGCCAGCTGAGAAGAAAGTATAACCGGGAGAAAGAATAACGCCCAAGCCTTCCCCTGGGAGGGGAAGGTGCCCGAAGGGCGGATGAGGTCGCAAATTCCGCGGCAGATCAACCTCATCCACCGCTGCGGCGGTCCCCCTTCCCCTCCCAGGGGAAGGCTAGAGAAGAGAGGAGGACACCCATGCAAAGCTGGGGCCTGACAGATGTAGGCTGCGTCCGAAAACAGAACCAGGACGCCTTTCATATTGAAAAGCTGGACCGAAACAGTATGCTTGTTGTGGTCTGTGACGGCATGGGCGGCGCCAAATCCGGCAATGTGGCCAGCTCTTTGGCCACGGAGGTCTTCGTCCAGGAGGTCACCCGGAACTGGACCCACCAGACGGACTGGGACAAGTGCGACATGATCCTGCGGTCCGCCGTCAAGCTGGCAAACTTTACGGTGTACGACCAGGCCTGTCAGTTCGAGGAGTTTTCCGGCATGGGGACCACCTTGGTAGCCGCCGTGGTCCGGAAGAACCAGGCATCGATCATTAATGTAGGAGACAGCCGCTGCTACCACATTACAAACGGGTCCATCCGCCAGATCACCAAGGACCATTCCGTGGTCCAGCTCATGGTGGATAGGGGGGAGCTGACCCCGGAACAGGCCAAAACCTTCCCGGGAAAGAACCTGATCACCCGGGCGGTGGGTACCGAGCCAACGATCATGGCGGATATTTACAGGCAGGATCTGGAGAAGGGAAGCTACCTGCTCCTTTGCTCCGACGGCCTGAGCAATATGCTGGACGACCAGGAAATGCTGTTTGAGGTCGTCCACGGGGTGAAAAAGCAAAACTGCTGCAAAAGGCTACTGGATATAGCCAAAATGCGGGGTTCCCCGGATAATGTCACCAGCATTCTGGTTTCTGTGTAACGGGTCGGAAAGGAGCACAATTCAATATGGATCATTATATTGGACAGCTGCTGGATGACCGGTACGAGATCCTGGAGCAGATCGGCACCGGCGGCATGGCCGTCGTATACAAAGCGCTGGACCACCGGCTGAACCGGCTGGTGGGCATCAAGATGCTAAAAGATGAATTTTCGGGAGACGAGGAGTTCCGCCGCCGGTTCCGGGCGGAGAGCGAGGCCGTGGCCATGCTGAGCCACCCCAACATCGTCCAGGTGTACGACGTATCCGCTTCGGATGCGGGCAACTACATCGTGATGGAGCTCATCGACGGCATCTCCCTGAAGCAATATATGGAAGTGAAGGGGGTCCTCAACTGGAAGGAGACCCTGCACTTCTCCATGCAGATCGCCAAGGGCCTGGAGCACGCCCACAGCCGGGGCATCGTCCACCGGGACATCAAGCCCCACAACATCATGGTGCTGAAGGACGGCAGCATCAAGGTGATGGACTTCGGCATTGCCCGGGTGATGAACAAAAGCAACACCCTGACCAAAGAGGCCCTGGGTTCCGTCCACTACATTTCCCCGGAGCAGGCCAAGGGCGGCTATACCGACAGCCGGTCGGATATTTACTCCCTGAGCGTGGTCATGTATGAGATGATGACCGGCCGGCCTCCCTTCGATGGGGAGTCCCCGGTGGCGGTGGCCATCCAGCATATCAACGGCGGCGCTCCCAAGCCCTCCTCCATCAATCCCAATATTCCATTAGGGTTAGAGCAGATCATTCTAAAGGGCATGGCGCTGGAACCCAAGGACCGGTACGCCTCCGCTACGGAAATGCTGCAGGATATGGAGGAGTTCCGGAAGAACCCGGCCATTGATTTCAAGTATCAGGCCAGCGCCCCTTCGGAGCACCCCATTGCCATCAAGGGCATGGCCTCCACCTATCCCAAAACCACGGCGGAGCGGGTGGCCAATGCCAAAAACGGTATTCCCAATCCCCCCAGACCTGCCCGGCAGAATACCGGCCGCATTCCCCAAAATACGGGCCGCATTTCTCAGAATACCGGCAGGGTCTCCCAGAATACGGGCCGGGTACCCCAAAATACCGGAAGAGTGCCGCAGCAACGGCCCGTCTCCCAGAATACCGGCCGACGTCCCGTGAGCCAGAATACGGAGGCCATGCGCCGGGCAGCCCTTCGGAAGAAGGAGGAGCAGCGCAAGCGGGAGGAGCGGAACCGCATCGCCACCATTGCCATTATCGTGTGCAGCGCCGTGGCGGTGCTGGCCATCGGTGCCTTTTTGCTGGCCCTGTTCAACGGAGCCCTCTTAAATAAGGATAAGGACCTGGTAGAGGTGCCTTATCTCGTAGGATTGGAATATTCCGACGAGCTGATGGACAAGTATTCGGACTTCAAGATCCGATTCCAGCCCCAGCAATATGACGACACTTACCAAAAGGGGCAGATCATGCTTCAGGAGCCGGAGGGCGGAAGCAAGGTATCCAAAGGAACGGAGATCGTCATCACCGTGTCTCTTGGAGAAGAGCCGGTGGTCAAGGTCATGGAAGACCTGCGGGACGTAGGGGAGGAAGAAGCCAAATCCTTCCTAACGGGCCAGGGCTTTGGCAGCCTGGTGCGCTATGAGGCCAGCGACGACGTTGCCAAGGGCAAGGTCATCCGCACGGACCCCGCCGCCGGGACCCAGCTGTCCGAGGGCCAGGTGGTGAGCCTTTGGGTCAGCACCGGTCCGGAGACCGTGGAGATGCCCAACGTGGTGGATATGCCCAGAGACCAGGCTGTAAAGATCCTGCAGGAGCTGCGGAACGTCAGCATTGTGGAGCAGACCGAGGCCAGCGCCTACGTGGAAGCCGGAAACGTGACCCGTACGGACCCCAAGGTAGGCACCCAGCTGAGCCAGGGCACCACCATTACCGTTTATATCAGCTCCGGCCCGGAAACGGGAAAGGTGCCGGACGTGGTAGGTCTGGATGAAGACAACGCCAGAAAGCAGCTGACGGGCCAGGGCTTTACCAATATCCGGGTGGAGACCGCCAAAAGCGACAAGCCCAGAGGAGAGGTGATCTCCCAGACCCCGGCCAAGGGCACCCAGCAGGAGCTGGATACGGAGATCGTTCTGAAGATCTCCCGGGGCGGCAGCGAGACCACGGAAACCACCAAGGCAACGGAAGCCACCACGGAAGCCCCCACGGAGCCTACGGAGGCTACGGTAGACGTGCGCTTTACCATCCCCAACCGGAGTGAACCCTACCTGCTCACCATTTTGCAGGATGACAACGCCATTGTGGAGGATGAGCCCATTCCGGCAGGCTCCACGGAGTACGTCATCAAGCTGACGGGCACCGGCACCAAGGTGTATGAGCTGTATATCGACGGAGAGAAATATATGACCCAGAGAGTGACATTCGATGGCAAATGAGGAAAAACAGGGCCGGATCGTCCGGTCCATCAGCGGATTCTATGATGTGGCCCTGCCGGAAGGGATTTTAACCTGCCAGGGCCGGGGCATCCTGCGGAAAGAGGGCCTCTCCCCCCTGACGGGAGACCTGGTGACGGTGACGGAGACCAAGGGCAAGGGTATGATCCAGAAGGTCCTGCCCCGGAAGAATAGCTTCGTCCGCCCGGCGGTGGCCAATGTGGACGCGTTGGTGATCTTCGCCGCCAACGTAAACCCCATTACGGAGCCCTTCCTCATCGACCGGGTGGCGGCCATCGCGGGCAACAAGGGGGTGGAGACCATCCTGTGCGTCAACAAGACGGACCTGGACGAGGCCACGGATCTGTGCCGCATCTATCGCCACGCCGGCTTCCGGGTGATCCCCACCAGCGCCCAGACAGGCTTTGGGGTAGAAGAGCTGAGAAGTGCTCTCCAGGGAAAGCTCACCGCCTTTACGGGAAACTCCGGCGTAGGCAAAAGCAGCATCCTCAATGCCCTGATGCCAGATCTGGCCCTGGCCACCGGCGAGGTCTCCGAAAAGCTGGGCCGCGGCCGGCACACCACCCGCCATGTGGAGCTCTTTACCTTAGACAATGAGACCTTCGTCATGGACACCCCCGGCTTTTCCTCCTTCGATACGGACCAGATGGACGTGATTTTAAAGGAAAACCTGCAATATGCCTTCCCGGACTTTGCCCCCTATCTTGGCCAGTGCCAGTTCGCCGACTGTTCCCACAGACGCGAGCCCGGCTGCGCCGTGAGAATGGCCGTAGAGGCAGGAAGTATTGAAAAGACCCGCTACGACAGCTACCTGCGGCTGTATGAAAAGGCCGCACAATATAAAGAGTGGGAGCATAAGTAAGAATCGCCCCGGACCTTCCAGCAAGAAGGTTCGGGGCTGTTTGCATTTAAAAATGGATCCGGCTGAAAAGGAACAGGCAAAGCTGCGCTTCCTCGTGGGCGCTTTCCTGGCAGCCGTTCCGGACCCAATCCAGCAGCAGCCCCACAATGCCATGGGTCAGAAAGGCTGCCGCCGCTTTTTTCTGCATAGGGGTCAGCTGAGGTCCCAGGCGCTCCAGAATCGTCGTCTCAAAGCTGGGCAGCTCTACGGGAAAGCCGTTGGGGTCCTGGGACAGAAGCCGCTGCAAAAGAGCCCGGTGCTCCCGGATATATTCCAGGGCCTGCTCCAGGCTGCGGGGAAAGTCAGTCCCTTCTTGAAGCTGCCGCTGAATCATAATGGCGGTGTGCTCCAGAAAGGTCTGGGATATCTCCCTCAGCACATCGTATTGGCTGCCATAATGATTGTAAAAGGTAGTGCGGTTGATTTGGGCCAGGCCGCAAAGCTCGGAGATACGAATCTGGTCGATGGAGGTCGTTTCCAAAAGGGTGAGCAGAGCTTTATGGAGCTTGTCCTTGGTAGCCGTTGTGCGCTGGCCCGTAATTTTTCGGTTCTGCATAGGTACCTCCTGTTAAGTCAACATCGCAGCCGTATTTGTTGGTTGCAAAATAAACATCTGTTGATATAATAAGCCAAGACAATATAAAAAGTCAAGACATAATGGAGGAATTTGTAAAAATGAAGCGCCCCATATTGAAAAGTAAGAAAAGTAAAGTCATTTTCGGCCTGATGCTGCTATGTTTGGTCCTAGTAGTCCTTAAAATTTCCGATTCCGGGGAGGAGGGGCACTATTCCGCGGCCAACAGCCCGGTGGTGACGGAGCGAGTCAGCCACGAAAACGGCCACATCACTACGGCGGTACAGCAGATCATGATCGGCTCCCAATGCGGCAGCTACGAAAAGGCGGCGGCCACTCTGCAGGCCATCAGGGATGCGGGATATGAAGCCATTGAGCTGAATGATTTTATGATCCACAAAACCGGCCTGACCGTAAAGCTGCTGACCAAATTTGCCGGAATGCCTGTAGGCAACGGCGGAAAGCTGGATTGGCCCCGGCTGATCCAGGAAAGCGGCTTAAAGGTCATAAGCCTTCACTGCTATTTGGACGCCATTGAATCGGACCCGCAGACGGTAGCGGAGGAAGCAAAATGCTTCGGGACCGATACGGTGGTGGTGACGGCAATGTATCGGTACGACTACGGCAGCCTGTCAGCGGTTCGGGAATTGGCCTCTCGTCTGAACAAAGCAGGAGAAGCACTGAATGGGTATGGTATTCGCCTGTTGTATCACAATCACAATGCGGAGCTGCAAAAGGTGGAAGCCGGAAAAACCGCCTATGATGTGCTGATCGAGAAGACGGACTCCCGGTACGTGAATTTCGAGTTCGACAGCTACTGGATGACCGACGGAGGGGCCAATGTCCCGGCCATCATGGAAAAACTGGGCAGCCGTCTGAAGCTGTGGCACATCAACGACCGGGGCTGCCGGGATACCGGGCCTTATATGACGCCACTGCTGAAGGAAAACGCCATGGAGCTGGGCTACGGCAACATGGACCTGGAAACGCTTTCGGAAATCGCCATCCGGAATGGGGTAGAGGGCGTGGTCCTGGAGACCCACCAGAACTGGGCAGATAAAAGCCCCGTCACCAGCCTGCAGCTCAGCGCGGCGTTCATGCAGGAGCATTTTGGAAATAAAATTTAAAGAAAAACACTTGCTATTTTCTTTATAGTAGCATATAATACAGAAAAGAAAGGAGCGATTCATATGGCACAAACCGTGAATGTAAATTTTAAGCTGGATGCAGATGTAAAGAGAAGCATGGAACAGGCCTGTGCGGATATGGGCCTTAGTATGAGTGCTGCGTTTACCGTATTTGCCAAGAAGGTTGGCAGAGAAAGACGGATCCCCTTTGAAATCTCGGCAGACCCCTTTTACTCGGAAAGCAATATGGCCTACCTGCGCCGGGGAATTGCGGCTTTGAACGCAGGAAAGGGAACTCCACATGAGCTGATTGAGGATGAAGACGAATGAATAAGGTGTGGTTTGATGGTGCTTGGGAGGATTACCTATACTGGCAATTGCAGGACAGGAAAACATTAAAGCGCATCAATGCCTTGGTCAGAGATATTGAACGCGGCAATTTTGACGGGATCGGCAAGCCGGAACCACTTAAGGGAGAATTGAGCGGGTTTTGGAGTAGACGTATTGATGATACGAATCGGCTGGTATATCGAATCAGAGAAGACGTTATTGAAATCGTATCCTGTAAGGGCCACTATGATGACCAATAAGGCAATTAAAAACCTTTGCCACGGCAGTGTGTGCACTGCCTCGCAACGACAGACGATCCCCAGCTGTCCGCATTTTGTGGACAGCTGTTTTTCTCACAAACCTACAAAAATCAGCCTGAAAATTTGTAAAAAGTTCTGAAAAAATCCTTGACAAATAGGGCATGGGGTGGTATTATATCTGAGCGTGTGTAGGAAGACTGCGCACTGCGATGCGATGATGCAGGAGATTGCGCCTATGGCGGTAACTTCTGCGGAGTATGTCCGGTCATCGGGCGGCTGAACTGCTTCTGTTCCGCTGGCGTATATCGCCAGGACAGAAGAATGGTCGGCGCTTGTCGGCCAATTTTCATGGCCTGAAGTGATACGCACGGAAGCGTGAACAACCAGTTCGACCGTACCCAGACATCTAAGCAAACTGAGTACGTTACATCAAGGAGGAAAACAACACATGGCAAACCAGATGATCCGCATTCGGCTGAAGGCTTATGATCACCAGCTGATCGACTCCAGCGCGGCAAAGATCGTGGAGACCGCCAAGCGCAACGGCGCCCAGGTTTCCGGCCCCATCCCTCTGCCCACCAAGAAGGAGGTTGTCACCATCCTTCGCGCTGTTCACAAGTACAAGGACAGCCGTGAGCAGTTTGAGCGCAGAACCCACAAGAGACTGATCGATATCCTCAACCCCAACCAGAAGACTGTTGAAGCTCTGATG
>JBNMHR010000048.1:0-15333 GCA_050872865.1 Faecousia sp. | reverse complement strand
GCAGTTTCATCTTAGCATAGGGGGGTTGGATTTTTCTACCCCTCCAAATTAAAATGTCCTTGACAAAGGGTGCACTTCAGCTTTCAAACGCTCCGTCGTTTGAAAGCCAGGGTGGTGGAGGGGACCCGGTTGGATTTTCCGATGCACTTCGATAGAAGGGAAAACAGCTCTCCTTCCCCTGGGGGAAGGTGGCCACCGCAGTGGCCGGATGAGGGCATCGGACCAGGTATCGACCATTGAAAAGGGAAAAGCTGCGAAACAAGCCCTCCTCAGTCACTGCGGTGACAGCTCCCCCCAAGGGGAGCGGAGTTTTTCCCGTTCATCCAGACGCAACCAAAATTCCAGGCTGGTCCCCTCCACCATCCGTCACGGCCTTGCGGGGGACGGCCGTGCCATAAATCATGGTATGATTGCCACCGGCAATCAATTATTATCTTGATTCGCTGCGCGGAGCACCACCTTCCTCCAGCAGGAGGAAGACAGGTGCCGCCCCTCGGTGCAAACCTTTCATCCAAACGCTCTAAATATCGAACCTTTCCAACCACACCCGCCCACTGCGGTGGGCACCCTCTCCATGCTTGTAGGGGGAAGGAGACGCCCGACCTGCGGGCGATCTAAAACCTTTGGAGATTGCCACACCAGTCTGCGGACTGGTTCGCAATGACATACTGTACATGAAAACACCCGCCACGGTTGACCAGACCATGGCGGGTGTTTCCAGAGAAAAGAGAGGTAAGAAAATGAAAAAGTTTAGATAACCTTTTGTTGTCCTTATTATAGCGCCCCTCCCCCAAAATTGCAAGCACTTTTTTGTTAAATATATATTAAGCAGTTTTTTAACAAGTCTCCCAGTTTGTGCAATATTCCGAAATGTAAACAATTTGTGATTTTTCCCCGGGGCCCTTGACATTTTTTCAAAAAGGGGTATAGTATAGGCAAAATTAAATTAGCACTCGCAAGTTGAGAGTGCTAATTCCTGAAAGAAGGATGGCTTATGAATATTGATATCTATACCACCAAATCCAAAGAGGCTATCCAGTCCGCCCAACAGCTGATGACCCAGAATGGCAACCCCCAGCTGGAGCAGATCCATCTGCTGGTGGCTCTTCTCCGGCAGGAGAACGGTCTGGTACCCCAGCTGCTCAAGAAAATGGATGTGACTGTGGAAAGCCTGGACGCCGCTGCCCAGGCGGAGCTACAAAAGCTTCCCAGCATCAGCGGCAGCGTGGACTTTGACCAGGTCCATGCCGATTCCAGCGTGATCGACGCCCTGAACCATGCCGAGGCCCAGGCCAAGACCATGAAGGATGAATACGTATCCGTAGAGCATTTGCTCCTTGGCCTGATGGAAACCGCCAAGGGCGGCGTTGCCAAGCTGTTTTCTGACTACCGGATCACCAAAGAGGCCGTTTTGCAGGCTTTGCAGGCCGTCCGTGGCAATCAGCGGGTGACCACCGACAGCCCGGAGGGCACCTACGACGCTCTGGAAAAATACGGCACGGACCTGGTGAAAAAAGCCCGGGAGCAGAAAATGGACCCGGTGATCGGCCGTGATGAGGAGATTCGAAACGTCATTCGGATTTTGTCCCGGAAAACCAAAAATAACCCCGTTCTGATTGGCGAACCCGGCGTGGGCAAAACTGCCATTGTCGAAGGCCTGGCCCAGCGGATCGTGGCCAAGGAAGTGCCCAAGTCTTTGCAGGATAAGAGCATCTTCTCTCTGGACATGGGCGCTCTGGTGGCCGGTGCCAAATACCGGGGCGAATTTGAGGAGCGGTTAAAGGCCGTTCTGAACGAGGTCAAAAAGTCCGAAGGTCAGATCCTGCTGTTCATCGATGAGCTGCACACCATTGTGGGCGCCGGCAAAACCGAGGGCAGCATGGATGCCGGTAACCTTCTAAAGCCCATGCTGGCCCGGGGCGAGCTGCACTGCATCGGCGCAACCACCCTGGACGAGTACCGGCAGTATATTGAAAAGGACCCGGCCCTGGAGCGTCGGTTCCAGCCCGTTATGGTCAATGAGCCCACGGTGGAAGACACCATCGCCATTCTCCGTGGCCTGAAGGAGCGGTACGAGGTCTTCCATGGCGTGAAGATCACGGACCCGGCCATCATCGCCGCCGCCACATTGTCCCACCGGTACATTACGGACCGGTTCCTGCCGGACAAGGCCATTGACCTGGTGGATGAGGCCTGCGCCCAGATCCGTACCGAAATGGATTCCATGCCTACGGAAATGGACACCATCAACCGGAAGATCATCCAGCTGCAAATCGAAGAGGAGTCCCTGAAGAAGGAGGAGGACGAGCTTTCCAAGAGCCGTCTGGCCCAAATTCAAAAGGAGCTGGCCGAGGAGCAGGAGAGCTTCAAGACCAAGAAGGCCCAGTGGGACAACGAAAAGAACGCCATCGGCAAAACCCAGCAGCTGCGGGAACAGATCGAAGACCTGAACCGTCAAATCGAAGCTGCCGAGCAGAGCTACGACCTGGGCAAGGCCGCAGAGCTGAAATACGGCAAGCTGCCCCAGGCCAAGAAGGAGCTGGAAGAGCAGGAGCGCCGCATCCAGAAGGACAGTGACGGGGCCCTGCTGCGGGATAAGGTCACCGACGAAGAGATCGCCAAGATCGTAGAGCGGTGGACCGGCATCCCCGTGTCCCGTCTGGTCCAGGGCGAGCGGGAGAAACTGCTGAACCTGGAAAGCATCCTCCACAAACGGGTGGTGGGCCAGGACGAGGCCGTCCGGTCCGTTACCGAGGCCATCCAGCGGAGCCGTGCCGGTATCCAGGACCCCAACCGGCCCATTGGTTCCTTCCTGTTCCTGGGCCCCACGGGTGTTGGTAAAACGGAGCTTGCCAAGACCTTGGCAGAAGCTTTGTTTGACGACGAGAACAACCTGGTGCGGATCGATATGTCCGAGTATATGGAGAAGTTCTCCGTCAGCCGTCTGATCGGAGCGCCTCCCGGATACGTGGGCTATGAGGAAGGCGGCCAGCTGACGGAAGCCGTCCGCAGGAAGCCCTATAGCGTCGTCCTGTTCGACGAAGTGGAAAAGGCCCATCCCGACGTGTTCAATATTCTGTTGCAGGTATTGGACGACGGCCGGATCACCGATTCCCAGGGCCGCACCGTGGACTTTAAGAACACCATCCTGATCCTCACCTCCAACCTGGGCTCTCAGGAGCTGCTGAGCGGCATCCTGCCCAACGGCGAAATTTCCCAGGAGGCCAAGGACAGAGTGGAAGCCCTGCTGCACCGCACCTTCCGCCCGGAGTTCCTGAACCGTCTGGACGAGATCGTGTTCTACAAGCCCCTGACCAAGGACAACATCACCAAGATCATCGACCTGCAGATCGACAAGCTGAACAGCCGTCTGGCAGAACAGCAGATCCACTGCGTCCTCACCGAGGCTGCCAAGAGCTTCATCGTGAACGAGGCCTACGACCCCGAGTTTGGTGCCCGTCCCCTGCGCCGCTATGTGCAGCACACGGTAGAGACCATGCTCAGCCGGAAGATTTTGGAAGGCTCCATCACCACCGGTACCACCGTCACCGTGGATTGCGAAAACGGCCAGTTGGTGCTGAAATAAGTTTTACACCCGGTTCCATTTTGGGAACCGGGTGTTTTTCTATCTATGCAGCAACCCCTGTACCGTCTCCTTCGCCGCGCAAATTTTATCGGCGCAGCACAGAAGCACGCTTTCCCGGTACTTTGGCAGCACCAGATTCAGGGGGAACATATGGGATAAGATCATATTTTCTTCCACCTGGTTTAAGTGGAAATCTCTCTTGGCATTCTGTAAGGCCCACCGGGCATGCCAGAAGCCGTGCAGGGGGCGGCCCTTGACCTTCACGTGCCAGTCGTAGAGAAAGTAATCATGCAGCAGGGCCCCCCGGATGAGGGAACGGGTATCCGTATGCCCGGGTAAAAACCTGGATAGTTGTAAGCACAGTAGGGCCACCGCCACGGAATGCTCGAATACCGTTACCCTGCCATGCTGATAAAAGCCCTTTTCCAGATTCATGCCCTTGGAATGGAGAATGTCCCCGGCGTAGGTTTCCAATAGCTTTTGCGAACGCATTTTAGCCTCCCAGCTTGCTTACAAGCTTCTCTTTTAAATACCCAAAGGCCTCCGTCCGGCAGTTCAGGGCCAGGAGCAAGAGATTGGGCACTGCTAAACACAGGATGCCCCGCAGGAAGAGGTCCCCCCATACGCCCAAATTGCACAGGCGGCTTACAACGGTAATGACCCCGAAGGACAGCACCACCACCCCCAGGCAAAGCCCCTGCCGCAGGAAGAAGGGGATGCAGGAGGAGCCGAATACCTTTTTATAAAGAAGGTATGGCTCAAACCAGAAGGAGGTCAGAAGTCTCGATATAGACGTAGCTGCCAGAATTCCCGTCAGGCCCCATCTGACCCCCAGAAAATAGGACAGCACCAGGTTGATGGCCGCAGCGTACAGAAGGATATTCTTGGTTTCCCGGAAGAGCCCCGTGGTATTGCGGAAGTTCCACACCGGCACCAGCACGTTGGGCAAAAAGAAATTCAGGCAGATGACCGCTACGGTCTGCATGGGCAGCAGCCACTTCTCCCCTGCCCACAGGCGGATAAAGGGATTGAACAGCGTCAGCAGAGAGGCCGTACAGAAGGTGACCACCCAGCTGAAGCCCATGCTGTAGGCATCAAAGACCTTCTTTTTCTGGGTCTGGTCCCCTGTGGCGTTCAGGTTCCCCAGGGACCCCAGCACCGACTGGGAAAGGATGGTGGTGTAGGAGGCCACCATGCCCTGGATCATCAGATAGTTGTCGTACAGGCCTACCACCGCTGTAGAGATCATGGACGAGATATACAGGTTGTCCGTCCCGTTCAGCAGCTGGCCCCCGGCCTTGTAGGAGAACATATGGCGCACATCCCGGAAAATGCTTTTCTTTTTCTCCGGGTCCAGAGGCTCCTTGTTCTTGAGGAAGGGATACAGGGCATCGGCCTTCCGGGAAATGAACAGGTTGTTTGCCACGGTCATGGCGATCTGGATAAACAGGTACACCGTAAAATTCCGGAATAGCAGCAAGGCGATCACCTGGGCCGCCACCGTCAGGAACTTAAAGAGCATCTCATATTGGGAAATGAGATACCGCTTCTGGTCCGCATGGATGATGCTGCTTTTGTATACCAGAAGGTACGAGCATACGGAGTTTGCCAGGAACATCAGGTAATACAAAACCAGATGGGTTTCGTCGATCTCCGATTTCACCAGTTGCCGCAGAAACGGGACCAGGGCCAGGCCGATGGCCGCCACCGCCAGGGCGATGAACCGGTACAGGGTCTTGTAGTACCCCATCAGGGCCGTCAGCTGCTTCTCGTCCCCCTGGGCCAGGGGCTTGTAGAGGGAATACACCACGATATCCGAAAGCCCCAGCTCCGTCAGGGATAACACATCCAGGATACTGGTATACAGGCCGTTGATACCCAGATATTCCTCACTGATGACATGAATAAAAATGGTCCGGGACAGAAATTTCAAAAGAGAAATGACCACCTGCGCCGTTACACCGGAACGGAGATTTTTCAGGCTGTTCTGAAACCGGGAGCCGGAATTATGTTCCATGAATCTGCTCCTTTGGGAAATTTGGCTTTTATTATACCATTCCCCTACCCGGTTGTCCAGCAGGTCTTTGGCAGCAAAAAAGGGCTGTTGCAAAATTCATTTTTACAACAGCCCTGTAAAATTCGCAAAAGCAGATGGAATAAAATCCATTCTCTCCGCCGCAGCGATTTCACATGGCGGAACGCCATATTTCTTACCGCATAGCGGTATTTCACCCGTCCGAAGGACGGATTTCTTTGGGACTGTTGCATTTTGCAACAGTCCCACATTTTATACCTGATTGAATCTTGCCAGAAAGTCCTTGGTCTCCTGCTTTTGGGGGTGGGTGAAAATGTCCTCCGGGGCGCCCTGTTCGCAGATGACGCCGTTTGCCATGTATACCACGTGGTTGCTGACATCCCTTGCAAAGGCCATTTCGTGGGTGACCACCAGCATGGTCATGCCCTCCTGGGCCAGCTCCTTCATAACGGTGAGGACTTCGCCCACCATTTCCGGGTCCAGAGCGGAGGTTGGCTCATCGAAGAGCAGCATCTCGGGGCTCATGGCCAGGGCCCGGGCAATGGCCACCCGCTGCTTCTGGCCGCCGGACATCTGCCGGGGCTTGGCGTCGATGTAGGGGATCATACCTACCTTTTCCAGGTACTTCATGGCGGTGGCCTTGGCCTCTTCCTTGTTCCGCTTTAAAACCTTGATCTGACCCACCATGCAGTTTTCCAGCAC
The DNA here is from genome assembly GCA_050872865.1 of Faecousia sp. Lineage (GTDB taxonomy): Bacteria > Bacillota > Clostridia > Oscillospirales > Oscillospiraceae > Faecousia. The sequence goes on along the minus strand of JBNMHR010000048.1, from coordinate 9,010 downwards.
GGTCATATTGTTGAACAGATTGAAGGACTGGAACACCATGCCCACATGGGTCCGGTATTCCGGCTGGTTCACCCCTCTGCCCACCACGTTCTTGCCGTGGTACAGGATTTCACCGGAGGAAGGAGTCTCCAAGAGGTTCACGCACCGCAGGAGCGTACTCTTGCCGGAGCCGGAAGCGCCGATGATGGAGGTCACGTCCCCGGGGTTTACGGTGAAGTCGATGTCCTTCAGCACCTCGTGGTCCCCGAAGGATTTGCGCAAATGCTTGATTTCCAGAATGGCCATTACTTTACCTCCCGATTCTGCTCGTCAAAAGGGGTATTGCGGTTGGGGTGGCTGTAGGTCCCGGCGGTCATCACCAGGGGGTCCACCTGGACCAGCTCGTAGTTGCTGGAGCCGTCCATCTTCTTTTCCACCCAGCGTAGCAGGAAGGAAGCGATGAGGGTCATGCACAGGTAGCCCGCCATTTCCACAGTGGCAGAGGGGAAATACAGGTAGCTGGCACCCACCGCCGCCCGGTGGGCAGAGAAGAAGTCCGGGAAACCGATGATGAACATGACGGAGGTGTCCTTCACGTTGATAATGAAGTTGTTGCCGATCTGGGGCATGATGTTCCGGATGGCCTGGGGCAGGATCACATTCAGCATGGTCTGCACATGGGTCATGCCGATGGCCTTAGCCCCCTCGGTCTGGCCGGGATCTACGGAAATGATGCCGCCACGGACGGACTCGGCCATGTAAGCGCCGGTATTGATGGACACCACCAGAATGGCGGCGGCCCAGATGTTATCAAACCGCAGGGCCCCATCGGAGAAATAGGGCAGGCCGTAGTACACGAACACCGCCTGCAGCACCATGGGGGTACCCCGGAAGACTTCCACATAGATGCGGACAATGGCCCGGATCAGCTTCAGGAAGAACTTCTTCAGCGGATGGTCGCCGGGGGCGTAGGGAATGGTATTGAGGATACCGCAGACAAAGCCGATGACGCAGCCGATGGCCGTTGCGATCAGGGCCAGCGCCAGGGTATTGCCGATGCCGGAAAGATAAGAGGAACCGTACCTGGACCAGAGCTTTCCAATATCGGCGCCAAGCTGAATCAGTTTTTCCATGAAAGCATTTTACTCCTTTTAATATAGGTTGCTGCCCCTGCCAGGGGAAGGCTTTTTCCATGAACAGGGAATAGCGAACCGGCGTAAGCACTGGTTCGCTATAGAATTTCATTTACTCGCTCAGGGGCTGGATGGAAATAGCCTGCTGCATCAGGGCGTTCATGTCGTCCTGGGTCATGGTGGACAGCACGGCGTCGATCTTGTTCTTCAGCTCGGTGTTGCCCTTCTTGACGGACACGCCGATGTTGACGTTCTCAGCCCGGACCTCGTCGGAGAACTGGAAGTCGCCGTCGGTGCCGGAGAAGTCCAGGATGGTCATGTCGGGGTAAGCGGCTACGGCGCCCTGGGCGGTGGGCATATCGGTGCAGATGAAGTCCACGCTGCCGGTCTCCAGAGCCATCAGCATGGCGGGAGCGGTCTCCGCGGCGGTCTGGACCTGGGCGCCCTCGATCTGGGGCAGGCACTGGTCATACCAGATGGTGGCGATCTGGGCGGTGCACTTGCCGCCGGTCAGGTCGGCAATGGACTTAGCGGAAGCAAAGGGGCTGTCCTTCTTGGTGACGCAGACGATGGAAGCGTAGAAGTAGGGGCCTGCAAAGTCCACCTGCTCGCTTCTCTCGGCGGTCATGGACTGGCCGGCGATGACGGCGTCGAAGATGCCGGTCTGAACGCCGGGCACCAGGGAATCCCAGTCGGACTGGATAACTTCCAGCTTCCAGCCGTTGGCCTCGGCGATCTTCTTACCGATCATCACGTCGTAGCCGTTGGCATAGGAGCCGGGAACATTGGAGATGGGCACGGCGCCGTTGGAATCGTCGCCCTGGGTCCAGTTGTAGGGGGCGTAGGCGCATTCCATAGCGATGGTCAGCACGCCATCCTCCACACCGGTGGAAGCAGCGGCAGCGGCGGTGGTTGCGGTGCTGTCAGCCTTGCCGCCGCAGGCAGCCAGGGACAGGGTCAGCACAAGGGCCAGGACCAGACAAGTGAGTTTCTTCATTTTTTCTTACCTCTTTTTCTGATAATAAAAAACCGGATCGCCTATGCAGGCGATCCAGGTAAAATCAGGGGAAGCAATTGCTTGCTGGGCCGGATCCTACGATAGCGCTCCACATAAACGTGACAGTCCGGCAGATATTCTCTGACGGCCCAGCAGATGCTTTTCTTGCACCAAGCACCCACTTCGGCGGCGTTCCCTTTTGTATCCGGCGGTTGCAAGACCTTGCAGGATACGACTCATGAACTCCGCGCCTCTACCATAAGCGATTCAATTTTGACCCTATGGTACTCCCATGAAAGACAATTGTCAATAGTTATTTTACAATTCCTTAAAAACCGTGATTATCACTTGCCAAAGCCTGCCGTTGTATGATAGAATTGTGAAAAATGTCTGGAAAGGACGATCAAAATGGAAAACAAGAAAATCACCACCGTCGTATTTGATATGGGCCAGGTACTCATCCACTGGACCCCCTTTGCCGTTACGGAGCACCTGGGGCTTTCCAAGGAGGATATGGACCTGCTCTTAAAGGAAATGTTCAACACCGTGGAATGGGTCTGCCTGGACCACGGCACCCTGACCCGGGAACAGGCCGTGGCGCGGGTGGAAAAAAGGATCCCGGAACGGCTGTGGCCGGCCGTGGAAGAGACCATCTTCGGCTGGTGGAAGCGCCCCCTGAAGCCCATGAAGGGCATGGCGGAGCTGGTGCGGGAATTAAAGCAGAAGGGATACAAGCTGTACGTCCTGAGCAACGCCGGAACGGACCTGCGGGACTACTTCTTCCGCATTCCGGGCTCCGAATGCTTTGACGGCATCATGGTCTCCGCGGAGGAAAAGCTCATCAAGCCCATGCCCGCCATCTATCACCGGCTGGCAGAAAAATTCCAGCTGGACCTGGGAGAATGCGTCTTTATTGACGACGCCCCCGCCAATATCGAAGTGGCCATCCAAACGGGCCTGCCCGGCATCCAGTTTAAGGGGGATGTAACCCGGCTGCGGAAAGAGCTACGGGAAATAGGCGTAGATGTTGCGGAGGCAACGTAAGAGAAAGTGAATTTGCGGTAAAATAGGGATATATCCCTACAAATGGGGAGTTGTAGAGGCAACCCTAGCGCCCCGTAGGGGCGCATCTTAGCCTTCCCCTGGGAGGGGAAGGTGCCGCGTGTCGCGGCGGATGAGGTCGCTAGGGTTGGACGATGTATGCACTGAAAGTTGAAAATAAACGTGAAATGGACTGCTTTTTCACTGTTACCTGGATAAAATCGTAGCCTTTCGCGACCTCATCCGGCCTGCTGGCCACCTTCCCCTCCCAGGGGAAGGCTAGGAGAGCGTGCCTTCGGTGCCTACCATTCAACCAACCTAACCGGTATCGTTACCCCTCGGGACGATGTGGGCATCGTCCCCTACGAGCATCTCCCTGTCAACTCCCCATTTTCATCACAGAAAGGAACTACATATGACCCTGGAAGAACTACGTGCCAAATTAGACGAAACCCAATATGTATACGACGACGCCATGCTCACCGTGCTTTACGTAGCACTGACCCTGGGCCGCCCTCTGCTGATTGAAGGCGCCGCGGGCGTAGGCAAAACCGAGGTGGCCAAGGTCATGGCGTCCGCCCTGGGGCGGGACCTGGTGCGGCTCCAGTGCTACGAGGGGCTGGACGAAAGCAAGGCCCTGTACGAATGGAACTACCAGAAGCAGTTGCTGGCCATCCAGGTGGAAAGCGGCACCCAGGACAAGGAAGCGTTAAAAAAGAGTCTCTTCAGCGAGGAGTATCTGTTGGAACGGCCTCTTTTAAAGTCCATCCGTTCCGAAAAGCCGGTGGTGCTGCTCATTGATGAAATCGACAAGGCCGACGAGGAATTTGAAGCCTTCTTATTGGAACTGCTCTCCGAAATGCAGGTGACCATCCCGGAAATCGGCACCGTCCGGGCCAAAACCATTCCCTTCGTGGTCCTGACCTCCAACCGGGCCCGGCCCCTTTCCGAGGCTCTGCGCCGCCGGTGCGCCTACCTGCACATCGACTATCCGGACATGGACAAGGAGCTGGCCATTCTGCGGAAGAAGCTCCCCAATGTGGAGGACCAATTGCGGGTGCAGGTGGCGTCTGCCATTCAAAAGCTGCGCAGCATGGATGTGATCCTCAAAAAGCCCTCCATTGCCGAAACCCTGGACTGGGCCGCCGCCTTGGACGCCCTGGGCATCCGGGAGCTGACCCCCGACGCCCTGCGGCAGACCGCCGGATTCGTACTGAAAAACAACGAAGACCTGCTGGCCCTGGAGGAATTGGAAGAGATCCATGGCTGATGTCTACTTAGAAAAGCTCTCCGCCTTCGGCCGGATGCTCCGCGCCGAGGGCCTGGGCATTGGCCCAAGGGACACCGAAGATGCGGCAAAGCTTTTAAGCTGCCTGAGTTTGCAGGACCGGGAAACGGTAAAAACCGCCCTGCGGACCGTATACGCCACCAACCGGGAAGAGCAGCTGACCTTCGACCGGGTGTTTGACGGCTTCTTTCTCTCCGAAGACGCCATGCGCCGCCAGGCAAAGGAAGCGATGGAAGAGGAGCAGCGCCAGGCCCAGCAGCGCCAGCAGGCCCGGGAGGAGCTGGATGCCATGCAGTCCCGGGTCAGCCTCAACGACCGGGAGAAGGAGGGCTATCAGGAGCTCCCCCAGGATGCCAGGCAGAAGCTCCGGGAATTTCTGGAAAAATACAAGGGCAACGTAGACCGGAGCCCTCACCTTTACAGCGAGTTCATCCATTCCGTCTTTGCCAAGGCTCTTTTGGAGCAGCAGATGCGGATGGAAAACGCCGGGCTGGGAAGTGAAGCCCAGGACCCGGAGATGGGACTATTGTACCGGGACATTGGAGACTTCCCGGATTCCCAGATCCCCAAGGCCATTTCCATGATCGAAGCTCTGGCCCGGCAGTTGAACGGAGAACTGTCCGCCCGGAGGAAGGCTGCTTCCCATTCTGGGCACCTGGACTTCCGGAAGACCATCCGCGGCAGCCTCTCTACCGGCGGCACCCTCCACGACCTGAAGTTCCGGAAGAAGCATCCCAAGAAAAAACATCTGGTCATTTTGTGTGATGTGTCCGGCTCTATGATGCAGTTTTCGGAATTTGCCCTGCGGTTCATCCAGTCCCTGAACCAGGTGGCCGAAAGCTCCCGGACCTTTCTCTTTTCGGAGACCATCGTAGAGGCAGACCCCTTCCAGCTGCAGAATATGGACAGGTTCCGGGCCACGGTCCGGGCTTCCGGCATTTATGGCCGGGGCACCGATCTGGGCACCGCTTTGGAAACCCTGTGCGCCTCCGCTCCGCCCATTCTGAACGGGGCCACCACACTGCTCATTCTATCGGATACCAAAACCGTGGATACCAAGCGGGCGGCACTGGCCCTGCAGGAGGCCAAGCGTCTTTCCGGCCGGGTCCTGTGGCTGAACCCCATCCCGGAACGGAACTGGAAGTACCTGAAGAGCACCGCCGCCATGTCCAGCCTGGTCCCCATGATCCCCTGCTCCACCCTGCGGGAGCTGGCCGAGGGCTGCAGAAGGCTTGCGAAGGGCTAACCAAAACCTTTTGCCGCCATTGTATCCGTGATTTTATGCATATATGCAAAACTTCAGCCGGAATATACATCATTTTCGAAAATTCGTGAATTTTCTGTTGACAACCTGTGGCTTCGGGTGTATAGTAACCACAAGCTACTCCGTCTGTGGAGTACAAAAGTTCACAGAGAACAAACGAAGGGAAGAAAATGAAATGAAAAAAGTACTTGCTATGCTTCTGGCTGCCATGATGGTCATTTCTATGGCCGCCTGTACCGGCACCGCCCCGGCTGCTACCGAGGCCCCTGCCACCACTGCCGCCGCAGCTGCCGCGACCGAGGCTCCTGCTGCCGACACCGAGGCCCCTGCCAAGACCTATACCGTTGGCATCTGCCAGCTGGTGCAGCATCCCGCTCTGGATGCCGCTACCCAGGGCTTTAAGGATGCCCTGACCGAAGCTCTGGGCGACGCCGTCACCTTCAACGAGCAGAACGCCTCCGGCGAGCAGACCAACTGTGCCACCATTATCAATGGCTTCGTCTCCAACAAGGTTGACCTGATCCTGGCCAACGCCACCGCGCCCCTGCAGGCTGCCGCCTCCGCCACCTCCGAAATCCCCGTGCTGGGCACCGCCGTTACCGACTATGCCTCCGCTCTGGAGATCGACAACTGGAACGGCACCGTGGGCACCAACGTTTCCGGCACCTCCGACCTGGCACCCCTGGACCAGCAGGCTGCCATGCTGCAGGAGCTGTTCCCCGATGCCAAGACCGTTGGCCTGCTGTACTGCTCCGCCGAGTCTAACTCCAAGTACCAGGTGGACGTCATTAAGGGCTATCTGGAAGAGGCTGGTCTGACCTGCACCGAGTACGCCTTCACCGATACCAACGACGTTGCCTCCGTGACCCAGAAGGCCTGCGATGATTCCGATGTGATCTATGTTCCCACCGACAACACCGCCGCCTCCAACACCGAGGCCATTGCCAACATCGTGCTGCCCGCCAAGGTTCCCGTCATCGCCGGTGAAGAGGGCATCTGCTCCGGCTGCGGCGTGGCTACCCTGTCCATCAGCTACTACGACCTGGGCTATGCCACCGGCGAAATGGCTGCCAAGATCCTGACCGGCGAGGCCGACGTTTCCACCATGCCTGTACAGTACGCTCCTCAGGTCACCAAGAAGTACCAGAAGGCCAACTGCGAGACCCTGGGCATCACCGTCCCCGAGGATTACGTCGCCATCGAGGAGTAACATTCCCTATGCCATCTACAGGGACAGGGCCCTATCGCCCTGCCCCTGTGTTGTAATTTATGAAAGATTTGAGGTAACCGCCCTATGTCCTTCTTCTCCTCCCTTTTGAACGCGGCGCCGGGTGCCATTGCCCAGGGTATGCTCTGGGGCATTATGGCCATCGGCGTGTATATCACCTACAAGATCCTGGATGTGGCCGACCTGACCGTAGACGGCAGCCTGGCCACCGGCGGCGCGGTGTGCGTCATGCTGATGCGCTCCGGCTGCAACCCCTGGCTTGCCCTGCTGTGTGCCTTTTTAGTAGGTATGCTGGCCGGTATGGTCACGGGACTTCTCCACACCCGCTGTGGAATTCCCGCCATCCTGGCCGGTATCCTGACCCAGCTTGCCCTGTACTCCGTGAACCTGCGGATCATGGCCAGCAAATCCAACCAGCCTATTTCCGTAGATAAGTACAATCTGGTGGTGTCCCAGCGGTTTGTCAAGGAGCTGTCCTTCCGCAATCCCCTGGTTCCTGCCATTGTGACCCTGATCGTTCTGATCGCCATCCTCTACTGGTTCTTCGGCACCGAATACGGCAGCGCCCTCCGGGCCACCGGCGCCAACCAGCGCATGGCCAGTGCCCAGGGCATCGACACCCGGGTCACCGTCACCGTGGGACTGATGCTTTCTAACGGTCTCGTCGCCCTGAGCGGTGCCCTTCTTGCCCAGTATCAGGGTGCCGTGGATGTAAACATGGGCCGTGGCGCCATCGTCATCGGCCTGGCCGCCGTCATCATCGGCGAGGTACTGCTGGGCAAGATCTTCCGGAACTTTGCCGCCAAGCTGTGCACCGTGGTCATTGGCGCCGTGGTGTACTACATGGTCCTCCAGATCGTGCTGCAGCTGGGCCTGAACACCAATGACCTGAAGCTGTTCAGCGCCATGATCGTGGCCCTGTTCCTGTCCATCCCCTATTGGAAGGGCAATCTCTTCCGGAAGAACGCCGCGAAAAACGCAGGAGGTGCCAAGTAATGCTGGAAATCAAAAATGTGAGCAAGACCTTTAACCCCGGCACCGTCAATGCCAAAACCGCCCTGAACGGCCTGAACCTGACCCTGAACGACGGGGACTTTGTTACCGTCATCGGCGGCAACGGCGCAGGCAAATCCACCATGCTGAACGCCGTGGCCGGTACCATCCAGGTGGATACCGGTTCCATCCTTCTGGACGGCAAGGACATCACCCGCCTGCCCGAATACAAGCGGGCCGTGGACCTGGGCCGGGTGTTCCAGGACCCCATGATGGGCACCGCCGCTACCATGCAGATCGAAGAAAACCTGGCTTTGGCCGACCGCCGGGGCAAGAAGCGCACCCTGCGCAAGGGCATTACCGCCGCAGACCGGGAGCGCTACAAAGAGCAGCTGAAGATCCTGGACCTGGGTCTGGAAAACCGGATGACCGCCAAGGTAGGCCTCCTTTCCGGCGGCCAGCGGCAGGCCCTGACTTTGCTGATGGCCACCCTGCAGAAACCGAAGCTGCTGCTCCTGGACGAGCACACCGCCGCCCTGGACCCCAAAACCGCCGCAAAGGTACTGGAAGCCACCCAGCGGATCGTAGAAAAGAACCACCTGACCACCATGATGATCACCCACAACATGCGTGACGCCATTGCCTACGGCAACCGGCTCATCATGATGTACGACGGCCATGTGGCCGTGGATGTATCCGGTGAGGAAAAGAAAAAGCTCACCGTAGAGCAGCTGCTGGAGCTCTTCAGCAAAGCCTCCGGCTCCGACGAAGCCGACGACAAGCTGCTGCTGTCGTAAATGTATTATAACCGCCCCGTTCCAGGTCGGAACGGGGCGGTTTTTTACATCGACAAATGGGGATTTGTAGAACTCTGCTCCCCTTGGGGGGAGCTGTCGCCGCAGCGACTGAGGAGGGCCGTTGTCATTGCGAACCAGTCCGCAGACTGGTGTGGCAATCCCCCGGATGAATGGTATAGTCTGATGGGAGGAAATCCCCTTGCCCCCTCCTGCTTGGTGGGGGTGGCCCGCTGGCCGGGGGTGGAGGGGACCCGCTTTGAAAATAGACTGGTTCGTTGAGAAAACAAGGG